>JBLIRK010000080.1:0-5225 GCA_048569615.1 Thermoplasmatota archaeon | reverse complement strand
TCTTATCAATTACCTGTCGGGACAGGAGATGCCCGTGCTCTCCGCACTCAAGCGCTCCAAGGAGCTCTTCATGAACCATGAGTTCGTAAAGAAGCAGCCGAAATAAAATACGGGTAAGAATGAAAGGAGCCACCGGAGGGATTCGGACTTCCGCAAAATCAGCGATTTTGCTCATCTTTAGACTTCTCTGTGAATCGGGTGATACGAAGTCTAAAGACCCTTCGGGGTCCGAATCCCCCCCAACCTATTTACCCTTCATCTCTGCGACCTGAAGGGTAGAAAAAGAGCCACCGGAGGGATTCGGACCCCCGACCTTCTGATTACGAATCAGACGCTCTACCAGGCTAAGCTACGGTGGCATTTTTTGTCGAGTAAATATACTTTCATTAATAAGGATTTGGGAGCGGAGCGAATTAAATAACATTTCCTGGTGCTCCCTCGGGAGCAAGCGAGATCGCAGCATCAGGATGATTTGATACAGTTCAACCAAAAACCATTTTAGACAGTGAACATATTTTCTCCCATGCATCCGAAGGAATGGCTCAGCTCTAGGCAGGGTAAGGTAGTTATCGCTGTCGCTGTTGCGGCCCTTCTTCTCATAGCTGGTATAGCAGTATTACTGCCAGAGGAGAAGAAAGCACGCGGTCCCACCTATGACCCGGACATCGAATTGGCAGCCAATTACATGCTGATCATGGACGAGCCCTCCGACAACGCATCCATGTTGTTCGCCGCCCAGCTCTCCACCCTGGCTGTGGACGAGAACGGGGGCTATCATCCGCTCTTCTTCCTTAATCCCGATGGCAGTCTGGACGAGCATCAGATGGATTCAATAGATAAGCTCGGGCTCGGAGGTTACGAGATCCACCTATTCACCCGCGATCCCGAAAACCCCCCGGCAGCAACCAATCAATTCACGATCGACAACATATATGACATGGACCCCTCCACACCTGCAAGGTTCATGGGGTTCGACGGCATCATGACGGTGGAGAACTATGAGGAAGCCCTGTGGGCCGCTCCCATAGCCAAGAACAAGAACCTTGCTATGGTCCAGGGGCAGAGGACATACAACTCCCAGGAAGAGGCATGGAAGGAGCTCCGCGACATGGGAATCCCCTTCGATTACGTCATGGTAGTCAACCCTCTTGACGGCTCCACGGAGATGCTCCACCGCTCCCCAGGATATGATGAATTCGACGACCAGTTCCACGTAGAGGGCATCTCCGCGGTCGCAGCGGAAGTGGCGGCCTACAGGAATGCCTACGTCATGACACAGTATGAAGCTTCCCAGGAGAACATCGGGGACATGGACCTTGAGCTGAACCAGAGGGCCATAGGGTACTATCTGGGTCTCAAGGACATGGTATCCCTTTACGGCCTGCCGAAATATGTCACGCTGGTGGGCTCGGCTTCCGCGGTTCCCCAGTTCCAGCTCCCTGACCAGACCAGTGACAACCCGGACAATGTCGAGGGAGACCTGCTGGTGAGCTCGGATGTGGCTTACGGATTCCTCGGCGACGATCCCTATTATATGGACTCGGCCGTCGGAAGGCTCGTGAACCTGAACGTCCAGGGGATGTCCAACCAGATTATCAGGACCTATCTCTACCAGCAGCATGAGGATGTTGTGGAGATCGATTATTCGACGGGCACCCAGCAGGTCAACTGGGCAAGCCACGGAACCTCCTTCTCGGGGTACGAGATAACCTACGAGAGGGGGCAGGTGACCCCCGCCAGGTTCTGGTGCAGGGACGCCGTCGATGAAGGAATGACATACGACTACATCGGACCCTCGAACTTCGGAAGGGACATCCTCATCGGCGACGGCGTCGATCCCAAGGGCCAGGAGGATATGAACAACGCCATGGAGGCCTCCGGCTTCGTGGCCTACCGAGGCCACGGCTCGGAATACGGCTCACTTTACATGGTTCCATACGCCGCCGGGGACGAGAGGTCAGTGCTTCGGGGAGAGGAGGTGAGGGAGCTTCTTCTTCCGCCCCAGGTCGGCTTCTGGGTCGCATGCATGAACGCCAAGATCCACGGGGCCGGCTGGTGGAAGCCCGCCGAACCCATTGAGGTGGAGAGGACCTTCGCCCTGAACTACCTCTACGGCGGTGCCGTCGTCTCCGGCGGCGCAACCGAGGTCTCCTTTTCCAACATAGCCCAGGATGCGACCTCCGCCACCGAGGAGTGGCTTCCCGGAATAATAAACCCTGCCTGGAGCGACGGTAACTACGAATGGGACCTCAACGATGCATGGTTCGCCTTCTTCTGGGACGGGATCCTCAACAACGAGGAGACCTATGGAACGGTAGGTGAAGCATTGAGATGGGCGGAGAACCGGTACATCCACAATCCGATAAGGGACAAACCCCTAAGCCCATTCATTCAAGACCTGGACGATCCCGACTGGCAGGGCGGCCTTACAGGAGCCCACTGGAAGGAGGTCTCCATGTTCGTCATATACGGAGATCCCGCCTTCTCGCCATATTCCAGCAGCCCCGGACAGGGATCGTACAGGCCGTGGGTAAACGGCCCAGAGGACGACGGCGAGCCGTGATCATGGCTCCATGAGGAACAGTTGTCCCCTGTCCTTGATCACAACGACCGGGATCCCCCTTCCAAGAAGTTTGAGCCTTAGCCTTTTATCCTGGGTCATCACGGGCCATCCCTTCTTCACCGCCAGATTGAAGATCGGAGCATCCCCCTTTCCTTTTATGTCCACCTTAGGATATTTAGCGGAGAGATCAAGAGCGGCCTTTATGCGCCAATCCCCCTTCCCCTTCAGTCTTTCAAGCTCGCGCAGTACGGATGTCGGGACCACCGGGCTCACGTTCGGCAGGACCCTTACAAGCTCTGAATCCAGATTGAACGAGTTCTGAAAGGGGGCAAGGAGTGAGTTCGCATCCAAAATGATACAGTTATCGTCCATTTCATCGGGGGAGAAGATCCCCCCCCCCTCATTCTCGACCAATCGGAAACCCCCTACAGGATTATGCCATAGCCGATGAGTCTGAACTTGGACCCGATCCTGCGGGATATTGCCACCCTCTGTCCCTTGTCGGCGCAGACCGGCATCTTCAGTGACATCTCGACCTTGTTCTCCTGGGGGGAGGTCACTATGCCAACCGTTGTGGCTGTACCAATATTGAGCATTAGGACCTCCTTGGTCCTGATCTTGTCCACCGCGACCTCCGCCTCCAGTCCCACAAGGTAGTCCATGAGGAAGGTTTCCAGTGTGAGTGTGCTCACAACCTCCGGAAGGGTTCCGGGGGACCCCACTACTGAGCCTATGAGGGAATCGGACTTCGTCAGGTTTGGATCGAGGCCCGTACCAATGGCAACGAGGCCTCCGGGCCGGAGCTCCTTCCTCATCTGCCCGCCCGCCATCAGTGTTGTAACCTTCGTGAAAAGGGGCTGGAAGAAGACATTCGAGGATCCCTTCTCCTCGACCTTTATCCCCGGGCGGATCTCGAGCTCCTCCTTCTCCCTGACCTCCCCCATCAGAAGGCTTCCGCCGAGCACGCCTCCCTTGAGGTCTTTGAAGTAGGTTCCCGGCTTGTTCACGTCGAAGGAGCGGGCAATGTACATCCTCATCGGCTTCTTGTCGTCGTGCTCCCTGGTCGGGATGTGCTTCTCAATGACCTTGATGAGAAGGTCTAGATTGGACCCGTAGTGGGCGGAGACAGGGATGATAGGGGCGTTCTCCGCCACTGTTCCCTTCACGAACTTCTTGATCTCATTGTGGTTTTGGACCGCCTTCTCGGTGGAGATCAGGTCGATCTTCGTTTGAACAATGATGACGTTCTTGATACCTATGAAATCCAGGGCCATGAGATGCTCCCTTGTCTGTGCCTGGGGGCACTTCTCGTTGGCGGCGATCAGAAGGAGGGCCCCGTCCATTATTGCTGCTCCCGAGAGCATGGTGGCCATGAGGGTTTCGTGGCCCGGGGCATCCACGAAGGATACAGCCCTGAGGTATTCGCACTTCGAGCTGCAATTAGGGCATTTTGCCTTGGTCGAGTAGCATTTCGGCTCCTCGCACTTGGGACACTTGTAGAATTCGGTGTCGGCATAACCCAGCTTTATGGTTATGCCCCTCTTGATCTCCTCGGAATGTGTATCGGTCCAGACACCTGAGAGAGCTTCGGTCAAAGTGGTCTTGCCGTGGTCGACGTGTCCAACCAGACCGATGTTCACCTCGGGCTGTGTCTTTACCTTCATTCACCTTCCTCTTGTTTCAGCTGTTCCCCTATGGGTCTTGGTCCGTAAGATACGACCTTGAGATTGATCTGGACTATATCCGCTGAAATCGTGTTGCCCCTGACGTACTTTCTTCTTCTCTGCCCCTGTGAAACGGGATGGAAACCAACGCCGCCGGACAGTACTATCTTCTTCCTGTGCTGTCCCGGGAGATCGGGCCTCATGGGGAAGCCGTCCTTGTCGGATCCCCCCGTTATGAGAAGCTTGTATCCGGGAAGGGAGACGAACAAACCGTCGAACTCTTCCCCTATCTTCATTCCCATCAACCTGTTTGCATGCTGGCCCGAGACCATTGTCTGGTAGGTCTTTCCGTGTTTTGTGTCTGCGATCACAGCCTTGAACTCGACCATAGGCTCACCTTTCGCGTCGATCCAGTTTATTCGGACCCTGGTTCGTTCATATCTCCAACACGAACTGGGCGATCTGCTTCCTGACATCCTCGTCCACGGGGATGGTCACAGAGTTCTTGTACCTCTTGGTATCGTCGCTCTGGAAATATCCCCTCGATATCGATATGAACTCGGTCTGTCCACCGTTGCCCATGACGGCCCTTTTCCTAGCCACTTCTATGAAGTTGTTCTTCCCGAAGGGGATGTTCTTGAACTCCACAGTTTCAAAATCGACCATTTTTACTTCCTCCAGCGAAGTAGGGGGAGTATCCAGTTTCCCTATATAATGTTTTGTCTTCTTGTACATTGTACTGGAAAAATTGATATAATATTGCTAAACAAAAATTGCCATACAAAAAACCATTATTCAATCTTCTTCATTTTTAATTTGGTGAAAATAGAGAATAGAAAACCATATATAATCCCATGCTACAAATGGTATTTTTTTTTGCATGCTTTATATAATGGTAATTTATTGAAACAACGTCCATCAGGACAGGAGAAGTGAGGATTTGAAAAACATAAAAATATGTAAGGGTATTTTTTGGATTATTATAATAATAGTTATGA
>JBLIRK010000079.1:0-5258 GCA_048569615.1 Thermoplasmatota archaeon | reverse complement strand
TTCAAGGGGTCGAAGTCCATTCAGCGGATACGGGTGAGTTTCACGACGCCGCCGGCCGTTCGGTCACGACGGCGCAGCCGGTCGTGAAGGCGGCGTTCCTGATCCTCAACGAGGGTTTCGAGCCTTCAGAGGACCTCCTCAGGGACATCCAGAGGTTCATGAAGGAGAACGCGGCACCTTACAAATATCCCCGTGAGATCGAGTTTGTCAAGGAATTACCAAAGACACAATCAGGTAAGATAAAACGTAAGCTTCTGAGAGAACAGGAGCTGGAGAAGAAAAAGGAGTGAAAATAATGAACATCGTAGTATGCGCAAAACAGGTGGTGGATGTGGGGGAGATCAAGATCAATCCCTCCACGAACAAGCCTGTCCTCGAAGGCATCCCCAAGAAGATCAGCGATATAGACAAGAACGCTGTCGAGGAGGCCATAAGGATCAAGGACAGCGTCGGGGGAAAGATAACGGTACTAACCGTGGGAACCCCCGATGCCAGGGAGAAGGTCAAGGAGCTTCTTGCTATGGGGGCCGATGAGGGGGTAATAATCCCCAGACCCCAGGGAGCGGACTATCACGTCGTCTCCAAGCTTCTCGCAAAAGGAGTGGAGAAGGTGGGAGATGTCGGGGTCGTCCTCTGCGGGGAAGCCTCCATCGACATGTTCTCGGGTCAGGTAGGGCCGAGGATCGCAGGATACCTCAACTGGCCCCAGCTGACCTATGCTTTCAAGGTCGAGCCATCCGGGGACAGGATCAAGGCCCAGAGGAATATGGGCGACAAGATGGTTGTCTCGGAGTCCAGCTATCCCGTTGTCGTCACCGTGACCAAGGAGATCAATGAACCCAGGCTACCGAGCCTGATGCAGATCCTGGGATCGGCAAGCAAACCCATCCATGAATGGACCCCGGGCGATCTGGGGGTCGAGGGTGAAGGAGCTCGCGTCCTGGAAAAGGACCTCAAGGGGATCTCAATGGAAAGGAAGAACATAATCTACAAAGATGACCTTGACGAGGCAGTGAACGACCTGACAGAAAAACTCGCCAAGGAGGGCCTGCTGGGGTGATATCATGGTGGTAGTATTCTCAGATGTCAAGAAGAACGGAATGGAACTTCTGGCCAAGGCTAGGGAGCTTGCAGACCAGAAGGGGAAGAAGGTCACGGCGGTCCTCATAGGAAAGGACCCGGCAGGTTGGGCCCAGGATTACATCCATCACGGGGCCGACAGGGTCATTACATCCGGCTCATCCCTTGCCGCCTTCAAGGTGGAGGAGGCAGCGGACATCCTCGAAGCCGTTATCAAGGAAGAGCAGCCGGAGATCGTCCTCATAGCATCCACAAAGGACGGCAAGGAGCTGGCCCCGAGGCTGGCAGCAAAAATGGATGCGGGCTGCATCTCGGATGCCAGCAAGATCTACTACGAGGGTGACTCGATCCTCGCGGAGAGGGGTGTTTACAGCGGAAATGCCATAGCAGTTGAGCAATTCGGCTCTCTTCCGGGTATTATCACGGTGCCGGCAAAGGCCTACGATCCGTTGCCTGCGGACCCCGGAAGGTCGGGAGAGATAGTACAGAAGGAGATCGACCTCAAGGACTACGGCTCGAAGATCATCGATGTCCAGAAGATGAGGTCAGAGGGCACCAATGTCGAGGATGCGGAGATAATCGTATCATGCGGCCGTGGTTTCAAGGGATCCGATGACATCAAGCTGATACGCGAGCTTGCCGAGGTCATCAACGGAAATACCCTTGGGTGCTCAAGACCCATAGCGGCAGACCTGAAATGGCTGTCAGAGGACCACTGGATCGGGCTTTCCGGACACAAGGTGAAACCAAAATTGTACATCGCATGTGGTATCTCCGGCCAGATACAGCATGTCGCTGGCATGAGGGATTCCGGGGTCATCGTGGCCATCAACAAGGATGCCGACGCACCCATTTTCAATTCTGCCGACTACGGCATCGTGGGTGACCTGTATCAGGTCATACCGAAACTCATCGACGCGATCAAACAGAAGATGTGACGCATCCCTTGCTCCCATCTTCACACTGTAATAGGGGGATCATATGAGCATCATCGATCTGACCTCCATGGCGGAGGCACAAGTTACCGAGAGGCAGGAGATCAACCAGAGGCTCCAGAAACTTAAGGAGGAGGTTTCCGATTTCTGCTACCAATGCGCGAAATGCACCTCCGGTTGCGAAGCGCATAAACTGCTGGAGCTGGAACCGCACAAGATAGTGGCTCTGCTGAAGAGGGGTCTTATCGATGAGATGGTCAACTCCGACATCATCTGGACCTGTATGAGCTGCTTCAAGTGCAAGGAAAGATGCCCGCAGAAGGTCGCCCCCGTGAACATTCTGTTCACCCTGAAGAACCTCGCGGTCGCAAGCGGCAAGCAGGTCCCGGGTGATTTCACAGCCATGCTCCAGTCTGCCATGGGCATAGGACTGATACAGGATGTTCAAACGGTCCCCACCAGGGATGGTGGGACGAGATCGAGGGATCAGACAGGATTACCCCCCTGTTCAAAACCCAAGGACCCCGCAAAGTTCCAGCAGACGATCATGACAGTTGCCATGGAGAAGGTGTGAGGAGTCAACATGTTGAAATATGCGCTTTATCCGGGTTGTCTCATGCCTACGGAACAGTACGGTTACGAGGTCTCATTGAAAGCTGTCCTTCCAATGCTCGGGATCGAGATCGTCGATCTTGAAGGCTTCTCCTGCTGCGGTGAACCGCTCAAGAGCATTAACCAGATGCTTACATTGACCCTCTCTGCCAGGAACCTTGCCATCTGCGAGAAGGAGGGTCTGGATATTCTGGTACCCTGCCCCATGTGCCACCTTGCACTCAGCGAGACCAAAATGATCCTGGACTCCGATGACAGGATGAAGGACCGTGTTAACTCAAAGCTCTTAAATGAGGAACTGGAATACAGAGGGACCTCGCGGCTATATCATGTCCTGGACCTCCTTCATGATGTGGTGGGACTCGATGCCATCAAGGAGAAGGTCAAAAAACCGCTTTCGGACCTGAACTTCGCGACACATTACGGCTGTCATATCTTCAGACCCTCGGAGATAGGAAGGCCCGTGGACTCCGAGAATCCTCAGATGATGGAGAGTATACTCAAAGCCCTGGGAGCCAAAGCCGACGATTATCCCGAGAAGCTGGACTGCTGCGGTGGCCCGCTCCTCCCTGTCCATCCAGAGACATCCCTGACCAAGACCGGCCAGAAGTTGCAATCTATCCAGGAACAGGGATTCACCGGCATGGCACTGTCATGCCCGTGGTGCCACAAGATGTATGATTCAAAGCAGAAGAAAGCGGGAGAGACCGTCGGTGCGAAGCTGAAGGTCCCCGTACTCTATCTGACCCAGCTTATGGGACTCGCCTTCGGCGTCGAGAAGGAGAAGCTTGCACTGGACCTGAACCTGAGCCCGGTGGAAAAAGTGCTGGAAGGGGACAAGGGGGTGGAAGCTTGAAGAAGATCGGTGTTTTCGTCTGCCACTGCGGTGTCAATATCGCATCCAAAGTGGATGTGAAGGCAGTTGCCGAGTACGCCTCCAAACTGGATGGGGTGGTTGTCTCAAAGGAGTACAAATATATGTGCTCGGACCCGGGGGCCCAGCTCATCAAGGATTCCATAGAGGAGTTCGGGCTTGACGGGGTCGTTGTCGCGAGCTGCTCCCCGAGGATGCACGAGCATACATTTCGGGGAGTGGCCGAGGATGGAGGTATGAATCCATACAATGTCGAGATCACCAATATCAGGGAGCAGTGTAGCTGGGCCCATGAGGACCCGGACGAGGCGACCAGGAAAGCAAGATCCCTTGTCAAGGCCGCTGTTGCCAAGGCTCTGCTGCTGGAACCCCTGGAGAAATCGAGGACACCGGTGACACCCGAGGCACTGGTGATCGGTGGAGGAGTGGCGGGAATGCAGGCGGCTCTGGATATCGCCGATGACGGTTTCAAGGTCTATCTCGTCGAAAAGGAGCCGACCATCGGTGGACGCATGGCTCAGCTCGACAAGACATTCCCGACCCTGGACTGCTCGTCATGCATCCTGACACCCAAGATGATGGAGACGAAGAACCATCCGAACATAGAGCTAATGACCTACAGCGAGGTGGTCTCTGTCGATGGGAGCGTTGGGAACTACAGGGTCAAGGTGAGGAAGAAGGCAAGGTACGTGGATGTGGACAAATGCACGGGATGCAATGACTGCGCCAGTGCCTGCAGGATCGCAGGCCATGTACCGGACGATTTCAACCTCTATATGGGAAAGAGGGGGGCGGCCTACATACCGTTCCCCCAGGCAATTCCACTCAAAGCAACCATAGACCCGAACCATTGTCTGATGCTTCGGTTCGGAAAATGCGGTGACGGGCCTCTCTGCGCCAAGGCATGCGAACCCGGAGCCATAGATTTCACACAGAAGGACGAGGAGGTGGAGATCAATGTGGGTACGATCGTCGTTGCCACGGGATATGATCTTCTGGACCCGGACAGGATGTTCGAATACGGATATACAAGGTCCCCCGATGTGATAACGACCATGGAACTGGAGAGACTGATCAGCTCCTCCGGACCCACAAAAGGAGAAGTTCTACTGCCTTCAAGTGGGGAAAGGCCGGGATCCGTAACTTTCATCCTCTGTGCCGGCTCCAGGGACGAGCACGCCTGCACCTGGTGCTGCAGGATAGGCTGCATGACCGCTCTCAAGCATGTATACCTTCTCAGGGAGAAGCTCGGATGCGAGGTGGAGATCAATGTTTGCTACACGGATATCCGCGCATTCGGCAAGGGATACGAGGAATTCTACAGGACCATCAGGGGCAAGGAGGTGAGCTTCTTCCGGGGAAGACCTTCCGAAGTCAGGGTCCACAAGGACAAGACAACCGTGGATATTTTCGATACCACCACCAACAAGCTCTTCGAACTTCGAACGGACATGGTGGTCCTGGTTCCCGCCATGGTTCCAAGGGCCGATTCGGAGGAGTTCTCCCGTATACTCGGACTGTCCAGAAGTGGGGATGGATTCCTTCTTGAAGCCCATCCCAAACTTAGACCCATGGATACCTTCGTGAACGGAATATTCATTGCCGGCTGCGCTCAGGGTCCAAAGGACATCCCGGCCAGCGTCTCGCAGGGCGCCGCCGCCGCCGCGCGGGTGCTGATGCGCATCCGCCAGGGCGAGCTGGCCCTCGAGCCGGTGCGGGCGAGCGTGATCGACGAGCGCTGCTCGGGCTGTCGGCTG
>JBLIRK010000078.1:0-5476 GCA_048569615.1 Thermoplasmatota archaeon | reverse complement strand
CCCTTCTCGATCGGGATGCAGGGACCGGGGTAGCGTCCCTATTGCATTAATCCTAGACGAGCTAGGAATGACCTACCTCTCGCTGAGGTAGGGAATTTCCGAATGAAGAGGGGCTAATTTAAGGTTATGGTGCTGTTTTCAGTGAGGTTTTTATACGTACACTCAATATCTAGTTTTTCTTTTTTTTATTTCCTTTCCAGGTCGAGGTCGGGATTTTCAGCTTACCTCAACCCTCAGCACGGGATCTGGTCCATCACGTTGGAAGCCTGTGTGCGGGACGTCGCTCATTCCTTCAGTCCGAACTTCTCGAGAGCCAACTCCCTCAGTCTGAACTTCTGGACCTTTCCCGACTGGGTCATGGGATAATCATCCACGAACCAGATGTACTTGGGGACCTTGAAGTTGGCAAGGTTCATCTTGCAGTAGTTTATGATCTCTTCCTCGGTGGCTCGCATGCCTTTTACGAGCTTTACCGCCGCAAGGCCCACCTCCCCGAACCTGGGGTCCGGAACACCCAGGACCGCAACATTCTCCACGGGTGACAGTTTGAAGAGGAATTCCTCTATCTCCCTGGGGTAGACGTTGAAACCGCCGGAGATGTACATCTCCTTCTTCCTGCCCACTATCTTGTAATAACCCCTTTCATCGGCAACGGCCAGGTCCCCCGAGTGGAGAAAGCCTTCCTCGTCGATGGCCTCCCTTGTGGCTTCGGGTTTCTTGAAATATCCTTTCATGACATTGTAGCCCTTTACACAGAGCTCACCGGTGGTACCCGGTGGAACAGGTTCGTTGTTCTCGTCGACTATCCTTACATCTTGTTCGGGCAGGGCCCTCCCGACGGTGTTCACCCTGTCATCGAGGCTGTCGTTGAGGTCGGTCATGGTGATCACGGGTGATGATTCCGTGAGGCCGTATGCTATCACTATGTTCGCACCCATCTTGTCGCTGGCTCCCTTCATGATCTCCACAGGGCAGGGAGCGCCGGCCATGACCCCTGTCCGAACACTGCTCAGGTCGTAGTTCTTCTTCTTCAGCGCCTCGAGGTATCCGATGAACATCGTCGGAACCCCGTGGACGATGGAAATTTTGAACATATCCATGTACATCAGGGCTTCTTCGGCATTGTAGGAGGGCATTGGGACCATCCCTGAGGAGGCGGAGACGCAGGCCGATATTCCGATAACACACCCGAAGCAGTGGAAGAAAGGCACCACGATGAGGGTCACATCATTGACATCCTGCTTCATTACCTGGGAGATCTGCTCGGCGTTCTTGGAGATGTTGAGATTGGTGAGCATGGCTCCCTTCGGCTCTCCGGTGGTGCCCGATGTGTACAGGATGAAGACCACGTCCTCCTCCTTTATCGAGGCTTCTATCCGGGCCAGCTCTGCATCATCGGCATGGTCTGATCCAAGCTCCCCTACTTTGCTGTAGGGATCCATACCTTCGGAGAGCCTGTCCCCGAGGACTATCACCCGCTTGAGAGCGGGTATCTTTCCTCGGAGTCCATCCAGTATTTCCACGTAGTCGATGTTCAGGAAATCAGAGGTCATCACGAGACCGGTTGCCTCGGAGTTGTTCAGGATGTAATCCAATTCCTTGGCCTTGTACCTGGTGTTCATGGGTACGACGACGCCCCCCATCCTGGCGATCCCGAAAAAGGCAACGATCCATTCTGGGTAATTGGGCATGTAGAGCCCGACCCTGTCGCCTTTCCTGATCCCCATCTTCAGAAGACCGCTGGCAAAGCTCGAGGCCTGTTCGTCGAGCTGGGAATATGTCAAGGACCTGTCCTCAAAGAACACGGCGATCCTGTCGGGGTTGTCTCTGGCAGCACTTCTGAGAAGGTCTGACAATGTGTACTTTCTCTCGGTCATGATGGAGTCCTCCGGGGGTATGTAAAAATCCCTAGGAGGACATCCCTCAAATACTTTATTCCGCAATATTTTGACAAGGTAGCATTAAAGCTCCAGAGCTGGGGAGCATATGTAACAGGGATACACATTACTCTGATCTTCCCGTAAACCCTAAAGAAGCTCGAAGTAGAGAATATCCTTCATGGTCCCTTCTCTCTTTGCCTTTGGAGCCAGCTTCGCCTTTACAAGGGATCCTGCAAGGTCATCATCCGTCTCGGGAACATTCACGACACCGAGTATGGAACCATCCGTCCCTTCGATGTCTATGAGGGCCATGCATCTCGGCGTCTCCAGCGGCTCCCAGTGGGTATCGAGCTTTGCGAATGTGTACAGTCTGATGATGCCGGTCGGGGGAACCTCGAACCAGTTCTCCTCCGGGATCTCCACGAAACAGTCCTCGCAGTACAGCCTGGGTGGGAACAGGACCTTGGAACATTTCGGACATCTCGTTGCGAGGAAGGTTCCCTTCTCCTTGAGGTTCTTGAAGAACTTGTCCCCGGCATCACCGTTCGGATATAGATAATCCGCCTGCATGTCCCCCCTCCAGTGCATGGGGGATGTGGGATCGGTCTGTTTCTCCAGGAATGTCATTTCTTTCCACCTCCTTTCTTCAGGGGTTTGAAATACATGATGTCCGTGATGGCTCCCGTCCTCTCCGACTCCGGTTTCCAGACGGCCTTCACCTTCATCCCTATGTGTATCTCATCCTTGCCAACTTCACCGAAGTAATGCATGATGCCGTGCTTTGGAGATGCACCGTCGAGGGAGACAACTCCAATGAAGATCGGCTCTTCGATGGGCCTAGCATCCGAGTCTATGTAGGAGATCGAGAAGGTCTCGATGGTGCCGGTGTCCTCGATGTCGACCCACTCGTCGGTGGGGTTGTAGCATCGCTCGCAGAACATCCTGGGAGGGACAAGGATCCTCCTGCATTTGCGGCATTTCCTTCCAACGATCTTGCCCTTCTTCAGCTCCTCCAGGAACCTGCTCATCGCGGGACCCAGCGCCCAGTTGTACTGGACCTCGGGCTCCCACCAAGAGTAGGTGATCCTGTTCTCCCTGATGTCCCTGTTCCCGACATGAGTTCCCCTCGGGTTCGCCGGTACCATATCATCTTTTCCCGTCATTTCAACCCCTCCTCATGACCATCACGGTGGCCATCTGCATGATGTCTCCCCAGGCCTGGCCGACGCCTATCCTGGGATCTCCAGGGATCTGCCTCTTACCTGCCTTTCCGGCAAGCTGCCAGTAAAGTTCGCAGACCTTCTGCCCCATGGTTGCCGCAATGGGATTGCCCACTCCAAGGAGTCCGCCTGACGGGCACATGGGCATGTCGCCATCCCTTTCCGTCACACCTTCCCTGGTGAGGATCGGAGCTTCTCCCTTCTTGCATAACAGAAGCCCTTCCATGTGGTGCAGCTCCTTGTAATCGAACGGATCGTAGGGCTCCGCGAAGTCGATGTCTTTCCTTGGATTTGTGATCCCGCTCATCTTGTAGGCCATCTTGGCTGCGTTCGCCACGTATTGGGGGAAGTAGAGGTCTCTGTTGGTCCACATAGTCGAATCTATGTTCCATCCGACCCCCGAGACGAAGACCGGATCGTCCGTGTACTGCCTGACCTTGTCGGCAGAGCAGAATATCAATGCAGCGGCCCCATCGCTCGGGGGGCTGATATCAAGCCTCTGGACCGGCCACGCCATGACCTCTGAGTTGAGGACATCCTCGATGGTGATCTTCTCGTCGGGGAGTTGGGCGCAGGGATGGCCGACGGCGTTCCTCTTGTTCTTGACGGCTACCCTGGCAATGTCCTCCTTCTTGATGTTGTGAACGGTCATGTAGCGGTTCATCTCCATGGCGAATAACCATACGAGGTTGGGGTTCAGGGGCCGGTCCAGTATCGGGTCCCAGATATGCCTGAAAGCGGTCTGAGGATGGGGATAGCAGCTCCCCATCTTCTCTTCGCAAACCACCAGTGCGATATCGGCGACGCCCGAAGCGACATGCCACCATCCTGCGATTGGTGCGAAGACGCCGGTTCCCCCGCCATTGAAAACTCTGACATAGGGTTTGCCGGTGGCGGCGGCACCGTCTGAGAGGTTCTCTCCCTTCATGTGTATGCCGTCGAAAGCGTCGGGAGCGCTTCCCATGACGACCATGTCAAGGTCCTGTTTCTCTATTCCAGCCTCTTCCATGGCCATCTTCGTGGCAAGGAAAGATAGCTCCTTGCCGGTCTCCTTGAGCCTCCTGCGGAAAACGGTCATTCCGGCACCTATCACTGCAACGTCCCTCATATCACGCACCTCCTCTTTCGAATATGGCCACTGCACCGCTGTTCGAGGGTATTCCTCTCCAGACCTGGGCAAGTCCAACCTCGGCATCCTGGACCTGTCTTCTTCCTGCCTCGCCCCTCATCTGGATCACTATCTCCAGGGCTTTCTGGAGACCAGTGGCCTCGTAGCAATTCCCGATGCCCAGCGATCCGCCGGATACGTTTGTCGGTATTGCACCGTCGCGGTCCAGTTCGCCATCCTCCAGAAGCATCGCCGCCTCTCCAGGTTTGGCGAGGTTCACGGCTTCCAGGTGCTGAAGCTCCTTGAAGGAGAACCTGTCATCGACCTCCGCAAGGTGGATCTGTTCCCTGGGGCGATCGATCCTGGCCATCTTGTATGCCATTTTTGAGGCCTTGGCCGCATAACCTGCGTCGAACTTTCTCGTTCCCAGCCATGGCGTCTCGCTGCACCAGCCGAATCCGGACATATACACGGGCTCGATGCCCCATTCCTTCGCTTTCTCCTCGGTGGAAAGCACAAAGGCGATCGCCCCATCAACGTTCGGGCTGATGTCCAGCGATTTGAGGGGATTGAAGAGATAGGGGGACCCCATCACATCGCTTCCCGTTATGTTTGCTTCATAATCCGCCATGGGATTGTGGAAGGCTGCCTGCTTGTTCTTCGCAACCACCTCGGCGCAGTGCTCCTCGGTCGTCCCGCTCATCTGGAGATAGTCCTTCATCTCCATCCCCGCAAGGAAATATGGGTGTACCCTCTGCTTCTCGTCTGTGACCCCGATGGCAGGTTTTGGCTCTTCCTTGGTATAAGTGGGAGAACCTCCGTATCTCGGTCTGAGGACCGGACCGGTCACCGGTCTTTCGAATATCGGGTCGAGGGCGTGGAGCATTATCTCGCCCGGTGTGAGCAGGTCCGAGATCTTGCTGTGTGCTTCGACCAATACGGTGTCGAAAAGCCCCGTTTTGATCTGCATGTAGGCATTCCCGAGCCCGTAGATGCCGTCCCCGCATACGGTCATGCAGGGGCGCAGTACGGCTCCTATCTGGTCCGGGACGAACTCGTCGAAGATGCTGAAACCCTCGAGGAAATCCTCGGCGCATGTAATGAAGCTGTCAACATCCTTTCTCGGATCTATTCCTGCGTCAACGTAGGCCTTCTGGTAGGCTTCGTACATCAGCTCCTTCCATTCAACGTCGGGAGTGATGGAATTGAAGTCGGTGTGGCCCACACCGATCACGCATACTCTCCTTTTCACTTTTTCACCTCTCTTA
>JBLIRK010000077.1:0-5572 GCA_048569615.1 Thermoplasmatota archaeon | reverse complement strand
TCCATGTTGTGCTGGGCCAGGAACTTGGCGACGGTGCCGCCTCCCCCCTCGTCCACCTTCCCCAGCTCCGCGGGCTGCCAGGGCACCTTCTTCCTGTTGAACAGGGCCCTGATGTACCCCATGAACTCCGCCGACGCGTCGTTGGAGAGGAACTTGCCCCCGGAGCCCGTGAACTTGGTGACAACGATGCCCATTCCTATCTTGGCCGCGTTCTGCATCTCGTGGACGTCCTTGAAGGACGGGTTCACCGCACCGTTGACATCCGAGGAGATCGCCTTTGTGTTGGCCAGGGCCTTCCTGAGCAGCCTGTCGGGGTATTCGGGATCCCTTAACTCAAGGAGGCTGGAGAAGAAACCCTCCAGAAACCGGGATTTTATGGATGTCGGGCCATCCGAGCCTATCTCCTCCTTGTCAACCACGAAGGCTATTGAAGTCCGTTTCGGGCTCTTCACGTCGAGAATTGCCCGGATCGATGCGAAGGCGCAGATCCGGTCGTCCTGACCGTAGGCCCCGATCATAGATCTGTCAAAACCCACTTCCCTTGCAGGTCCCGCTGGGACTATCTCGAACTCCGAGGATACGAAATCCTCCTCCACCATGCCGTATGTCCTGTTCAGATGGTCCAGAACCCACAGTTTGACCTTTTTCTTGGTCTTATCCGTGCCGTACGGGAGCGATGCCAGAAGGACGTTCAGCTCCTCGCCGGTGATGCCTTCGGGTAGCTTCCTCTCACCCTGCTTCTTCCTGTACAAGTGGGGGAGCAGGTCGCAGATAGTGAACACCGGGTCCCCGGGATTCTCCCCGATGTGTATGTCCTTGTGGGTTCCGTCTCCAAGTATCACCTTTCCGTGGATGGCGAGCGGAATGTTCACCCACTGGTACTTCTTGATGCCTCCGTAGTAATGGGTCTTGAAGAGCGCGAGTTTGGTTTCCCCGTCCTCGTACAGCGGGTTCTGCTTGAGGTCGAGCCTGGGAGAGTCGCTGTGGGAAGCCACTAGGTTCGCCCCGCTCTCAAGCGGCTCCTTCCCGAGCACCGCCGCGGCCACGTTCTTCCCCCTATTGACCGCAAAGACCTTTGTCCCCGCCCTCCATCTCTTCACCTCCTCCAACGGTTTGAAGCCCTTTTTCTTCAACATTTCCACGAAACGGTCGGTAACCATCCTCTCCGTCTTGGCGGCGGAAATGAACTCCATGTATTCCCCGGAGAACTTCTCGATCTCCTCTTTCTGGGACTTCGTGGCGCTGTCCCAAACCGGCCCCTTCTTGAGAGAGAGCCTGTCATCCTGATCCTTTTTCTTCCCCGGCATAAATGCTCACCTGCGGGACTTTGAACGTTCACTTCGAATTTAACACTTCGCGGTCCCATGGTAAAGGATTAATCCATAAACGGGGGTAGAGTGTCGATGGACGGATACGAGGTGGAGGTCAAGGCTGTCCTGCGGAGGGGCGCACCGGGAAAGGAAAGGGATGTTCTGAAGGAGAGTATGGTCCGTCGGATCGCGGAATTGGGAGGAAAGCTCCGATCGATCGTGGAGCACGAGGACATCTATCTGTCCCATCCCTCCAGGGATTTTAAGGAAACCGACGAGGCCTTCCGGATCAGGAAGGAAAGAAGGGACGACAGGCCTTTCGTGCTTATGACCTACAAGGGTCCGAAGCTCTCGGAGAGGTCCAAGTCAAGATTCGAGAAGGAGGTCGCGCTGCAGGGGGGAGATTGCGCGGATGATATCCTTGAGCTTCTTGTCAAGCTGGGATTCTCGAAGGTCCTGGAGGTGAAGAAGAGCAGGACCTTCCTGGACCTCGGGGATGTGAAGCTGAGCATCGACGAGGTGGAGGGGCTGGGCCTATTCCTCGAAGCGGAGGTACGGTCCGAGGACATCCGGGGAAGCGAGGATGAGCTCTTCGAGCTGATGGGGAGGCTTGAAGTAAGAGAGTTCGAGAGGAGGTCCTACCTCGAGCTCCTCCTTGAGAAATAGGTTTAAATGTTGTATATATACGGTAGAAGAGGCTGGTGAGCTGTTGGCGGAACTGGACGAGAAGAAGCTCATGAGGATAAGGGACGAACTGAGCCATAACGAGAAGAGGCTCGTCCTTGCCCTTAAGGATGAGAAGGGCCTGAGGCCGGACAAGGCCATGAGGAAGGGAGGCTTCTCACAGGAGGTGGAGGTCATGAACGCCGCTTCATGGCTCCGGACCAAGGGCCTCCTGGACATCCAGGAAGAGGTCTTCCACAGGGTCTCCCTTGGAAGGAAGACATATTCCACCCAGGGCCTTCCCGAGAGGAAGGTGCTGGAATACCTCGCCAAGAACGACGGGGCGGCTTCCCTTTCGGAGCTGGAGTCAAAGGGAGGCATCACCAAGCAGGAAGCCGGTATAGCCATTGGATGGCTCTCCAGGAAGAAATGGGCCAAGGTGAAGAAGGAGGAAGGAGAGACCTACCTGATAATATCCGAGCTGGGGAAGAAGGCCGTGGGAAAGAAATGGGATGACGAGAAGATCATTGACATTCTGGCAAGGAAGGAGATGGAAGCCTCGGACATACCGAATGAGATCTACAGGATGCTCAAGGGCAGGAAGGATGTGATATCCGAGAGGGAGGAGATTGTCAGAAAACTGGAGCTCACCGAGGAGGGGATATGGATCGCGGAGCAGGGTATCGAGCTCAAAAGGGAAGCCACCCAGCTCACCGCCGAGATGATCCGGTCGGGAAAGTGGAAGGATGTGGAGTTCAGGAGGTACGACGTCGAGACCTTCGCTCCGACAGCTTCCGGCGGGAGAACGCATCCCCTGACCCAGATCATAGAGAAGATAAGGAGGATATTCTTGGACATGGGGTTCTCGGAGATCACCGGGAACTACGCCGAGCTGGAGCTCTGGAACATGGACGCACTCTTCATTCCCCAGGACCATCCCGCAAGGGAGGAGCACGACACATTCTATGTCGAGACGGTCGGAAAAATGGAACCCATGGAATTCAACGAGAGAAAGGGCATGGATCCCTATCAGGTGTTCAGGGAGGTCCATGAACACGGAGGCGAAACGGGCTCCAGGGGGTGGGAATATGAATGGTCAAAGGAGAAGGCGGACAAGCCCATTCTCAGGACCCACACGACCGTCAATACGATCAGATACCTTTACGACCATCCCGAGCCTCCGATCAGGGTCTTCTCAATAGAGAAGGTGTTCCGCAACGAGGCCATAGATGCAACCCATCTTCCCGAGTTCCAGCAGATAGAGGGGATACTGGCGGAGAAGGACGCATCGCTTGACATGCTTGTGGGACTTCTCAAGACATTCTATTCGAAGATGGGATTCGATGAGATCAGGGTGAGGCCGGGCTATTTCCCATATACCGAGCCTTCACTGGAGGTGGACGTCCATTTCAACGGACAGTGGATGGAGCTCGGGGGAGCGGGGATCTTCAGACCCGAGGTCACGTTGCCGGCAGGTGTCAAGGAGCCTGTTCTTGCGTGGGGTCTGGGACTCGAGAGGCTTGCCATGCTGGTCCTTGACAGAAAGGACATCAGGGACCTCTACATATCCGATGTGGATTGGCTGAGGAAGGTCCCATTTATTAAGTGAGGGATCACTCCTCGTCAAGTCCCTTCGGCTGGCCTCTTTTCCTGACCAGCAATATGACAACGACCATGACAAGGATCAGTATTATGGAGCCCAGGCAGAGGCCGATGCAGATGTTCCTGAACGTGGAATCGTCATCAACGTCGTCGTCATCCGCCCCTTTTGGCTGGACAAGGGTTCCCGAGAACTGGGGAGCCAGGTTTTCACCTCCCTCCCTGTCCGAGAAGTAGTAGCTGTATTCCTCCCCTTCATCGAACTCTTCCGAATCGATCACGGTCTCATATTCTCCCGGTTCGACCTCATCCAATTTGAACGATCCTATTCCTGGAATGACTATGTAAACCGGTATGTCATCCATTCCTTCAGCGTAGACCTCCCAATCACCGTCATCATTGATCGTTACTCGACCAAGGGTGATCATCCAACCGGGAGGCGTTACAGGAGCTTCCGGAGTTGTGAAGTATCCCGAGAACTGCGGTGCCTTGATGGTGCCGCCGTCCTCGTCGGTGAAGTAATAGTGGTACTGTGTATTGTAGTTGAAACCGGAGATATTTTCGGAGTATGTCCCCGGAGAGCCCTCGGATACCCGGAAGCAGGCCTTTCCTATTATACAGATGTATATCGACTGGCTCTCCGGAGCCGTGACATCGACGTAAAGTACCATGTCCACAAGCTCCACTTCGGCGGTGAAGATCTCCCATGGATCGGTTTCGTTTCCCGTTGTAAAGCTCCAGGAAAATCCGTTCCTTTCATAGAGCGGCCACCCGTCGATGGATACGGCCCTGTAGCCGACCTCGACCGTGTAGACGGTTGCTGGTTGGAAGGGATCATGCTCGATGGTCAGCATCCGCCCGAAGCTGTCCCACTTATAGACCGGATCCGATAACGCGGGCTCTACCGAAATGGCCTCTTCCACCTTGGTCTTGTTCATCCTCTCCGAGAACTGGATGACTATGGGCTCGTTGATGTAAACATCCGTCCCCGTGGGGGAGTGGCCCGTGATGTTGACATAGCCGGGAGGGATCTCTTCCATGTATTCGAGGACCGGGTTGATCTCCAGGAGATAGCCGGACACATTGAACTCGTATGTGTAGTTCCAGACATATCCCCACCACCGTCCATTGGCGGGATCGAAAGTTAGGTTCATAGGCGGGGTGGCCCTGATGGTGTATGTTCCATGCGAGACATCCTCAATCTCGAAGTACCCTTCTTCATCGGTTATATCCCATTTCTCAAATCCACCCACAACGGCTTTGACGGTAGCCCAGGGGATGCCATCCGCATACGGTCCTGCTGTTCCCGTGACCCTTCCCTTGATATTCGCCTCTGAGCGGTTGCCCAGCCGATGAATTCCGTAGATGTCGATCCATCCATTGGTTTGGTATTCGTCTGGTGTTTCATAGCTGTCATACAGCTCCGTCCTCGGTATGAATATGTCATAACTGCCCTTTGTGACCAGGAAAGAGAAATTCCCGCCCTCATCTGTCAACGTCCGATCGGTAATATTGCTGTAGAGGCCGTCTCCATCATCGAACCACTGCTTCAGGGTCACGTTGATACCAGCGATCGGGGAGCCCGACCAATCGACCACCGTCCCGTTGATGAAGGACCTTGGTATCAGCTGAAGGACGAGCCCCTCTATACCGTCCATCGTGAGCTGTATCTCGGCGGAATCGAACAACGTATCGTTGTAGAACTCGACCGTGTAGTTGCCCGGATAGAACTGGAAGCTGAAGATGCCGGTCTCATTCACCTCGATATAGTACGGCTCAAGGGCGGGGTGGTCGATATCCGTGAGTGTGAGCCCGCCCGGGATGGGATCCTCGTTCTCGTCCACAAGGGTGCCGTTGATCCATGCATAGACCTCGTACCACGGGTCCAGATAGATATCGTGCCGTGTTTCCGCCCTTGTTCCACCAACAGGGACCTCCGCCCTGTAAGGATAGTAGCCGGAGACCTCGGCCTCGATGATCCCGGTCTCGGTTCCCCAGGT
>JBLIRK010000076.1:0-5670 GCA_048569615.1 Thermoplasmatota archaeon | reverse complement strand
TGTCTCTCTGTCTCCCTTTTGGACGGAAAAAGGGGATGCCATCTCCTCCTCGGTGTCCTTGATCAACTGTCTGTACTGCGAGAACATCTCCTTGAAGGGCAGGTAGATATCCGTATCCTTGAAATAGAGACACCTGCCGGAGAGGAATTTGAAGTCCTTGAAGCTGGGGAGCTCCCTCATCTGCTCGATGAGCCTCGTCTTACCAATTCCGGCTTCTCCCCCGACAATTACGACCTTTCCCTTCCCTTTCACGATCTCTTCAAGGATATGGCTTAACATCGTAAGCTCCTTTTTTCTGCCTATGTATTTGGTCTTTGACCTTTCATGGGAAGGGAACATTTTATTCCTCTATCTGCTTGAATCAGTCAGACACTATTATTAAATCCTTTTTCCATTTTTTCCCCGGAGCACAAGCCTCCGACCTCAGGCCTTTGCCAAGATCTAAAGGCCTGCGGACAATACTTTTACCCCACTCCCAGGAACCCTTATAATCGAAGTAGCCCTCATGATGGTTTACCGCTCAGGGGAATTGAGCCAGGGTTCGAGGCAAGGTCTCTTTTTGGGGAGCGGGCCGTAATCCTCTAGGCATAGCTGCCCC
This sequence comes from Thermoplasmatota archaeon, assembly GCA_048569615.1. Taxonomy (GTDB): domain Archaea; phylum Thermoplasmatota; class Penumbrarchaeia; order Penumbrarchaeales; family Penumbrarchaeaceae; genus JAYEPK01. The sequence continues at coordinate 5,072 of JBLIRK010000076.1, read as the reverse complement.
CCGGACCTCCGGGGAGCCCCGGATCCAAGCTCTATCAGAATTACCCAGGTGGAGGCCCGAGAATGAATATTGATGAGCTTCAGGAACCTGTATTGACAGAGAACGCCATGACCGTATTAAAGAGGAGATATTTCAAGAAGGATGATGAGGGGAATGTGGTGGAGACCCCCCGAGAACTCTTCTTCAGGGTCGCAAAGAACATTGCCGGCGCAGAGAGGAACTATGGTGGGAAAGAAGAGGATGTGGAGGAAAGGATCCGTGAGTTCTACGATCTGATGTGCAGCCTTGAGTTCCTTCCGAACTCACCGACGCTCATGAACGCGGGGAGGGAGCTACAGCAGCTCTCGGCCTGTTTCGTGCTTCCCATCGAGGATTCCCTTCCGGGTATATTCGAGACCGTGAAGTACACGGCAATGATCCACAAATCAGGCGGAGGGACAGGTTTCTCCTTCTCGAGGATTAGACCCAAGAACGACATAGTGAAGTCCACTAAGGGAGTATCCTCCGGTCCGATCTCTTTCATGCAGGTATTCGATTCTGCCACCGATGTCATAAAACAGGGAGGTACAAGAAGGGGCGCGAATATGGCGATTCTCCGGGTCGATCACCCCGATATCAGGGATTTCATCAAGGCAAAGGACGATAACAAGAAGCTCAACAACTTCAACATCTCAGTTGCTCTGACCGACCCCTTTATGGAGGCCCTCTTCAAGAACGGCAAATTCGACCTGATAAATCCGAGGTCCAAGGAGAGGGCAGGGAGCGAATCCGCCAGCGATCTCTTCGAGATGATAATAGCCCAGGCCCATAAAAATGGGGAGCCTGGAATAGTGTTCATTGACAGGATAAACAGAGACAATCCGACCCCCGAGGTAGGTGAGATAGAATCCACAAATCCCTGCGGGGAGCAGCCGCTCCTTCCATTTGAATCCTGCAATTTGGGATCCATCAATCTTTCCGTCATGCTGACGGAAAAGGGTGAGATCGACTGGAAAAGGCTCCGCAGGGTGGTCCGGAGCTCGGTCCATTTCCTGGACAACGTCATAGACATGAACAATTTCCCTCTGGACGAGATCGCCGAGAACACCCGGGCCAACAGGAAGATAGGTCTCGGGATCATGGGTTGGGCCGATCTGTTGTTCAGGCTTGGGATCCCATACGATTCCGAGAAAGCCGTGGAGCTTGCGGATGTCATGATGTCGTTCATTAAGACAGAGGCCGACAAGATGTCCAGGGAGCTGGCCGAGAAGAGAGGCCCCTTCCCCAACTATGAGAGGTCCGTCTTCGCCAGGAAGGGGGAGCAGCCCCTGAGGAATGCGACAACCACGACCATTGCTCCCACAGGTACGATCTCGATAATTGCTGGAACATCGTCGGGGATCGAGCCTTTGTTCGCACTTGTGTTCAAACGGACCGTCATGGACAAGGACAGGCTCATGGAGGTCCACTCGTACTTCAAGGATGTGGCTATGAAGCAGGGTTTCTATTCCACAGAACTCATGGAGAAGATATCGGAAAGGGGGACCATAAGGGGACTCTCCATGGTTCCCAATGACCAGCAGCAGATCTTCTCAACCGCCCATGATGTCACTCCGGAATGGCACATACGAATGCAGGCGGCCTTCCAGAAGAACACGGACAACGCGGTGTCGAAGACCGTTAACTTTCCCCATGATGCCACTGCTGATGATGTGAAGAAGGTTTACATGATGGCCTATGAACTGGGATGCAAGGGTGTCACGATATACAGGGACGGAAGCAGGGAGGAGCAGGTTCTATCCACCATAAAGAAGAAGAAGACCGGTATGGACACCGGTGTGATCAGACCGAGGGAGAGGCCGAAGGTCATCCAGGGTGTGACCGGAAGGGTCGATACGGGATGCGGCTCCCTCTACGTCACCATCAACCGCGACAGGTTCGGTCCCTTCGAGATATTTGCCAATCTGGGAAAGTCGGGCGGCTGCGCCGCGGCCCAGATAGAGGCTTTGGCAAGGCTCGCCTCCCTGTCGATGAGATCCGGAATAGATCCCTATCAGGTCGCAAAACAGCTTAAAGGCATAAGGTGTCCCAATCCGAAACTGGGCCCGGTGGGGATGGGTGAGGAATCCGTGCTCTCCTGTCCCGATGCAATGGGTAGGGCGCTGGAGAAGTACCTCGAGGGAAAGCCCCCCTCAATAAGTGAGGAGGAAACAACATCTCCATCACTTGACTTCTACTCTCAGGAAACCTCGAACGATTTCAACGTGGAAGGCGAGGGTGTGATCGTAGGGGTCTGCCCCGATTGCGGAAATTCGCTCATCTATCAGGATGGATGCTCTATCTGCCATTCCTGTTATTACTCCAAATGCTCATAGGGAGGATCATATGACCGACGAGCAGGGGGTCCCGGGCAGGGACAACGGACTTAAAATCAGCTCCCCTCTGGGGGGAGAGATCGGAACGATAACGGTCGCCCATCGCCCGGTCGATCCGGTCCTATTGGACAGGTTGAGGACCGCCTTGGATGATCTGAAAGCTTCCGGTGCCGTGCTCCCGGGAGGTCTTTCACTTGCCGTCAGGTCAATAGACGGTTTCTATTATCTCCGGGACCTCGACTCCCTGGCCGGCTCCCGGGAGCCCGATATCCTATCCGTTGTAAATTACGATCCTTCCAGGAGAACCTTCCTACTCGGAGGTCGTAGGGGGAGGCCCGATGATAAGGTCGAGCTGATATGGTTTGCTTTCAAGGTGTTCGAATCGGAAGGTCTCATACTGATACACCGGCAGGAAGGGGCCCCCGAAAAAGAGGATGAAAGGGATGTTGAAAAACGAATTGAGCATTTTCTCTCCATGGTAAGGATCTGGAAGAAAGAGAATCCGATTGTTCACGGCGGCGCCAAATACTGGAGGCTCAAGAACCTTGGAGAGCTGAAAAAGGTTGCCTCCGAAGAGTGGATGATCTCAGGGGGTCAATGAAGGTCCCAGGGATCATCAAGAGCATCTCCGGTCTCGATGATTATGCCATCCTCCACTGGAAGGTCGGATACTGTACCGAACCAGTAGATCACCATCCCTGCTCCGAAAAGCTCAGCATATGCACGGAGCTGACTCTTCAGGTTCTTCTTGACCTCCTTCATGTCCCCGAAGGATGCCTTGGACTCTATCCAGTTGACCTGCTCTCCTCTATAGAAGATGGGTTTCTTGAGAAGGAAGTCCGGGGTCTTTCCACCCTGCTCCCTGAGGTCCTCTTCCCTGGCATATTCGATCTCCCTTTCATCCAACCAGTGCTTTATGGTATCTTCACCCTGGATGCCCCTTGTTCTCTGGACCAGATTGCCTTCGGGGGAATATATCGGATCGTTATCCCTGACCTCTATGAGCTCCCTTTTGAGCCGGGGGTCCCGGACGGATCTGGGATCGTTGATCATCTTTCTGAAGCTTTTTCGTCCGTATTCCTGCGAAGTGAGGATGATGAAAGCCGTCATCACGGGGGAGAAATCAAGCTCCTTGGAGATCTCCATCAACGAGGCGCCTCTTTTCCACCTCCTGACGAGCTCCTCGGACCTGGATTTGATCCTCTGGAACCTGGAAGTGACCTCCCTGATCGTTCTCTGGGTGTAGATGACAAGATAGAATTCCCTGGAGAATTTCCTGTCCCTCCTCCATAGCTTCTCGATATCGGAATAATGGTCGAGTTTGGCGTAGATCTCTCTGTATTCTGTTTCGTCCAATATCATCTGATTTCGTCCTTGGTTTGCCGCGTCTCTCACACTTCAACGTAGCTGAATAAAAAATACCTTTTGGTCCTCATGACCCGCTCCATGCTTCATGGAAGCTCAGGCATCATTCCCATTGGTCCGAGCAGCGTTTCTATCCTCCTCCAGTGCGTTCCCTCCCAGTATATTTTCCTGCAGGAGGAGCATACGTAGAAGAAATCCATCTCCTCCTTTACTTTGGAGGGGATGTCTATTTCCATTTCGGGGTTCGGACCTTTTCCTTTTTTATATCTCCTGAGCGAACCATTGCATAAAGGGCATCTGGTCGGTCCCGGTGCAAAACTCTCCCTTGGGAATTGGAGTAGAAATTCCTCCAGCTGCTCCTTTAATTCATCGGATACTATCCTAAGGGCTTCGATACCCCTGCGGTTTGATAGGTCCTTATCACGGGTCAGCACGATCCTTCCGGTTCTCATTGCCAAAGCGACTATCTCTTCATCGGTGTCCACGTCCGGGGAGAGAACATCATAACCTGCTATCCTCAACCACCTGGAGAGCTTCTTGAGCATCTCATCGCAGATGAATGCAGGTTCCCGCAGGACTCCCATGGCCCTCTGTAGACCTCTTGAGGGTATCTATACCTTGTCAAATGACTGTTTCAAACCCTAAACATGCATGCACATACCTGCATTTAACGAAACATATATATGCATGTATGTATATGTATGCACATACATGGGGGATATGGAAATGAAAATACTCGAAACCTCAAAGGTCCTTTCCGATGGAAACGCGCTTAAGATACTGGCCGCGACTCAAGCCAAACCCTGCACGGCACAGGAACTCTCGAACGATCTGGGTACGCCTCTTGCCGGTACCTACAAGAAGATAAAGGAACTGGAGGAGAACGGACTCCTGGAGCCTCTCGACAGGATGCTGACCTCCTACGGGAAGAGAGTCACAAGGTACCGGTCCAAGTTGAAAGGGTTCTATGTTGAGTTCTACAACAACGAGCTAAGGGTCACTCTTGAGACCGACTCACCCGATGGCCCCATAAGACTGAAGTGGAATCCTCTGCTGAACAGCTGATCCCTTCTCTCCTTTTCATTTTTTTTCCTTTTACTTAGTTATGTAATGTACACAGTGAGATCGTTCAGTGTTTGTTACATAACCTTTAAATACTTTGAGCACAGAATTTGAACTGCAAGCAAATACTAGGAGGAATTCCAAATGAAGAGAATTGCATTCGGCATCGCCATGGTCCTGGGCTTCGCGGCCTTTATAGGCATGGCTGCTGCATTGAATCCCCTGAACGGAAATGACTGGGATTACGATCCCGACGGTGACAGGCTCACCAATCTGGACGAGTTCCTTGCT
>JBLIRK010000075.1:0-6524 GCA_048569615.1 Thermoplasmatota archaeon | reverse complement strand
GGCCGGTCCCCTGCGTGAGCCTGTTAAGCGCCTGCAGGAAGTGGACCTGGTGGTTGTCAACGGACTCGGCAGTGGCCTGGAACACCGGATGCGGATGCTGCCGGGAAAGGCGTGCAATCTGAAAGACGGCACCCGGAGAGGGGTCCGGTGGGCCAATAACAATATCAACACCGCATGGGGCACAGGGAGTCCCGATTACGAGGGTATAGACATCTACTCGATCTCATGGGGTGTCGATGTCGGTCAGGACAGCGACGGAACGGACCAGTACTCGAGACTCCTGGATGCCGGCGTCCAGGCCGGTGCGATTGTGATCAACGCAGCGGGGAACGACGGGCCGACGAACACGGGTTTCCACGGCCTGTCATCATCCTCGGAGGCAATAATCGTCGCCGCAACGGTCGATATGAACACGCTGGAGCACGAGGACGACGTCGTCGCCTGGTACTCCTCGAGGGGCCCGAGGGACGATAACGGTGACGGGAACCCGTACAACGAGTTGAAACCGGACATCGCGGCCCCGGGAACCAATATAACCCAGATGCAGCCTGATACCGCCAGGCTCACCGGTGACGCCTCGAACAACGGGTACGGCAACAGGGGCTCCGGAACATCCTACGCCACCCCCCTGGTAGCAGGTGTCGTGGGCCTCGTACTCGAGGCGAACCCGGACCTCGAGGACCGAAACGAGATCGTGAAGGAGATATTGAAATACACGGCGGACAGGAAGAAACCTCCGATGCTCCCGGAGCTCGACCCGTTCTGGGAGAAGGATTTCGGTTACGGTGTCGTCGATGCCTATGCCGCGACCCTGCTCGCAGCGGAGATCCCCGATGTCAACAGGGTCGACCCGAGGCTCCAGGCTCATATCACCAATGTGAGCTTTTCAACCACCAAGGTCACCGAAGGAGGGAATTTCACACCCCCGCCCGCATTCTATGACCATGTAGCATTGGGTCCCTTTACCATCTCAGGGCTCGCCTGGTCCAAAGGAGGCGCCTACGAGAAGACACAGTACCAGATCACGGGCCCCGGCATGAACGGGCCCGACGAACAGGGATGGATCGATATGGAGGTCCAGACCAACGATCCCTTTAATCCATGGACGGTGGAGATAAGGGATCTGGCCGATGGTCCGTACACGTTCTATGTCAGGAGCGTGGCCGGGGACCGTGAATCGCTCCATTCGTTCCTGGATTTCATATATCATTCGGAGGGAGGAAAAGATACCCAAACCGGGGGAGCGGTCTCTATCGTGCTCATCGCCCTTCTGGTGATAGCTGCCCTGGGTGTTGGAATATTCATATTCTACAGGGTCAGAATGAAAAGTGTCACTCCTTGAGAAGTATGAACCTGTTCATGGTTATCTTCCCGATATCTCCGCCGTAGGATGCCACCCTGTCAAGGGAATTTATCACGTAAGCCAGCAGCACGGCTTCGTCTGAAGGGAGCTTGAAGACCTTCCTGAGCATTGGTTCAAGTTTGTCCTTGACCTCCCTTGACCTGTCCACGACCCTGTCGGCCATGACCACATCCTGGGAGAAAAGCGATTTCAGGGAATCGGAGAAGACGTTCTTGGCGATCTGTCCCTGCTTCACTATGGGGGCCAGTAACGTTTTGTCCTCCATATCCTCTATCTGGATCAGGTTCTCTGCAATTGCAACGGCATGGTCCGCGACCCTCTCGACTATGCGTGATGAGAGCATGTAGTTCAGGGCATCCTCGAAGCTCAGCTGGGACCGGTCTGCCACCTTGGGGGATTTGTTGAGCATGTTGTACTCCTTGTGGATAAGCCAGTTTATCCTGTCCACCTCGATGTCCCTGGAGACCACATCCTCGAGGTATTCGGATTCCAGCTTCTCCATTCCCTTCAGCACGTCCTCGAGCATCCTCTCGGTGATGTATGCCATCCTCTTGAGGCCGGTCTTTATGGAGAAGTCCGCCGGGTCTATCAGGTCCTGGAGCCTTATGAGGTCCTTTTTCTCCTCCACGATCTCCACGCCCATAACGAGCCTGGTGAACTCCCTCACCGTTCTTGCATGCTCCGGGATTATGGCCCCCTTGGAGGTGACCACGATATTGTTCACGCCGGATACGTATGCACCGACCAGCCGTCTCATCAGACCGTCCGGGGTCTCATCTCCGGTTATCCTTATCTCACCGGTAATGGTCTCCTTGAAGGACAGTTCCTGCGGGGACATCATGAGATGACCGTTCTTGTCCTCGAGTATGTTCAGGGAGGATCCTGAAGAGATACCGTTCTTCTCCGCCCATTTCTTTGGAAGAGAGACAATGTATGTCGAGCCTCCCGAGATCTGAACCTTTCGTGATTCCATGGCATGCACCCCTACATATGAGATATAGACCGGCTATTTAAAATATATATCAACTATGGAAACCTTGTCGGAATCCACAAATCCCCATCCGATCTCCTCCTGCCCATATATATACACGGATGCGGTGGAGTTCACACTGGGCCTCACATCGAGAGGGAACCATCCGAAAACCAGCTTCGACTGGGGCTCGACGAGGAGCCATTTGCCAAGATCATCCTCCCATATCTGGAAGGGTATCTCCATCCCGTAACGGTCGTTCAGAAGGTCCAGAACGGAGAGGTCTTCGCCAAGATATACTGCGTTGAATGCATGACCGCTGGTGATTATGACCCTTGCCGTTCCCCCCATTGCATGCACAAGTGCTCCGAAGAGTACGGAGTAATCCTCGCAGTCTCCCCCACCCCGGGAAAGGCAGGTCATGGGGGATATCCACTGATTGGATCCCGTATCGGGATCGGGGATGTAGTTCAGCGATCCAATGACGAACTCGTAAGCGTCAGCGACCTTCTGTATGGAGAAGTTGCCATTTCCCAGTGTCGAGTTCTCAACAAGCGAGCGAACCTGCTCACGGTCGTCCTTGATCATGCCGTTTATCTTGTCGAAGTAATATGAAGGATTGTTGGTGACCCGTGGGGCTGGATTCACCTGTCCCCATTCCTCGAAGTGGACACCGATCTGTCCGAAGCCGATGGATTCCCTCCGGACCCAGTTCAGACCGTCCTCGATCAGAATGTCGATGGAGATATGAATGGCCAGCTGGGGCCCGGCAACATTCCCGTCGGGAGGAGGGAGCATGAAATGCCGGAGCTGTCTGGTGTCTCCGGAGGAAACGTACCTGCCTATCTCCCCATCGATAGATTTGGCCCATCCCAGCTCTATGTAGACCCATTCGACGAAGAGCTTTGCCCCGCCAGTGTTGATGAGTGACAGGTTCAATACGGCTCCTATGTCCTCAAACCCGTCGATCCTGCCTGTGGTCAAATTCGACTGGAAACCAATGGAGCAGTTCCAGTGAAGAGGCATGGTATGGGGGGGGTCCCAGGGAACTATGTTCCGGGGCGGATCCTCGGACTCAAAGGATCTCTCGATGGATGCCGGCACCGTGAGGTCCTCATCGGTAAAGCCGTCCCTGGTGGCCTCGTCCAGTATCCGGTTGACGTAGTAGTACATCCCGAACAGGGTCGTCCCCATGAAGATGAATAGGACCAGCAGGGTGAATACCATCCCCATCAGATGATGAGAGCTTGACCGTTCTTCGGGCACCCTGGATAATTGCTGCAACCTGTTAAGAAGCTTTTGGGAAGCATTATATGGATTCGATAACGATATGCGCACCGGGGGTATTCGGGATCGAGGTGCACGAGAGGTCCGGGGAGGACTCCCTGATAGAGAGATACTGGACCCCATTCAAGGAAGGGACCAGATGGAAATGCATCAGATGCTCATGGTGCTGCAAGCAGCCATGGGCCGTCAATCTGACCTGGTGGGAGTACAGGAGGCTTTCCTCCGATCCCCGTGCAAAGGATATCAGGATGGACCGCATCGAGCTCGACCGCAGAACGGGAGCTACCCACCCCTATTTCGTTATCGAGGGGAAATGCGGCGCCCTCAGGGAAGAGGGGTCCGTTTGCGAAATGTACCCGGATTGGCCTTACACCTGCGCCACCTATCCTTTCCTGCTCCTGCCTTCGGGAGAGATAATGGTCCACAGGGAGTGTGCAGGCTTCGGCCACGGTGATGTGGTGGACGGAGAAAGGATAAGGAAAATGATCATCAGGGAGAGAAAAAGGGCAGGTATGCTGGTGAAGTAGACCAGGGGCTAGTCCTCGTCCATATCCTCATCCATGCTCTCCTCTTCGATCTTTTCAAGGGCGCCGAGGGAGCTGAAATCCACAACGCTCTCATCGAGCTGCTCCTCCATCACCCTCTTCGTCTCCTCGACATCCTTCTCCCTGGCCACTGCTTTTATGGGTATTATCATGGTCGGAATCGAGAGATGGACCAGAAGCTCCCTGCTGACGGACCTCTTTGAGATCCTTCCGAATATGGATTCCTCGGTGGAGCCCATTATCACTATCGATGCCTCTTCCGCCTCCACGGTCTCGAGAATGTTCTCGAGCACGTCACCCTCCTTGTAGATGAGCTTTATGTCGATGCCGTTGGATTTGGCAACCTCGTTGTATATCCTGAGTGCCCTCTGGCCCTCGATGTTGGACCCTCCCGGGGTCTTGATGAAGAGTGCAACGACGGAAGCCCCCATCTTCATTGCGGTCTCCATGACGATGGGAGCGGCATATCTTGCGGGATACGAGCCCGAGGTGGGGGCGAGGATGACGGTCCCAGTGGTCTCGAGCTCAACGATGGAATCCTCCTGTACCTTGAACTTCCTGAACCCGGTTGATGGCAAATAGAGGGGGCTCTTGTACTCCTCGGCCAGCCTGTGCGGTTTTGGAAGGTCCGCCTTGTATACCTGCGTCCTGTAGGGATAGGGTATCTCCACACCGTTGCGGTCGAAGGCATCTTTGGTCCTTTTCAGGATGTCCGATCTTATTATCAGCCTGTCCCTTGCCTCGGATATCCAGAACCAGAGGGTCATTACCGTTGAGGATTCTGCGAACTCCTTCATGAGAACGTAGGGCGGGGGTTTGTTCAATACCAGAGGGTGCTTGTGAAGTATCTCCAGTATGAGCTTCTCGGCGAGCTTCCAGTCGGAATCATAGGATATGCCCACGTCGAAAACAAGGGCGACCTTTGGAGAATCCCTGGTATAGTTCCAGACCTGGGAAGAGGCGATCACGTTGTTGGGCACCACTATCACCTCGTCCTCCGGGGTCTTTATCCAGGTCGACCGAAGCGAGACGTCCGTTACATCACCCCATGTCTCCCTTCCTCCCCAATCGAGCCTGATCCGGTCCCCGATGACGAAAGGCTTGTCCATGACTATGACTACGCCCGCGGCGAAGTTCGCGATGGTGTCCTGAAGTCCGAAACCGAGGATGATACCTGCCGCAACGGAGCCTCCGAAGACGGTTGTCGGGGAGATGCCCAGGTATAGAAGGGCAATGATCAGTCCAAGAAGGTAAAGTGCTATCTTGATGGCCCTTCCAATGGCCTTTCCCGTGTCCTTCTTGGACTTCTCCCCCGACCTGAACTGAGGCTCGGTCAGGGTTACCACGAACTGGGCAATGGTGAAGGACGTGACGAGTATGATGGAGAAAACGAGTATGTCCAGGAGCCAGTTGATCGGCCGAAGCTGGTCCCTGGTGAAGGATACCTCCAGCGAGATGAAGGCGCCCAAGGTTATTATCAGTATCTTCATCGCCATCTTGAGAGAGCGATAGAGCCTGTACTTGCTGGTCTTTGAGGTCTTGGATCCCATTGCAGCGTAGATGGCGGCTTTGAGGATCGGCTCAAGTGCGTATACCGAGAGCAGTACAAGGAGCCCAAAGGCCACCAGGAACTGGATGAACCTCCAGGCCTGGTAGTCCCTGTTGAAGACCTCGAACTCCGTTCCCATCTCTATTGGCAGCGACAGTATGGCAAGGGCCAAAAACAGCAGCAGATAGAAAGTTATAAGGCCCCTTTTAACAGGCTTTACCACGGTCGCCTCCATCCTCCTGTCGATACGCCCTTTCTGCTTCCGGTGGTCCTTGGAACCCTTCTTGAACCTCTTCACAAGGGAGCGCTCCTCGAAACCGGAGATGATCTTGGCGATGTTCTTTGCCAGGAGACGCGGCAGGAAAGTTGAAAGGATCACGCCCAGAAGGAATATTGCACCCGCTATGATAAGGTCCTGTACCTGTATGTCAGTTCCCAGCACCGGATCGTTCAACCAGTCGAACATCTTCAGCTTCCCTCTCGGACATGGTTTTTGGGCAATTACCTGCCCGGACGAGGCCAACCATCCCCGCTTTGTAATCCAAATTTGTTGTATTTGTATGTTTTCCAAAGTGGGACGAATGATCAGGCTAACCTGGAAGGACCGATAATTTCAATAACGAAATGAAACATTGAAAGTACATGGCCGAAGTAAAAAAGCCCTTATTGACCGGAAAGCAGCTGTTCGCCATAGCAGTCGTGGCTCTACTTGTCATAGGGGCATTTCTCATAGTGAACGCCCTTGGCGGTGAAGATGGCAAGGGGAATGACGATGATACCGCCGAAGGAGGAGAATTCCAGGTCTATTCG
>JBLIRK010000074.1:0-6566 GCA_048569615.1 Thermoplasmatota archaeon | reverse complement strand
CTCGCTGGACCACGCCGCCCCGCTTTTCGAAAGCACAGTGGCGGTGCCTTCGCCGGGATTCTCGTCCTCGGTACCGGAGGAGAGACCGACCACCAGTATCTCGTTCCCTGGAAGATCAGGTCTCATGTCTCCTATTGCAGGGGTGAGCTGCTGTCCGGGGCTGGACCAGATGTCGTCGTAGGTCCAGGAAGAGCTCGCCTGGTCGTAATAACCTAGGTAGGTCTTTCCATCCCTCGCAACCCAGACCATCTCATTGCCGTCACGGGAACTGACCGCGTCCCCGATCGCAATACCATCGATGGGATCCGTTCCCTGGAAAGCAATATCGGTATCCCACAATGTGATCATCTCTTCCGATCCCGACCTCGTCTTTCCCGGTCTCGCCGGCGCAGCAAGAGCAGGTAGTATGAGCGGGACCGCGAGGACAACGATCATCATCAAAGCAAGACTTTCGTATCTTTTCATGAATGCACCTCTTCTAATAGTTACCTCGCAGGGTGGAACAAAACCCCTAATGGCACATTTATATCTTTTACGGTTTTCAATTGGAATGATATTCGGGTTTAAACATGTAAGGGCTGTTACATATATACTATTTTAGGGGGCCCTAATTATAATAAGTTATCACTCCTCGTATTCTTCCTTCGACCTTCTGCCGAACATGAAGAACAAGGCGACGGCGATGGCTATCACGACGAATATGGAAATGAGTATGAACACAAGAGTATGGTCCTGCGTCTCGCTAAGGACAAGGGGCGGGGTGGGTTCGGGCCATTTCCATGTCCGGGTCTCGTAACCCTCCTTCGAGGCCTCTATCTCGGCGCCGTCCGGGATCTCCTCCAGGTCATCGAAGATGGCAATACCATCCTCGTCGGTCTCGGCGGTATATGTTTCGTTTCCGATGGTTATTGTCACGATGGCACCTTCGACGGGATTTCCGTCATCATCCACGATCCTGATCTCCACCGGTTTCCTGTAGTACTTCAAGGAAGCGTTTATCCTCGTATCCCCATCGTGGGTGAATGCCGACCCGTCCCAGAAGAGATAACCGGTGGCCTGGTTGTTTATCCCCAGCTCATCCTCCCGCGGGGTTATCCTGAGCTCGTATCCCTCTCCCACGGGCTTTCCGGGGAATTCGAAATAGCCGGTTGTGCTGGTGGTCATGTTCCCCACCTGGGAGCCCGTCATGTTCAGGAGCAGCACTCTGGCCCCCTCCGCGAACAGTCCGTCCTTGGGCCCCCCTTCGTAGCGTACCCATCCGTAGATCGGCCCCTCGGTCGGAGGAGTGTAGTTCCTGATCTCGACGTTCAATGTCTGGTCCGAGATATGATCGAACAATATCTCGGTTATCAGGTAACCTTCCTCGAGCCCTCCCTCCGTGACACCATCCATAGGTACGATCCTCAGGATATAATCCAGGCCCAGGGGGAGCTCCTCGAAGGAATATGTCCCGTTCTCGTCCACGATGGTCTCCCACATGGACATCGTGTTGTTGTGGACCATCACCGTGGCATTCACGGCATTCTGTCCGTCCATCGGACCGCCTTTGTAGGTCACGGTCCCGTTAAGCGTTCCGTTGATCGGAGGTACGTACTCGTAGTATTCCACCTCGATCTCCAGGTCGAGATCGTCGGTGAAGTTGAACTCGACGATGGCAACGGCATATCCGGTCGCATTTTCTCCCTTTATAACATAGTCCGGAGGGAATACGTCCAGATTGAAATCGGGATAGAAGAAGACGTTCTCGAAGATGAAGGAGCCGTTCAGGTCCGTGTTCGTCTCCCAGACAGGATCGAACCAGTCGTTGGTCATATCCACGCTGGCATTTGCGACCTTCTCGCCGTCCATGGGTCCTCCGCTGTAGGTTACGGTCCCGGTTATGGTTCCGTTCCTCCTTGAAACCTCATCGAAGAGAAGCACTAAATCGTCGGTGCTGTTGGCATCGGCAGCCGGGATCATTATCCCCTGTGGATGGTCTTTCTGGAACCAGGCCCTTACACTGTTCACTCCGTAGCTCACGGGCTCAAGGCCGACAAAGCTCCTGGAAAGGAAGCGGATGGGGCCGTTGAAGAGACCCTCGGCATCGGACCTTTCGTCCCACCCGCCGTAAAAGGGGGTGGAATAGACGGTCTCTCCGTTTATCGTGAGATTTAGGTCGGCACCCCGGGCTGTAACATCGTCCCCGATCCTGTCGAGCATGCGTGCGGCAACATCCTTCCTGAACCAGATATTGATCCTGCCGTCATCGTGCCCCTGCTCGATCAGATCATCCTGTATGGCCAGGTCAATGATGTCTATTGTACCGTTGTCATTGGTGATGTACTTCTGGACCCCTGCAGCCGAGACGTTGATGATGGTTGCATTTGTGAAGCCGTCGAAGACGAAGGCGGTCGAAGAGTGCTTCCCCATCATGATCACTCCGTCCTCGAATTCCAATCCGACGTTGGTGTTGAAGGACTGGACAGCGCTCTCGAACTTATCCGAAATGATGAGGATGTCCCTTATGACGGTGTTCTCCGTGTCCCTTATCTGCACGGGCAGATCGTCATCGGTTCTGATGCTGAGTCCTTCCGCGGTGATGTTCTCGGAGTTGGAGATGAACAGTCCGGAGGAAGTCTCTTCCGTGTAGATGGTTATATCCTTCAGCATCAGGTTATCCGAATTCGTTATTGCAAGGAGCCCTATGTGATCGTTCTCGTCCGTGAAATTAAGGCCGGAGATGTTCACCCGGCTCGCCTGAACCGCGCCTACGCCCATATCGAACTTGCCGATCCTCACCTCGCCCCCGGTGTTGTTCCCTATCACGGTTATGCCGTCGGTCTTGATCACCATCCCCTGCGAATAGTTTCCCGGTGCAACATAGATGGTGTCACCTTCGGTGGCGTTGTCAACCGCCCACTGGACCTCGTCGTAGGTAGAGCCTGAGGGGGATACGTAGAGCATTCCTCCCGGACTCCTAGTCGGAGGCTCCGCTCCATCTGAGTCGGTAACGGCGATCAGCGCCGAAGCTATCAACAAAGCCGCCAACAGAAATGAACTCCGTTTCTCCATGGACATCCCCCTTGGATAAGCAAAGAGGGGAGCCGCGATTATTATAATTATCTGAGCTGGACGTTGTTAGTGATGCTCATGGTCGTGGTTGTGGTCGTGGCCATGGTGGTGATGATGCTGATGGTTGTGCTCGAAATGCCTCTCCTGCCCCTTTCCAGGCCTCATGTTCCCGAAGGCCCTGACCATTATCTCCTCCATGGCGGGATGGATGGTCTGGGCCTTGACGAGGGGAAGGAATGTCCCCTTGCCGGAGTTCATCAGGTATACAAGGGGCTGGACCATGGCTGTTGCGTGGGGTCCTATGGCGTGTGCGCCCAGTATCTTCCTGGTCTTGGCATCCACGATGACCTTGACGAAGCTCTTTCCTTCGTCACCAATGGCGTATCCTTTGATGGCGTCGGTGTATTTTGCTTCCCCGACCATGACAACGGCTTTTTTAACGGCCTCGCTCTCCTTCATTCCGACGGAGGCTATCTGGGGATAGGTGAATACCGCGTGGGGGACGGCGTGCTCGTCCAGTTTCTGCATATCCCCGTCGGTCTCTGCCATCATATTGTTCCATGCCACGGATACCTCGTAATTTGCGGTGTGCCTGAACAGGTTCCTGCCGATGGCGTCACCGGCGGCATAGATGCCCTCGACATTGGTCCTCAGATACTCATCGACGACGATCCATCCCCTTTCATCTGTCCTGACGCCGGTCTTCTCCGGTCTGAAGAGGTCCGCGTTGGACACCCGGCCCACCGCAAGCAGTATCTCCTCTCCCTTCAAACGGTACTTCTTTCCGGTCTTCCTGTCCTCGGCGATGACGTACTTCAGGCCGTTCTCCATTCCTGCCTTTTTCACTTCGTAGTTGGTATGGACCTTCATCCTCTCCTTGAGCCTCCGTTTCAGCTCGAGTGATACCTCGGGCTCCTCCTCCGGCACCAGATACCTGTTGCGGCCGACGATCGTCACTTCGGTTCCAACGGCATCGAAGAAATGGGCCATCTCAGCGGCGATGTATCCGCCTCCGATGATGACCAGGCTCTTCGGCGGATCCTCCAGCTCAAGCGCCGTGGTGCTCGTGAGGTATCCTGCCTCCCTCAGACCGGGGATGGGGGGCTCCGATTCCCTTGACCCGGCGGCTATGAGTATCAGGGGGGCGGTTATCCTGTCGCCCTCGACCTCTATGACCTTCTCTCCTACGAATTCACCTACGGTGTTGTAGAGGTCCAGCCCCTTGCCCCAGGCCGACCTGATGCTCCCGGTCATGTTGGAAACGTCCTCGTCAACAAGGTCGTGCATGCGCTTCATTATCAGTTTGAAATCCACCTTCTCAACCTTAGCATGGACGCCGACCTTCTCCGCCTCCCTCATTTCCTGAATGACGTCGGCGGGATAGAGTATTATCTTGGTCGGGATGCATCCTCTGTTCAAGCAGGTTCCCCCGAGGGGGCCGTTCTCGATGATCGCCACATTCATTCCCTGGGAATAGGCGTCCGATGCTGTGTTGAGACCCGCTCCGGAGCCTATCACTATGAGATCGTACTGCTTCATACCGCTCACCCTCGACTTCATGTTGTAATTGTTATCTTATTCTCTCCCCTAAAATATCATTCGGTCCTCCTTCCCGCTATCCTTCTCATCAAGGAGATGGTCCTTCCCTTTCCTCCGGGGAGCAGGTCGAGGAAGAGGAACGCGGACGGGATGCCGAAGCAGATTCCTGCCAGGAGCAGGTCTATGCGGCCGAGCCAGAGGCTGATGAAGGCTCCTCCGATGTGGGCCGTGAGGATGAAAGCCCTGGGAAAGAGCCGGAGGAAATGCTCCTTAAGCGGACCTCCGCTCACCATCCGAACCACACCTCCGAGACGAGATAGGTGAGCAGGACCATGAGGAGAAGGGCCCCGTAGGAAACCGTGATCCCTGCGGCGAGCGCTATCTCCTTGAAGAGCTGGGGAGCCCTCAGCCTGTCAAGATCGGACCAGAAGGTCACGAAGCCCCCCACAGCCATGAACCATGCCGTGTAATTCGCCATGGGAACGGCGAACCACTGCCCCTCTGCCCACCTCCAGAGGCCGTAGGCGACGAAGACCGCGTCTATTCCAACGTCTATTGAAACGGCGAGGACCCCCGCCAGCAGTCCCTTTTCCAGCTTGTTCAAGCTGTTCAGGACCGCGCTCTCCTCGATGACGTAGAGGCAGGTGTATATCACGGCTGTCCAGCAGAAGGGGACCGCCATCATTGTGTTGTGGATCTGGATCCAGGCGTTCGGGTTGTACTCGTAGTATCCGGAATACGTCACCGTGATATCTTCCAGGATGAAACCGTACAGGAGAGCGAACATGAAGAAGAAGACCGCCTTGAAGCGCCCCCAGCGGAGCCATGCGTGGACGAAGGAGAGCAGCATGAAGACGAGGCAAAGAAGCTCGAAGACGTGCAGTATCCAGAGAGCGTCCCCGTGTCCTCCCCATCCTCCGGTCGGTCCCGTTGTAGGGATGAGGCGGGCGAGGAGGAACATGAACGCTGTGAGAAGGAGAACCACTGCCAGGAGCCTGGGAGTTCTCCTTCTGCACCACCACCCTCCTCTGCCCGGCGGTCTGTGCTCCCGCATGTCTTCTTTAATCCCGTTCCGGTTATAAATATCGCGGTCCCCGAAGGGGAGCGATATTGGGAAAAACAGTCCAACCAGACCTTGGTCAATTGCAATGCATCCGTTGATCCTCAATCCTTTTCAAGGAGCCATTTCCATACCGGTTTGATATCGATCCTCTTCCCCCCGACTTCCATGCTCCCCTCTTCATCATACGTCAGTATAAGACCATTTTCCAATCCGTAGGATCCGAGGGCTTCCACCAATCCCTTGATCTCACGTTTTGCCGACTTCTTCAGTTCCAGAGTGACCTGGATTGCATCCGTGATCTGGCCTTCCTTCCTCACGATAAAATCACACTCTCCGGAATCACGATGAAAGAATATCTCCCCTCCCCTCCTTCGAAGCGCAAGGTAAACGATGTTCTCAAGGATCCGTCCTTCATCCCCGGTGGGTCTGAAACCAATCAACTTTGCAAGGGCCGTATCGATGAAGTATGTCTTCTTGTTGAAATATATCTGCTTCTTCAGTGAAAAATCGAACCTGGGTATCAGGAAATTGAGATAGCCGTTCTCCATGTATCCAAAGTACTCTTTGATCGTGGTTGCACTCGAAAGACCTGTCAGCTTCCTGACCTGATTGAAGCTCATCTCCTTTGAAAGATTGCTTGCGGCATATAATGCGGCTTCCTTCAAAGGCCTTTCAGATGACAGATGGTATCTTGTGATGATGTCCCTGTAGAGGATGTTCTGGTAAAGGGATTGAAGATATTCATCCCTGCCAGTCCTCAGGTATTCCGGAAAGCCCCCTTCTTTCATATACTCGGAAAAAGCCTTCTTCAGAAGGCTCTTCTCACCCGAGGTCATTAGATCAAGGTTCCCAATGATCTTCCCTTTAAAGGAAAGAAACTCCCTGAAGGAGAACGGATAAAGCTCCATAGTGA
>JBLIRK010000073.1:0-6715 GCA_048569615.1 Thermoplasmatota archaeon | reverse complement strand
TGATACCTGATGAGGTCCCGACATCGGCTTCACCAACGGACGAGGAGCTTGCCAGGCTCAGGGAGATAGACCCCGCAGGCATCATCATCGGTAAGTGATCTACTTCCACCGAATCGACACCATTTTCCAGGCTGCCTGATATGGACCTGGAATCATGAAAGGATTTTTTTATCAAGACCCTGTTGTATTGTTGCATTCCCAAAGGGTTATCACCGGTCAGTCCTGGCACTCTTTTGCTTCGGGTCAGGCATCGGGAGGAACAGGTCCTTGGGAAAGGTTGAAGGAGAGATGTGTTCAAAGGTGGAAAGATGAGGAAAGAGGTGATCCATTGAGTAGAAAGGTTTGCGTAATAGGAGTGGGGTTCTCGGATTTCAATTCGATGACTCCGGACATCCAATGGAAGGAGTTGATGTACGGAGCATGCCAGAAGGCCTACCGGGATGCCGGCATAGATGTAAGGAAGGACGTTGACAGCTTCATCACCTGTGGGGAGGATTACTGGGAAGGCTTCTCGATCTTCGACGAGTTCGTCCCCGATCAGATCGGGGCAGTTCTGAGACCCTGCATGACGGTGACAGGGGACGGAATGTACGGGCTCGGGAATGCCTACATGCAGATCAAAACGGGGCTGTTCGACACCGTACTGGTCGAGGCACACAGCAAGATCTCGGACCTGCTCACACCGGGAGAGATCATGCTCCACGCCCTCGACCCGATCTTCGAGAGACCGGTGACCGGTCCGGTCCTCAGACCGAGATACGGCGGTTCTCCCACCTACACCAAGGAGGAACCAAAACCTGCCATCGGGGTCACCGACGAGAAGCAGAGGGTCCACCCGTATTTCCTTGCGGGGATGGAGATGCAGGACTATCTCCTGATGAGCGGGACGACCGAGGAGCACTGCGCCGAGGTGGTTGCGAAGAACAAGCAGGCGGCCTTCCACAATCCCATGGCGGATTACGAGGCCAACATAAAGGGGAGCGACGTGATGGGGTCCCCCTATCTGTTCAAACCCCTGAAATCGCTTGATATCAGCCCCAACGTCGACGGGGCCATCGCCTTCGTCCTCTCTACCGAGGAGAAGGCCAGGGAGTGGGGGATCGAACCGGTGTACATGTCCGGGTTCGGATGGTGCAACGAGACCCCATGGCTCGGCACAAGGAAGTTCGACGCCGGCTATGCCGTGAAAGCCTCGAAGATGGCATACAAGATGGCGAGGATCGACCGGCCGCGGGAGCAGATCCATCTCGCCGAGGTGGACGACAGGTTCTCCTTCAAGGAGCTCCAGCACCTCGAGGCTGTCAACCTGGCCAAACCCGGAGAGGCTTCGATGCTCCTCGAGGACGGGGAGCTTGACCGCGACGGCGCCATACCCACCAACGTATCAGGGGGCTCTCTGGGAATAGGAAACTGCTACGAGGCTACCGGTCTCCAGAAGGCGCTGGAGATCATCATCCAGCTCAGAGGGGAGGCGGGAAGAAGGCAGGTCCGGGATGCAGAAGTGGGACTTGCCCAGGCATGGAGAGGGATACCCTCTAACAGCGGTGTAGTGGCCATATTCGAAAGAGGAGGTGCTTGAGATGAGGGATGTTGCAGTGATAGGGGCGGGAATGACCGTGTTCCGCCGGAGGCTCAAGGAGACAGGCAAGGAGCTCTCTTTCCTTGCCACGAAGATGGCCATGGAAGAGGCTGGAATAGAGAAGCAAGACCTCGACATGGTCGTCATGGGAAGCGCTCCGGACGCATTCGACGGCATACACATGAAGGGGGAGAACCTTTCCGACGGCGCCGCCGCCACCGGCAAGCCCTATGTCAGGGTGTTCAACGGCGGGGGCACCGGTATCTTTGCACCTATCGCAGGATGGTGGCACGTCGCTTCGGGCGTTGCCGACATCGCCCTGGTGGTCTGCGAGGAGAAGATGGGAAGCTGCTACCCGCACCCCCAGACGGCCTTCAGGCACATCTGGGACCCGATCCTGGACAGGCCGCTGAATCCCAACCTCGTCTGGCTATTCGCCATGGAGATGAACCGGTACATGACCGTTCACAACATCAAGAAGGAGGACATCGCAAGGGTGGCGGTCAAGAACAAGAGGAACGCCGTCGGCCATCCCTGCGCCCAGCTCCCCGATGAGAAGATCACCATCGAGGACGTCCTGAACTCCGAGGTCATGGCGTGGCCGGTCCAGAGGCTCGATATAAGCCCTCCCAGCGACGGAGCCTCGGCACTTATATTCTGCTCTGCCGACAAGGTCAGGCAGTACACCGACGACCCGGTCTTCGTCTCGGGGGTCGGATGGAACATCGACTCGACGATGTGGACCAACAGGGACCTCTACTTCCCCCAGTATGTGGCAAACGCCGCAAAGATGGCCTACAAGATGAGCGGGATCACGAATCCAAGAAAAGACATCGACTTCGCGGAGCCCTACGATCCCTTCGACTACAAGGAGCTCCACCACATGGAGGGACTTCTCCTGTGCAAGAAAGGAGAGGCCCCCATCCTGACGAGGGAAGGGGTCACCGAGAGGGACGGCGACATGCCCATGTGCCCCTCCGGAGGTCTCATGGGGGTTGGCAATCCGATCGCGGCCACCATGGGGCAGAAGGCCTGCGAGCTCTACTGGCAGCTTGCAGGAAAGGCAGGAAAGAGGCAGATCCCCGGAGATCCGAGGATCGGCGTGGGACAGGCCTGGGGCGATATCATGCAGATGGCCACCGTGATGGTCATGAGGAGGGGTTGAAATGACGGGAAAAGATGACATGGTACCGGCAAACCCGAGAGGAACCCATGTCGGGAACAGGGACATCAGGGAGAACAGGATCACCTACTCCTGGTGGGAGCCCGAGGTCCAGTACAACTGGGCGCTGGGACCAGCCATGAGCAGGTTCCTTGAGGAGCTGAAGAAGGGAAAGATAGTGGGAAGGAAGTGCCGCAAATGCAGGAGGATACTCGTTCCGCCGAGGATGTTCTGCGAGCGCTGCTACAACCCCACCGATGAATGGGTCGACATACAGGATACCGGATCCATAGAGACCTTCTCCATCTCCTACATCGATTCCGATGCAAGACCCATCGAAGAGCCGATATTCATCGGAGTGGTCTCCCTCGACGGGGCCTCCCCCAAGCACGGCATCATGCACTACTTCGGAGAGGTCGGCAAGGACGAGATCCATATCGGGATGAAGGTCAAGGCAGTCTGGAAGCCCGAGTCCGAGAGGACGGGGGCCATTACGGACATCATGTATTTCAAACCCCTGAAGAAAGGAGGTGGAAAGAAATGACCTTCCTCGAGAAACAGACGGACCCCACGTCACCAATGCACTGGCGGGGCGACATGCAGGCTGACTACCTGTATCCCAACGGACATGCAGGGGACAAGTTCTTCAAGAACCTGAAGGAAAAGGGGACCTTCATGGCCACGAAATGCCCGAAATGCTCGAAGGTGCTTTTCCCCGCGAGGCTCTACTGCGAGGACTGCTTCGTGGAGATCCCCGACGAGAACTGGATCGAGGTGCCCCCCACAGGCATCATCCGGCTGTACACCTTCGCAAAGCTGGACGCCCACTGGGAGCCGCTGGAGACACCCAGGTGCATGGCGCTCATCGATGTCGACGGTACCGACGGTGCGATACTAGGGGTCGTCAATGTGCCCGAGACCGATGACGACCTTTCCGGCGCTACGGTGAAGGCAAAACTGGTGCCGAAAGCAAAGAGAGAAGGCACCATGAAGGACATCATCTACTTCGAAATATACTGAGAAATGCCTTTTTTTCCGGCATTTCTCATTTTTTTTTTATTTTTTTTTGCCATAGCTACAGTTATTGTCAAAATTCATGGAAGAAAATATTATTACATGTTCAGCCTAGGGTGGACCATCGATATGGAGTGGGCTGAAATGAAGGACCGAAGATACACCCTTTCGGATTTCCTGAGGTATGCGGCGGAAAGGCATCCCGAGAGAATGGCAATTTTCTACGAGGACCGGGCGATAACCTACAGGAGGCTCGACCAGATGTCATCGGAGTTCGCTTCCGGACTTCTCAAGATGGGCATATGCAAAGGGGACAGGGTCGGTCTTTACATGCCGAACTTTCCCGAATGGATAGTGGCCTTCTTCGGCATCGCCAGGATGGGGGGCATCGTGGTCCCGATGAACACCCGCTACAGGGCCAAGGAGGTAGAATATATCATGAACAACTCCGAGGCTACGGCCCTGGTGATGACATCCGAGTTCATGAAGATCGATTACATCGAGGTCCTTGACGGTCTGAGGGGAAAGGTCCCGAACCTGAGAAAGATCATCGTTCTCGGGGACCGGATCTCGGAAGGCATGGACACCTTCGAAAGCGTGATGGAGCTGGGTTCCCATCATTCGGACCATTCCGAACTCCTCGGGATCGAGTCCTCGATCATGGAGGAGGACGTGGTCTTCATCCTTTACACGTCCGGAACCACCGGTGAGCCGAAGGGAGCGATGCTCACCAACCTGAACATCACCAAGAACGCCGAGCAGACCGCGGAGGCAATAGACCAGAACGTGAAGGACGTCACATTGATCGTGGTTCCCTTCTTCCACTGCTTCGGTTGCGTGATAGGGATAACCGCCTGCGTATCCGGGTCGAGCGGAATGGTCCCGATGCCGTCGTACGATGCCGAACAGGCCCTGATGTACATGGAGATGTTCAACATCTCGATAGTCCACGGTGTCCCGACGATGTTCATCGGATACCTCGAAGCCCTCAAGAAGAGGAACTATGACCTGGGCAGCGTCCGGACCGGTGTCATGGCAGGAGCTCCGTGTCCCGTGGAGATAATGAAGGGGGCCAGTGACAAGATGGGTGCGAACATAGTTATCGCCTACGGTCTCACGGAGGCTTCCCCCGTCATCACCATGACCAGCCTTACCGATGATCTTAGGGACAGAGTCGAGACGGTCGGCCGGGCACTGCCGGAGCAGGATGTCCGGATAGTCGACGATGATAACATGGTCCTTCCGCCGGGTGCCACCGGCGAGCTCGTTGTCCGCGGTTACAATGTCATGAAGGGATATTTCAAGAAACCCGAGGAAACAGCGGAGGCCATAGATGAAGAAGGCTTCCTGCACTCCGGCGACCTTGCCGTCATGGATGAGAGAGGCTATTACAGGATCGTCGGAAGGAAAAAGGACATGTACATCTGCGGGGGTTTCAACGTCTATCCCAGGGAGATCGAGGAGTTCCTCTTCAAGCTGAACGCAGTCGAGAACGTATCGGTCGTGGGGGTCCCTGACCCGAAGTTCGGAGAGGTCGGCATGGCCGTCATCAAGGTCACTGAAGGGGAAAGGGTGACGGAGGAAGAGATAATCAACTACTGCAAGGTGAACCTAGCGAACTTCAAGGTGCCCAGGTACGTGTGGTTCGTCGATGATCTCCCCATGACCCAGTCGGGAAAGGTCCAGAAGTTCAGACTGAGGGAGATGGCGGTCGAGGAATTCGGATTGAAGGGAAGTTGAAAAAATACCATATCCTTCCAGGATACAAAAAATTTGCTGTCTCCACCACCATAACCTTAAAATGGGGCCTGCTCATACTGAAGAACCCCTACCTTTAGCATTACAAAGGTAGGCCTCTTGTTCCCGAACCCTCTCGGACAACTTTCACCGGGCTCAGGCCCGCATCCCGAAAAGAGGTTTTGACACTCGATGAAATGGAGGAGTAGAATGATACAGATAAGATTTCACGGAAGGGGCGGACAGGGAGCCGTAGTGGCTTCCCAGGTCCTCGCCGATGCGGCATTCAGGGAAGGAAAGGACGTACAGGCCTTTCCCTACTTCGGGGTCGAGCGGAGGGGGGCGCCCGTGACCGCCTTCACGAAGATAGATGACAGGCACATCAGGGACAAGTCGATGATATACTTCCCTGATTTCGTGGTGGTGCTCGAGGCGTCGCTGCTGCAGGCGGTGAACGTGACCGAGGGGCTCAATGAAGGAGGCCTTGTTCTTGTCAACACAGAGGAGGACCCCAACATCATCGCCAGGGACCTCGGTATCGACAGGGCCGCATGCGTCAACGCGACCAAGATCGCACTTGACAACAAGCTAGGGAGCAAGGTCCAGCCCATCGTGAACACTGCCATAGTTGGCGCCTTCGCAAAGGCATCCGGCCTTGTCTCCATCGACTCGGTGGAGGCAGCCATCCTGACCCTTCCGAGATTCGCCCAGAGGAATGCCAAGGCGGCCAAGGAAGCGTATGAAGCGGTCAGGGTCTCGGGAGGTGGATAGAATGCCCATGAACATCGACGAGATCCCTCCGACACCCATGAACACCCAGAACAGCCGGGTGGTCAAGACAGGGGGATGGAGAGCCTTCAGACCTGTTTGCGACAACTCGAAATGCATCAAGTGCTGGACATGCTGGAAGTTCTGCCCGGACGTCTCGATCTCCATCGGGGAGGATGGTCCGGTCTACGATTACGATCACTGCAAGGGATGCGGAATATGCGCCAACGAATGCCCGGTAAAATGCATAGAGATGGTCCCGGAGAACAAATGAGGTGGTGAGAAAATGGTAAAGGAACTTATGGCCGGGAACAAGGCGACGGCATACGGATCGATGCTTGCAAGGGCACAGGTCGTTGCAGCCTATCCGATAACGCCCCAGACGCATATAGTCGAACATCTCGCCGACATAGTGGCGAACGGCGAGCTCGACGCAGAGTTCGTCCCGGTGGAGA
>JBLIRK010000072.1:0-6797 GCA_048569615.1 Thermoplasmatota archaeon | reverse complement strand
TGCTCAACCAGCAGGAGCATTTTCGGCTGGAAGTGGCCCACTTGGCGGCACATTTCCGAACCGATGGAGCCGCCGGCTCCGGTAATAATAACCACCTTGTTCTGGATAAATTCGCTGATCAGGTCCGAGCCCGAACCTCCGAAGGTTAAACCCAAGGAGAAAGAGGGGGCCCCCGAACCTAAGCTTGCTCCGGCCCCCCCTGTAAAACAGGTGGAGGTTCCCGATGTTTCTCCCGGAGGACCAATAACGCCTGAAAGGGCGAGAAGCGATCTGTTCATATTGATACCCAAGATAAAGGCGGAGATTACCAGGCTTCATTCCAAGGGTTTCGACACCGAAGAATACAAGAAGGAGATAGCCCAGATCCAGTCGATGGTCATTCAGAGGAAATACATAGAAGCCCTCAACCTGGCCAAGCACTGCTACGGCCGGATGGTGAAATAGCGTTTTTTTTGGATTTGAACAACCATTCTTTGAAACAGGGAGGTTCTGTGAATGAGCGGGGATCCGGCCGGGGACAGGAAGCTTATCAGGGAGGAGCTCTACAATGCAAGGGGCTGGAAGATATCTCCCGTCTTGAGGCTCTCAATTTACATCACTTGGCTCCCACTGTTCATCATAGCCATCCTCATACTCACGGCTTCACTGATAGCTCCCGTTTTTCTTGTCCGATGGGTGCTCGGGATATACGACGGGGCCACAGGAATAATGTTCTTCGATTTGGTCATTCTCTCTGCCTCCATCGGCGCATCCTATATCATTTTCGGGTTGGGGCTCCTGCTATTCGGAGGCATGCTGAAGAGGGTCCTTGATCCATTCTTCGGATTGAAGGAAGGAGAATATCCTTTCATAAGCACGACCTCGGGGTACTGGTCCGTGGTGAACGGGATAATCCTTTTCAACAGACAGTTCTTCCTGGAGCTTACCAGGACGACCTTTCTCGTTATCATGTTCTACAGGTTATTGGGGATGAAGATCGGGAAGGGAACGCTCATCAACTCGAGCTTCATCTACGATCCGGACTTCGTATCAATCGGCAGGAACGTGACCATAGGGGGAGATGCCCTGATTCTGGGACATGTGGGGGAGCGCGGTGTTCTCAAGCTTAAGAATACCATCATTGAAGACAATGTGGACATAGGCCAGTCGGCCGTGGTCCTCTCCGGTGTCCGGATAGGAAAGGGTTCGGTCATCGGAGCGCTTTCGATAGTCACCAAGGATACAGTCATACCGCCCTATGAGATATGGGCTGGCATCCCCGCCAGGAGGATCGGGCGGCTCAGGCCTCCTTCTACCAGATCATGACCAGGACCGGGAGCAGGAGCACTCCCATGGCATGCGAACGCCTCAGTCCAGTCAGGGGAGCTATCATTCCTATGGAAGTCGATACGGCCAGAACCAGAAGCCCGACGAAGCCCGTGAAGGCGAGGACCATCAGGGATATGAAGACGATGATCGATATCGCGACCTTGGAATAGGGCAGCCTGGGCATGATGTTGGAGAGCTTTGAGCCAAGGAATATCGTAAGGAAGAATCCCAGGCTCGAGGCGAGCAGGGCGGCGCCCATCAGCAAGGCAAGCTCCATGGGAGGGAGGGGAGAATGCCAGGGGGTAACATCCACCAGGTCATTCACCACTATCGCCGCCCCCGACCTCGGTCTTAGTATCAGGAAGAGCGCCGCAAGCACGAAGAATGAATTGGCCGTGTTTATGGCGGAGAGTGTCATTATCACGGATGCAGGCTTTGGCTCCTTCCTGAAGATCATCGCGATCACCGTTGCCACGCCCCCGCTCATGCCCGGCAGGAAGCCCACGACCGAACCGGCTAGGCCACCGGAAGCGATGGAGGCCGCAGCATCTCCTGGATCGATCTCCACCCTTTCGACAATCTGCTTGGGGACGGTCGCACCCCCCCTCAAGGATTCCAGCAATGTTGAGGTTCCGAACAGACCTGAAAGCGCCGGGAAGAGTACCGTGGACGGAAGACCGAAGGGAGAGCTGACATCCATATCGAGTATTACGAGACCGAGCATCCCCGAGATCAGAAAGAGCATCGATGCCCCGAGAACACCCAGGGTGCCGGAGAAGGTCCCCTTCTCCCAGACTCTGCTTCCATCCTTGTGTTTTTTCGGGATGTATGGGACCTTCTTGGATTCAGTGACAAGCATGAGTACCACGACCCCGATCAGGACATAGGCCATGACCTCTTTCAGCATGGAATAGCCGTTCAGCGGCTCGTTCATGACGAGTCTGTAAGGAAGCAGCAGAAGACATCCGATCATTACTGCCCCGAATGAGCCCACGGCCGAGAGGAATATTGCCCGGTAACCCCTGCCTTCAAGCAGTAGGCCGTGGGCGGGAAGGACGGACAGGGCCGTCTCAGCTTCCGGAGCTCCGAGGAAGGTGGACGGTATGAAGTCCAGGAAAGTGTGCGCCATGGAGGTGGCAACGATGGAGGATGCCACCATTAGAAGGACGACTCCCTCTTCAAGTCCAAGCAGGTCCCTTAGTATATTGACCGAAAGCGGGCTTAATGATAGGAGAACGATTGCCACGTTGTTGACATGGAGACCCGGGATCAGGCCGGTGAGGACGCCCAGCATGGTTCCGACAAGTGCAGATAATACGACAAGGAGGATGATCTCGATCATGGAGAAGCCCCTTCAACGTCCAGGTAGTAGGAGTTCAATTCCGGGTCAAGCATTACGGTCCCTACCAATGTCAAGAGGTCCTGCCCGGGACCGGCCGTAATGTTCCTGATCTCCAGCCTGCTTCCCTGGTCCAATAGATAGGTCCTGCCTCCTTCCTCGTGAATGTAACCCTCGATGGAAACAGAACAGAGATTGAACATCTCGACACCTCCTTCAAGGGAGCCGATGCTTAAGGACCAAGGCCCGTACTGTTCGACAAGACTGACAGATCCCGGCTCCAGATGATACCTCATTCCCGAGGGATCCCAGATCATGGAGCAGTTTGTTATCTCCACAAGGTCTCCCTTGTGAAGCCCGGGCGCATCGCCGTTGTGGACCACCTTGATCGAGATCGTGGAGCCCTCGGGGACATCGGATAGGTAGAAGGATCGGCCCGCAGGTTCGTATTTGAGGTATCCCTGGAGGGTGACCGGTGTTGAGGGACCATCCTCGGGGGAGAACCTCATTTCCTCGATGAGCCTCTCGATGGAGGCGGAGACCGAAGAGGACCTTCCGGTGATCTGGATGGACCTACTTCCGAAAGAGAGAACCTCCCTTTCACCGGTCACCAAGCCGGTTATATTGACCTGGTCCCCTGCCCGGATATCCTCATCGAAGGAATACACTCTCAACTGGAACTGGGAACCGTTACCGCCGGTGCTCCCGGATGTCCTGACAAGGACGCTTCCGTCGCCGTAAGAGTTCCACTGGACGCTGGCAACCGAGCCCTTGAACCAGTATGCCTCTCCAACGACCCAGAGCCCGTCGAAAGGGGATATTTGTCCTCCGGACACCTTTTCAATGGACCCCTCCGACTGCACCGTGAGGGTGGGTTCTCCATGGGAGAGGAAGACCTCTCCCTTCACCCTTATTTCAGTTCCAGAACGAAGCCCTCCCGCTCCCCTCTCGGCAAATACCTCCAGGGTTCCACCTTCGTCGTAGAGCAGCAGCCTCTCCCCTCCGTCATTCGCACCCTCCGTTCCTACAACAATGCCCCTTGTCCAGATCCGGTCTCCGTGATGGTCCTTGACCTTCGAGAGCTCGACCTCGGGAACCTCTGCAAGGCTTCCTATCACGGCAAGCAGTATCAGACCCAGGATGGAGAAGACCACAACTATTAACCTTACCTCTCGCTCACCAAGCTTGAAAGCTGGCATAGGCACTCAACCTCACCCTGTGAATGGTCTTTAAAGATATATTCTTTGTTTGTCTGGAGTCCGAGCTTTTCCAGTGGAAATGATTCCTTTTCTATATGGGGGTTTCAGGGGGAATTTTAAATTAGTCAGAAATCAATATACGCTCCCCGACACATTTACAGATAAAAGGAAAAGATTCGAAATGGTGCTCATCGAGGATACTGCAGGCAGGGTCAACAGACTCGCGTTCCCGGGCAGGAACGACGATGTGATATCCAGGTTCATCCTGGCAAAGGCCATTCAGAGATCCTTCTTAAGGAAGAACGAGGAAGGCTCCATAGAATCGAACGTTGCCGAGGAGATGGCGGAACACGTCCTGAACTTCTTCGGATACGGAGAGCGTATCATAGACAACATGCTCAAGACGGATGACAGGGACATATTTTACATGCTGGAGGACCTGGGCATCCTCAAGACCGAGAGAGAGGAAACGACCCTCTACGACGGAAGGGAATGGAGGATCAATTACTGGACCCTCAAGAAGAAATACATAGCGGACCTCACCGACGGCATCAATCCGGAGAACATTTGCGACATTGCCAGGCCGGAGAACTGCATTGATGAGGAAGAGCTTTACGGTGAGCTCCCCGATGATATGTGGGACCGCGGTTGAGCGGTTATGTAAATTTATTGCACAAACGTTATTTAGGGGTTCCTTCTCCAATGATTTTGTAAAGGTGAATAAAATGGAACTGATGGACGAGGATACCAGGAAGCAGGTGAAGGTAGCTGTAGGGGCCATGAATGAGCCCGTTCATATCTTGGTATTCACATCGGAGAAGGGCTGTCTCGCCTGCAACGAGACTGTAGCGATCGTCAGGGAAGTGGCATCCTTGACCGATAAACTGACATTTGAGGTCCTTGACCTTGAGAAGGATGCAGGGACCGCATCCGAATACGGCATCGACAAGGCTCCCGCAGTGCTTATCATGAAGGGAACGGAGGATTCCCACGAATATCTGGGTATAAGGTTCTTCGGTATACCGGCGGGTTACGAGTTCACATCGCTTCTCGACGCGATACTTTCGACCTCATCGGGGGAGGTCGGTCTTTCGGAGGATGGAAAAACCTTCCTGTCCACCCTCGAAAAGGACGTACACATGCAGGTCTTCGTGACCCCGACGTGTCCGTACTGCCCAAGGGCGGTCATACTCGCTCATCACATGGCACTGGTATCCGACAGGGTAACCGCGGACATGGTGGAGGCTACGGAATTCCCCGAGATGGCGCAGAAGTACAAGGTGATGGGCGTCCCCAGGACCGTCGTGAACGAGAAGCACCATCAGGAAGGGGCGGCTCCCGAGAGGATGATAATACAGCTCATAAAGAACGCAATATCTTGATTTTACCATGAAAAACCGTTATTCATTCTTTTGATACCCATCCGAAAAGTTATATTACCGAATGAATGGGATTTATAATCGGTGACGGAAGGAGCATCCAGTATGGGGATTCCTGATTCCCGGAGAAAGACCGATAATAGTATGATAGTCCGTTCGGACAGCGTGGAAGATGATAGCAGGTCCATCAGGGAGATCATCGACAGCGAGACAAAGTACAGGTCCGTTCTCGAGCAGAGCCCGGATAACATATACATCGTTGATATGGAGACCATGAGGATCGTCGAGACAAATACAACACTTCAGAGGCTTCTCGGCTATTCAACCGAGGAGCTCCAGGAAATGACCCCCTATGACTTCATTGAGCACGAAAAGGAGGATATAGACGGCAAGGTCGGAAATCTCTCCATCGGCAAGAATACCCAGATAGGGGAGCGGAGATACAGAAGAAAGGATGGCTCCCACGTCATCGTGGAGGTGAGCGCCAACCTTCTGGAGTTCGGGGGGAGGAAGTACATATGCGTTGTCTCATGGGATATCACGGACCGCAAGAGGGTCGAGAAGGAGTTGATGGAGCTGAACCAGATACTCCAGCTCACTTCCAAGATAACAAGGCACGATATCAGGAACCATCTGGCCATAGCCCTTGGCATAATGGAGCTGATGAGGCACGGGCACATCGACAGGGCTTTGATCGAGGAGGCCCACAAGGCCGTGGCAAAGGCCATAGACATCACGAAGAGGATGAACGAACTCGAGGAGCTTGCACTGTTCAACAGGGACCTCAAGCGGATGAACCTTGGAGAATTGGTGGAATCGGTGGTAAAGGATTATCCGGTGAAGTACAGCATCGAAGGGGAGGGGGAAGTGATCGCCGATGAAGGGCTGCTTTCGGTGGTGGAGAACATAATCGGCAATTCGATAAATCACGGGGAAGCGGACAGGATCATCGTGAAGATCACAAATGAGAGTAAAAGATGCATTTTGAGCATATCCGATAACGGCAGGGGCATTGACGACAAGATCAAGGACAAGGTGTTCCATGAGAGTTTCAGTTACGGAAAGAGCGGCGGCTCAGGATTGGGACTGTATATCGTGAAGAACCTAGTTGAGAGGTACGGCGGAACGGTCAAAGTGTCGGATAATAAACCTCGAGGCACAACGGTATCCATCACATTTCCTGCCTTTTCTGCATTAGGGAGTTGAAATCCAGAAAGAACATGGCGCCGCAGGGCGGATTCGTCTCGCAGTCTCATTTCATGACACTGCTGACCTTGATGAAAAGCTGTGATGTGAGAGTACTTTTCATCAAGGAACTACGTTCGAATCCTCCCTACGGCCCAAAGTTTCAGTCAAACAAGATTTGAAAAAGAACATGGCGCCGCAGGGCGGATTCGAACCGACGACCTTACGGTTAACAGCCGTACGCTCTAACCTACTAAGCTACTGCGGCGTGGTTTGGGTGGGCGGGAAAATAATGCAATTATATATAAACCTATCATAAAGCTGGCTTCACTTCAGCTGCCCGTACTCACGACCTCCGAAAACTCGACCACGCCAACTTTTGGATAC
>JBLIRK010000071.1:0-7029 GCA_048569615.1 Thermoplasmatota archaeon | reverse complement strand
CCTACTGGATGACCTCCCGGAACAGTGCGGGGGAATCGAGGCCGACCTACAATATAACGACCCATATACCCGTCTGGAAGCATCCCGTCAAGCCTCCACCGGCCGAGGAGGGTGAAAGCGGCTCCAATACCGGATGGATCTTTCTCGGGGCCGCCATGGGGGCTCTGCTCATAATCACCGCCCTGGTTGTCGTCTACCTGATGCAGAAGGGAGAGGGATTCAGCCCTCCCCCCGATAACGAGACCCTCACATCTTCAGTGGATGGGGACAAGGTCAAAGGCCGCGAAGGAGCTCCCTGAAAGCCTCGTTCAGGGCCGGAACCACCTGGAACAGGTCCCCGACGATACCGTAATCTGCTACCTTGAATATTGGAGCGCCGGGGTCCTTGTTTATCGCCACGACCACCTCGGACCCCCTCATGCCGACCTGGTGCTGTATCTTCCCCGAGATACCGCAGGCGATGTAGAGCTTCGGAGACACCGTCTTGCCGGTCTGTCCGATCTGATCGGCCCTGGGCCTCCAACCGGCATCGACCGCGACCCTGGATGCTCCCACAGCACCTCCAAGTGTATCGGCAAGCTCCTCGAGAACGCGGAAGTTCTCCGCCGACCTCATTCCACCGCCCCCGGCGACTATCACGTCGGCCTCCTCTATGCCCTTGACCCCTTCTCTGGCAGTCCTGATGATCTCGATTATCCTCACAGCCGCATCCTTGACCCCTGCATTCAAGGGCGCTTCGATGGAATTCGGCTGTTTTCCGGACCCTCCCCTGGCCTTGAAGACGTTTGGACGGACCGTTGCCATCTGCGGCCTCACATCCGGGGAGATGATGTCGGCCATGATATTGCCCCCGAAGGCCGGTCTCGACTGTATCAGCAGTCCGTCCTGGACCGCAAGTCCAGTACAATCTGCGGTGAGGCCGACAGCGAGAGAGGCGGCAACCCTGGGAGCAAGGTCCCTTCCGATGTGTGTTGCCGGGAACAGGACTATGCTCGGTCTGTGCTTGAGGATCAGGCCGGAGACAAGGGGAGCCAGGTTCCCGGTCAGGTACTCATCGAACTTTCGGTCTGCGGAGTAGTGGATAACATCCGCTCCGTGGTCCCCGAGAGCGTTGAAAGTTTTCGTTGCGGTGGAACCGAACACCATCGCACCGACATCCTCTCCGAGCTCGTCAGCAAGCTCCCGGGCCTTTGATAAGAGCTCCAGAGCGGAATGCATGAGCCTGTCGCTCCTTGTCTCGCAGTATACCCAGACCCCTTTGTAGCTGGAGAGGTCGACCTCCTTCCCCCTTGGCCTCTCGAACTCGATGGCATCGAACCTGCAGTGCTTCACGCAGGCCCCGCAGAGAGTGCATTCGGGACCGATGACGGCCTTGCCGTCCTTCATGGATATAGCGTTGAACGGGCAGCCCTTCACGCAGGCGGTGCATCCCAAGCACTTCTCCCTGTTGATCACGTTCCCCATCTAATCCACCCCCCCGACGATGTTGCTGTCGATGAGAAGTTGTGCAAGGGACCTCGAGGCCTCCCGGGCATCCCCGGGGATCATGGCGACCTCCCCGCGCGGGGGAGGGGAATAGGTCCTCCGGACCTGGGTGGGGGAACCCTGAAGCCCGAGGTCGGATGGATCCGCTCCGGTCCTCTTGCTGTCCCATACCTCGTAGGGTTTGGACTTCGCCCTCAGTATGCCCGGCATCGGGGGGACCTTGGGAACGAAGGAGGGCGGTGGAACGCATGTGACGAGGACCGGAGTATCGGATTCCAGGACCCTGGACCCGTCCTCCATCTGCTGCTCCACCCTCACCTTGAGGTCGTGGGTCAGTGTGACCCTCTCGGCATATGTGAGCTGGGGGATATCCAGGAGCTGTGCCATTTCAGGGCCCACCTGGGCAGTGTCGCCGTCTATGGCCTGGAGTCCGCAGAATACGATGTCCGCATCTCCCATCTCCCTGACCGCTCCCGACAGGGCGACGGAGGTGGCCCAGGTGTCGGAGCCTGCGAAGGCCCTGTCCGAAAGAAGGACCGCATCATCTGCACCCAGCGCCAGGGATTTGAGGAGCACCTTCCTCGCCTGGGGAGGGCCCATGGAGAGGACAGTGACCTTTACATCGCTCCTTTCTCCCTTCAATCTCAGTGCTTCCTCCAGGGCGAACTGGTCGTAAGGGTTGAGAATGCTCTCGACCCCTTCCCTTATCAGGGTGTTGGTCTTCGGGTCTATACGGACCTCGGTGGTGTCCGGCACCTGCTTGACGCAAACTATCACTCTCATTCTTTCCACCCCCTACCTGCTCCTGAACACCTCTTTGATCTTGGTGGCAACCAGGTCCATATCCTGGACCATCCCTTTCTGTGCGGCGATGACCTGGAGAAGCCTGGTCTCCTCGACCATGATCTGAGCGTCCCCGGAACCTGCCCCCATCACGAGCTCGATGCCCTCGAGGAGTATCTTGTGAGCTGCCTGCCTCGCCATTATCCTTGCCATGGCCTTCATCATCTCCCTGTCGTAGGGGAAGGAATCGCTGTATTCGTCCATGGCCGCGGTCTCGCAGAACACCATGGCCACCTCCGCTTCAGCGGAGAACTCTCCCAGTTTGAACATCACGTGCTGGTTCCTTGTGAGCTTCTGCTGCCTGCATCTCTCGAAAATGACGTTGAGCCCGTTCAGGGCGAGGGACATGTGGTCAGCCCCCACGTTCGAGACCTTCTCATGCAGCCTCGCCATCCTCCTCGACATCTCGTGATAGAGGGTGGACCTGGTCTTCAGGTGGTCCTGCCATCTGTTCCTCGCTATTGTCATCTCCATTATCTCGTTGGTCCCCTCGTATATCTGGGTGATCTTGACATCGCGCTTGATCTTCTCCACCATGTATTCCCTGACGTAACCGTAGCCTCCGAGGGCCTGTATCGCCGCCTCGGCAGCAGCGTTCCCCGCGTTGGTGGAGAAGTACTTTGCTATCGCTCCCTCTGTCTGGAGATCGCCGTCGCCCTGGTCGATCCTGTGGGCCACGTGCTCGATATAGGCTCTGGCCGCTGCGAGCTTCACGGCATAGGGGACTATCAGCTTGTGGGTGTATCCCTGCTTGTCTATGAGATAGCCACCTGCCTGGATCCTGGTCTGGGCGTATCTGACGACCCTCTCCAGGGCCTCGGAACCAGCGCCAAGGCCGAAGGCGGCCACCATCAGCCTCGTGTATCCGAAGACCTCCTGGGCCTGAGAAAGGCCAAGCCCCTCGGCTCCGCCTACCAGGTTCTCGACGGGTACGAAGATATCGTCCATGGTGAACGCCACGGTGTTGGCGAGCCGGATACCGTGTTTGTCCTCAGGTGTGCCGTACTTAATACCCTCGGTATCGGCCGGGACAATGAACCAGCTGACCCCGTTCTCGACCTTTGCCAGTACGAGATGTATGTCCGCAATGCCCGCATTCGATATCCACTGTTTCGACCCGGATATCCTGTAGCCAACGAGCTTATCACCCTCGTGGACCCTCGTTGCGGTCGTCGTGAGGGCCCCGAGGTCCGAACCCGCCTCTGCCTCCGTGGCGGCGTAGGAAACGAGCAGTCCTTCATCGGCGACCCTCCTAACCCAGATCTCCTTCTGCTCATCCGTTGCCCCGACCCTGATGGGGTCGAGACCGAGGAAAGTGGCGAAGATGCCGGTAGCTATTCCGAGGTCTATGCGGGCAAGGTACTCGCATACACGATATGCATCGTATGTGGATGCCCCGAGGCCGCCCAGCTCCTCCGGTATCAATAGAAGATGCACGCCCAGTGTCCCGTGTTCGTACATCTTCTTCAGGCCTTCCCTGGGGAACTCGCCCTCATGGTCGAGCTCCAGAAGGTACTCCTCCGGAAGGTTCTGTTTTGCATATTCCCTGAGGCTTTCTAGGATCAGCTCCCTGGTCTCATGATCGAATCCTGTCATGGCTCCACAACCCCGTCCCGCGGGTCCTGTATCCGCCCGGAAAGCACCGGAGCGGAACGCAGGAGCCATCGTAATAATCACTTATATTTATGGATTGTCAGGATGGAATACAGCCATCGTCGAACATTGGAGAAAAGCATACCCTAAAATTCACGATCAATTCACCAGCGGGGAATCAGGCCAGTGATGGATATCCGGCGGACAGGGGGATTATCTCGGGGATGCGGATTCAGCATTCCTTTCTCAGGAACTTCCTTACCTCTATCCAGAGCTGGAAGGAATACTGGGCCATGATGAGATTGTACCCCATCATCAGAAGCAGGACGGCGCCTAGGAGGAACAGGGGTTGAAGCCCCTGAATGTAAAGGAACACTATGACCACCGTGACGAACAGGGGGAAGAGCACGTTCATGGTGAGCAGGTTCCTTAGAAACTCCTCGCTCTGCTTCCTGTATGTTTTCTCATTCAATTGGGAACACCAATATAAGATTGGCCGGGATTCTAATATAATCTCTTTGTTCAAAATAATTAAAATGAATAATTATGATAAAGGGAATGCATAGGAGGAGAATGTTCAATGGGAAGGATGCTTGCGATAGGGACAGTGCTCTTGGCCATATCCCTGCTCATGGTCCCTACAGCCGCGATCTACTTCCTTTGGCCCTGGGTCATGAGGGATGTCTACCGGTTGGAAAGCGGTTCAATGGAGAACGGGGACATCAACTCCATAGATGAGGGGGACCTGATCCGTATCGAGGAAGCAGACTCTGTTGTTAGCTAT
This sequence comes from Thermoplasmatota archaeon, assembly GCA_048569615.1. GTDB lineage: Archaea > Thermoplasmatota > Penumbrarchaeia > Penumbrarchaeales > Penumbrarchaeaceae > JAYEPK01. The sequence goes on along the minus strand of JBLIRK010000071.1, from coordinate 2,324 downwards.
ATCCAGGGGGAAGACACCGGATACAGGAGGGCAGGGTCCTTTGGAGATGTATTGGTGTTCCATCCAAACGGGAACGTAAACATACGTCCCATCATACACAGGGTTGTGATCTGGATGGAGTTCAACGCCACTGACTACAATGTGGAGACGCAGGTCGGAGGCGGTTATGACATCCCTTCCATGGATCTCTGGAACCATGACGGCCCCATCCTCATCGAGGATTACGATTGGCCCAGGAGACCCGAAAGGGAGGATATCCGGATCGACATTCAGAGAGTACTTTCAAGATTCAGGAACTCCGGGGTCCATCCCCATTCCGGGTACGTTACAAAAGGTGATGACAACCCCGGGGTGGACCAGACCTCTGATTTCTTCGGTCCCGATATCCCATGGATCGAACCGATCCAGGAGAACTGGATCATCGGTAAATACGCTTCCCATGCGGTCCTCGACGCAAGGAACATACCCTGCTGCCTTGTCTCCATGATCATCCCCATCCTTGCTCTATCGGGCATCGTCATGATCGTCTCCCATATACTCATCAGCAGGAAGAGAGAAAAAGCAATGAAGAACAATGCTCCACCCGTTGAAGAGGAACAGACCCGGCCTGGTGTGGAAAACATCCCCCAAAACGGGTAAATATACGGTAATTCATCAAACTCCATGGGGCTCCTTCCCGGCTGGGTGCTATGGGTTTCCCTGGCATTCCCGGCCTTCATCATTCTCCTTGTCCTGGTCCCCGCCCTGCTGTCGAGAAGATCGAGGGCTATGGCGATCCTTGGCTCCAGGTTCTCCATCCGGAATTTCAGGGAGAGCTTCGCAAGGGGCCTTCCAGTGGCCCTCCTTGTTGGTATCGTTCTCTCCTCCCTGTCGGTGGGGGACGGACTGCTCCGGATGGTGGAAAGCAATACCGATGCCAACCTCTCCGGGATCGATGTGAAGGTCTCCTTTCCGGGATTCATCGGGGAGGATATCGGCGAGCGGGCCGGACTGGGGAGCGATCCGGATGTGAACTCCTTCGCCGCCGCTGTAGTGATCGACGGCCTCACCGCCAGGAACAGGGATACGGAGCTCCACGGCGCCCGTATACTGGGTATCGGTGCCGATATACTATCCATCTCGAGCATGACGGATATAGGAGGAGCCGATGTTACCTCCCTCCCAACGAGATACGGCGTGTTCATCAACCGGGAGGCAGCCAATGTACTTGGTGTGGGGAGGAGCGACCATATCATAGTGAAGGTCTTCGACAGGGGCCCCGCAGAGGAATCTTTGCTGGGATATTCCACCGAGGACCTCCCCACCCTGAACCTGACCGTGGAAAGGGTGCTGATCGATTCCGGGCTCGGAAGATACAGGGAGGATTCCCTCGACAGGATAGAACCCGTCTGCATCATCGACAGAAACGTGTTGACGAACCGCCTCGGCCGGTCAGGAGAGGCCAATTCCCTTCTTATCGATCTGGATAACGGCATCGACGGTAAAGCGTATTCGGAAAAACTGCGGGACATTCTGGACAGGACCCTGGACCTCGCGGACGCCGGCTTCTCCCTCGAGCCTTCCGCCGGGGGATATTTCGTGCACAGCTCTGAGCTGTTCTTTCATGAGGAGGGCCTCGGCATGGAGGGGGGGAACCTGTCACTATCCTACTTCGTGGATTCCATCTCGACCGGGTCTGGGAACCTCTCATATTCGGTGGTCACAGGTCTCTCACCCGGAGAGGCCGTAGAATATGAGAATCCCTCGGGTCACAGGACGGATCTCTCGCTCGGGCCGGGAGAGGTCCTCGTGAACAACTGGACGGCCGAAAGGCTCGGCATAACCCCGGGAGAATCGGTTCTCATCAGGTACAGACGCGTGACGGAGCTTGGAACCCTGGTCGAAGGGGAGAGGTACTTCACGGTCACGGACGTGGTCCGGATGAAGGGATGGGCAAACGCAACCGGCTACCTCCCGCCCATCCCCGGAATAACGGAAGCTCCCTCCTGCAGCGACTGGGACCCGTCCTTCGATGTCGACCTCGATTCATTGACAGACGAGGATCTCGAGTACTGGAACCTGTACCGGACCACTCCCAAATGCTTCATCTCCATGGAAGATGCGAGGGAGATGTGGTCCGTTCCATCGGGGGATACCACGGCGGTTTTCATCTCCCAGGGGCCCCTTCCGGGAGGAGAGCAGGACCTTTCGGACCGGCTATCCGGTGGTGTGACCATGGGCTCCGTTGGGGGGTCGGTCATCCCGGTCAGGGAGAATGCGCTTGAATCCTCCAGGGCGATGTTGATATTCCCCGGGATGTTCTTCACCTTCGGAACCCTAATAAT
>JBLIRK010000070.1:0-7082 GCA_048569615.1 Thermoplasmatota archaeon | reverse complement strand
CTGTACCAGAGGGTGTATTCCCACGAAATCCCCGATCTTGCTGAGAAGCTCAACATCATGGAGGCCATTGACATTTATCCACGAGACCTTCCCCTCTTTCCTGTTCCTGATGGCATTGACGACATCCTTCACGGCGAACTCCGAGAAGTCCTCTGCATCGTATTCGATCATCTGGACGGTTACCTTCTCTGTCTTCTTCTCGCCCATGAAAATGAGGGTCCCAGGAGGCTGGCCCACTTTTTTCTGCTCCCCTTTGTTGAACAGTTTGAGGTTTCCTATGATGGGGCCCGTCGGTATCTGACCTATGAGATTCTCTCCCTTCTCTATTATCCCCATGGACCCGTATTGTCGGGAATGGTAAATTAATATTGCAGGTAAGGTCCGGTTCATTCCTCTGGAAAGACAGCCCTTGGAGCGCTTGTTCCCCTTGGATATACGTATATCAGAAAGGCAACCGCGGCTATTATAAGCAATATCAGGCACACCATGATGATGAGCGGAAGATAGTTTGCCTTATTTTCCTCTCCTGACGATACCTCATCGTCATCCTGTATTCTGCCGGTCCTTACAAGGATGGGTGTCTCCAGGCTGAGATTGCCCGAAATGAGAACGATTGGCTGGAAATAAACCGTTTCATAACCCTCGCATGTGATGTGGACACCGATCCTGTTGCCCACGACCCCGGAGGGCAGGGAGAATACTGCAAACCCCTGATATCCCGGATTCCGGTGCATGATCACAGATCCGTATTCAACCGTTACCACAGCATCGAGGACCAGGTCAAGATCCTCGTTCATGACGGGACCGACCCTCACATCGATCCTGTCAGCCGGACCGAGGCTGGCAGAAACATTGACCGTGATATGATGTGTGCCCCGGTTTCCCGCGAAGTCCACGACAACGAGCCTTACCTCGTATTTTCCCCTCAGATGGAAGGTATAATCGGCCGCGGGGCCCTCGAGGACGATTTCGTCCCCGTATTCGCTCACGAACCAGTGATATTCAGATATCCCTATGTTGTCGGTGCTCTTGATGCCATTGAAATAGACGGTGTCCCCCTCGTAGCATTCGACATTCTGTCCTGCGAAAGCTACCGGAGCGTCGTTATCGAACAGCTCGATGCTCCTGTTGGATGTTATTAGGAAATTTCCCTCACCATCGTAGATCAGGAACCTGTAGTTCAGGGTTTCCAGTGTTCGCAATGGTGCAAGTGTCTCGTAGGAGAGGTACTCACCACCTTCTAGTTCCAACGTCGGGGAGTATACGTCTCCATACCAGTATTTGACAAATCCCTTTGATATTCCGCTCCTGTCCTCTGCCTTCATAAGGAATTTTAAGGGGTCTCCTGTCCCGACACTGGTTGGTGTATAATCTGTAACCAGGACCGGGGGAGTATGGTCCACAAATTGCACTCTTCTGGTCTCACTTGTGTTGATGAATCCAGCCCTGCTGATGGCCGTGAAATTGTAATCAATGTAGACAGGATCCCTGTCCGTTGGGACCTCGACGAACCAGGTGTCGCCTTCACCCTGAGTGAGCATGTATCGGAATGTTGAACCGTTCAGGTACGTGATGTTCACCCAGGCTTCAACTATCCAGTGGAAATCCGTGATGTTCACGGAGAAGTTGAGAGGAGTTCCCCCGTCGAATTCGGAGGGGGTCAGATCCTCAACGAATACGGGCAATTTCGAGCCGTTGTATCCGATGGGAAAGACGTGAGGTCTTGGATCATAATATGGGCCATAGGGGCTCACATAATGTCCTTGGGTCCAGTGGAGCCCGTCCAGGCAGACGACATAAGGATAGTAACCTCCGAAATTGTTGTAGAAATTATTGTCGAAATCCAGACGATATCCATATGAAAAAGACCTGTGTAAACTGAAATTATAGAGATTGCAGTTAACCACTCTCGACCTGCTGTTATAGGCAAAATAATATTGTTTTCCATCAAAGGACATTTTGCATTTGTAATATTCGATATTCTCGGAATGAAGGATCGTGAGATTCCCCTGCAGACGTGAATATGAAATATTGACATCTTCGCATTTGAATATGAGGATTGGATATGGCCTGCATGAGATGTTCACTCCTACAACGGAGATACTGCCACACCATACCAGTATGATCTGCCCGGCATTTTCCGGAATAGAGATATTGTCCTTGATTTGGAGGAAAATCAACGGTTTCCCGTCAATGGTATTGGTTGGATCCATCCGGGGCCATCTGTAGGAGTACCCATAATAAATACTATCTCCTGCAATCCCTATACCGGCTCCGATCATCGAATTATTGGAAAAGATGGATAATGGTCCCATATTCATAAGTTCTATCGAGCATGAAATACAATCTTCAAAGGAGTTATTCTCCACGATCCATTTCTCGTCCTGGTCGTCGAAAAGTAGACCAATATCACAATCCTTCACTCTGTTCATTATCACGGACCCACTCTGTGGGTAATATTTGCTGTCAATCAGTATGCCTGTTTTGCAGCATGAAACATTATTATTAAAGATGGTGTTCGACCCACGGTCCACGAAGATGCCGGTGGTCCCATCTTTCACCTCATTTTCTGTTATGAGATTCCTGTATCCTGCCACGAAGATCGAACCTGCATGGTTGGATCTTACATTATTGTCGTTACCATCAATGGCAATTCCGTTCTTGTCAAGCCAATTATTACTGATCGTGCAATTGCTGCCTCCGCTGGAAAGGGAGTCCGCGCAATTACGAAAGATATTGGAATTGAAGGTCGAATTCTCTGCTGAGCTTTCCAGACCTGATGAAAACCTGATGTCTCTGAAACTACAGTCAGTGACGGATATATTGTCACCTCTTGTGATAATAAGGACCTGTGGTCGATTTGAAAAAACAAATCCATCGATATCGATGTCAGAGCAATTGTAAAGAAAAAGGTGTGATATGTCCCTTGGGACCTTTCGACCACTTACATTCTTCCAGAGGTTTACTTCCTGTCCATCCTGTGTGTTGGTCCCGTCCAACACCAGGTCCTTCCATTGCTCCTCGTTCAATTCCAGATAGAATTGACAGTTTAAAAGGGTGTTTCCTTTGTAAAAAACATCGCTCCTGGTATTGCCGATCCCATACATGCCGTTAGAATTTAGAAGGTTTCCAATAACCATTATCCGTTTCGAAAATATCAATGAGATTCCGCCCATTGTATTGTTGGAGATCCGATTATTCTCTATTGAAACACCATTGCAGTTCCAGATCACCAGCCCTGTTCCTTTCGCGTCCTGTATCACGTTGTCTTTGATCACGATATCATCTGAAGTCTCGAAATGCAGAGCTGACTCGTTATCTCCAAATATTGTATTGTTCTCGAAGCAGATATTATAAACATCGTAGAAGTGGCAAATCATCTCAAATCCATATTCAGGAGGCCTTCCCGTTCTGAAAAAGGTGCAGTTGCTTATTCTGAAATAAGCTTTTGTGAAACAGACGATCAGGCAGTAAGAGTAACCTGAACCATTAATCACCAATCCATCCAATACATATGGGTTTCCAGAGGTCCCATTTCCAGGTAGGCCATTCTCCTTTGCATAATCACTCAAATCACGGTTGTCCCAAATTTCGATTGGTGCCTCCATTCGGCGTGTAACTCCTTCAGGTCGGCCTGCTGAATGATCAGCTTGCATCATTAAAGGAATAAAAAAAGTCATGGAAACCAGGATGAATGAAGCACAAATGGTGATCATCCGAGATTTCCACAACATACCACCTTTCTCCCTCTGGCCCCTTGAATCGAAATAATGCCTATATTACACTATTGAAAACATGTCCCCTCAGAACGGGTTCACCATCTGCCCGTAGAAGATGAGGTTCATCACCTCGAGATAGGCCGCAAGCACGATGAAACCCACCAATCCCCAGAGCACCGAAAGCGGTAGCCCGGGCATGACGCTCTCCTTTTCAAGGAAGCCAAGCGTCTGCTTGAAACCGTAGAGGACCGCACCGATCACGATGATGGTCATCTCGAGAGCAAGGATCTCTCCCCAGAAGGATTCGTAGAATCCCATGAAGGGCACCTTCAGCATCATCCACTTGAACGTGACAGATACCAGAACCGAGAAGAATATGAAATCCCCGATGCCGAGGGCAAAGTGCTTTCCCTCGTATAGACCGTAGGAGGTAATGTCCTCTCCGGACTGGACATCGATGAACTTCCTCTTTCCCCCACCGCGCTTGATCTCGATCTTGTCAGTTAGCTGGCTTTTCAGAGGTCTCTGAACCTCCACCAGTGGCGCGGCAGCAACTTCATGATGCTCAACCGTTTGCGATCCGTTCCTCTCCTCCTCCCTGTGCTTCTCCGAGAGGTTGATCATCTCCTTGATAATCCCCCTCTTCGCTGCCCAGAGGTCCCAGAGAGCGACCCCTGCAAGGAGGAAGATTATCACCCATACAGGCAGAACGATGGCGAGGAAGGGCCCGAGGAAGATGCAGAAAGCTATCAATGCAGGGTTCTTCCTTTTCGGCTCCATGGCCTTGAACACCATGTTGTAGACGATGGTGATCCCTATCACGGCGCCGAGGGCGATTATGATGCCGTAGAATATGTTCCCCTCATCGATGGCGGTCCCGAAGAGATCGTTAACGAACATCCTCATGAGATATAGGTAAAGCATGACCGCTATCGAGGCGCAGAGTCCAAGAGCGATGGCGAAGAAAAGCTTGAGGGTTATCCTCTTCTTCAGCCTGAAGAGAAAGAATATTCCGAACGCTGCCACGATGGCAAGACCCACCATTATTACGGCGGTGATCACCCCGGTGAGAACGCTCTTCCTCGCCGTGGGTTGAGTGATGTTCTGCTGATTCCCCGATGAATCCGTGATGGTGATGTTCTCCTCGGTATCATCGATGGCAGAATCTATTATGCTGCCCGGGATGAGGTCCACCGTTGTCGAGGTGTCCTCGGAGAAGCCCGTGAAGAATCCCGAGGAATCAACGACCTCGTCCGCCAGCCTCCTTGCCTCCTTGAAGTCCATCCACTGGGCAGCGGTAACGAGCGGAATGGAAAGTACGAGCACTATGATTATGGGGGTGTACATCTTCCATTTCCGGATGTCCATGACGGGTCCAGTTTATTCTCTCTTGAAATACTTTATGGGCCCATTATGAACACAATATACACAAGTGCATTCAACGCTAGCCAATATGGACCGATGTACGAAAAGATAAAATAGAGCCTTCCTTCATGGCGCCGAGGATGGCGTCCATTTTCTTCGCGCTCTTTCTCGGCACCCTGATGGGTTTCATCCCGACCTTCGGTCTACTGTACCTGATCACGACCAGGTACGAGAAGAAGATACAGGAAGAGGACACCATGAAGACCTTCATAATCGGCATCTTCGCTGGCATCCTTGTGACCCTTGGGCACCTCTACGTGGTCAACAGCTTCGATCCCTCCGAGCAGGGGAGCACTCCGGTATTCCTGCTTTCCGCATATCTCCTCGCACTCGCTGAGGTCCTGATATGGCGCATATACATAAGGAGGAAGAAGTTCAAGGAGAGGCCCGACAGGCCTTTTCTGATGCTATCTTTCTCCCTGGGAATATCCGGCCTGTTCCTCCTGTTCACGTCGGGACAGATGTTCGTTAATTTCGAGGTGGCCTCGGACCAGCTTCTGGGTTTCTTCCTGTTCGCCATCGCCATCTCGATCATGCGGGCATCGATGTCGCTCTTCCTTGCCAGGGGGGAGATGAAGAACAGATATCTCAAACCCTTTGTTCTGATAACTCTTGCCTTCGGAACCTTCAACTTCGTATCCATGATCTACATCGGGTTCGGGTTCCTCTGGACCTTCGCTCTGATGCTGGTTGTGCCTGCGCTTGGAGCTTACTGGTATTTCTACAGGGACCTCGAGAAGGTCGCACCCTTCATCGAGGAGAAATGACGCCGGTCTCCTGAGCGATCCTCCAGGCTGCCTTCTCCTCGAGTCCGGTACCCAGGATCGTGTACCTGTTGGGTCTGATCTTGTGGGCTTCCAGAAGGGATCTTATGATCTCGTCATCGGTGACTCCCAGCTCCTCAGCATTGGTGGGGGCCCCGATAATGGCGAGGGCGTCCCTGATCCTCTCCCAGTCCCCGCCGTGCAGATACATCATCATTATGGTTCCCACCCCGGTCTCCTCACCATGGAGGGCGGGTTTCTCCGCTATCACGTCAAGGGCATGAGCGAACATGTGTTCGGAACCGCTTGCGGGTCTCGAGGAGCCGGCGATGGACATCGCAACCGAAGAACTGACGAGCGCCTTCATGACTATTCTGACGGATCCTTCCAGCTTGGGTTTGATCTCGTGGGCCCGGTCCATGACGAGCTTTGCGGTCATCTCCGACAGTGCAGCTGCATATTCGGAGAAGGTATCCCCTTTCAACCTGTGGGCGAGCTTCCAGTCGAGGACAGCGGTGTAGTTCGATATGATATCCGCCGAACCCGATGCGAGCAGCCTGTAGGGCGAGTCCTTGATGATGTCTATGTCGGCTATGACACCAAGCGGTGCCCTGGCCATGATGGATTTCTTCCTGCCGTCCATCTCTATGGAGGCCCTGGAAGATGCGATCCCGTCGTGTGAAGCGGCGGTCGGAACGGAGATGAACTCCATCTCCTTGATCATTCCAACATACTTTGCGACGTCTATGGGCCTTCCCCCTCCCACACCCAGGATGAAATATTTTCCATGCTCGCTGATGTACTGGCTCACCACCTCGACGGAGGAATCCGTCGCACCCTGGATCTTTATGATCTCGGTCTCGTAGCCGGAATCCAGCAGCGATGCCTCCACAGCCTTACCGGCGATCCCTTCTGTCACCGGATCACACACGATGAGGGCCCTGCCTTCAAGGTGGAACATCTTCCTGCAGACGTTCCCAACCTCCAGGGCCGCCCCTTTCTTGATAAGTATACCCCGGGGAAGTTCCATGAAGGGAAAACTCTCGAAATCTTCATCCATCAAAGGGCTCACCGGCCCTAGAAGACCAGGTTTCCGTTTAAAGTTATCGTAATCATCTGCCGGTTAAATTATGCAATTCATTATGAAAGTTTTATATCATGCCTTTTCGATTTG
>JBLIRK010000069.1:0-8133 GCA_048569615.1 Thermoplasmatota archaeon | reverse complement strand
ACTAAAGACCGTAAATCCAAAGATAGAAGCGGTCTTGGGCACCAGCAGGAGCACGATAAAGCGTTCCCTGGACGCTCTGATACAAGGGCATTTCCTGCGGGACCGCAGCACGGGCCGCCGCCGCTCGAAGGTGGAGCTGGACATCAAGGGTGATGGTCTATGTGCGGGTAAGTGGCAGGATGCGGAGCTTTCCCTGAACAATGTTGGAGATGTGTTCGTCAAGAACGTCAGGATCTCCCCGGAATCGGACAATCTCCTGATGCAGGAGCCGAAGCCAGTTAAACTGATCAAGGCCGGCGAGGAGAGCATGGTGGAATTGAAGATGATGGTGGCCGAGATCGGCTCGATACCGGTGGAGATCAAGGTGAGGTACACAGAGCTCTTCAACAACCAGGATGAGGACACGGTGGAGACATTGTGGGTCGATGTCGTTGAAGAGCAAGAGGAGGCGGCCGATGTCGAGGTATCTCCCGAAAAGGAACCGGAACCGGAAAAAGGAGAAATGATCGAGGAGCAGCCTTTTCAGGAAAAGGAACCTTCGTATGAGGAAGAAACAAAGGTGGCTGAGATAGAAGAAGAGGAAGAACCCTTGAAAGAAGAAGGAACTGAACCGGAAGCCGAGCTATTGAGGGGTGAAGAATCCCCGGCAGAGGAACCGGAACAGTTTCAGGAGGAGCCTCCTTTAAATGGAGAACCTCCGGTAGAAGAGGCAGCAGAAGGGAAAGAACCTTCCCACGAAGAAGAGCTTCCACGGGACGGGGAACCAATGCAAATAGAAGAATCTTCTGGAGAAGAATCGGTCCAGGAGGAGCTCCCAACCGAGGAAGAAACCCTACCTGAGGAGAAGGAAGCGGAGGAGGATTCACCTCCCAGGGAGGCGGAACCGCTGGAAATTGGCAGGGAGCTTGATGAGCTCTCCGATGTCGTCGATGAGAACATCAGGCAAAAGATATCCGGCATCAAGATACTCGAAAGAGTTCCCAGAAGGGGGCCTTTCGAATTATATCATGTCAGGGATAGCGAAGGCAGAGAGCATTTCCTTAAAAGGTTCCGGTCCGATGTTTTGGAGGAGCTTGGGGCAAGGGCACTTGAATTCCTTTCGGACGAGCTCAACACCTGGAAGAGGCTTACCCGAAAAGATGAATTGAAGGAAGGAATCATCGAGGTCAGGGAATTGAAGGAAGAGCCAGAGCCCTATCTGTTGGTGGAATACATGGGCAAAGGGAGCATCATGGACAATGCGGAAGACATGGATCTGGAGGGAAAGATAAAAGCCCTATCCGCTCTCCTTGAAACGCTTTCCAAGGTCCATCCGATGGGATTGTTCCATATGGACCTACGTCCTGATTGCATATTGATGGATGACAGTGGAAAAATGAGGATCGGTGATTGGAGTGAAGCAAAGGCCCAGCTTTCCAGAGAAAAGCACCCAAAGTATTTCAGATACATCGAAGGGGACATCGGAAATTTCGCTCCGGAGCAGATATCCCCTGAAGATTTCGGAGGTGTGGACAGAAGGACCGATGTCTATCAGGTCGGAGTGCTCGCCTACGAGCTGTTCACCGGAAACAGGCCCTTCTCCGGCACTCCTGAAACGATGAAGGAGGCCATCATAGCATCGGACCCGATCCATCCTTCTGATATCAACGTTGATATCCCTAAAAGACTTGGGGACATAATCCTACGTGCGATGTCAAAGAAGAAGATGAGCAGGTACAGGGATGCCTCCATCTTCCTGGATAGATTGAAAGAGGTGTTGGCGGAGCTCTGAGCTCAGTTGTACTTCGCAACTGTATCCGCGTCGAAGAGTACCGTGCCGTCCGCTATATCGATGACCTTCATCCGGTATGCTGTTCCCGCAGTGAAATCGATCTCCCCCACAGGTGTGAAGGTCGCTGTATCTCCTGCTCTGGAAACAGTTCCCGGTGCGGTCTTCACCTCGTTGAGGTCATCGATAACAACCTTAAGTTCATCCCAGTCCGCCTCCCCCGAGATAACGGTTATCTCGACCGTATCGGACTCGTCGTACACATCGAAGTCGAGGTTGAGATAATGCGCCTCGCGATTAACTTCGCCTCCCAAGCATCCTGCAAAAAGCGCTGCCAAGGCTACGAACGAAACCAGTGCTATTATGGTACTTTTCATAAGTTCTCCTCCCATCTATGCTCTTTGAGATGTGGCTCCGATCGCATTTTTTATTTATTATTGTTTTGAATATATTTCATCCATATCTGGTCTTATTCCACCAAAGTGTTATAATTTTAATATTCATATCAATTATCGAGACCGGGGGAGCGCCTTGGATAAGAAGTACTGGGAGGAGTTCGTGAAGCTCGGCACGGAGAGGGAGATGGAAGAGAGGGTTTACGAGGATATCGGGATAAAAAGGGAATCCGAGCTGGACCCCTCCTATTACAATGACAAGAAGGAGATAAAATGCATCGTCGAGAGGTTCGACTGGAAGCTCGTTCTGGTCAATGTTATTCCTCTGACACTGCTCTTCTTTCCATTTGCATATTTCATTCTTTTCAAGGGGGATGTGGACTTCAGGGACTTCAATGAGACCATGGGCTATTTCATTTTCACCAACGTGACTTTTTTTCTGCTCCTACTCGGTTTCTTTGCCATAATTTGGAAGGGATCAAGGAAGACCTACCGGCTCATCGAGGGCGGGATCATGGTCATCAGCGGCAGGATCAGCGGCCATGACAAGGGAAAGAACTCGATATCAAGGACGTTCTTCGTTTTCGATATATACGCTGTGAAAAAGGTGATATTGCTCTCCATTTTCGGTGGTGTAAGGAAACAATTCCTCAGAGGCGGGGAGCTCGCCTCTTCCCGGACCATGAGGCAGTATTACGTTGTACTCCGGCCCCATGCGTGCGTGCTCCCACCCTACACATACAGGGATGAATTAACGGGAAAGATGGGAAGGAAGTTCGGCTCGACCTATTACGACCTCCATTCCCACAGATTCACGGTCCCAAGATACGTTTTGAAGGAATTCCTCAAGGATGCACCACTTGATATCAACCTTCCATGAATAATCAAAAAAATTAATACAGTCAATGCTCTTTCAATACTAACATTAGGGGGAGCCCAATGGAGCTTGAGGAATTCTGCAGGGAGATGGTCAGCGACGAGAATGCCTTGGACTCTCTCTCCGAGGAAGATGCCGAAAAGGTGCTCTCATCATTGAAGAAGATAAAGATCGCTCTCCAGAGCCTCTTCGAGTTTCCGGTAGTGGAGCTGAACGCATCAAAGGAGGAGAAATACATCCTCTACATAATCGGGGACATACACGGCGATCTGGAAACCGCAAGGACCATAGTCCGCTACCTCAGGAAGCTCAAGAAGGAGGTCAAGGAGAGGAATAAGAGCGACTGGAAGACGCGGTTCCTTTTCCTCGGTGATTACGTGGACAGGGCTCCCAAGGACATCGAGAACGGCGGTTTCAAGACCATTCTGTACCTTCTCTGCGCCAAGGTCCTCTACCCGCAGGACATCATCATGCTCCGGGGGAACCACGAGGCGATAAACATGCTGATGTTCAGTCCCTACGAGCTGCCCGTCGAGATATCCGAGCTATTCGGATCAGAATATTCCGAGGACATACACGATGCATTGATGGGAATTTTCAGCTCCCTGCCCTTGATACTCACCACCAGCAACGGGATGATGGCGGTACATGCCGGGGTGATCAAGGACCCCGATGTAGATATAAAGGATATCGACCAGGACGACGAGGAGCTGATACTCCCTCTCCTCTGGGGAGATCCCTATGAAACAGAGACCTTCAGGGGAGAGATAAGCAAAACGGCGAACTTCTCAAAGAAGGATGTCACCGGATTCCTTCAGAGGAACGGATGCAGGGTCCTTGTCAGGGGACACGACTACAGGACCATGGGATTCGACATGTACAATAACAAGATGCTCACACTGCATACTTCGAGAAAATATGAGAACAAGGGGTCGGGAGGGGTTCTCCTTCTGCGAAATCTGGTACATTACAGAAATCCGATTACCGAATCAACACAGCTGAAGCTGCTGGAGCTCAAAGGTGAGAAGATCAAGTTGAAGGAAAGGTCAAGCTGGAAAAAATGACCTATTCCTCATCCCAGTTATGGGCTTCGATTATTGATCCGCAGAATTGGCATTCCACCTTTGAGGTTCCCACCCATTCGATCTTGTCATCCTCCAGTTTTTCCCCGCAGGAAGGGCATTCATCAGGATATTGCGGGATCATATCGGTGTCAATGTCAAGTTTATCCATTATCTTGGAGATCCTTTTCAGCTTCTTCAGCTGTTCGACCTTTTTCGTTATGAAGTTGTCATTGGCAAAGGCCAGGAAGAGACCCACACCTATCAGGATGAAACCAGGCAGGATGCCGTTGAAGGGCAGTATTGAGGTTTCCATGTTCTCATCCAATATTATTCTGATAAGAACGAAAACATTCGCTGTGAAGAAGGTCAGCAAACTTCCGATACCCCATCCTGAGAATCTCAGTTCGTTCTTCTCGAATTTTCCCTTGAAGATCCCTCCGCATTCGGGGCATTTGACCTTGTTCTTTCCCGCCATTATGAGTTCTTCCTCATCGATCAATATCCCGCAGGTGGGGCATTCCTTGGGAACCCTTCCCTTGAACCTGCTTTTGCTTTTCTTTCCGTAGATCAATCTGGTGATGAGCTTGTTCTTATGGAAAAGATACAGGGCAACGCCAACGGTAAAGAGTGTCATTGAGGGGATTATGCCTAGGAAGATCAGGTATTCGGGGTCCAGCCTGTCCTTGAGGACAAAATATGTGAACAGGAAGAGATTCGAAATGAGAAAAGAAGATTTGCTCCCGAGTCCGAAACCTGTCTGTGTCTTCTCTAGAAGGCTTCCTCCTTTCGTCAAATAAGCTCCCCCTTTAATTTGCTTAAATAACATAATGGCAACTCTAGTTATAAATCAATTATTATTGTAAAATGCCGAAATTGAAGATGTAGTGAAATTAATCCTCAGGGAAAGGATTAAATCGATTGGCGCCGATTGCATCTTATCCCAAAGTCAGATCAGATTGAAGAATCGGATAGAACTTGTAATATTTGCCCGGGGTATATAAATGAAGTTATTCAGCAGGAAGCAGAGAAGGATGGGCAAGGAGATAGACGAGATAAGAAAAGAAGTGAAGAAAAGGGAAAAGCGGAAGGAGAAGGAGAAGAAAAGATCCAGGAAGAAGTACGAGATGGTGGATACCGTCGTTGATGTTCTGGGAGAGAGATATCCGACCATTGAGGTATCGGCAGATCTTGTGGAGGGGATCCTTGACCGCCTAGATCTTGATGACGATTTGGATGATGATGATGCAACCCTGACCGAGAAGGTCAAGGACGCTGTCGAGGACCTGACCGACCTATTGGACCCTTCCAAGAAAAAGAAGAAAAAGAAGGGAACAAAGTCGAAAACAAAAAATGAAACCCAAGTTGTTGTGGAGGATGAGTTGAAGGTAAAGACCTCGAAAAAGAGCAAGAAGAAGACTGTCGAGAAAGAGGTCAAGGTCGAGGATGATCTCGTCGGAAAGTATGATCCCCTTTCCATGTCCAACAAGGAGAGGACCGGGGTAGAGGAGCCGAACTATGATTTTTCATGGAGAAGACAATCAAAGGATTCCGTTAAGGGAGAGTCAAAAAGGCTTAGGAAAGAGCTTGGAATAGGGGGCTCCCCGGGATCCATTTCAAGCATGGAAGATGATGACGAAGCAGCCGAGTACGTGAAGAAGATCGGAAAACTGATTGGAAAAGGAAGGGGCCTGGATGAGGTCATAGATGCAGTGGAGGATTACATCTACGATGTCAAAGGCGGCTATAAGAACCTGGACGTCGAGGAAGTATTCGAGGAGATCGGCGAGAGCGTATATATCGAGATCAGGAACGAGATAAAAAGAGCGAAGGGTTTCTTTGACAAGGATCATTATGAGATGCTAATGGAGGATTACCAGAGAGAGATAGAATTCCTTCAGTTAAATCAAAATATGCAAATGGAGAATAGAACATTCACATTGGTAAGTAATATTATGAAGGTCAGGCATGATAGAAAAATGGGTGCTATTAATAATGTAAGGTGATTATTGGGGGAATAAATTGTCAAAGGACGTATTCGTGAGCTATTCATCCGCCGACAAGGATATCGCCCTCAAGGTCTGCGAATCCATCGAAACGATGGGTGTGGACTGCTGGATCGCACCGAGGGATGTTCTACCTGGCATGAACTATGGAAAGGCGATCATACAGGCGATCAATACATGCAAGGTGATGGTTCTGGTATATTCGTCACATTCGGATTCCTCCCAGCAGGTACTCAGGGAGGTGGAGAGAGCCGTTTCCAAGAACGTTTTCATAATCCCGATCAGGATTGAGAATGTCTCCCCATCCGAGGATTTCGAGTATTACATCAGCACGACACACTGGCTCGATGCCTTCCGGCCTCCACTTGAAGAGCATATCCATAAGCTTGTCGATACAATAAATTCGGTCCTTGAGAGGGGCAGATCTGAACAAAGGAAAGTAGAAGCATCCCCGTATGTGGGTGATATCGAAGACCATGTCAAGGCAAGCCTTTCCGATATCGAGAGCAGGGTATCTACTTCGCTCAGCGGTTTCGGAAGAAAGGAAGAGATCAAGGAAACAACTACCTGTAAAACAGAAGCAGAGGAGGAAGTGGACCTCGACGTTATCAGGTCCTCCTTCATACTAGGTAATTTCTTTGCCCTATATTCGCAGAAGGGACCGGACGGGGGGGAGAAGACCGAGGAGCTCCTCGAAGCGTTCGAAATAATGGAAATGGGGGATTATCTTCTGGATCCCCTGATCGAGATCAGGTCGAACTACGGCAGGGCCCAGAAATCCAAGGAGATATACAAGGACATGAAGGAGAATATTGCCTCCGACCATGGTGAAGTTACATCATCAATGTTCGAGCTCGGGAGCTCATTGATGGGAATAACCCTTGCATCCGATGAATATTTCACAGGGAGCAAGCACACTGCCTGGAGGAACCTGGAGCCCATGATCAAGACAGCAAAGGAATCCATCAAGGAGATCAGATGCGATCTTGGCGAAGTTGATCTGGCCTTCATTAAGAAGCTTACGTCATCCCCAACTAACAATCAGACCTACGTGGAGGAGCTGGTCGCCGCCTGTGAACAGACCATCGATGCGATGTACGGGATCTAGAGCCTCTTTTTCTTCTTCCTTATGGATTCCAGCTCTTCTCTTAGGTTCGACCTAACAGAGGACATCCTGTCTTCCAATGATTGGGAGGATCCTGGCCTATTTCGGTCCAGAATGGGCCTTCTTTCCCTAACGGGAGAGGTCCTTGAGGGAGGTTTTCTTTCGATCTTTTCGGGTTCAGGTTCAAGGGCGGTTTCTTCCTCGATCGGTTCCTCCTTCTTGAGGAATTTGATCCTGTCCGTGGAGATCACTTTGGTTGATGCGGTATCGACCTGCTTCGGCGCAGGAGCCGGCCTTGATTCGGCCAATCTGATGCTCTCCTCAGGTACTTCACCTATCTTGGCCCTTGCTGTAAGGTCCCTTGTGGAAGTTGGGTGGACGGGAGTCGGAGGTTCTTCCTCATGCATAGGAGCTGGTGTGGTCTCGGGTTCAGGTTGTGGTGGTGGAGCGGGTTCTTCAGCTCTTCCGTAAATTGAATCCAATGAGGGTCTGAACCTCTCGTCCGGTGTAACAGGTTCTTCTATCTTCGGTTCAGGAGCTTCCTGCTCAAAATGAGATGCAACTCCTGCTTCTTCCGGAGGTTCGTCGTATGTTGGAGCTTTCTCCTCCATCCCCTCCGGTTCCCGGAAAGGTTCCTCCAGTCCCTGCTCCACGGTCGGCATCTCTTCCGGTATCTCGGGTTCGGGTTCAGGTTCTGGGACTTCTTCGGGAGCTTCCATGGGGGCGATCTCCGGAGCGGCTTCCATCGGTGGAGTTTCTTCTTCCATCTCCTCCGGTTCCTGGAAAGGTTCCTCCAGTCGAAGAGGTCACCTTGCGCAGCGCCAAAGACATGGAACCTTACCTACGTCAGCCGCTCAGCCCCGGGTGGAAATCGGTATACGGCATTCCACGTATTGGACAAGGAACCGAAGTATAGAGAAG
>JBLIRK010000068.1:0-8171 GCA_048569615.1 Thermoplasmatota archaeon | reverse complement strand
CAGGGTGACCGTCGGCAGCTTCTGCTGAATGGCATGCTGAATCGCTTTTCGGATCAAGCGCTTGGAGCCGGTAATGCTGATCGGCTTGATGCCGACTCCGCTGTCCTTGCGGATGGGCTTCCCGGCCTTCTTCTACTGCCACGGATGCGGGAACATCGTCAATTCCAAGATCTGCCCCCACGGCAAGGAAAAGCACGATTTCCTTTCAGGCACCAAGATGAGGGAGATGCTGAAAACGGGCGAGGTACCTCAGCCCTATCAGATGAGAAAGGAGACCTTCGAGGCAATCAGGTCCTTCGAGGAGCCGTTCGTCACGGAATGATAATATGCTGATAATACACCACTGGGACACGGACGGAATATGCTCCGCCGCCAAGCTTGTGAAGGAGCTCAATGTAGAGGGATTCGTCAACATGTCCCCGGAGATAGGGGATTTCAGTTTCTCCGACCGGATCAGGGAGGAGGCTGAAAAGCACGATGAGATATACGTCCTCGACCTCAATCTGCCTGGGGAAGCCTTGTCATTGCGGAAGAAGCTGGTCTTCATAGACCATCACATCCAGGAGAGGATCGAAGATCCGCTCGTACAGCAGATCAATCCCCTCGTGGAGGGAAGGGACGCAAAGGAGTTCCCTTCCTGCTCCATGGTCCTCGCGGACCATTTCAGGAACATGGACTGGCTCGGGGCCCTCGGCGCCTTCGGGGACATCGGAGATAAGGCCTACGAGATCCCCGGAGTGAGGGAAGCCCTCACCGATCATGGCATCCCACTCTCATCTGCCCTTAAGATGGTGGAGCTGCTCGATTCCAACTACCTTTCGGTGGACAGGGATGCAGTGGAAGGAGCCGTCATGGACCTGACCCGTATGGAGCCCTCGGGGATCCTGGAGCATCCCGGATGGGCCAGGAGGTCCATGGAGATCGAGGAGAGTATCAAGGACGCCATCGACGGGCTTTCCGAGATCGGGCCCTTCGCCTACATAGATATCGCAACTCCCTACAACATCATATCCAAGCTGGCCAGGAGAGCCGTCTGGGAGCTTGGTTACAGGGGAGCGCTGGTGGTGAACCGCGATTTCCACGGCATGGCCCAGACCTATCTCAGGGTCAGCAGGGAAGCCGCGGAGAGAATGAACATGTCCTCCGTCATCGCCCGGTTGAGGGAAATGGGCATCAATGCCGGCGGAAAGAAGGAGGTCGTGGGATCGGTATATCCCAGGGAGAGGATCGACGAGGTCCTGTCACTGCTGAGACCCATTATCGAATATGAAGTTCAAGGAGGATAGCAGATGATCGGAAACGGATACAAAGGATTTACAATATGGCTGACAGGACCCAGCGGAGCGGGAAAAACCTACCTCGCCGAGGGTCTGGTGGAATGGTTCGGGAAGAACGGCATACCCGTGGAGGTCTTCGACGGGGACTCCGTCAGGAAGAAGCTCTATCCGGACATCGGTTTCTCGGCGGAGGCCAGGAAGATGCACAACAAGGTGGTCATCAACCACGCCGCGCTCATGACGAAGCACGGCGTCCCGAACATCGTTTCCCTCATATCACCCTTCAGAGAGGTGAGGGACCAGGCAAGGATGGACATCGGCAGCTTCATCGAGGTTATGGTGGAATCCACCAAGGAGGTCAGGATCCAGAGGGATCCCAAGGGTCTCTATGCAAAGGCATTGAAGGGTGAGATCTCCAACCTAACCGGATATGACGGTGTTTACGAGGCCCCATTGGACCCCGAGGTCACGGTCTACTCACACCAGCAGACCAGGGAGGAAGAGGTAGAGGCCGTAATATCCAAATGCAGGGAGCTCGGTTATCTCTGACCGGGACATCTGCCTGAAGGAGATTGGTCTGAATGGACGGGAAAAGGCTCTTCAAATTCGCCCTTCCCGTCCTTTTATTGCTGGTCATTCTGCTTCTTCCAAGGCCGGCGGACCTCAGCTACGAAGGCCAGGCGATGTTCGCCATACTGGCCTTTGCTGCTTCGGCCTTCCTTCTCCAGCCTGTTCCTCTTGGTGTAACGGGCATAGTAATACTCGTTCTGCCTCTGATCATCGGTGTCACAGATGTTAAGGAGACCTTCGAGTCCTTCGGCAACTCCGCCGTATTCTTCCTGATAGGGGCCTTCATAATAGCGGCCGCCATCGAGACCACGGACATCCACAAGAAGGTATCCCTCCATTTCCTGAGGATAGTGGGAAGGTCAACAAGGCTTCTGGTTTTGGGAACCATGCTCTCGGGGGCTACACTGTCCTTCATCCTGCCGCAGCACGGCGTCATAGTGCTCATCGTCCCAGTTCTCATGTTCACCATAGTGTCCATGGGGCTCGTACCACTGAGGAGCAACCTGGCAAAGGCTATGATGATAGGAGCTGCCTACGGGTGCACCGTCGGGAGCCTCGCCACTCCCCTCGGCGGTGCAAGGAACCCCCTCACCATCGGTTTCCTCAGCTCTCAGGGTATAAAGATGGACTTCCTCAGATGGATGATACTGTCCATGCCTATCGTCATCCTGTCGCTGTTCGCCGTTTGGGTAGTTCTTATCATGATCTTCCCTCCGGAGAGGATCGACCTGAAGATGAGCAAGAGGACCATCAGACAGGAGGTGAAGGAGCTACCCCGCCTGGGCAGGCGGTCATGGCTGATCGTCGTCGCACTGGTCCTATTGATTGTGGCGTTCATCATGCTCCCAACGTTCTGGGATGTGGAGATCGCCCTGATCGCGCTCGTGGGAAGCATTATTCTCTTCATAATGAGCGGTATGAGATGGGATGAACTGGAGGCGAAGATCCCATGGGGGATAATCCTCCTATACGGAGGCGCCATCTCGCTGGGCATACATCTCGCGAACTCGGGTGCCGCGGTGTGGCTCGCGGAAAACATACTCGAAGCGACCCATGGAAGCATCCTGATATCCTTGGCCCTCCTCATCCTGCTGACGAAGCTCCTCACCGAGATCATGTCGAACACCGCGGCCGTTTCAATACTTCTGCCCATCGGTTTCGCGGTCTTCACCGAGCTGGGTCTCCCCCCTGAAATGGGGGCCATGCTCGTTGCGTTCTCGGGAGGCCTTGCATTCATGTTCCTCATCTCCACTCCCGGCAATCTTATATCCTTCTCCTCCGGTTACTTCTCCCAGAAGGACCTGTTCAAGGCGGGAGTGCTGGCAAATCTTGCCACGATCGCGGTCATCCTGCTGGTGGCGTACACGTACTGGAAAATGATAGGTGTTTGGTGATGTTTCGAAAGGTCCTGGTTACAGTCCCCATGGAGCATTTTCCCGAAAAGGCCCTCAAGACGGCCGGAGAGCTCTCCAGAAGGACCGATGCAAAGGTTTATCTCTCCTATATCATCGAGGATAACGTCTTCAACGAAGTGTCCGAACAAGCCGACCACGTACTTTCGGACAGGGAGATGGAGAGGTTCCACGAAAGGATGGTCCACCAGCACAGGAAGATGGCAAGGAAGGTGCTGTTGCCCGAAGCCGAAAGGGTCATGGAGGTCAAGGCACGGGGTCTCTCCGTACTTACGGGATTATTCTCGGATGCGGTGCAAAAGGAAGTCACGGACAGGAAGATGGACCTCATCATCATGGAGTACGACACCTACAACCTGCTCAACTACAGGATAATGGACAGGTCCCCTGTCCCCGTATGGATAGCAAGGGGCGGGGGGAGGATCGGGAAGATAGGCCTCTTCTGTTCGAACCTTGCCCCCAACGAAAGGTCCCCCGAGGTCGCCCTGAACCTGCGAAAGGTTTTCAAAGCCCGGCTGAAGACCTACTACATCAACGACCCAAAGGGGAAGATGGACGAAAAGGAGCCAAGGGAACTCGCCCGGTCCCACAGGTTCAAATGGACGGAGACAGCCGAAGACAAAGTGGATTCCTTCATCTATTCAAAGGCGAGATCTGAGGATTTCGACCTGATTGTCATCGGAAGGATCAGCAAGAGGGGGTACTTTCACCTCCGGTCCAGGTTTGCGAAAAGGACCGACTGCTCGGTCCTTATGATCCATTGATGAACTTATGAATATAAATTCATCCGGACCCATGGAAATCTTTTTTTAAAGTTATCCAGTTCCTCCGGGGGGGAGAAATGCTTTGAGCAGGGGAAGAAGAGATGAAAATTTTGTCCCGTGGTTCAAGCGGGAGGATACATGGCTTCAGCTCGTACTGCTCCTGATCACTCTGGGCGTTGTCTATATCTTTCTGACCGAGAACATGAAGGGCTGGCAGGGAATATGGGTCCTCGTCAACGTCGTCGGAGGATATATAATACTCAACAATCCCAGGATGAGGAAGAAGGTCAGGGAGATATGGGGGGGTGTTCTCAGACCCGTGATATGGGGCTTTGCACTCGTAAACCTTCTCCTGGTGATAGTAGCAGGGGCAGCCATGGTGCTCTTCTTCAGCTCAGGAGGGGGTGGTTCCGGAGGAGGGGGGAATGGCAATCCCTTCGTTTCCAATATACTCCTTGTCATCGTTCTGTTCCCCATCATCCCTCTCTTCGCGGATGCGGAGACCTACCTGTTCCAAGCCTTGTTCCTGGGACTTTTCCTGAAGAGCGACTACAGGAACTGCAAGGAATGCGGTAAGGTGAGCCCGCCGGGGATACCCTGCGCACATTGCGGAGCCACGATGGGAGGCGATAAGCTGAGGGGAGCCCAGGTATGGCTTGCAATCCTGATATCATCCCTCGTATTCGCAGGGGCGCACATGCTGCTTCTTATGTCGTTCACCCCCATCATTCTGATGGTTGGTGGTGTCATACTCGGATGGGCCTATCTGAACAAGGGGCACCAGTTCACAGCCCAGGTGCATCTAGTATACGACCTGATACTGATCACCTTGCTTTTCATCGTTTACCTTTTATCGGATATTGGAGGATTCTAATGAAGAAAGGAACGATCCTGAAGATAGTGCTTGCAGTCATTCTGATGATCATCCCCGCAGCCGTGGGGATAACGATCGGGACATCGAGGGAATATTGGGCGGAGACCGAGGAGCAGTACACCTACTGGTCCCTTTCAAGGATCGGGATCTCCGACAAGGGCCCAGTACTCTCCTATGTCGATTACACCAGCGGTTTCGGGACCCTCGAAATAGTTCAACTGGACGAGAACGCGAGGGATACCGGCGTCTCGCTCACCGTCAGCGAGGATAATAGCGATGTCTGGGCTCCATTCGTAGGGCAGGTTGGAGATGTCATCATCGTGGCTTATACCAGGACGACCGGTAATATTAACGACGCAAGGATAGGAACAAAGACACCTGTGGAACTGGTGATTATGACACTGGACCCGGAGACCTTCGAGCCTTCTCTCCCCCATCCCGAGCCGCTCGTGATCGCCTCTCTCGATCACGAGGGTACCGAACATGGCTACGTTTCCAATGACGGATTGCTCTACGCATGGTTCGAAATTGAGGATGAGGTCCGTCACAATATGGAAGGCCAAACTCAGGAGTTCTTCGCGGGTGATGAGGGAGGCGTCCCCCATCTGGACCGCAGATCGGACACCGATCCCGAATATGCCCTGTTCTCCATTTCGCCGACAGGTCTTGCCGGTGTTACCTACCTGGAAACCAAAGGCGTTAACTTCAACATGCTGAAGAGCAACAGAACGCTGACCGGCAGCCCCTGGGAAGGTATGGATATCCTCCTTACGAGGGAGAGCAGGAACGGAATTGATTCCATGGCACTCTTTCGGGGGAACGGAAGCACCCTCAGGGTCTGGGAGGAGCTGGAGAACGACATATACAATTTCGAGCACGTGAGCCGGTTCGGGGACGATATCTATTTCACATGGGAATACCCGGAGCTCCTGAACGTCCCGCTAGACAACCGGACCGAATTCACATACAGCATAGACCGGACCATATGGAGCGAAAGGGCGTGGGGAGTTGCCTACGACGAAGGTGGAAACGCCACATTCTGCTGGGGAGGCGAGGACAAGGACAGGGACGATGATGACAATTCACTGTATTTCGTCACCCTGTCCCAGACGGAAACAGGACCGGAGATCATGCGCCAGGTGATCACTCCACAAGGCTACGGAGCGGCCAGGTATGTGTATGTCGGGGAAGGAAGGTTTGCGGGGATAGTGATTACCGAAGGCCCGCCGCCCTCCTATACGGGTTTCACCTACCAGGACGGGGTTTTCAGGACAGGTCAGGAGCTTGTGACGCTCAGGGGAATGGGATTGGGAATGCTGATGCTTGGGCTCCTAGCATCACTCGGCATAGGGATGGTCTGCCTGATATTATCCTTCCGAGGGCAGCGGACCAAAGCCTTCAGGAAGATGAACGTTACCCAGCTGCAGCTTTTCAACGAGAAACAGCTCCGGAAGGCAATTGGAAAGGAGGCTAAGGGATGGACGAAGGAAGAGATGATAACGTACCTGTCCAAACCGGAGGAGCCTCCCGACCATCCCAGGGAGGAGGAGAGGAGGCTGTTCAGCCTTCTCCCAGTCAAGTATGTCTATTTCTCGATGATAGTATTCGGAATGGCCCCCCTCTTTCTGAACATCATCTACCAGC
Organism: Thermoplasmatota archaeon; assembly: GCA_048569615.1. Taxonomy (GTDB): domain Archaea; phylum Thermoplasmatota; class Penumbrarchaeia; order Penumbrarchaeales; family Penumbrarchaeaceae; genus JAYEPK01. The sequence continues at coordinate 1,630 of JBLIRK010000068.1, read as the reverse complement.
CCTCCCCGCACCCAGCCTTCATAGTCGGAGTAGGGACGCACATAGATACCGTTACGATCGCAGCCCTGCTCTCCGTCGTATTCGTGCTCTCACTCGGAGAGTTCGGGACTACACGGATCCGGAAAGCCGTGTTGACCTTCATGCTAGCCGCCCTTGTGTTTGGGGAAGCGGCTCTGATCGTATTCATGTATGCCAGATATGTACCCCCGGCCACCATAACCACAGGCCTCGACATGTTCTTCCTTGCCGCCTCGCCCGTCATGCTGCTAGCCATGGGGGGACCTTTCATATTCCTCTATGAGAGGTTCAAGAGCTGGACAATACTGACGATACTCCCCCTCTTTGCGATACCTATGCTTACCTACATCTTCCTGATCGGGTCCTTCTCCATGTCGGAGGGTATTATGTCCACTCCCACCTCGCATCTTTCATCGGTGTTTCTGATGACCTCCTTCCCGAAGCTGTTCGTTTACATGTTCGTGGCGATGGGCGGAGGTCTGGCATTTTCAAGCTACCTCTCCCTCAACAACATCAAACCCGTCGAAAAATGGACCAAGGAGGACCTGGACATTGCTAGGAGGCTTCCGTTCTTCACCGCTTTGATCGGAGCCTTGCTCTTCGGGAGCGGACTCATCCTCGCCGGAGTGTTCTTGGGCACTGAACTGACGGGAGAGGTATTCCTCATGGCAGTTATGGGGGGAATGGGTCTGGTCCTGGGTCTCATGGGTGTCGGCCCGTGGTGGTTCGGGCTGAAGAAGGCCAGGGACATGAACGAGATAACGAAGGACATCTCCTCGGTATATCTGTCGGTTTTCTTCACACCTGGCATAACCCTGATGGGCGGTTTCTGCCTGGCCTTTGCATTCGGGATCTACGGGGCGGTCATCGGGGCCGCTGCGACACTGTTCCAGGTAATCTACGGGAACCACAAGCTGAAGGAATACACTAAGGATATTCTCAAGGACATCAGGGAGAAGAAACCGAAGGCCGCACCGCAGAAGGTCGAGATCGATGAGCCCTCGAAGATGGACAAGCAGAAGCTTCCTATCCCGAGGAAGGCCTTCGTTGCCAAGGTCAACAAGAACCTCAAGTCCGTAATGACCGTGCTCACGATCTTCTCCATTATCGGGCTCCTGATAAATATGTTCGGTAGCTGGATACCCCAGGTCAAGTTCCTCAGGGAGATAGGCCTTCCAGACATCGTATATCTGCTCATCCACCTCGTCCTGGTATCCATCGGCTGCATCATAGCCTACAAACAGTTGAGGTCGGTGAGGTCCAGCAGGTCGCCTATGGAGCTCCTCAACACAACAAGTGTCTCAACTTTGATGGTCATAGGGATACTCTCAGGACTCGGTCTCGGCGCAATGGTCTCTGGCTCCCTGTACTTCTTCATCGGTATAGCCGCCCTGCTGATCTCCGCATTCTTCATTCAGAAGATGGTCCACGATGCGGTGATAAAGAGGTTCGACGAGCTCCCGGCAAAGCACAGGAAGGTCTATCCAGCGGAATTCCTGGTCTTTCTGAAGTTTGTACTGCAGGTTGTATTTCTGTTTGCTCAGGACGTTGGCGGCAGCGTTTTTGATTCTTCGATTTGATTCTTCCTGGGCAAGGGAACTGGCAACCAGGA
>JBLIRK010000067.1:0-9708 GCA_048569615.1 Thermoplasmatota archaeon | reverse complement strand
GGGAAGGCAGATATTCTTCGCTTATTGACAAGGCAGAGAATATCGCTCTCATCGTGAACGATAGGAACAGACCGACCCCGACGTATCTACTGATGAGATATCTCCTTGAGGAGATGCCGGACATTCTTGAGAAAATTAAAAAAGTATTCATAGCGACCGGAACTCACAAGGAGCCCACGGAGGATGATCTTAGAACTATCCTGGGGGACAGCTACTCTGAACTGATCCAGAAGGTACATATCCACAGGGCAAAGGATAGCGAAGCACACAAACATTACGGAAAGACTGCAAGGGGCACTCCCCTGTTCTTCGACAGGGAAATGGAGGACCACGATCTATACGTGTTCCTCAACTCCGTCGAGCCCCATTATTTTGCCGGTTTTACGGGGGGAAGGAAGTCTATAATCCCTGGTATGGCATATTACGGCACCGTCGAATGGAACCACCAGTTCGCTCTGGATGCGGGTTCGAAACCCCTCGGGCTCGAAGGGAATCCGGTTCATGAGGATATGGTCGAAGCTGCCGAGATCTATCTGGAGGACAAGGAGCATATCTCCATCCAGATGGTGCAAGGTCCCGGCAGAATTCTAACGGGCGTTCACGTGGGGGATATATTCGGATCGTTCAACGAGGCGGTCGAAAATGCCAGAAAGCAATTCTGTCTGCCAGTCAATAAGCTGTACGACATAGTGGTCACCGTGGCAAAACCTCCCATGGACAGGACCCTGTACCAGGCCCAGAAGGCCATTGAGAACGGAAAACTGGCTCTAAAGGATGGAGGGGTCCTGGTCCTCCTGGCGGAATGCGGTGAAGGTATAGGAGCTTCGAAATTCTGGGAGCTTCTAACCATGGATCCGGACCCCAATGTTATCCTTGACACAATAGACAGGGGATATGTACTAGGATATCACAAAGCTGCCAAGATCGTTCAGCTGCACAAGAGGGCGACCATCATGGCCGTGACCGGCATTCCTGCCGGTGAGCTTGCAAAGGGCTTCATCGGGGGTTTCGTAGACCTGGATGAAGCTTTGAGTGCGGCGAAGGATATAACAGGGACGGATGCTTCCATACTTGTAATACCGGACGGCACCGTGACCGTTCCCCTTTGTTGATATGGAGTTGGTCCGTTGAGCGATGAGAGAATAGAGAAGGCAAACAGACCTGGGAAGATAGCAATGGAGCTTCATCCTCATTACAGGGGCAAGATAGAGGTGTCATTGAAAGCTCCCGTCAGGTCCTTTTCCGACTTTGCAATATGGTACACCCCGGGTGTTGCAAAACCCTGCCTGGACATCAATAGGGATCCGTCCATGGTGTGGGAGCATACCAACAAGGGAAACACCATCGCTGTCATTTCCGACGGCACGAGGGTTCTCGGACTTGGTGATATTGGGCCGGAGGCGGCCATGCCAGTGATGGAGGGAAAAGCCCTCCTGTTCAAATATCTGGGTGGTGTGGATGCTTTCCCCCTCTGCCTCGACACTAAGGACCCGGATGTGTTCGTTGAGACCGTAAAACTCCTTCAACCATCCCTCGGAGGCATCAATCTCGAGGATATTGCCGCGCCCAAATGCTTCCAGATCCTTGACAGACTGAGGACTGAAATGGACATCCCGGTTTGGCATGACGATCAGCAGGGAACCGCCACGGTCGAGATAGCCGGATTCATAAATGCCGCGAAACTCGTCGGCAAGAAACTGGATGAGATGCAGATCACCATGATAGGAGCGGGGGCCGCGAATCTCAGGATAGCGGATATACTGGTGCAGATCGGCGTCAGATCCAGGAATATCATAATGTGCGACTCCAAGGGCATTCTCAACGAGAACAGGGAGGATCTCGAGAGCTTCAGGACCATGAACCTGGAAAAGTACAAAGCCTGCATGGAATACAGCGGCGCGTCCAGGGAATGCACGATGGATTCCTGCACGAAGGGATCGGATGCACTGCTTTGCGCATCCACTCCGGTCCCCGGGACCGTAACGAAGGAGATGGTCATGGACATGGCAGATAAGCCCATTGTTTTCGCTGCCGCAAATCCTGAGCCGGAGATATGGCCATGGGATGCTAAGGAGGCAGGGGCCTACATCGTCGCAACAGGGAGGTCGGATTTCCCGAACCAGATAAACAATTCCCTTGGTTTTCCTGGTATCTTCAGGGGAGCACTGGATGTCAAGGCAAGGACCATAACCGACAGTATGTGCATAGCTGCGGCAAAGGAGCTTGCCAAGGTAGCGGAGGACAAGGGCCTGACACCGGATTACATAATCCCGAACATGGAGGAATGGGAGGTCTTCCCGAGAGAAGCCGCAGCCGTGGGGGAGCAGGCGGTAAAGGAAGGGATCGCAAGGCTCAGGAAATCCCGGGAGGAGCTTCTGGAAACAGCCTATTCCATCATAGAGAGGGCAAGGACTGAGACAAAGCTGAAGATGGATAGCGCAATTATCAGAAAAGCCCCTGAAAACACCATTCTATGATATTTTTCCTTACGAGTGGAAGGCGGTTGCAGCACTCGCGTACGAGGCATTCCGCCTTCCAGGACGGAGTGGGATTAGGAAGAGAGGATTGAATGTCTTAAAAACTAATAAGTTCACTCCGTCAAATCTCGTATATATTCCTCATATATAAGAATTGTTAAATCGCCATTCGATGAGCGGCCTGCAGGCTCCTAGTGAAGCAAATGCCGTGCAATGCCGAATAAAATTGTTAAATGGTCCCTTGAATGGATCGGGATATCATTCCTCCAATACCATTCTCGTCCTTCTTCCCTTCCTCCTGATCAGCATCAGGATGCCTGCGAGCACCAGGATGATGATCATACAGAGCAGTATGATGAGACCGTAGTCCTTCAGGATGTCCTCGATACCTAGGCTCGAAGATATCGCCTCCTTGGTCTCTATCCCCTTCGGGTCGGACCTGGGACCCATACCGTAGGATGATTCCGCCTGGATCGAATAATAATACATCCTGCCTTCCTCTACGGAGCTGTCCTCGTAAGAATCTACGGAACCTCCGACGGTATCGATCAGTTCCATGGTATCCTTCGAGTCTCCCCTGAAGATCCTGTAATACCAGATCTCTCCCCCGCCATTGCTTTGCGGGGATTTCCAGGTGACGGTCACGATCCCCTTTGAATAACTGAGGTTGACATCACGGGGGACTGTGGGATATGTCATGGGAACTCCGAATATGATCTCGGAACCCGGAGAGACACCCACCTCGGTCACGGCGAAGACCTGGAAATAATAGAACCTTCCATTCTCCAGATCCTCCAGCATGAACCAGTTATCGGTGATGTTTTCGATGACATTCGGGAGCTCGGTCTCCGAAGGTCCCACGCGGATCTCGTAAGTTACAGCCACAGCTCCTCCCTTGCTCAAGGGAGGATCCCATGTGATGTTCAGGATCCCGTCCCCCTCGGTATATTCAACGTTCCTGGGAGCGGTGGGAAATCCCATCGACCTGAAGGATACCGGTGGCGTAAGCGAGCTGTTCCCCTTGTGGTTCACGGCATTCACGGAAACGTAATAGGTGATCCCGTTCTCCAGGCGGGTAAGTGTCGTTCCGTTCGTTGTCACCTCGCTGTGGAACTCTATCTCATCGGGATCGGTTCCCAGGTGGATCTCATAGGTGATGTTCACTACACCGCCGAAGTAGAGCGGTTTCTCCCATTTCAGGACGGCCTTCCCGTCCCCTGGTGTTACCGTAAGATTTCTGGGCATCGAGGGTTTCTCATAGGAGATTATCGAAACGATCTCGGACATGGGGCCGCTCCAGTGCGAATTGCTGGCCTTTACCCCGAAGGAATAGACGAGCCCCGTGGTAACCATGTTTATCCTTGTGAAGGTTGAATCAATGCCCTCGAAGTGGACGGTCAGGTTCTCCGGGTCCGGTCCCATGAACACTTCGTATGTGATGTTCCTCGCGCCGCCGACCGTACTGGGAGGCTTCCAAGAGAGGTCGATATGGTCCCCGAATTCTGCAGCCGAAAGGTTCCGAGGTTCCGTGAGCTCTCCGAGCGGGACTATCGTTAGGTGGTCGGCCATCAGGCTGGAGCCCATCTCGTTGATGGCAACGACAGTATAGATGGTGTCTTTTCCGACATATGCAGTGAGATGGGTGTAAGTGGTGTTCACCAGGTTGCCAGAGATCTCCTCCAGGGCGGTCATATTTGGTCCGGAAAGAACCCTGTAGGTAACGTTGTTCGAACCTCCGTTGTCCGTCGGCCTGTCCCAGTCAAGGTGAACCTGGAACGGGTCAAGTTCATATGTGAGATTCAGTGGTATTGAGGGCACATCCAAAGGTATTGCGGATACTATTTCCGAGAAGGGCCCGTCTCCCCTTGCATTCGTGGCCGAAACGGCGAAATAATATCTGAAGCCGTTCCTCAGCCCGGTTACTATGAAGGAATTGTTGATCCATCCTCTCTCTGCGATATTCAGGGTGGAAGGGCTGGATCCCGCATAGATATTGTAGGTGATACCCGGAAGACCGCCGAGATCCGAAGGTATGGACCAGATAAGCTCCACGCTCTTGGGTCCGGGTTTCGCCATTATGGATGTGGGGGGGCCGGGTATGGTGGAAGCCATTGCAAGTATCGTTGAGCCCGTTCCGTTGCCCACCTTGTTGAAGGCCCTCACTTTGTAATAGTAGAGAATTCCGTTGGAAGCTGTGGTGTCATTGTAATTGCGGTGGGTCGGACCCGCCGTTGACAGCGGGCTCATGCTCCCAAGTGTCCGGCCCCTTGAGATCGAATATCCTTCGATCTGCTCCCCTCCGTCGTTTTGCGGCAGTTTCCATGAAAGGTTTACAAAGGAATCCCCCGAGAAGTATACCAGTTCCAGAGGAGGTGAAGGCGTGTAGGAATCTAGCTTGAACCAGGTTGCATAACCATCGTATCCCGAATTGAAGCTCTCATCATATCCGTCCTTGACGGGAAAATCGTGGCTGGGGTAGTTCGAATAGGTCTCCCCCACCATGTACAGACCGTTCGAGCCGTTGAGGACGAGACCGGTTGCCTTGTCCTCATCGCTGCCTCCCAGGAACGTGGAGTAAAGCAGTGAATCTCCAGATGCGGAGAATATGGTCAGGAAGGAATCCTGTCCATTTCTTGTAGTGTCGTATGCCCCGATCGTCGTGGGAAAGAAAGGAGCGTCGGTGGGGCCGCAAACGTACACCCTTCCCTCCCGGTCCACATCGATATCAAGTCCGAACTCGATATAGTCCAGGTTGGGATTCTCGTCATCCTCCTCATCGGCACCAAGGAAGGTCGAGTAAACCAGGTTGGTCCCGTCCGATGACAGCCGGCTGTAGAATGCATCCTCCTCACCTGCAAGGTCCTTGTCATAGGCATCGTTGGTTACGGGAAAATCCCCGGATATGGTCCTTGTCATTCCAGTAAGATAATAGTCGTTCTGGGGTCCTAGGGCCATTTCATAGATCCAGGTCCCGTTCGCGAAGAAGGTAGAGAAGTTCAGTGCACTCCCGTTCGGTTCGAACCGGGTAAGGAACCCCATATAGTATCCGAATGAATCCAGGTAAACGCCGGGCGTGGTCGGAAAGTCGTTGTTGGTTGTCTGTCCCGCAATGGTCGGATAGCCGTTTTCGTCAACCACAACTGCGTAGGACCTATCGCTCCAGTCCTCTCCACCTATTAGGGTGGAGAATACCGCGGAGCTCCCGTCGGACTCAATTTTCACAAGGAATGCATCCTCCGTTCCGTTCATGCTCTCCTGATAGCTTCCCGCAGTGGTCCTGAAATCCGATGAAAGGGTATATCCGGTCACATAGGCGCGGCCGCTGTCGTCCACAGCCACATCAAGCGGGAAATCGGTCGAGCTTCCACCGATGTATGTCGAATAGTGGATCGAATTGAGGAGAGGGTTGAAGGCAACCAGGAATCCGTTCCTGTTCTGGGGAGCGGACGAGATCCATTTCCCGGAGGTTCCGGGTATATTGGTCGAATTGGTGCCCCCGCAGATGTAGACCTTCCCGTCGTCACCGACGGCAAGTCCGTCCATGTTATCGTAGCTGGAGCCTCCGAAATACGTTGAGTGGAGAAGGGAGGAAAGGTCCTGGGAGAGCCTGCTCACGAAGATATCCTTCTCCCCCCTGTTGACCGAGGAGTAGGCACCCGTAGTATAGGGGAAATCGGTCGAATCCGTGGTTCCGGCGATGATCGGCCTTCCCTGGGGATCTATCTCAACCTTCAGGTCTCTGTCCCAGTCGTTGCCTCCATGGTAGGTGGAAGCGAGCAGAAGCGGATCGATGACAAGGTCTCTCGAGGGGTCATATCCGTCAATCTTGAAACAGATCTCGTTTCCCTCCAAATGGTAATCGGCGTTCACAGGTTCTTCGTCCTGATGAACGAACAGAGGCCCATCGACGATCTCCAATGTGCCGGAACGAAGATATACCTCTGAGGTACCGATCAGTTCGATATTGACAGCTCCGATCCATGAGATCTTGATGTCGGAGGGATCGCCTCCCGGTCTTACGATGAGATCGTATTTCAAACCCCTCCGTTCCGAGTAGATCTTTAGGTCAACATCATCATAGAGGTCTTCTATCAGTATCGAGGAATAATCATGGGCCTCTGTGACCCAATTTTCCGGATCGTCCCCTTTGAAGAAACTGTAGGTGGTATCCGATGGTCCAACAGGGATCATCCCCGAAGGCGAACCTCCCTGGAAATCAAGTCTCACGGAGGATATCCTGCCGTTGTCCTCATCCTTGAAAACCTGTATGAAACGCTCTCCTATGGCGTATCTGGTGGAGCCCGTTGTGTAGAATTCTATATCGCTTCTTTCAAGCTGTCCCAGGTTCTCCATGAACTGCAGATCCTCGGAATCCGGAAAGTCCTCCCTCCCCCTTTCATCCTTCTCCGAATTCGCTCCCCCGGCGGATAGGAGGATGCCAGACCCCAGCAACATCGAGACTATCAAAGTAAGGACTATCCATGCTGAACGATCCATGAAAACGAAACCATCTTTATCTATTATAATGATTCGGGGTTCAGGATTTAATCAATTGGTTAGTTGATCTTGTTCAAGGATTTTAAGAACGGCAGTTCTCATGCTGTTGGTCTATAGAGAGGTTTTGGATATCGAATCCGTTCTTCACAGCCCTTTCAAGGAAAACCTTTCTTCTTTCCCTGCGCTCTCCGGGGGATGGTGAAGGGAATGCAATACTCTCAGACCTTAGGAAGTACTCCAGGGCCTTATCCCATTCCTTGAGTTCGAGATGGTACAAAGCATAATTGAAGTCAATATAAGCCTTACCTTCATAATCCTGGAACTCTTCGTAGATATCATCTGCCTTTTTTAGATAGTGATAGGATTTATCGAGATTTCCTTTCTGGATCTCTATGTCCGCCAGATTTCCGTAAACAGGTCCGAAAATGAACTTGCACCCTGCCTGCGTGATGAACTTTTTCGCTTTCAACCAGTCCTCTTCCGCTTTATCGTAATCTTCTCTTTTAAAATAGACAATACCTCTGTTATTATGTCCGATGGCTAGCAAAAGAGGGAGCCCAAAAATCTTGAACGAGTTCAATGCCTCGTTATATAGAAACAATGCTTGCTCATCGTTTCCCGAAGCCGAGTAGATCCTTGCTTTGATCTGTTTTGCGTATGCGATGTATATCTTATTATCTATGGTAATGATCAGCCTTTCCAATTTCTCGATTGCTTCTTCCGTCTTTCCTTCCTTGCTGTCTAGAAGTGCTATGTTAATGTGTGCTATGGTCCATTGATTCTGGGTAATTGGTATTTTTGAACTCAAAATATGATCATAGATCATCCTTGCTTCCTTGTATCTACCTTGTTTGTATGATACTTCGGCATAAAGCAGAAGGGAATTGGTGTCCTTTGTGAAACTGACATCATCCAATACTTCATCCATACTGCTGATACCGTATAGATGCGTTCTAAAGAAGGATTCCACAACAGGAAGCGATGTGTCAGTTTCATCCTGCTCAAGTTCGGTCATTATGTTGACTATGTTCGTCCCCATCTTTGTGGTCTTGATCGTGTCTAGATAGAAGGGGAGATCGAACCTCTTCAACATAGAGAAAAGAGAGAGGAAGAAGATACGCTCAAGGGGGTCTGGTATCCTCCCCATCACCCTTGATATCGGTACTATGGAAGGAACATTGTGCCTCTCGGGGGTCAAGTGTTCGGTTTCGATCTTCTTTCTCAATTCCATGGCAGCTTTGATTCCTTCTTCAGTGAATTCGAGGGTTCTCCTGAAATCATCCATATGGTGCTTCCTGGAACGATCTATGAGTCCTTTTCGGGAGAGCTTGGTTAGGTACAGGTCGAATGTGTTCGTTGATACCTCCAGAACAGAAGCTACGTGATCTTTTGTATATATCTTTCCTCCTTCTTCAAGTTGAAGCAGGGTATCGACTGCATATAGCACTACATCCTCTTTTCTTAAACCCATAATTAACAATACAATAATAACCGTGGTATTATATAGATTTTACATTGATAAATGTATATTATAGACCAGACCTGAGCAATAAGCGATTGTACATCAGGTCTTTTTTTTCATTATTTGTCCATTTGATTTGGCAATTACATTCTTCTGACAGTATATTTCTTTCCAGTAACGGTGGGTTGAATCCTGGATTTATAGTATTTGATGGTTACGCTCTCTTCGTCTGAATTTACGATCTCATAACTTTCATCCATGGCGAGCAGACCGAAATCCGGCATTTCAAAACTTGGCTGATCATCCTCGGAAGTACCTGGTTCTTTTCCGGTTGTGCGCTCTCCTTCATCAGCCTGCTTTGGAGGCCAATCTTTGGGGAGGGGGACTTGTTTAGTGTACGTTGCAATAGTTGGTGGTAATATTATCAGCGGAGGTCTTTTGGTTTTTTCACCCTCGGTTATTCCCATGAACTCAGGATCGAAATGAATCATGGGATATTGGTCTTTTAGATATCCTTCTTTCTCGAGTCTATTCAGTTCGTGGAAAAAGCCTAATAGTAGGTTTTCGGAACGCGATTCTACCACTCCCCCTGCAATATTGAACTGATCGATATCAGGTTTCTGCTGTGATGTCATAGAAGTCATCACTGCTCTATCATGCCTTTTCAATCTGTTCATTAAAAGACCGGATCGAATTCCACATCCTACAAGGTATAGTTTATCCTTCTTGGTTTTATCTAGTAGTTCATCCAGTTCATCAAGGTATATTCTTTGTGTTATGGCATTATTGCTGCTCAGGTTCAACCAGGCAATATCAGGAAAGGGTATCCTTTCAAAATAGTTGATAATTGTGCTCATTTGAACTGCCAACGGGCTTTCCAACTCCTTCAATATTTGCTGGACTTGTTCAAAATATTCTTCCAAATCTTCATCATAAGATTTTGTCGGGTTCGAGATGTAAATCAATACATCATTATCATATCCGGATTTTTCGATCATCCACTCAAATGCTTCGATCACATTCTCTCTTGTGGTTTCACCTTGGGAAGGATAAGGATCATTATCCTTTGATAAAAACTTTATATTATCCTTTTTCCACCCATTTGCTCTAAGGTATTCATAGAGAAATCTTCCTTTCTGAAATTCGAAAAAGGAATAATTTACCATGACAATTCTCATAGGAATCACCCAGTCCCCCGAAAAAACAGAAGAACATCTCTGCATGGAGTTTAAGGAGGTAGGGACACGAGCGATAGTCGGTCCGTTCAGGTCG
>JBLIRK010000066.1:0-9870 GCA_048569615.1 Thermoplasmatota archaeon | reverse complement strand
TCCTCCTCCTCTTCTTCCTCCTCCTCTTCTTCCTCCTCCTCTTCTTCCTCCTCCTCTTCTTCCTCCTCCTCTTCTTCTTCTTCTTCCTCCTCGTCCTCTGGAGGTTCTGGGGCCTTCCTGGGTTTCTTTGGAGCGCCTATTACAAATATCTCCTCCTCATCTTCGTCCAAATTGATCGGTCTGTAGGAGGATTTGACTGCTCCCTCGTCGGATTCACCCTCGAGTGAGAAACCTCTCTTCTTCTTTTTCTTGGGTTTCTCCCCCTCCTCTTTGGGAGCTTTCTTTTTCGGCTTTTCCTCCTCTACAGCGGCCTTCTTCTTGCCCTTCTTCTTCTTGGGCTCCTCTTCCTCCACTGCGGCCTTCTTCTTGCCCTTCTTCTTCTCGGGCTTCTCCTTCTTCTTCTCGGGTTTCTCCTTCTTCTTCTCGGGTTTCTCCTTCTTCTTCTCGGGTTTCTCCTTCTTCTTCTCGGGAACGCCGAATTTCTCCTCGTATTTCTTGGCGAATTTCTTGGCTTTCTTGGCCAGGTCACCCTTGGGAACCCACCCGCATTCTTGGCATTTGTTGAAAGGATAGTCCATCTTTGATCCGCACTTTTTGCAGGGTACTTTCATCTCTTCCACCTCGAGGGATGCTACCATACATCATGAAATGAAAATAAAAAGGTTTCCTATTACAAAATTTACAGAACGGGCTGAAAACCGCTAGAAAGTTGTTTTCAGCATTGGTAAGGTCATGTCAAAGGTTCATCAATGCTTGGAGGCTCCATTCCGGACAATGACGGATCACCCCGGTCGAGTGGCTCCATCTCGGGAGCAGCAGGCGGAAGAACATCCGTCTCCTCCCCCGGTCCTATCTCTTCGGAGATCTGGGGTGCCGGAAGTTCGTCCTGCTCTTCTTCATCCATTATCGATTCTTCGAGTTCCAGGTCCTTAATGGTCAGAGTTGCTCCGCACTCCGGACAGAAGTCCATCCCCTCCTCAAGTGTTGCTCCGCATTCGGGGCACTCGGTCTTATGCTCCTCCTCCTGTTCGCTCCATGTTGTCGGGACTGCGGGGGCTTCCTCCTTCTTCTTCTCTTCTTCCTCCTCTTCCCTCCTCATCCTTTTTGCCATGAATACAATGAAGACCGCTATCCCTGCAAGTATCAGTATTATTATGATTACAATAACGACTATGAACCATGTGTTGTCCCCCTCATCGGCTTCGGGTTTGCTGTTCGGATCCCTGGGGTTCGTTCCAAGCTCGTACTCCTTGAGATTCGAATAACCGTCGTTATCGGCATCTTCCAGGGCATCGGTATTCAGCAGCGGATTGAAGCCGTATTCTATCTCCCAGCCATCCTCCATTCCGTCCCCATCGGAATCCTCCTCGTCCATCTTCGTTCCCAGTCTGTATTCCTCGAGATTGGTAAGGCCGTCTTTATCGTAGTCCTGTCCGGCATCATCTGGGTTCTGCATGTCGAGGAAGTCGTAGAGCGCCTCTTGGTAATCGGGTATCCCATCACCATCGGTGTCGATCTTCTCAAAGGGGATGGTCCTGAATTCCAATATGAAAATTCCCCCGTTGTTTCCCCTCAGGTCAATTATACCGCCTATCCTGAACTGATAAGTTGTATTGCCCATGAGCGCCTCCTCGGAATAACAGCTCAGCCGGTCATTCTCACGATCGATAATTATCTCCAGTTCGGCCCCCATCCCGGGAGAATCCTTCACACCGAGCGATACCTGAAGCTTGTCCCAATCCAGGGCTTCGGAGAACTTCACTGTGATCGTAGGTCCGAGTTCAACGTCAACCGCTCCGTTTGCGGGATAGAATTCCATAACTTTGGGTATGACCTTATCGGGTTCAAGGACAGATATTGAGAATGACACCCTGACCCAGTTCCCCGCATTGTCCATTACCTTCAGATATGCTGAATAATTTCCTACTTCGGAAAGGACTATTGATGCAGTTCCGCCTGTATAATCCGAATGATGTTGGGCTCCTTTGACCACCCAAGTAATTGAATATATCCCGTGGACATCGGTGGCGCTTGCGGTGAGGTCAAGTGATTCGTTCCGCTCTAGCTTGTACGATTTACCGGGAACGATGGTGGTATTTACCTCGGGTGGAGTCTTGTCCACTATTATGGTGGTCCTGTTGTACGGCCCCGCATTACCCGAGGGATCGATGGATCTCATCTCGACGGTATGCTCACCTGGGAGGAGTTTGAAGTAATATTGGAAAAGACCATCGAATGTGGTCCATCTCTCTATCTCGCCATCCGGGTCCAGATAGGTCGAGCCGTCGAGGATGACCTCCATGATGGTCCTGTCCTCCCCCGGAACCGTGACATTGAACCATACCATCGAAGTGTTGAAGAGATTCGAACCGGGTATTAAATGGACCGTGTCCACCGTGTAGAACTCGTACTGCGGATGAGGAGGAGGTGTGATATCAAGGGTTGTGAAGCTTATCGCGGGTGACATGATGCTCGGATTGGGAGTTATCGCATCGTCCACAGCCCAGATCCTTGCGCTGAACTTGGACTCGGAGGGGAGCCCGGAGATATTCGCCGATAGGTTCATCATTCCCGACTCGAAACGGGTAAGGTTGAAATCACCTCCCACCTGCTGAATGAATATGTAGAATCCTGCAACGTCATCGCTGGAGCTCGGATCCCATTTCAGATGTACCCATTCCCCGCCAACCGCTTGGACCCTGAAGTTTACGGGCGGGTTTGGAGGAGTCAGATCAAGGGTTTTAACCTTAATGGTATCGGTACGTGGTGATTCGTTCGGGTGGGGATCCTCCGCAAGCATCCGAACGGAATATTCGGTCTTCTCGAGAAGGGAATCCAGGACATAGCTTCGGTCCGTTGCCAGCGGAGGATAGACTATGATGTACTCGCTATCCGGCTGATTGGACATCTTGTACTCGATGGCGAACCTCTTGAGGTCCTCCGGAGGATCAACCATGTCCCACAATACCTCGATGGAATTCCCTGTCACCTCTCCTGCCCTGAGGTTCGTTGGAGTGGGAGGCGGTGTGAAATCCAGGACCCAGGTCCTGTACTGGTTTCCGTCCATGAAAACGCTGTAAACGTTCTGGCTCCATGTGGCACTTTGGGTGGCATGCGCCCATTTCATTGTTATATTAACTCTTACTGTCGATATTGTGGACCTGTACCCGGGATGCTTGAAGAGCTCGACCGGTATGGGAGGAAGCTTTCCATCCGATCCCGTGGCAATTCCATTATTGTTGGAATCAAAAACCGGCCAGTCATCGTTCTCGTTTTGCGAATTCTTAGTAGCCGTTATGTTGACCCTAACACCCTGGACAGCTTTGCCATCGATGTCCTTTATCGCTTTGAAGATGAACCAGTAACCTTCGTGAATCTCGGAACCTGTTGCTGCGGAGATTCTGGTTGGTGAATTGAAGGTGCAGTTGACAACCCAAACATAACTGATCCCTATGGTCCTCACACCAATGGTGCTGCTCTCGATGGTTGAATTGTATATGTAGCCCATGGATCCCGGTCCATCGACCTTTATCCCGCCGGAGGAGTCGGACAGGTTGATGTGATCGATGTATCCATGCCCTGCGTTTGTTATGTTGATGCCATCATATTTTAGCGATGCGTGGGACTTCTGGAACGTGATGACGGAGCCCGGGGAGCCCTTTGCCACCAATGTACCCTCAACCTCAATGAAACCGAATGGTGGCAGTCTAACAACTACGCCAGGATCGATTGTCAGCGAAGATCCGGCGGGTATGCTTATGTTTCCCTCGAGATCGATAGGGGAGTCCCCGACGGACCAAGTCGTGTCGCCGATGAGCTCTCCGGCGGGCACGGTGATCCCCAGAACCGTCCCGGGAACGGTTGCCGTGTACAACAGTGCCGTACCTGAGAAAAGGAGTGAAAATATGACTGCTCCCAAAACAATAGATCTTCCGGCCTTTCGTTCTTTCAAATCATCGCCCATATGAACACCTCTCCGAGGTCTGGTTCTTTTTCTGGTTACGGTAAGTGTCAGGACGGATAAAAAAGGTTTACCGGTTCGCAGCGGTGTGAGATCTCATGGGAGGCTCCATACCCAGCCCTTTTTCGCGGGATCCATCCTTCCTTTGATCACTCCTTTGGTCTTCAACCTCATCAGGGTCCTGACCGCACCGTCGGGACAGTCCTCGCCCCTGCTCGTGAATTCCCTCTCGAGTTCGGAAGTGGAGAGTTCTCCCCTTTCCCTCAATATCTCAACTATCTTCTCTTCCTGCGTCATCGAAGCATCTCCGATAATTTCATGCCGGCACCTCCTCGGCCAAGAGAACCTCCTCCTTGCCGGCCATATCCTCTTTTTCCGCATCAAAGTCTATCGAGGTGTCGGGTGAAACCTCGTTGATCTCGAACCTGTCCTTGATCCTGTTGCTCAGATAGATAAGGCCGCCGATCGCTAAGCCCCATTGTGCGAGAAGGATCAGGAATCCCACGGCTCCGCCCATCCACCAATCCCCGGTACTATCTACCAGTGTCTGGAATATGAACCACCCGCCCATCCCCAATATCTCCAGCGGAATTACATATTTAAGAATGATATCGAACCACTTTCCTATCCGGATATCGGAGTACCTGCTGTTGATGATATTCTCCCTGAACCTGGTGATGCCGTAGCGGTAGACCAGGTAGTATATGAAACCTCCCGAAAGCACCAGGCCCAGACCCCAAACGAAATCCTGATTGTCAAGGAAAACGGGCATAGGGGTCCCGCTCACCGGGAGAATGATGAGGGCTGATGGAAGCCCCAAAACGAACATTCCAACGGTCAGAACCCTTATCGCCTTCTTCCTTTCCCATCCCGCATCCACGAAGTTCTTCACAGCATTCTCGTATGTGGCGATCATGGAGGTCAACGCCGCAAAGGCCATGGCGAGGAAAAACATCACGGCGATGAAGGACCCTCCCGGCATCTCCCCGAACAGCCGGGGAAGGTGGATGAAGGTGAGCCCGGAGCCTCCCTCCACCACCGCGGTCTCGGCGCCCTCCATTGATGCCGATAGACCGAATACCGTCGCGAATATCATTATCCCCGCTATAAGGGCGACGGTCGTGTCTCCTAGGCCAGTTAGGAAAGAGTTGAGATTCGTCTCGTCCTTTCTCTTCGTGTAAGCTCCGTATGTGATGGCCATTCCCATTCCCGCGCTGCAGGACCAAGCGGACTGTGCCAGCGCAGATATCCACGTCCTTCCGTTGAAAAGCGTATCTGACTGGGGCGTGAAAATATAGGCAACTCCCTTCATGGCTCCCGGTAGCAGAAGTGCCCTGATCATGGAGATGATGAGCAGCACGAAGAGCGTGGGTATCAGTATCTTGTTCACCCGCTCCACACCCTTCTCTATGCCCCTGTAGACGATGATCGCGGAGATGGCTATCGCCATTGCCTGGAAGAGGACAATTAACAGAGGGCTCTCAAGAAAACCCTCCCATGATCCTTGTGCATCGGTGAAGGATATTGATCCCGTCATGGAGCCTAGGGCATACCTTATGGTCCAACCCATGACAACGGCGTAGTAGAACCCTATGGCGGTGGATATCCAGGCAAGCCAAGCCCCCATCCAAACCTTGTTCTTTCCCAGGAAGAGAGAGAAGGTTCCCATGGTCCCCTTCCTTGATTTCTTGCCCAGATTGAACTCCACCAGCAGGATCGGTATCGACCATGTGAAGAGGAATATGATATAGGGAATCATGAAAGAGCCGCCGCCGTTGTTTGCCACCTCCTTGGGGAACCTCCAGATATTTCCCGTTCCTATGGCTGCCCCCAGGGCGGCCATCAGGAGACCCCACCTGCTGGTGAAACCTCCCCCCCTAGATGCCAACCGGTCTACCTCCCTTGTCCGACCTTACGGCCTTCACTATGCCAAGGGTAAATCCCCCCCAACTGGTCCCCAGGGTAAAGAGCATGATCAAAATGGTATCCAGTCCGAAATACACTGAGAAGATGCTGTCCTTTGAAAGGTCGATCGTGAACAGCTCGTTGGGAGCGAAAAGGGGCTCTGTGACCGTCCTTCCTGAGGAATCCCTGAGCTCCAGATAGTAATCGAGCTTTCCTCCCTCCCTGGGCCTCCCCACGGATGTGGAGAGATTACCATCATCATCCATTTTTATGGATGCCCTTTGCCATAAACCCCCATCCCATCGGTAGACCATTGCCGAGCGGTCCAGGTCCCAGGGTATCGGATATTGATCGATCTCTCCTGAGAAGGAGATGTCGATGCTGTTCCTCCTGATAGTGTGGCTTGTGGAGTTCTCGTCGAACCGGACATAGCTTTCATACGGATTGTGGGCCGCATGGACCAGATAGAGGCTTGGTTCGAGGTTTAGCTCGCAGTGCTCCCTTATCTCCTCTCCTGGTATCGTATGCCTGTCCCCTACTTCAAAGGTGTAGCCGAATGTACCGTACTGGGCGTAGAACCAGTCGTTGAACTCCCCCGAGACCTTGTAGAGGTCGTACCCCTGCATCGGCGTGTAGCCGTTCATCTCCGCCATCCTGGTGCCGAGCTGGGCTAGGACTGGACCATCGGGCGCCGGCTCGTTGGTGTATCCCCAGGGCCAAAGGACAAGACGGGAATACGAATGGTATGTTATGGCAACGGGGAAATCGTAGGTCTCCCCTAAAGATCTCATAGCGATGGTCTCCAGGGATGTGAAACCCCCCGAGGGATCCTCATCTACCTTGCCGTCACCGTCATTGTCGATACCGTCCCATGGGTCCTCATCGACACCCTCGTCGGGACCGTTCGGAAGTATGCCGGGTGTTATGTCTATCTGGAACACGGCATCGCCGTCGTCATCCAGGTTGTCGGGAGGGCCCCTGTAGGAGCTACCGCTGGAGAGCAGGACATTGGACCCGCCCGAGACATGCCACATCCATCCGTAGTTGCGGTTTATGTCCACACCATACGACACTGGGACAGCATCGGGACTTACAATCTTCTTCGGACTGAAGTCGCTGATGTAGTTCGGCTCCCGGTTTTTCCTCCATCCTCTTTCCTGCTCGTGGGCGTACTGAACCCCGTCCGGGTTCAGCATGGGTACGATAAAAAGCTCTCTGTTCTCCAGAATGAAGCTCGCGATGCTTCCGTTCCTGTCCTCTCCCCCGTAATTATCCAGAAGGAATTTGATAACGTAAAGGGGAACCTCGTAGGAGATCCATTCATTGCCGTGATGCGCTCCGACAAGGAGAGCTTGAGGCTCCGAGCCCGGATTCCCATCCTCCTGGAGTCCGGGGCTGTCGCTGAGCTTCACGCACCAGATCTCCCTCCCCTCGTGGGTGGTTCCGATCGACCACAGCCTGACGAGGTCCGTATAGGTTTCCTCCAGGAACTGTAGGTACTCAGTCATGGAATTGTAGTCGAAGTATTCGGTGAAGTTTGACTCGGAATTAAGCGTGTGTGATGGATCGATCCCTGACAAACCGGGGGGATCACCGTCCGAGCCGCCCTTGACTGGACCTGCCCTCCCTCCACTGACGACGAGGATAAGGACAGAAAGCAGGGATAAAAGGAGTATGGCCTTCTTCCCGGTCAGGGACACCCCAGACGACCTCATCGGTCTTGAAAGGAGGGCTGGTGTTATATCGTTTTCGATAAGGCCCCGCTACACCCCGAGAGCCGTTCTCAACCGTGGATCATCCCTTCACGGAGCCCTCGGAAGGCGGTGTCGAGATAAGGGATCCCAGCCCCCGTTTAGCCTGTTTTTATAGCCTTTTGCATCTGCACTGGAAATAACCCCTAATCTTGAAATATCACCATCTGCATACGCTATCTGCTCCCTGGAAAGGCGGTTTTTGGAGCAGTCCCCATGGATGGCATGAAGCGAACAATTATGCCAGATAGCGTGAGCTCTGGCAGCCTGTCACTATCGGACGGGTCCCGCAAGAAGATGGGCTCCAGATGGAGGAATGCATCCGGACATCAGGGTAGCATGTACGATCATTTCATCAGTACGGCCATATCACTTTCGTCCTCCACGTCGATCGAGGAGATGTTGGAGGTCTTCTCGCGCAGAATGCCCCTTCTCATTAACTACGACATGGGGACCATTCGATGGAAAGGGATAGGGGACGAAGGTGATGATTGGGACCAGGACCCTGAAGATGATTTCTCTGAATCAAGGAGTTTTGTGGCCGAAAGCTACGTTCTCTCCGGTGCCAGGGAGATCGACATACAGGGAGATATAGAATGCGATCTGAGCGATTCCCCCTCCAGAGGAATGGAGGCGGTCTGCAGGGCCCGGACCCAGAGCGGAGACCCGGTCATAATCAGACTGCGGTCGGCCCTTGTCGTTCCCCTCTATGACGAAGATGAGCGGATCGGAGTGCTCTCGCTTTACTCTTCGAGGGAAGGAGCCTTCGAGGATGAGGATTCGGAATTCCCGCCCGATGACATCTGGAAGATGATAGGGAGCAGCCTGGGGAGGATACTCGAATTCGAGCATCTGAGAAAGGAGACCAGCCGGGCGGAGAAACTTCTCAGCAGCACGGACGAGATCATAGTGGTCTGGAGAAGGGATGGGACGGTTTGGGAGATCGACTGCAACGAAAGGGCCGAAGATTTCATCCACAGACCCGATATCACACCCGAACTCATGGAGGGCCCTTTCTTTGCCCCTCCCGGTAAGGAATGGGAAAGGGCCATGCTTGCATGGACTGCCGCCTTGGAGAGCGGCGAGAGCAGCCAGCTCGACATGGAGCTCCTCTCAAGGAAGGCGGAAAGGATACCATACATCTGCACCTTCTCACCCCTGATGGAATCCGGGGAGATAATAGGGGTGAGGATGACCGGATCGGAGGTATCGACCATGGACAGGTCCATGGAAACGGTGATGAGGTCGGCCACGGGGAACAGGCTCCTTCTCTCCATTTTGACGCATGATCTCAAGAATCCGCTCTCAGCGATATACGGCTATTCAGAGCTCGCCCAACTCTCGGAGGGGGCCAAGAAAGACGATTACATAGACAGGGTCTTGTCCTCTACGAGGAAAATGATGCACACCCTGGAAATGGTCAAGGTGCTTTCGCAGATCCAGGAAGGGAAGCTAGAAAGGGAGTTCAAGCTTCTTGACATCTCAGCTTTGGTGGATCAGAGCATGGAGGCCCTGCAGCCCAGAGTTGAGGATTATGAGGTTTCCTTGAAACGCAGGGGAAAGAACTTCAAACTGATGTGCCATGAACTGATGGAAGAGGTTCTGGTCAACCTGATCGATAACGCCATGAAGTATAGTCCCACCGGGAGCTCCATCGCTGTGGACCTCGCTGCAGACCTCGAAGGGGTTACCATATCGATCGGTGATCAGGGGCAGGGCATACCGGACGAGCTGAAGGATGCGGTCTTCCAGAGATTCCAGAGAGGGATCAACAAGGAGAGTTCAAGCGGTTCCGGATTGGGACTTGCAATATGCAAGGGGATCGTGGAGCTGCACCGGGGCAGGATCTGGGTAGAGGACAACAAGCCCGTTGGCTCGGTCTTCAGGATCAAGCTGCCCTGGTCATAGAGGTTGTCTATTTTTAAGCTCCCTCCAGGAACCTCCCGTGAAATGGACCAGCATCCTTTCCCTTGCCACTCCGGCCGCCGCCAGGGCCTGGTCCACCGAAAGATGGACCCCCCTGCCGTCGGGAACGGAATGGTTGAATGTGGCCTCAACGATGGCGAGGTCAGCTCCTCTGAAAACATCTTCAAGTCCGCCCGGATCCCCGGTATCGCCGCTGAAGGCGATCACCAACGCGGTGTCGCGGCTATGGCTTTTCCAGTCGGGTGTTGTCGCTGGCATGGGCGCGGTTCCGTCAGGCCTGCTGGCAGTGTAGGGCAAAGGCAGGGCGGTTCAAAGGGATGGCGGATC
>JBLIRK010000065.1:0-10247 GCA_048569615.1 Thermoplasmatota archaeon | reverse complement strand
GGCGTCATCAAGTTCTTCAAGGACAAGGAGGGGGACAATTTCACCGTGTTCGGACTGGATTCCCTCGGAGGTCTGTATTCCCTCATCGATACGGAGAACCTGAGGGCGAAGATGTTCCACTTCTTCAAGAAGCTCAGGGAGTACAACCTTACTTCCTTCATCATCATGGAGACACCAAGGTTCTCCAACATCACCGAGGGATTGGGTTCCGAGATGTTCCTGTCCGACGGGATCATAGAGATGGGCCCCATAGAGCACCAGCATGACATACATCTATACATGCAGGTCATAAAGATGCGCTCATGCCACCACTCGAGGAAGAAGCACCTCATAGACATAGGAGAGAACGGCATATCGATACTGAGCCCCGTCGTGAACTGAAGGGATATCCCGAAAATGATTATATATCCAATGGGATTTTGGTTTTAGACATTCCTAGTATAATTAGGAAAACCTAAAGTGTTCCAAATGGCCAAGAAAGACCTGAGGATTGCACTTGCCGGAAATCCCAACGTCGGGAAGACATCACTCTTCAACAGACTGACCCGGTCGAATCAGAAGGTAGGCAACTGGCCCGGGGTCACGGTCGAGAAGCTCTCCGGCAGCAGGACCTACAAGGGGAGAAAACTTCAGGTGGTGGACCTTCCCGGGACATATTCCCTGAACGGATGCTCGCAGGATGAGCTCATCGCCAGGGACTTCATCATCAGAGAAAGACCGGATGTGGTTGTCCATGTTGTGGATTCCAACAATCTGGAGAGGAACCTGTATCTAACGCTTCAGCTTCTTGAGTTAGGCTCCCCGCTCGTTATGGCGCTGAACAAGGTAGATGTCCTGAGAAGAAGGGGGGATAAGCTTGATTCACCGAAGTTGGCGGGGATCCTGAACGTGACCGTCGTGGAGACAGTTTCCACAAGCGGAGAGGGCGTGGAAGACCTGATGGAGAGCATAGTTGCAGGAGATCATGAATGGACGGAAGCGCCTTCAATAGTCGATTATGGAAGGCAGATCGAGCAGAGAATAGAAGGTATAGCCGAGATCCTGAAGGACTCCAGGGAGGTCCTTGGCCCCTATCCGAAAAGATGGCTCTCCACTAGGCTTGTCGAGGGGGACGAGGAGCTGCTCTCCCGCTCCACGGAGTCCCATCTATGGAAAAGGATCGAGAATGCCCTTGAGGGTCTGGACCACGAGGCCGTTGAGCTCGAGATGGCAGATATGAGATATGACATGGCAAGCTCCATCACCAGGGGCGTCCTTAAGTCCAGACCGAGGGAGAGAACGCTGACGAACATGCTGGATGAGGTTGTGACCAACAAGTACACCGGCATCCCCATATTCCTGGTGATAATGTGGGGGATGTTCGAGCTCACTTTCACCCTGGGTGAGCCTCTTTCCGAGCTCATCGACATCGGTTTCGGCAGGTTGGGGGACCTTGCCGTTGACAACCTCTCCCCCTCATGGCTCGCTTCCCTTGTGGGGGAGGGGGTGATCGGAGGTGTCGGTGCGGTTTTGGTTTTCCTTCCCAACATCATGATCCTGTTCCTGGTGATATCGGTCCTCGAAGGGAGCGGCTACATGTCCAGGGTAGCTTTCGTAATGGACAGACTAATGACCAGGATCGGGCTGTCCGGCAAATCCTTCATTCCGATGATAATAGGCTTCGGATGCAACGTTCCTGCTATAATGTCCGCAAGGACCATAGAGGACAGGAAGGACAGGCTCGTTACCATCCTGGTCAATCCCTTTATCTCCTGCGGGGCGAGGCTTCCGGTCTACATCATGCTCACGGGCATTTTCTTCCCGTCCATGGGGGGGACCGTGATATTTGCCCTCTACATTCTGGGAATAATCACCGCCATAGGTACAGCTAAGCTCTTCCGGATGACGATACTCAAGGGGAGCCCGGCGCCGCTTATAATGGAGCTCCCCGACTACGAGCCTCCATCCATGAAGGAGGCTCTACGGTACACTTGGGAGAAGGGCTACCTGTATGCCAGGAAGGCGGGGACGGTGATCCTTCTGGGTTCCGTTCTCATGTGGGGCCTGGCAAATTATTCCTTCGGTATGGCCCCCGTTGATTACGGGAGCAGGGAGAGCATTGCAGGACAGCTGGGGGTGGTGATATCGCCCCTCCTGTCCCCATTGGGTTTCGATTGGAAGATAGGGGTGGCCCTCATATTCGGCTTCTTTGCCAAGGAGATCGTCATAGGCTCCTTGGGAGTGCTTTACAATGTGGACGGAGGTGAAAAGGCCCTGACGGAGAGGATATCCTCCGATCCCAACTTCACCGCCCTTTCATCTATGGGTCTTATGGTCTTCGTCCTTCTCTATATGCCCTGTATTGCGACGGTCGGAGCCATCAAGCAGGAAACCGGCTCATGGGGATGGACCATCTTCGCAGTTCTCTACGGCACCGCCCTGGCCTGGATCGCGGCTTTTCTGGTATATCAAGGAGGTGTTCTGCTTGGATTCGGCTAAGGGTAGGAGCATAGCATGGGCTTCTCTTCTGTTCGGTGCGCTTTTCCTGGCGTCTTCAGCTTGGAACATATTCGATATGATCGCTCCAGGAGGTTTTGCCCTCGTAAGCGGAGGGCCTGGTGGCGACCTGATATTCGGCCTTCTTCAGCTGCTCATAGGAGTGCTGTATCTGCGGGGAGCATACATGTCCTTCAGGTCCAGGCCCGAGGGCATCTCCAATTCCCTTGTGGGTTGGATGGCGTCCATAGGGGTTCTTATGATAAGCCTGTCGATTCTAATCGCAGCCCTGCTCATGATCATCATTACCGGCGAGGGAGATCCCGTGGATGTGCTGGTCCAGGAAGGCGGAAGGCCCGTCATCGTCCTGTCCTTGCTTTCGATCTCTCTCTGTGCGCTGTTCTCCAGGTACCTGACCAGGTCAGGGAAGGACGAGGATAAGGAATCGGGGGGTGAGCCGGGGGTATGCTGAAGGAGGTTCTGCTGAGGATAGCGAAGGGCGGGAGCAGTATCGAGAACATCTCCTCCTCCCTCGGTGTCTCTCCAGGCGAGATCGAGACGGCCATAGAGCAGCTGCTGAGGTTGGGCTATCTCAAGGAGGTCAGAAGCGAGATAAAGGAATGTCAGCCCTCAACCTGCCCACACTGCCCCCTGAGGCAGGGATGCACGGGCGGGGGAAGGTCAAAGACCTACCCCCGCATCCTCGAGGTGACGGAGAAGGGAGAAAGCGCACTCGGACAGCATCCGAAATAGGGCCAAAACAGGATGGGGACGGTCCCCGTCTTTAAGTAGCTTCGGGACCTCTGTAAACAAGTTTTAATAGGGTTTCCCCATTTACATCTCGTTCGTTTTTCCGAATGGAGGCTAAACAATGAAGGAACTAGAATTCTACGACGTGAAAGCAAAGTCCAAGTTCAAGACCGACAAGTACGAGATAAGGGAGAAGAAGGGGAGACATTTCGCAGTGGCAAAATCCAAGACGGGACCCCACGAATGCTGGAGGATCCTCTCCGAGAAGCAGGCAAAGGAACTGAAGTAGAGATATTCAGACACGGGGGTGCTCTGAAATGGAGCACCCCGGAATCATTTTTTTTCTTTTAGGTCACAATTTTCCGGCAGTATTATGACCTAGGAGTTTTTTCGAGGGATATAGGGTCCAGCAGCCAGGACTGTTTCTGCGGTGTGCTTATGAGGGTCGATCGGGCAGCTCAATCCATGGTGCTGATAGCGTTAGTCTTCATCATCGGAGCCATAGGGATCAATACCGTTGCAGAACCGCCGTCAAGGGGAGTAAGCGCCAATTGCGGGAGCTGCCACAGCTCCTCCATTTATCAAACTGTTGACATAAGGACTATCGAGAATCCCGACACAATTCCGAAGAACGGAGAGGGCTGGATCAATGTCACGGTCGATGTTTCCGCCTCACACAAGAACAGTGTGTATTCCGGTTTCAGCATCGACGTATGGCTCCACTCCACAGGGAAGATAGATACGGGAACCCATCAGGTACTTACGGGACAGGCTCCTTCCGGACCATCCTCTCCATACACCTGGAGCAGGACCTTCAATTTCAAGGTCAAGGGCATCACAGGCGGACAGGATACGATAACGGTAAATGCCAAGATGGACCCGGTACACGAATCCCCGCCCGTTACCGACACCCAGCAGATATCCGTTCAGGTTTCGAATCAGCCCCCGGCCCTGGGGAGCGGCTCCGTGGACCCAGAAGTCGGTGATGTGGGAACCCCTTTCTCGTTCCGTGTGGATTTCTCCGATCCGGACGGGGACATCCCGACCTCGATTAAAGTATTCGTCGACGGCTCCTCCTACGACCTTTCCGATCTTCCCGGCGGGGACGGGAGCACGAAGGACGGGGAGCTCTACGGGATAGACAACGTGATGCTCGCCGTCGGTGAGCACAACCACCATTTCGAGGCATCCGACGGCTCCGCCGTTGTCCGCTTTCCCGAAAGCGGTGAGCTCCCGGGACCGGACGTAATCAAGCCGAACAGCCCACCCGTCCTGGAGAATCCCGGTGTGTATCCGGAGGTCGGATACCCCGGAGCAGATTACGAATTCAGCGTCATCTACGGCGACACGGATGACGATGCTCCGGACCCCGGGGTGCGTTTGATGGTCGACGGCTCCGGAACCTGGGTCCGGATGTCGACAAGGCCAGATTCTGCCCCCTATCTGAGGGACGGCATCATGACCAACGGGGAGCTCTTTGCCGCCTCGATTTCATTGGAGCTAGGGGAGCATACGTACGGGTTCAACACCTCCGACGGAGGGGCATGGATCGAGATCGGGCCCTTTTCTGGACCAGACGTGGTGGACAGGCCCGTCCTTCGCGCGAGGATATCTTCGCCCGGGGAAGGTTCGTCGCTGCTCACAAATGAGACCGTCGAGTTCGTTGGGGAGGGATTCAGCAATGTCGACTCCGGGGAGCTCCGGTACAGATGGACCTCAAACATCAGCGGCGAACTTGGAACCGAAGGCAGATTCAACAGAACCCTGGCCCCGGGAAGCCATTACATTACACTGAACGTCACATCTGAACTACTTGGCCTCTCCGATGAGGAGTCGATCAACATAACCGTTTCCGTTCCTGTCTTCATTCCTCCTCCGCCGGTCATAATCTCGAGCTCCCCGGAGCCTGAATCTAGCATTAAAGAGACCGATAACATCACCTTCCATATCACATTGAATCCCGAGAATCCCTTCGTTGCAGGCGGCGATCCGTTAAAGATATCCTGGTTCCTCGAGGACAGGTTGCAGGCCACCGGACAATTGGAATGGACCTACGGAACCGGATATCTCGACTCCGGGAAGTATGTTGTCTATGTGACCGTCGAATTGTATTCAGGCATAAGACTGGATATCAGGCGTTGGAATTTAACCGTGATCGATGCAAAGGCTCCCATACTGGTCCTCGGGGAGCTGCCCGGAGATCTGGGGAGCTTCCGTAAAAGGGACACGATCGAAATATCGCTGCCGGTCCAGGACCCGGCGGGAAGGATGCTGGATGTGGAATGGTACATTGACGGCACGATCTACATGATGGATGTCACTGCGATAAGCATCGAGCTCCGTCAGGGAGGCTGGGCTCATGAGGGGGTCCATATCATCGAAGTTGTTGCTTCCAATCCGGACAATGTTTTTCTGAACATCACTATGGAATACACCGTCATCTCGGACGATGTGTTCTTCGACGGCGGGGATGATGATTCAGATGGTTCGGAGCCCGACAAGGAGAGGAGCGGTGTACTCGGAATTCTGATCATTGTGGTCGGGACGCTGCTTGTGCTGCTCATGGCGGCGGCGACCGTTCACGACCTGGTCTCTCCTCTTGAGAAGCCCCCATCCAAGCAGAGGTTCAAAATGGAGGTGGAAGAGGATGATGATCATGAGGAATCTTGGGAAGGTCCGTGGGAGGCGGACATATGAGTATCCGTCCCTTGCTCGTATCCCTGGTCCTTACCATGGCATTGGCTTCCTTTTTTTCATCAGATGCCTCCGGTGTCACCTGCGAGAGCTGCCATTCGTCCTCGGGGCCTAACAGCGGCTATGCCTTCGAGGAGCCAGTGATCACAATAGTCCATGATCCCTTCTACAGGCCAGGTGATGAATTTCAGATCAGTCTCGTACTTGTCCCGATGGAAGGATACGAGCTCCGTTCGCTTTCCGGGACCATTAAAGTTGATGGAAACGCGTCATCCCTGGTATCCGAGGAAAACCAGGAAGGATCCGTCGATGAAGAAGGCAGGGCCATTGCGTACTGGAGCCTTCGAGGCGAGAAAGAAGGGACGGCAGTGATCGAGATAGAACATGATTTCAAGGTGTATTACGACCACAGCTCCGGGGGCAACAAGGATATCGGGACCTACTCGGGGAAGGTCTCCGCCGAGATCCTGATCGGGGACATGTCGCTCCTGATATCTCCTGGAACCGTCCTCTTCACGGAGATCGGCCAGGAGATATCCCTGAACCTCGCCGCCGAGGGTAATGTCTCAGGGATCGAGATCGAGCTCCCCGGGGAGCTTCGAGGTGCCGTTGAAATCTCCGATTTCAGGACCGAACTGAATGAAGGGGAGGAAGAGACGGTCCTGCTGAAGCTTGTGAACATGACGGAGCTTACATCGTCGATAACGATCCGATGGGTGGAGGAGGGGGAGCTGAAGGAACTCCCGGTGGAGGTTCGGATCGCCGATCTCAAGATCGCGGGGGGAGGAAGGGACTTCTATCTTACCATCGGTCAAATAACGGGTATCTCCTCGTTCATTTTTCTGGTGGTGGGATACTTCACAGGGGGCTCCCACTTCATGAAGAGATACGCCAACAGGCTCTTCAAGCATGCTGCAAGGCGTGTGAAGTTCCACTGCAATCTCTCGAAGCTTGTAATGATCCTCGCATTTTTTCATCTTGCAGTTCTCTGGTACGGTCCCTACAGGGAATCGATCTGGGACTGGGAAGTTGTGCTCGGATGGCTCGCAGTGGTCATCATGCTCGTGATATCTGTCAACGGAGCTCTGCAGAAACAGAGCATCAAGCTCATCGGCTATGAGAACTGGAGACGCATTCATGCCTGGGGAACCTATCTCGTGACCGGATTGGTGGCAGTTCATCTGCTGATGTACGGCTCCCACTTCCAGTGGTTCAGGGACCTTGTGATGGGGGGATGATGTTGGGGGAGCTAGATTTCTTCATGATACTCATACATCCGCCCCTTGCGATTCTCGGATACGGATTCACCATCATCGCCTTCTTCTCCGCATTGAAGCTGCTCAAGTCCAAGAGCAAAAATAGGCGGAAGGTTAAGAGGAACGATCTCAGGATATCGCTGACGATCGCCTGGATATTGACATTCCTCGGCCTGGTCACGGGCATGATATGGGCCGAGATCGCGTGGGGGAGCTTCTGGTCGTGGGACCCCAAGGAGACGGCGACCCTTCTCCTCTTCATCCCGCTGACGCTCGCGTATCTGGCAAACCTGAAGAGGATGAGCATCAAGCTGCAGACGGCTCTGCTTGCCGTCTGCCTACTTATGATAGCGATAACGGTCTCGGTGTCCTTCCTGGACATCGGGCTCCACTCTTTCGGCCATTGATATATTTAATAACATGCAAAGTTCAAATAAGACCTCGTTTTATGGTGAACTCCGTTCTAATTCGTGGGCCGGTAGATCAGCTCGGTAGATCGCTTGCTTCGCAAGCAAGAGGCCTCGGGTTCAAATCCCGACCGGTCCACTATTGTTTTTTTAGATTTATGATGCATATTTCTGGATAAATTAAGATTATACTGTTCTACAATAGAATTGGTTTAGAACTCACGTGGTCTATTTGGAGAATAGATGGTTCAAAATATGAACTGATACTTCAGAATGAGAAGGAGAACATAGGACACCATTGTCCAATTTTATTTTTCCATTCTCTTGATCATCCATTGTAATTGCGGGTGCTTATCGAGATGAGGATTGATCTTCTCCGAATCATTGAAGTAGGAGTGATCAACCTCTTTTCTCTTTTTAAAATACTCTTGAAAATCTGGCCAATTATTCTGCACAAGCTTCTCTTGAACATTATCTGAGAATGTGTTTACATCATAAGAGATCTCATCAAGATCCAGTTCTTCAACAACCAGATCCTCAATATTCGATAATGAGCCTGGACTTAAAGCTACACCAATATCTATCAGATCAAGGCCCATCATTAATCCTTCTATCATAACAATATCCATGAAAAGATCCATATTAAATTCCGATCTTGAAATGGTATGAACATCAAAAACATCTCTTGCATTCATTTGAGTTTTATTTCTTGAAATCATTGTACAGAATTTGTTGGCATACAATTCTTCCCTTTTAGGAGATAAGATCTTGAAATTCGATCCCGTTCCTGGATTCTCTAAAGTATATCTTTGATCATCGGTCAATATAGGTATTCGTCTCATATATCCAGTTTCAAGTTTGATGTTATCCTCAAGTCCATTTCCAGTAACATACTTGATATCCATTCTTCCAAGTGGATAATGCGCTTGGACTTTGATCTGTTCATCCTTGTAGCCAATATCCGATAATACCCTCATCAGAAGACCATCTATCTCTGTTCTCACATAACCCCAATCTCTTCCCTCATCAATATGCCTGTAATTGAAATCCAGGTCAACGGATAACCTTGGAACTTCGGAATAATGAATGAAATTTAAAGCAGTTCCACCATAGAAACATAATCTGTCTGACAGGAACTTCACTTTACTGATCTGTTCAAGTACATCGAACAACCTTGATACCTTCTCAACCACCGTGGGTGAGTATCCTGACAGATCCATTCAACGAACTCCTTGGAATAAATCTCTGAATCCTTCTGGAATGTATAGTCTCCATCGTGAGACATATTCTCCTTTCTGTCCACGGATCAAATATGACCTGCCAGGGCCGATTTGGCTCTCGATATTGTTCAGGTCTTTTTCTTCTAAATGTGAATAATATGGTGATCTCCCTTTTAGTTCTTCAAGGAAGAACCCTACAGACCGTAGAAGGATATCATTTCCATATAATTGTAGACTTCCCAAAACACCATCAATGTCCACACCACCAAGTGATTCCAGGCTTTTATAGATCTCTTCATATCCAATACAGAGGTCCGGACGGTGGATACATTCGACAAAGGTCCTTGATGGAGATGAAACCCGAATTTCATTCTTCTCGATGATACGAGTCTCCACTTCCAATGAAAGTTCACTCGTTACAACAGGATTGAATTGGTAATGAGAATAATTGAACTTCTTGAATCTATTTTTTGCATCAATCGAGATATAACATCCGTTGTGGACTGATTGAGCTGATCCAAATAATTCCAGGGCAGTATGATATCCAAGATAATAATCGGACCTGATCTTTGATCCGATCAGGTACTTGTTTGGTATGTCAATTTCATCAAGATAAACATTTCTTGCAAAGAAAAGTCCACTCTTGATATTCTCCTCCTTTCATTGCTTGATCAACTTGAAATGGTATTTACGATAGATATAGTTGTAATCGGTTTTCAACTCATTTTTTGCATATTTTTCAAGTTCGTTTCTACTAACAACACCCTTTTTCATGACAAAGGAATACAACTTCTCATATTGAGGGAGATTTTGATTGTTTACGTCCATGTTCCAATACATCCCCATTAAGGGGATGTTATGGCTCATATATGTAATTTATTGTTAAGACAAAACAGGACCATATTGGACTGCACCCTTTCCAACGGATACTTTGTTTAGCTTCAAGTCTTCTGATCCTTTAGTAATAAATACACTCCGGAAAATGAATTGTAAAATCATTTCATGATTGAAAGAATGGTTTTTATTCCAAAACTAGTTGTGGTCTTGAATCGAGTCCACTATGGAATCTAAAAATTTCGATAACATGGCACAAATTTATGTGTTCTAAACCCTTTTAGGGTTAGACCCCGACCGGTCCACTCAACTTATTCTAAGCTTATTTTCGTGGACCTATCCCGCATTGAAATCCGAACGTCAATCAGTAAAAGTTCTTGGATTTCAATGCTACAATATGCTGACACACGCTAAATGGGTTGTTAAGCTGATGATTTTCATTTAGCTGGACCTTTGGATTTGGATTATCGTAAGAGAATGGACAATCCAAAGGTCCCGACCGGTCCCTGTACTAAAGTGTCGATTCTATTTTGCTAATACTTGGGATGTAAAACATGAAAAAGACCGGTCCACCATATAAAGGGAATTGAACCTTGGATTTTGGTACATTT
>JBLIRK010000064.1:0-10688 GCA_048569615.1 Thermoplasmatota archaeon | reverse complement strand
ATAGACGACCCTTCCAGACCGAATGTTGTCATGCCCCCCGATACGGTGCCGAAAAAGATCAAATGGGCCTACGACAAAGGGTTGATGGATGAAGAAGAACATTCGAGATTGATGATAGAATTACCCAAAATAATCCTGGGAATAGACACGGAAAAATGAACTGATCGAGCAGGTTCTCAAGACCGGGCCAGACACCTGTAAGCAAATAATTTATATCATTCCAACGTTTGGAGCCCAGTCAGTGTGGGGACTGCAGGTACCACATGATGTAAATGGAGGCTGATGGCCCCCACTCCCATCAGGGAAGGTTGCTTCCGCACCTGCATGCCCCGCGGCCAAACCACCTATAGAAGTCAGAGAGGCAAGTCCTTAGGCAAGAGGGAGCATTATGGAAAGAAATCCTTTTTTTAAGACCACAGGAAAGAAGAACACCGTCAGGATCGCCGCAGCCCTGGTCATCACGGCGGTAATGGTCCTGTCTCCTTTCATGACTATGGCCAATGAGGATATGGAGATGGTCTACAGGGTCATTGGTCCTACGAACAATTCGAAGCTCGGATGGAACGTTACCATTGTTGGAGACGTGAACAATGACGGTAACGACGATTACGCCATAGGCGCTCCCGGGGAGAACAAGGTCTACCTCTTCCGCGGCCCCCTTCAGAGCGGCTTCACCATGTCCGGTGCCAACTGGATCATTACTGGCCCCGCATCCAGCAACTTCGGCTGGTCCGTTGCGGGTCTTGGAGATTACAACGGGGACAACTACGATGACGTCATAATAGGCGCTCCCGGCGCCAGCAAGGCATATATCTTCAAGGGAAGGACAACCAATCTGGTCACAACGGTCCCAAGCAACGTGGCCATCACCCTTTCCGGGGACTCGGGGGACTACTTCGGCCATTCGGTCGCAGGCATAGATTATGCCAATAACAGCAACATATTTGCCGCGGTGGGGGCTCCCCAGGACAACCACTTCCTGACCGATTTCGGGCAGTTCTATCGGACGGGAGCTGTCTTCCTGTTCAATCTTTCATATCTCAACAAGAACGCGATCTCCTCGGCCGACGAAACCGGTACAAACCTCACCTTCATTGGAGGACCCAACAACGGGTGGTTCGGGTTCACGTTGATCAACCTCGGAGATGTCAACTACAACGGAAATACACGCAACGATGACCTGGGCATCGGGGACCCGTATTTCAACGTGACAAGCGAAGACGACAACGGAGCTTTTTACATACAATACGGAAAGGACACCATACAGGAGTTCCCCGTCATTCCCTCCTACAATATGAACAACTACATCTACGGATACAACAACAGCAGGTTCGGATGGTCCGCCGCTGCCCTGGGAGACGTGAGCCCCAGCCCTGAGGATGATTTCATGGTCGGAGCACCATGGGACGACGAGGTCAGCACACCTCCATTCAATCCCGATGTAGGATGCGCCTACATGTTCTACGGCAAGCAGGGAGTGTTCCAGATGAAGATGGACCGTGTAACGAACATCGCCGATGTGGAATTCTGGGGAGTCCAGACCGGGGACAGGATGGGATTATCCATGTCCAGGGCGGACATGATGTTCGAGAACGTCTACGCGGTCGCCGTTGGCGCTCCGGGTTATGACAACGGAACAAAGGCGGAGTCCGGAGCTGTTTTCATGTTCTGGGATTGGTCCCCGATACAGAACTACACCCTGTCAAAGAGCGATTACTTCGGATGGAATGCAGGAGACAACATGGGTTACTCGATATCCCAGGCGTATTTCAAGTCCACAGCCTGGAAGGACCTCAAGCTGGTGGCCTCGGCTCCCTACTACGGATCATCGAACACGGGCGCCATTGAGCTCCTTGAGAGGAACGTACGTCCCACACTTAGCAGCCTGACGGTCTCACCCCCCACGGGTAATGAGCGGACCGATTTCGAGATCCGGCTGGGCTACACGGACCTGGACGGGGACCCGCCGGAATACGTCAAGGTCCATATCTACCAGGACCAGGCCGAGACGAAATGGGTGAGGACCGTGGACCTTTCCAATCCCACTGGGCTTGGTTACGATATACTCATGAATTACAGTACAATATTGAAACTTCCTTCCTCCATAACAAAGGAGGACGACGAGAAACCTCTCTTCTTCAGGGCCGAGGTGAAGGCCGTGAGGGGTTCCAGGGAAGCCAGGTTCCTGCCGGCCCTTTCCAACAATCCGGTTGCAGGACCGGTCGTGGACGGAGTTGCTCCGTCAGCCGCTTACGATGTTTTCGGATACGACCTTGAAACCGGTGAGCAGGAAGAAGGGGTCTTTAAAATGGAATGGAAATGGCCCGAGGAAAATACCGGTTTCCAGGAGACGGAGTCAAACGGCAAGGTCTCGAAGCTTATCATGGCACTGAGGAGGGGAGAGGGAAATGTTCTGACCGAGGACAACTGGAACGAGACAGGAAAGGACGAGGACGGTCTGACCGTTATCTACAGGAATTTCACAAGGGATAACGAAATAGGCGATCCCTATTCGAGGACGGCCGACTACTTCGTGGGAAGGAAGGACGACAGTGTCATGAATCCCGATGATGTCTTCCTGGAGAAGATGACCATCTACAACGTTGCCTTCAGGGCTGTTGACGAAGAGGGAAACTGGGGCCCCGTTTCCGAGAATCTTGAGGTGGAGACATGGTGGAGGCGCCCCGATAGACAGGGAATAGAGAGCATCTCAGTGTCCGATTACATGGGAATAGATGGCAACGGAGACAACGGAGGAGCCCTGAATGTGACATGGGTTCCGATCAACATTCTGCATCCCGAGGATATAGTCTATTTCTGGATCTTCATCAATGACGAGCCTTTTTCAACGGTTTCCGAGCTGGGAAGGTCACAACCTGACTACAACATCACCAGAGAGTTCGAGTACGAATCATTCCTTGACCGCTGGTATGCCGTGAAGGAATTCTACAAGGACGGTGTAAAGACATCTCTGAAGGACGGCAGCAGCTACTACGTTGCGGTGGTTCCCGTTAACTGGCTGGGCCAGTACATCGACGAAGTGATCCTGAGCCAGAAGATCAAGGTCATAAACAACAAGGCAAATCCGATCCCCCTCATTGAGGGAGTTCAAGGAGAGAACTACGGGACAGGCGGTGACAAGATCAGTCTGACCTGGGAGAAAACCAACGACCAGAGGTTCGTCGAGTACCAGATATGGGGAGCTCCCTACTATTTCGACGAACTGCAGGACGCGTACTTCATCAGCAACATCACTGACAAGGATACTAATTCCAAGATAATCGAGGATATATCCGGAACCAAGATCAGCCAGGAAAAGGAGTATACATTCGCGGTCCTGGTCCTGGACTACAACGACAAGATAGATGAGACCTTGGATCCCGAGAAGAATATGGCCATCAACGTCAAGACCTTCGCCGACCCGCCGCTGATAATGGATCAGGTCAAGGGTGTTACCCTGAAGGACCGGGGCAATGACGGAGGCGGTGTCCTTCAGCTCAGCTGGTTCAATCTGATATCCAGGGGCACGTTCTGGCAGTACAATATCTACTTCTCCGACGAGCCCATCGTTGATGTGACAAAGATGGATTCTGTCCATGAGATCACCAGCCACGGGGTCGAGGGCATAGAGATAGATTCCTTCGAGGGGCGGCCGCTCATAGACGGCAAAATGTACTACGCGGCGGTCACCATGGTCAGTTACGACCTGGCGGAGAATACCCAGCTGGACCAGAACAACGTGGACTCCGCCGAACCCATAAACCAGTCCGACACAACCCCTCCCGGCATGATAGTCAACAATTTCCACCACGATCCCTCAACGATTACGTTCAACAGCTTCAACGTCTCATGGATGGCCGTCACAGAGAGCGAGGTCCAGGATTTCCAGTATTACTGGATAAGATGGTCCGGACCCAAGAACGGACAGGCGGAGGTCAGGAACCGCGATGCGACCGAGTTCACCATCACGGGACTGGACAGGGGGAAGGAGTACTGGGTTAACATAACCATGGTCGATGATGCCGGCAATATCGGGCCGACGACATCCTCGTTCTCCGTCATGACAGCCGGTCAGAACGAGCCACCGGAGATAGACAATGTCACGGTCAACGCCAACGAGGTTGATTATGTAAGGGACGAGGGCAACACGGATCTGATCCAGCTAAGTGAAGATGATACCAGAAGCGAGGTGA
Source organism: Thermoplasmatota archaeon (assembly GCA_048569615.1). Classification (GTDB taxonomy): domain Archaea; phylum Thermoplasmatota; class Penumbrarchaeia; order Penumbrarchaeales; family Penumbrarchaeaceae; genus JAYEPK01. The sequence continues at coordinate 6,495 of JBLIRK010000064.1, read as the reverse complement.
TCTTCACTGTCTACGCCCACGATGACTACACGAACCTCAACAACCTGAAGGTCAGCTGGAACATAACCACTCCCTCAGGAACGAACATAGAGAAGACGCTCTTCTCCTTCATCCAGGAACTTTCCGAGACAGGGATCTACGAGATCACCGTCGTCGTCACGGACGACGAGGGCCTCTCGTCGGACCCATTCTCATTCTCCATCGAGGTCCAGAAGAAGGATGAGGGGGGAGCGAACCTTGGTCTGATACTGATCCCGATATTCGTGGTCGTGGTCCTCATAGCCCTGGGTGTGGTCCTGTTCGTCGTGTTTTCCAGCAGGAAATCACAGCAGAAACAGATGCTGGAGCAGTACGAGGACCGGAGGAAGGACATCGAGACCATGGAACCCATCTATACGGATATTCCGACATGGACCTGCGACTGTGGATCCACCACGGTCCAGATAAACGAGAACGCGTACTGCGCTTCATGCTATCAATCCCACGAGGCCGTTCCCATCAACGCCATAGACCAGTACCTCAAGGACCACGAACTGGTGCTGACGGAGATGAAGATAGACATTCCAAGGGGTTGGCAGGGACAGGACCTGGCCATCGATAATGCAAAGAAGGACCTGGCGGAGAGGAAGGAAAGGGCCCTAAATGCGCTAAACCAGGAATTTGCAATGTGGCTCAGGGGGACCGAATACGAATCCGAAATACCCAAGGAAGAAACACCCGAGGAACAGGCAGAGGCGCAGGGAGGACAGCCCCCGCTCGTCCCGCAGGGTGCGATCATTCCGGGCCAGATGCCCCCGCCCTCCCCCTCGCAGCCCACTCCTCTGACACCGCAGCCGATGCAGGCCCAGGCCATGGGAGCTAGACCGCCTGCAATGGGTCAGCCGATGCAGCCCATGCCCATGAGGCCGCCGCTGCCCGGACAGCCACAGCCGATGAGGCCTCCCGGTCAGCCAATGCCGCAACCAGCGAGGCCGCCGATGCCCGGACAACCCCAGCAGCAGAGACCGCCATACCCGCCCCAGCAGCATTGAGAGTGAAATCGATGAACGGGGGGATATTCCCCCCGTTCATCATTGTATCATTTCTTTTTAATACTCAAATACAATGGGGAGCATCAGCTATCTTATAGAAGGAGCCATGGAGAATCCGACAAATGGCAACAATAGAGGAGCAGATCAAGGATATCGAAGACGAGATCTTCAATACCCAGAAGAACAAGGCCACAGAGCATCACATCGGGAAGCTTAAGGCCAAGCTTGCCAAGCTTCGCGCACAGCTCGAGGTTCATCGGGCCAAAACAAGCGGGGGAGGGAAAGGATACTATATAAAAAAGGCCGGAGACGCAACGGTCGCACTTGTCGGATTCCCCTCCGTGGGCAAATCATCCCTCCTGAACACGCTCACGGGGAGCAGGTCCGAAGTGGGCTCCTACGAGTTCACGACCCTTGATGTCATTCCGGGGATAATGGATTATGAAGGGGCCAGGATACAGATACTGGACATGCCGGGCATCATAAGGGGAGCATCGAAGGGGAGGGGCAGGGGAAGAGAGGTCATAGCTGCCGCGAGGAATTCCGATATCATACTTCTCATGGGTGATGTCTTCAACTTCAGGATAGATGTCCTGCAGAGGGAGCTCTACGACGCAGGCATAAGACTTGACCGGAAGAAGCCCGATATCACCTTCTCAAGGTCGGACAGGGGGGGCCTCATAGTAAGGTCGACGGTGAAGCTCACCCAGATGACCGAGGAGCAGATAATAGAGATCGTAAGGGCCTATGGACTGATCTCCGGGACCATCGTCTTCAGAGAGGATGTGGAGCCCGACAGGCTTGTGGATTTTCTTGCGGGGAACAGGGTCTTCATCCCTTCGGTAACGGTCATAAACAAGATAGACCAGGAATACCAGGGAATGAGGAGGAACCTCAAGAAATACTACCAGGGGGAATTCCTCGAGCTCTCTGTCACCGAGAACATAGGCATCGAGGACCTGAAGAGACTGCTCTTCGACAGGCTCCAGTTCATGAGGATATTCCTTAAACCCCAGGGAGAGGAGGCTGACATGGAGGAGCCTCTGGTCATACTGGAAGGCTCGACGGTCAGGGCCGTTTGCGAGCACCTCCACAGGGATTTTATGGAGCATTTCAGATACGCCAATGTCTGGGGCCCCTCGGCAAAGTATCCGGGTCAGTCGGTGGGAATGAGCCACGAACTCGAGGATGGCGATGTTGTTTCCATCATTCTGAGAAAGAAATAATCCTTTCAGGCATAAACCATTTTTAAGGAACCTCACTAAGTATCCCGAGGATTTGAAATGACCGGTGAGGACGTGATATTTGACGTGACCGTCATCGGAGGCGGTCCCGGCGGCACTTCGGCGGCGATATATGCTTCCAGGGGAAAACTGAAGGTCCTGGTCATCGACAAGGACATGGGACAAGGGGCGATGGGAGGGGAGCACCTCATCGCCAATTTTCCCGGATTCCCTGACCCGATCAAAGCGGAGGAGCTGTTGAAGAGGATGCGGCGACAGGCGGAGAACCTGGGGGCTGAGTTCGTCCAGGACAAGATCGTCTACACCGATTTCAGGAAGGATGTCAAGCTCGTTGCGTCCCCCAAGAATCAGTACAGGTCCAAATCGGTTATCCTGGCAACCGGGTCCATGGGAAGCGAGCCTTCTTTGAAGGGGGAAGGAGAGTTCCTCGGTAGGGGCGTGGCATATTGCGCAATATGCGACGGGCCTTATTTCGAGGGGAAGGAGGTGGCGGTGACCGGCCAGGTGGACAGGGTAAGAGAGGAGCTGGAGCTCATTTCCGGGTTCGCATCCAGAATATATTTCATCCCCCCCGCGGGAAAGCTCTCTGAAAAGGACCTTGAAAGGCTTTCTGAGTTCGGGAAGGTCAGAGTTCTGAAGGATCGCAGGGTCAGGGAGATAACGGGGACAATGAAGATGGAGGCTGTTATCCTTGAAGGTCCGGAGGGCGAAGAGAGGCTGGAAGTTGAGGGGATATTCGTTTACCTCCAGGGGAGCAGGCCCGTCGTCGAATTCATCGCCGACAAGATGGAAAAAGGCGGGAACGGCTGTCTATCCGTCAAGGATGATAATATGTCAACATCGCTTCCGGGAGTGTTCGCGGTGGGGGATGTGACCTGCAGGAAGGTAAGGCAGATCTCGCTTGCTGTGGGCGAAGGATGCAAGGCGGCACTTGCAGCGGAAGCCTTCATAAAAGGTAAGGATAAAGCGTTCTCCCAGTGGGGAACCTGAGCTTCACTCGTATACAATGTATGCCTTCTCAATTACCACCGGGGTGAGCGGTCTGTCGTTGGCATCGGTGGATGTCTCGGCAATGGCATCGACCACATCCAAGCCCTGGGTTACCTTTCCGAAGACAGTGTGCTCCCCGTCAAGGTGGTTCGCTGCCGCATGGGTTATGTAGAACTGGGAGCCGGACATCCTGACATCCCCGCCCCTCTTTGCCATGGCGATCACTCCCCTGTCGTGCTTCAGCCCGTTGTCGGCCTCCGATTCCAGGGTGTATCCCGGACCTCCGGTCCCATCGCCGCTGGGGTCCCCTCCCTGTATCATGAAACCCGGTATCACCCTGTGGAAGGTCAAACCGTTGTAGAAACCCTCGTTGCAGAGCTGGATGAAATTGGCCACTGTGATCGGGGCCTTGTCCTGGTTCAACTTGATCTTTATCGACCCGAACTTCTCGATCACCAGGACGGCTGATGGCTCCCCGTAATCCATGGTCTCCTCATCGAGGAAGACGCCGTTGTCGGAGGGGTACTCTTCCTGCGTAAGGAACAACATGTCGAAGGCGAAAAGGCCCGCAACTGCCACAACCACGAGAACGGCCATCACGATGAGAGGCACCATTCCGGTCACGCCTGCGTTATCCCTTTTCATCCTTATCATTGCCTATCCCCTCTTGATGGAGTTGATATGTATCTGGAAGTAGAGTGTCTTTCCCGCAACTTCCTGGTTATAATCAATGGTTATCCGTCCGCCCTCCCAGGTAACGAAACCCATCTCGGGGGGTCTCTCGAGCTTGTCGTCGGCCACTTCCCTTGCCTTATCTCCCCAGTCGGGATCGTAGGAAGCGACCATCTCGAAGAAGACTGTCTGGGTAGGATCGATCTCGGAGACCTTGTGCTCCAGGGTTATGACGTTCCTCTCGGAGGAGATATCGACGATGGTCGTGTTCCATAGGAAACCCAAATAATCCTGGCCTAGGACCGGATCGTTCCAGAAGACAACATCCTCGGCGTCTGCACTGATTATGTGGACGTTCCATCCCCAGAACGGGTGGACGAAAAGGTCCATCTCTTCAGGATCGATAACTGGATACATGCGATCGAATGCATCCCTGTCCAATGTCTGCCGGAGAGGGATCGTCTGACTGACGTTCAGGGTGTATTTTAGCTCGTCGTAGGCTGGACCGTATCCCATATCGTACGGTATCGCCACGGTAAAGGTCTGTCCCTCCTTCTTGCCCAGCACGGCCATGTCAAAGCCCCTGATCATCGTTTCGCTGCCTACAGTGAACGTCAGGTCGTCGTAGGTGGGTTTCTCCTTAAAGGAAATGGACTTCGGTATCGAATCGTTGTTGGCGATATGTGCGTAGGATGTGTCGAATACAGGTCCCGGACCACCGGAGGGACCAAGCAGTCTTCCGGTATAGTCGAGGGATACCTCATCGCCCTCCTGGATCAGGAGGACATCCTTCTTTGCTTTCTTCTCCCCTTCCCAGGGGTATCCCTCTTCGTCCACGTAGGTCATGCCTGCCAGTACTAGAAACAGCACGATGGCGGCGCCGATGGATATCAGACATAGCTTCTCATCGTCCATCTTTCATTCCTCACTGGACTATTCTGTTGCCCCCGGGTAGAGCCACTTCTCATCGATCCGGCCGTAGTCCAAAAGCTCCGTTTCATCGAAGAAGATGGCTATCTCCCTCTTGGCGCTTTCGGGTGAATCCGAGCCGTGTATGACGTTCCTGCTTAAATTGATTCCGAAATCACCCCTTACGGTCCCGGGCGGGGACTGCCTGGGATCGGTCTTTCCCATCATCGACCTCATACCCTCGATGACATTGTCGCCCTCTACCGCTGCGGCAACTATGGGACCCGATGTAATGAAAACCACAAGGTCCTGGAAGAAGGGTTTGCCGACGTGCTCGGCATAATGCAATTCCGCCATCTCCCTGGAGACCTCCAGGAGCTTCAAACCCGCTATCTTGTAGCCTTTGGACTCGATCCTTTCAAGGATCCTGCCCACAAGGCCCCTCTGGATCCCGTCGGGTTTCACAAGAATGCAGGTCCTCTCCCTCACGTCTCATCACTCCTTCACGTGGAGTTTGGACCATTCGGTCCTCCTGGGGACCCTCTTCAGCTGAATGAGGTTCTTGTAGCATTTGGTGGAGCAGAAATTGAATACCTTTCCATCCTTCTTGATGTACATCCTGCCTGTGCCGGGCTCTATCTTCTCTCCGCAAAAGGAGCAGGTTTTTGCCTCAACCATGGGATCACCTCACACTGAGCTTCCTTGCTTCCCTGGCGGATTCCCTGAGCAGGAGGATGTCTCCTACGCGGACTGGACCGATGGCGTTCCTTGCTATGATACGACCCTTGTCCTTTCCGTCAAGTATCCTGACCTTGACCTGGGTAGCCTCACCGGCCATACCGGTCCTCCCGATAAGCTCAACGACCTCCGCAGGTATTCCGTCAACGGGCAATGGTATTCCTCCTCACTCCTTCTTGCTGAGGTCCGAAAGCTTCTTGGAGATGGTTTCCACCAGGACCTTTCCCTTTCCAGGCTGCACTATCGCGACAGCCGTGGTGGGCACCTTGAGAGAGGCGGTGTTCCCCAGCTCCTGCTTCGAAGGGACGTAGGCGAAGGGGATGCCCTTCTCCTCGCAGAGGTATGGCATGTGCATCAGTATCTCGGGCGGAGATGTGTCCTCGGCCAGGACCACAAGCCTTGCCTTACCCCTCTCGATGGTCTTGGTGACCTCATTGGCCCCCTTCTTGAGCTTTCCCGTATCCCTTGCAAGCTCCACGGCCTCGTAAACGGATTCCACAAGGTCCTTGGGCATTTCGAACTTCACGAGTTTTGGCGACATCTTCTTACCTCCTTCGGACCGGAACCTGGATTCCGGTCTTCATCATTCACAGGCTCATTGGAAGAGCAGACTGCATATAGGGAACTCTTATAAAAACGTTTTTAAGACGCACCGCACAACGGAGGAGCATCTGGACATGGTTTGAAAAAGGGATTATCATGATGAACATGTGGTAATTACCTCGAATGTTTTAAAAACCCCTAAATTTGTAAACAGTGCAGCGGAGGGTACTCCCCATGGGAGACGAAGAGGATCTCCAGGAAAGGCAGGAGCAGTACAGGAAGGACAGGCAGTCACAGGCCAAATGGTATGAATCGTTGAACCTCTACGCCGAGGCAATGCGGATATACCGCTCCATCAGCGATACCGA
>JBLIRK010000063.1:0-12251 GCA_048569615.1 Thermoplasmatota archaeon | reverse complement strand
AGATCCTGCAGAAGATCGGGACCGGGAAATACGGGTTCTCTATTTCACAAACACAGCTGGTATTTGCAGTAGGGTTGCTTACTTTTGCAATATTCACGATAATCGGAGGGCGGTTATCTGCCAAGTTCGGACCGAGGAACTTGGCCATTGCAGGTGGACTTTTACTTGGAATCGGTTATATCATCGGTTCTTTCATGTCAAATCTAATAGGTCTCATTTTCTTCATTGGTGTGATCGGAGGAGCGGGGATTGGGCTTGGTTACGTTGTACCAATAGCTGTTGGAGTTAGATGGTTCCCTGACAAGAAAGGTTTGATATCAGGTCTTGCAGTGGCAGGTTTCGGATTTGGTGCTCTTCTCTGGTACAAATTGTGTACCGGATTCATATTTGGTCCTGTAAAACTCAGCGGAGATTGGCCTGGTCTGTTCATCTACAACGGCGGCACAATGACAGTATCAGATGTCTTCTTCCTCTACGGTATAATCTTCCTTGTTACGGTAGTTGGATCGGGTTTCTTGATGAGGAATCCGCCCGAAGGTTGGAAACCAAAGGGATGGGAGCCCCCAGTGCAGACAGATAAAGCTACAGGAAGCGTGGAGTTCACACCATCCCAGATGAGAAGAACGCCCCAATACTGGATGCTCTTTTTCATGTTCATGGTAGGAGCTGGATCAGGATTGATGGTTATCGGTGTCATACAGCTGTTTGGTAAATATGCTCTTATGGAAAACGACATCCCATCCGCTGATGCAATAATCATTGCCGGTACCGCGTTCGCACTTTTCTACTCGCTGGCGAATGGATTTGGCAGGATAGCCTGGGGAGCTTTATCTGATAAAATCGGGAGAAAGAACTCATTCGTTTCCATGTTCGCTATCCAAGGCATTATGATGATCCTATTCTACTTCATCGGAGGATATGAATATCTCCTATATCTCAGCGCAGCGGTGATAGGATTCAATTTCGGAGGGAACTTCGCACTATTCCCGTCGGCCACAGCCGACTTCTTCGGAAATAAGACGGTAGGCTTGAACTATGGATGGGTATTCCTCTCATATGGAGTAGGTGGAATCATCGGTCCGATGCTCGGAGGAATAATGGGAGACATGGAATACTGGATGTGGGCATTCATTCCAGCAGGTGTTGCCTTGCTCATCTCAGCAGGAATTGCCCTATTATTAAAACCCCCAAAACAGAAATCGGAAGCCCAGGGATAAGCGGGACACTTTTTAGTCGTCCTTCTCCTATATGCCTTCGAAGGCAGGATGCCCTATACCCCACATCGGGCCTTCGTAGGGCTCCTCATTCACACTCGGGAGCGTCGAGGGTCTGAACAGATGCCTCCAAGCATCGGGGGGAGGTTCGATGAGTCCCCGTGAGATTTCTCTCTTAAGCCTGGTCTCCAGAGGCTCCAGGTCCGATCCCCTGTAACCGCACTTCTTGCACCTTAGACCCTGGTCCCTGCCCATGGATTCCGTGGGGCCGCCGCATTTAGAGCATCTTGGATTGTGCCTTTCGATCTGTTCCGAGATCCTAAGAACATCGACCTTTTCCAGGTTCACGGTCGGACGCGGCACGTCTTCCTGCCGGATGCTCCCCCATATTCTCACCACATCGCCGGGGAGCAGCTCGGAGAGCCTCTTCCGGAAGCCTTTTGTCGGCTCGTAGGCAGCGAGATCGACCCTCGTCCCGGCACCGTCCTCCGCCGGGATGATGAGATGGCCACCTTCGATGTACCCGGGCAGCCCGATCACTGTTATTTCAACAGATATTGAACTGTATGGTCCAGCTCCCTTCAGGTCGGGAAGGGATTCGATGTGGGCATCCGTATGCTGGTTCGTCTTCCACAGCACCCATCTCTCATAACCTTCCGCCGATACCTCCTTGAGGGCTTCCAGGGCATCTCCCGGGTCCATCCCCCTTATTCCCAGGATGACCGGGCACGGGGAGTGGGGGATACAGACCGGTTCCCCTTCCTTGTCCACATTGAAGAATGTGGAGGGATGGTTCGAGGAAGCGTTTCTCAGCGTTTCGATATCCACCTTCCGCTCCCTCTCCTTTACGCTGCCCGGTCTGTACAACATGGCTTCGTAGGAATGGGCCGTCAGGTCCGCCCCAACGGCGGCGAGGGCCCCGATCGCTCCCCTTCCGTTCTTCCAGGTTCTGGAATGAATTCCAAGCTCCTGCACCATATCCCGGGCCTCTTCAACATCCAGGATCTCGTGGAGGGCCCTTTGATACCACGATCCGAGCCTTTCATCCAACTCGTTCTCTACCAGGACGAGGCCGGGATTGGTCTGGGGATCCTCGAAAACGGAGAGCTCCTCAACAGCGTCTGAAGAGACACTCATGATCCTGTCCCCCAGGCCGGGCTCTCCTTCATATCTCAGACAAACTGCTCCGTTCCCCCTCGTCTTCCAGGGAACGTTCGGATTCAACCTCACAAGTTCCGGGAAACCGCTGAGCTCTATCGGAAGACCCGAGAGCCTCTCGAGGACCATGGCTCCGAGATAAGTCGTGCACATTCCCTTTGTCGCGGAATCCGTCGAATCGAACCCGATATGATATGTTGTCACTCCCTACCACCATCTAGGTCCTGTCGAACGGCCGTCATGAGGAGGGGAAGCAATATCGTCGCATCTCCCTCGACCGTTAGATGCGGAGCTGTCTCCTTCAGTTTTCCCCAGGATATGGCTTCCTTCATCCGAGCTCCAGAAAGGGACCCGTCCCATTCCACGGCCGTGGTGATGTAAACGGCATAGTCAAGACCGTCCCTGAACTGGTTCCACCATATGACATGATGCTTGGAGATGCCGCCGCCGATCATCAGCGCCCCGGTCCTTTCGGCATCGAACACTATGTCGGAGAGCTCCTGCTCGTCCTTGAAGAGGTCTAGCTTGAGGTCGGAATGGGTCTGCCTCCACAGCCACAGTTGGGAGCCGAAGGCCCCATCCGTTGGACCCGGGAGGTAGACAGGAATATCGTTCCTGGCGGCCCAGTAGGTGATTGATGATTGGTCATCGAGACGCTTACCCACCTCGTGGACGATCTCCCTGGTCGAGAACTCCCTCCTTCCGGTGCTCCAAATATCCTCCATCAGCTCGGTCATCTTGCTCTCGAGTATCTTACCGTATGAATCCAGGGGTATCAGTATATTTCCCAGACGGTGTATGCCTTTATGGTAGAGGTCGGTGTCGTCCATCTCGAAGGAGCCGTGATAGTACTTCCTCCAGATCCTTGCAAGGTCGTGATCGAGGGTTCCGCAGGTCGTGATTATGCAGTCCACCCACTTCCTCTTGACCATCTCCTTTATCACGCCCCTGCATCCCGTTGATATGATGCATGCGGGGAAGGAGAGGAACTTGTAGCACCCCTTATCGTCTATCATGTCCTTCATTATCGAGGCCGCGTCGTAGAGTTTCTTAGCGGTGAAACCTCCGCCCCTGCCCAGCTGCTCGAAGAGGTCGGACACTGACTCCGCTGAATTAATATCCACATCCTCGACGGGGGGCATCCGGAAATCGTCGTTCATGGCTCCCCCAAAGGAGGGGGTCCTTAAGGATATTTCGTATGGGGGAAGTGATATTTAAATCGCAATCAAATTTAATGACCAATCCATACATCAGCGGATGAGGGAGTACATCGAGGGAACGAAGCTTATCCTCCTGGTCGTATCCGTAATGCTAAGGTTCAACGGTTTCGTATTGATCTACCTCAAGAGGAAGAAGCTCCCGGTCTTCCCTGCCGTGGTATTGAACATTGTCTCCCCCGTACTATGCATGATCGCTGTACCCTACGTCACAAGCCGCGAGCAGCTGGAAAAGACGAACGGGAGCACCTTGAACAGGGTCATTCTTCTTGTCGGAGCGCTTATGGGGTCCCAGTTCTTCTCCGGATTGATATTCGTTGGCGGCATCTTCCTGATGGGCGAAAGGGCGCCCTCCGGAAGAGCCATAGGTCCGGGTGCATACCCTATCAATTTCCTCCCAGTCTATCTTCTCCTTATAATTTCCATCTCATCCCTGATACTTCTCTGCCTGCTCCGGCTGCTGTTCCAGAAATGGGAGCCGATCTCATTTTTCAAGGGAAGATCGATATTTCAGAACACGCTGCTCTCGTACATCCTTCTGGTCCCTGTACTGCTGATAATGTGGGGTTACGGATGGGCCCTCGGTGATGCGGGGTTCAAGGCTCCGACAAACCCCTTCATGATGATCGAGGGGCCGTGGGAGATAGGCTCCGTCTTCCTATCGATCGTGATAATCGCACCGCTCGTGGAGGAGCTTTTATTCCGGGGGTATCTTTTCAAGCTGCTCGAAGATAGAGCGGGATCCAATCCTGCTGTCCTTGTCACTGCTTCTCTATTTGCCCTGGCCCATTTCTCCATCTACGGTTTCATCCCGATACTTGTGATGGGCGGGATCATGGGATGGGTCAGAAAGAGGAGCGGGTCCATCGTTCCTTCCCTCATTTTCCATTCGGCCAATAATCTTGCCGCGCTCCTAGTTGTGATCCTCTGAAGGTCCGGAAGAACCGCCTCCATTGCGGAAAAGGATTATATAATCCTGACCTGGATAACATCTGGATGAGGAAGGGACCTGTCTTCTTGGGAATAGGTGTACTTTTGGTCCTGCTGGCAGTCCCGACCGGACTTGCAGGGCTCCTGTACGAGAAGCAGACGGCTGAGAAGAGCGATTTCAACATCGATGAGGACTTCGATTACGGCGACGCCACCTTCACCTATACCTTCAAGGACATAGGTCCGGGAGAGATCAAGGTCAGTGCAAGGGGGCTTGCCTTCTTCTCAACGGCGTTGGATGTCGAGATCCTCGACAAGGGCGGGGACCCCATAAAGGTGTTCGTCCTAACGCCAGGGGCTCTCTTCTCCAATGAGGAGAGCGTTGATATAGACGAGAAGGGCGATTATACCGTGAAGATCTACATCGAGGAGGGGCATGAGCTCATCGAATTCCAGGCCACATATACATCCAATTACTGGATGTTCGGCCTCTTTTCCTTGATATGCGCGATGCCGCTGTTTTTACTTGCGGGGATCATCTCGATGGTGGTGGGTTTCATTTCGTTCAGGAGGGAAATGAAGGGCGAAGAGGAGGAGGAAGAAGGTGTACCCGAGGAAGAAGAAATTGACTACGATCACCTTGACGAGTGGGATGACGAGCTGGAGGATGAATACGAGCCGCCTCCGAGGAGGAAAAGGGAATACGGGGAAGCGGCAATGAGAAAGAAGGGCGGACCGAAGAGAAAGGAAAAGGAAAGACCAACAAAGAAAATAATGGATGATGGTCCGACCAGGAAGAAAAAGCCTGTTGGCAAGGTCGATGGGCCCTCCTCGAAGAAGAGGGTCAAGGGCGGGAAGCTCAAGAGGTCCTGATCAGACAACACTATACCTATGGTAGACCGTCGCTTCAATGGAAATGTTGCCGTTAACCTCTATGGAATCGTAGTAATAAGAACTGTAATTGCTGATATGGATCTCATAATCGGACCCATACGCCTGGTATTCCAGAAATCTTACCTCCAGTCTGTAAACTCCCTTCGGCAGTCCGGAAGTGAAACCGTCGCCGTCGTACCAGGCGATCTGATGGATGTTGTCGTCATTTTCCGGGTCCTCGAAGCATAGCAGCAGTTTTCCCATGATACCCGTTTCGCTGTAGATGTCGGAAAATTGGGTGACATCGATCTCAACATCAAAAAGTTCGCCCCCATCGATCGCCAGGGTGGCATTCAGGTTGTTGTCCGTAAAGGGATCCAGGAATTGGTCCCTGAGGACCGCTTTCTCGTAACCTGTTGAGCAGACGATGATGTCCGAATATCCTGCCTTGAGAATATCGATCCTGTAATTACCGAAAACATCGGTTTGAGCCGCATTTTCCATTCTTCTGTAGTAACCGCTGTCGCCGTATGATGGACTGTATTCGATTATCGCAACAGTTGCTCCTTTTACAGGGGCCCCCTGCTCATCCGTCACTTTTCCCTGAAGGGAGCATCTGGGGCTGAAGAACGTTTTTTCCTCCATGTAATCGCTGTAGAGATACTCCGTATTGATGTCGGGGAATTCATAAGGGTAGGCATACTGGGGGATGTATCCTTCCTTCGATATCTCGAACCTGTATTCGGAATCTCCGGATGCGCGGTTCATACGTATCCTGAACCATCCGCTGCTGTCCGTGTGGATGGTCCTGAGGTATTCCTCTTCATGATATATCACATCGTTCGTGAACCAGAAACCCGACGGATACGTAACCTTGTATATCTTGACCTTCGCTCCTTCGATCGGCTCCCCGGTGGAGAGATCTATCACCTGCCCCTTGTATTCCCTCTTCGTTATTTCCAGGGCAAGGAAATGGATTCCTGTCAGAAGTAGGATCAGAGTCGCGCCTATGGAGAAAAAGATGACGAGTGCCCTTTTTGTCTCCTTCCTCATCGTCATCGCGGAAGACAGCTGAAATGGGCGTATTAATCCTTTCCGGAATCACTCTCTTGCGGATTACCTCTCCATTATTTCTATTCGAACGATGATACGGATGAAACGATGGGAGTGGAAGCATGAGCGAGGACAATTTCGATGAGGAGTACGGAGTTGACAAGGACCTTTCCGATGACATTCACGTCAAGAGCATATCGGTCCCCGGCGGCTGGGTCTACATCACGTACGTCAGAAAAAAAGAGGGCGACAAGTACCATACAACGGCCCTTTCCAGCTGTTATGTACCCGGAAGAAGATGATTCCTGTAATTGGATTTGGACAAAGATAAAATAGCAATTATTGGCATTCAATCCCCGGTGTTCAAGATGGGGAAATTCAAACCTGTTCTATTAATGTTCGTTTTGGTGGCAGCGTCATTTTTAGCCTTGTTGGCCGGCGCTGCTGGAAGCTCGGAAGGAGTCGAACCCACAAGGGCCGGTATCGAAAATCCTTTCAATGCTGCAATCTACTTCACTTACTTGAGCGATCCGTATTATCCCGGTGAGCACGAAGGATTGTATGGCTATGTTTACAGCGACTACGACGGCTCTGCCTTCGAGGGATCATTATCTCCCGGTAATGAGACCGAGGTGAAAGAGGTCAAGTTCTCCTATGTGGGAATGTTCCACGAGGACAGCGGGGACCCTGCCACCGCGCAGATCTTATGGACCCAGAGCGGTTTTTACAACAACGATGGGGACGGTTATACGATCGACAGGTACTGGGATCAATATTTCTACACTGATGCTTCAAATAACTATCTGGAGTTCGATATCAAGACCGATGATGCAAGGCCTGGAGAGTACGTCATGAGGTTCCAGGTGAGCTTCAGGTACATGATCAACTGGGACGGAGCTACCCAGTACGACTGGGTGACCAGAACGATCACTGTCGATGCTGATCTTGAGATAAGGAGTTATCTCGGGGCCAACGGATGGCCCGACTATACCTTCTACGCCCTTGACCAATATTACAACAACGAGAACCTTTATTCTGGAGCCGCTAACGAGAAGTTCGGGTTGTTGTCAGTATATTCGGCTAGCGGCACACTTACGGATATCCAGGCGACCCTGGCCTTCCCGGGACTGTCCATAATGGTCAGGAACCCCGTTCTCAATTTCGAGTCGATCGTAAGCACCATCGTCTGGAACATAGATGTACCCCAGAACTTCCTTCCGGGAACGTATGAGGTACAGCTCCAGCTTGAATATACAAGGAGCGGAACTGCGATCACGGAAGCGCCGATGCTTTACGAGTTCACAGTGGAATACACGCCGCTTCTGATGCCCCCGGAGTTCGACGATCTGAGCACTCCGTTCGCTACTTACCACCAGAAGACACTGCCGACCTCCATTGATGTGCCATTCATCAACGTCGGCAATGTTGACCTGTATGATATAGTTGTGAGTTTGGACACGAGCAACACAAGGTATGTAAGCAACGGGCAGTACTGGTTCGATGAGAACAACAACGCCAACGTGAACTTCGACAACCTGGAATTCTCATTGGGAGACGTTGCGGTGGGCGGCACGGGAACGGCCACCTTCAGCATGGTGAACTTCATGCCGAGGCTCCCCCCCGGCCTTTACAAGATCCCCATTGATTACTATGCACTCTATTACGATGATGGGACAACAGGAAATACTCCCGGTGAGAAGATTTCCGGATACTGGAACGAGATGGGATACTATGAGCACAGGAACATAATGAGGGATATCGAGTTCCCCGAGACCGGTGATGAACACATGCCCTATCTGCTGATAGAGATCCTGGACGATCCGGAAGGCCCTGATATAACAGGATATATCGACAGCGGATACAACGTCCCTCCGGGAACCGTGAACAACCGGATGAGGCTGATGATAGAGAACCACGAGATGTACTACTTCTTCAATCTCGAATACCGCATCCACATCGATGACGGCTCTCCCTTCAACCTTCCCTATGCCCATGACAACTACACCGGCGAGACTCTTCCTCCCGTCTACAGAGGGGGTGTTTCAGAGACCTCAGGCACCGGGATCAGCACTGATTCATTCTATTTTTACGCGAATATCAGGGAGGATGCGATGCCCGGTATCAACTACTTCAAGGTCGATGTGGAGGGCGTGAACGAATGGGACGCTCCCTTCAATCACACATTCTGGGCATATATAACTCTGACAGCTCACCAACCGAGATTCCAGGAACTGAACGTCCAGGTCGGAGAGGTCATGGAGGACAGGTCGGTGGAGGTCACGGTGGAGATCCAGAACATGGGACGGGGAGGGGCCAGGAACATGTCCTGCTACTTCGACTACAGCTCCAACGGATACACGAGCATCGATCCTGCGGCCTATATCGGCACCGTGGGACCCGGAGCCACCTTCTTCTACACTTTCCACTTCAGACCGGAGGGAAGCAGAAGATATCTCGACGGCGGCTACAGCGGGACGGTCTATTTCTCGTACTACGACGACATGGGCCAGTTCACGGACCTGTATGCCGGAACGAACATGAACCTCAGGTTCGATGTCTATGAGAAGCTCCCGGACATCCGTGTGATCGACGTGAATGCACCGCTCCTTGACAGGAACAAGGAATACAACGTGAAAGTGACCGTCATGAACATGGGCGGAACGACGGCCGAAGGCCTCAAGGTCATGCTCCCGTATGACTCCAACCAGTTCAGGATAATACAGAACATGGAGGTCGATGTTGGTGATCTCGAACCCGGTGAGCAGTATGAACTAGAGTACAGGTTCAGCGTCCAGGACGAGGTGAGCGACGGTACGACATATTCCTTCACCCTCTATTTCTCATACACCGATGTCCAGGGCAGGATGAGGGAATACAGCGATGCCCAGACCGACAGCTTCTCCTTGAGGATCAAGGACAGGATAATCCCCTATACCGAACAGGTGGTGGTGAAGGACGACGGGCAGTATATCTCGCAGGGTCTGGGGAGCTTCCTGCTGGGAATAATGATCCTCGTTGCTGTGATAGTCTTCGTGAAGATGACCGAAGGCAAGTCCAAGGTGGAGATCAAGAACGTCCGTGAAGCTCCGAAGGAGGACGTGAAAAGGTCCAAGGAGTTGGATATGGAGGAGAAGCCCAAGGTGGAGTTCGACGAGGACGATGACGAGGAAGAAGAGGAAGAGGAAGAAGAAGAGTCGGAAGAGGAAGAGGACGACATGTGGAAGTGAGCTTCCCGTCCTCTTCTTTTCTTTTTTTTATTTTTTTCTTGTCAGCTCTAGAAAGGTTTTTAATTTCAATCGATGTATCGGCTCCCCCGTTGATGCTTGGATGAAAGATAAGTCAGACCCATTCTGACCTACCGCCATTAAAAGCTCAGCCCGGTATTGCGCGACATTGAAAATGTCGCTCATCTTCCGCTCTTCCCCTCCCGGCCTCGATACGGATGCAAGCCCTCCGGGAAAGAGTGCAAGACGGTCCCCGTCCCGGGCCTCGCGCGCATCTCTTCCCCAAGCTTCCAACCGCCCAACCGATATGCGGGGATGGCTCAGAACCCTTTTACAAAGGGTAAAAGCGTTCACGGAATGGGGGTATCTGCGATACCCCGTCCCGGTATATGGGTCCTATGGACCCACCGGGCCTCGCGCCCGCTCATCCGCCCCAATGCCAACCCACGCGGGGATGGCTCAGCCCGGTACGGCGACGGATTGCTAATCCGTTGACCCTAGGTCACGGGGGTTCGAATCCCCCTCCCCGCGCTTGTTCTATTCATGCTAATTATTGATATATCTATGAATAGAACCGCGGATTATGATAATGGGGATTCGAACCTTGGTCTTCGAAACACCACACCTATACTGTGTTTCGAAGTGGGCATAACTCCGAAGGAGTTGATGCAACATCGAATCCCCCTCCCCGCGCTTCTTCATTCCCGTCAATAGCAAAATGTTCACATTTCGAAGCGCTCAAATATGATTGAAAACGGCCAAAAATAATCCAAATCCAATTAAAACCGTTTTTGCCCTGGCCCTTGACCTTTGAATTTCGTCGTTCATTGGGCAGGTCCAAGGTCCCCCTCCCAGCGCTTCTTCTATTAATCAATATCTCGTCCTACGACTGCAGGTCAAGGTCCATGTCCCTCTCGTATTCTTTCAACCTGCGCTCCCCTTCCATTCTTCTCGGCAGCATCATCGCCTTCTGGACCTTCTTCTCCTTGTAAGTATAGGGAACGTAGATCTCCTTGAGAGTGAACGGGTCCATCCCTGTCCAGTACATGCATGTTGAAAGGGTCATGGGTGTCGGAGTGAAGAGCTGGCACTGCTCGAACTCCCCGTGCTTCTTGATGAACTCCATCAGCTCCTTCATCTCATCCATGCCGCATCCGGGGTGCCCTGCCATGAAATACGGGAGCACCTTGACCGACGGATCGATGCTTCTCATTATCTTCAGGAAATTCTCATAGACCTCCACCTCCGGCTTCCCCATCAGCTTCAGGACCTCGCTGTTAACATGCTCGGGAGCCAGCTTGAGCCTGCCCGGAACATGATGCCTTGCGATCTCCTTGAGGTACTCCAGAGAGTTCATGGCAAGGTCATATCTTATGCCCGAACTTATGAAGACATGCTTCACCCCTTCTGCCTCCCGAACTCTCCTCATAAGCTCCCTGAGCTTCTCATGACCGCGATCGATCTTTCCGCAGGTCATGCATCGGTCCTTCCCTTCACAGGGTCCGGGGCAGTCCATGCCGTACATGTTGGCGGTCGGACCTCCGAGATCATCGATGGTCCCCCTGAATCCCTTCATCCTTGTTATCCTCTCCACCTCGCGGAGTATGGAGGCCCCGGACCGGGAGCGGACCACCCTCCCCTGATGCAATGAGAGCGAACAGAAGGAGCAGCCTCCGAAGCATCCTCTGTGGGTCGTGATAGAAAACCTGACGGGATTGAGAGCCGGAACGTTCCTCGACTTCCATGCCCGCCTCGAGAAGGGGAGCGAATATATCAGATCGAGCTCCTCCGTTGCGGGTAAGTTCATGGGATACTGGATGACGTATCTGTGACCGTGCTTCTGGACAATTCTCTCGCATTCAAGCATCATCACGAAGGCTCTTGCGAATGCGTACTTATCCTCCCTGACCTCCTCAAAAGAAGGAATATCCCTATATCCTTCCGGAACCGACCTTTGCACGATGCAGGTGTTGGGTATCCCTATCGGTTTGTCATTCCTTGAATTCCTTTCATAGAAATCGGCAAGCTCCAGAACAGCTTTCTCGCCCATACCGTAAACCAGGACGTCGGCCTTTGAATCAACGAGGATGGATCCCCTCACCTTGTTGTCCCAGTAATCATAATGGGCGAAACGCCTCAGAGATGCCTCCAGGCCTCCGATCACAAGTGGCACTTCCTTGAAGACCTCCCTGATCCTGCTGCAGTACACGATAGCTGCCCTGTCCGGCCTCTTTCCTGTTTCGCCTTTTATCGAATAGGAATCGAATTCACGCTTATGCTTCAGCGGAGTGTAGTTGGCAACCATGGAATCGAGGTTCCCGGCGGTGACGCCGAAGAATAACCTGGGTCTTCCAAGTCTTTCAAAGTCATCGGCGGACCTCCAATCAGGCTGCGGTATTATCCCGACAGTATAACCCCTGCTCTCTAGAACCCGAGCTATCACGGCTGTCCCGAACGAGGGATGGTCAACAAAAGCGTCCCCCGAAACCAGGATCACATCGTAACCGCCTTCAACATAAACACCATATAACATACCATAATAACCATAATATTTAATAAAATTACAATTTTGGATTGTAATG
>JBLIRK010000062.1:0-12252 GCA_048569615.1 Thermoplasmatota archaeon | reverse complement strand
TGAAGGCCGGCCGAGGAGTCGAGTTCGGCGAAGGGGCTCTCGTGAGGGGATCTCGCTGCTGGACGATCCGCGCGCTGTCGGTTGGCCCGCTTTCCGCTCCGGCGCGGGTTCCGGGTGGGGGCTGGGTCCTCCTCCGCCGATAACGGGGTCATCGAAAGCTACTCCTGGTCCTTCACCTATGAGAGTGAAGAGAGGACCATTATTGGGGAAACCGCTTCGTTCCTGTTCAATACTGCCGGTAATTTCACCGTAACACTGACCGTCAGGGACCAGTTCGGAAATACCGGAACGGACACATTGACGGTAACGGTGATCGACAAGGGGCATATCTCCGGCATCGTTCTTGACAAGGATGGGAATCCCGTAGAAGGGGCTACTATAATCATAACAGCCTCAAATGGGGAGAAATTCACAACCTTTACCGGTTCGGACGGCTCCTTCTCGTTGGAGGTCTATTACGGCTCCTTCTCCTGGGAGATATCCAAGGATGGTTACAAGACATTAACGGGGAGCTCCTCCGTCGATCCCATGGGGGAGCTGGATCTGGACCTTTCCGGGCATCCCTTGACCAGGGAGGAAGAGGAAGGAGGCTCCTTTATCTGGATAATAATCGTTCTTGTTGTTGTTTTGATAATGATCGCAATTGTGATCTTCTTCCTGATGAGAAAGAAGAAAGAGCCGCATGAAGACGAAGTGACGGAGAAGATCGAGCAGGATGTCGAAAGCGGGGAAATTCCCATGGAACAGTTGGAAGGAATCGTCCAGTCCCCGGTTAAGTCTCAATTGAGGGAAGCTCCCCTGGAACAGCAGCGGCCCCCGGCAGAAGTTTCACCTGAAGAGAATACTCCTCCCTCTCCTATTCAGGAACCTCCGCAACTCCCGATCCTCGAGGAGACCCCGGAGGTTCCAACCGAGGAAAACATTCAGCAGCCGGTGGTTGAAGAGAACGCCCAGGAAACGGATGCAGTTCCGGAAAAGATCGAAGGTATTCCCTGATCATCTGATCGCACCCTTATCAGAATCGAACTTCATCATTGTATGATTTGTATGATAAGTATGAAAAATCTGATATAGTCCTTCGCTCTGCGGGATTCGGTGAGCGGATGAGAGAAGAACCTATTCTTGGCAGCACGAAGGTAGGCTCCAGGGGACAGATAGTGATACCCATGGAAATACGGAAACGATGCGGGATCGAGGAGGGGGACACCATGATAGTCATGGCAAGGCCCGCCCACGGAGGATGGACCGTATCGCTGATGAAGGCCTCGGACATGACAGGCTTCCTGGACCACATGGAGGATGCGAGCTCCAGGATACGCACGCTCATATCGGGAGCCGGAGAGAATAAGACAAAGAAGTGATCCACATGTCTGTCCGTCCAGTGATAATACAGACCAAGGGCCTTACCAAGCGTTTCAACTCCTTCACCGCCGTCAACAAGGTCAACATGCATGTGGAGGAGGGTGAGGTTTACGGACTGCTCGGTCCCAACGGAGCGGGCAAATCCACAATGATAAGGATGCTTACAACGCTCTCGAGGCCCTCTGAGGGTTCCGCTAATGTATCAGGCTACGATATCGTCAGGGATGCCGAGAAGGTCAGGGAGACCGTCGGCATGGTCTCAGAGAAGATGATAATGTACGACAGGCTCACCGCCTACGAGAACCTCCGTCTCTTCTCCAAATTGTACAATGTCCCTAAAAAGGAGATGGAAGACAGGATAGCCGAACTCCTGAAGATCGTCAACATGAGCAAGTGGGCCGACACCCAGATAGGGAAGTTCTCAACCGGCATGAAGCAGCGCATAAACGTCATAAGGGCCCTGGTCAGCATGCCGAAGATAGTGTTCATGGACGAGCCCACGTTAGGCCTGGACCCTCAGAGTACAACCGATATCCGGGACCTCATCAAGAAGCTCAACGAGGAGCAGGGGCTCACCATAGTCTTAACGACGCATATAATGAACGAGGCTGACGTCCTCTGCCACAGGATAGGACTTATCGACAAGGGAGTGATCTGCGCGGTTGGCTCTCCCTCCGAATTGAAATCCAGGATATCTGAAAGAGGAAACACGGTCGTGGACCTGGAGCTCATAGACCCCCCTCCGAACGCCCATGGGCTCTTCCAGAAGCTGGAGGTCGTGAAAAGCGTTTCACAGAAGGAGAACCGGATAAAGGTGATCGCATCGAAGGATGATGCGTTCCAGGACATCATAGGCGCATCCGCACGCTTCGGATTGAAGCTGAGGAACGCAAGCGTGAGCCAGCCGTCCCTAGAAGATGTCTTCCTGCATTTTACTGGCAGGGCTATGATCGACGAGGTCAAGGACAAGGTTCCCATGCAGCACGGCCATGGGCCCTTCAGCAGGATCAAGGGGAGGGTGAGGTGAGATGAGGGCATTGAACTCATTGAGGCATTCCCTGTGGATAGCCCACAAGGACCTGCTGGAATTCTCCAGGAACAGGGTGCTCCTTGTCATGCTTTTTGTCTTTCCTCTTTTCATGATGGTGATGTTCGGTTACATCTTCCCCTCCAGCAATACGATCGAGGACATGCCGGTCTCAATAGTGAACGAGGATATGGAAAACGGCGTCCCCGGCAACGAGAGCCTCGAGTTCATACAGGACCTGAAGGATATGAACGAGAAGACGGGGTATTTCAGGTTGAGAACATCGGATTCCGAGGATAAGGCCAGGGACCAGATCACAAAGGGTGAACGCTACGGAGCGGTCATAATCCGCACAAATTTCACCCGGGACCTCGAATCGGGGAGGCAGGGCAACGTAGTTGTCCTGTACGATCAGTCCAAACCGCAGATATCCACGCAGATAATGTCGATCCTTGATTCGGTCATCGCCCGGATGGGTACAAGCAAAGCCGTATCGACCATCAACGAGACGGTCAATGTCGATACTAACGCTTCGATCGCCATGGTCACTCCCTACAAGGTCGAGAACAAAGGGACGGTCCCCGGCGACCCCAGTTATTTCGAGTTCCTAGCTCCGGGAATGATGATGATGGTGGTCATGTTCTCGGTGATGCTCGGACTTCCGAGGGCGATCTCCCACGAGAAGGAGGCGGGGACATTCGACGGCATACTCGCCGCTCCCACAAGCAGGTTCTCCATCATAATGGGAAAGACCATAGCACAGAGCGTCAGGGGTATGGCCCAGGGAGGTGTGGTATTATTGCTTGCCATCATCTTCTTCGGTGTCGTCATCCACGGCTCGATATTTCTAGTGATACTCCTTCTGCTCCTGGGTATTTTCAGTTTCATAGGGATCGGTATAGCCATAACCGCCGCCGCAAAGGACGAGGAGACGGCACAGACCTTCATGATGATTCTGCAGTTCCCGATGATGTTCCTTTCGGGAATATTCTTCCCCGTGGAGCAGATGCCGAAGGTGTTCCAGTATCTTTCGAAAGCCCTGCCACTGACCTATGCCGCCCAGGCGATGAGGAAGGTCATGGTACTAGGCGGTGGACTGGGCGATGTAACTCTCGAACTTGCCGTTATGATCACCTTTGGAACCGTCATGCTCGTAATTGCCATCCCTCTGTTCAAGAGGGCCATGACAAGATAGGTATTTTGAGAAGTAAGTAATTTTCATCTGATTCGGACTAATAGAATCAGGACGGAAAACTATAAACCATATCAGGATTATCCTGATTTGGTATAATACTTGTTCGGAGGCTTACGATTGAAGTTCCACAACAGGGAAAATGAGCTGAGGATGATCAAGGAAGCGGTGGAGAAGGATTACTGTTTCATTGTGATAACCGGCAGGCGCCGGATAGGAAAGACAAGGTTGATAAGAGAGGCTTTGAAAGGGAAGGATCATCTTGATCTTTTCATCCCTCGAAAGAGGTCCACACTTGCATTGGAGCAGCTCTCGTATATGATCCGCGAGCAAACCGGTTATTCTCCGCAGTTCATGGATCTTCGAGACCTTTTGCAGTATATTTTTCGGATGGATAACAATATTATTTTCATCGATGAGGTTTCCAATTTCAAATATGTTGACGAGGGGGTGTTCTCGGACCTTCAGGAGATGATCGATCGTGTGAAAGATGAGAGACCTCTCAGGATAATTGTTGACGGTTCCTATGTGAGCATCATGAGAAGGACTTTTCAAGATCGGAAAGAGCCTCTTTACGGTAGAGCAACCTCGATCCTGGAGCTTCAACCGTTGAATGTGGTCCATTCGGTGAGGATGCTAATGGAGGGGCCGCTTCCTTTTCTCGATTCTCTTGAAACATATTCCCTCTTTGGGGGGGTTCCCAGTTATCTGGAGGTTCTGAAGGAACGGCGAAGCATCGAAAAGATCACTGAAAATGTGTTCTCACCGGGGTCCATATTCCTGACAGAAGGTGAGAACCTCCTCATCCAGGAGTTCGGAGCTTCCTGGGATACGTATTTTTCGATACTTGAAGTGATTTCCAGGGGAAAATTCGGACCCACGAGCATAGCAGAGCAGCTGGGTATGGAGGTCCAGATGCTTCCAAAATACCTTGAAACATTGAAGCAGCTTCAGCTTATAGACAGAAAGAGACCCATCTTCGGCAAACAGAGACATGTAAGATATGGATTGATCGATCCTTTCCTCCAATTCTGGTTCAAGGTCTGTTATCCCAGATATGGTCTCTACAGAGACGGCAGGGCAAGGGTCGACAGGGAAACGGTTAGAACGGAGATCGGAAAGGGAATGGAAAGGGTGATTGTTGATATTCTGTTCTCCACCGATTCTCTACCGTTCGAACCCGATGAGGTCGGATCATGGTGGGATCGGTCCGGAAACGAAGTTGACATTTTGTTCTATTCAAAGAGGGAGAAGAAGATTGCAATAGGGGAGGTAAAATGGAAGAATAAGCCTGTAGGCAAGGATTCCGTTAAGAGCCTCCTTTCCAATTTGGAAAAGATCGATTGGCAAAATGGTAAAAGGACGGAATATCCGTTCATCGTTAGCAGATCTGGTTTTACTGAAGGTGCTATGAAATTCATGGAGGAGAACAGGGTATACAATTTCGATCTTCGGAAACTTGAACGTGCCTTGCTGGAAGGTGAAGGTTTGACATGGAATGCCGGGTAGATGCTTTATCCCGGCATCCTGCTTCCAGGGAGCCCTTCAAGTAAAATAATGTCCATTCACCTCCGATGGGTGAAGGGGAGAGCGTCTTCTACGGGACCGCCAACGTATCGGACCATATCAGGATCAAGATGTACGAGGCGCTGTTCTGGGTGAGCGGGATATCGCTCTTTTTGGCTCTGCTCATCGCTCCCATGATGTTCGGAAGCGAGCTCTCCGAAGGGGGTTCGTTCTTTGACGCGGTCGTCGTTGGGGTTTTTTCCTTTGTTTTTCTCCTTGGGAATGGTCTGCTCGTATTGGGTCTTATGTACCTGGTGGCGAACACAGGGAAGTTGAAAATGGCCAGGGACTGGGACAAGAACCCACTGATAATCTACAAGCTGACGGAAACGCATCTGATCATTTCCCAGAGGATCTGGGACAAGGAGAGGCTCGAGAACAGGATCCATCTGGACCTCATCAAGGATACCGAGGGAGATGTCGTGGGGCATCTGAACAAGGTGAAAGTGAAGCTCCCCTGGTGGTACAGACCTTTCTTACAAGCGTCCCCTGATCCAAAAAAACATCCCTCGTTGCTATATGGGATCCCCGGCAAGAGCGCCATTCCGATAAATTATCTCGTAAGGTTGGACCTCGAGACGGAGCTCCCCTTGAGATACATGATCACGGGCAGCTTCATTAATACCGGAAAGGGTTTCTTTTCGAAGATGAAATATGTTCCGCAGTATGGAAAGTGGCCTTCGTCCACCTTCATAATTTCAATCCGACCCGATGACCACGAGAGTTTCCGTTCGATCATCAAGACAAATCGGAAGAAATTGAAAACCGCCCCGAAAGCATCCGTCCTGGAACCACCACCAGGATGAGTGACCGGATAATGACATTATTGGTGCTATGGAATAAAAAATTTTTTAAACTTAAAAGATGTTTTAGGTATGGTGAGATCTTGGAAATTGCCGTTACAACGATATCCAGAAACGGACAGATCGTCATTCCCAGCGATATCAGGAAAGCTCTTGACATCAAAGCCTATGAGAAGTTCCTCGTTTTCGGAGAAGGGGATTCGATAATCATGAAGAGATTGGACAGGGAAGCAATGAAGAGGGAGTTCAAAGATCTGATGGATACTTTCGGTGAAGCATTCAGCACTATGAATATATCCGCTGAGGATGTGGAAACAGAAATAAAAGGATACAGGTCTTCAAAGAAACGTGCGAAAGAGGATAGTGCTTGATACCAATATTCTCATATCAGCTATTGGATGGAATGGACCGGAAAGACGGATCATTGAGAAAGCGATAGAAGGAGAATACGAACTCCTGATCGGCAAGGAGTTGATCTCGGAATTCATCGGTGTCATAAGCAGGGAGAAATTTTCAAAGATAAGGAAGGAGGATATTCGAAGGTTTTTGATCCTAATTTTCGAGATATTCGAGGTTGTAAAACAAAGAACAACGATCGATGCTGTTTTTGAAGATCCTGATGATAATAAAATACTGGAATGCGCGGTCGATGGGAACGCTGATTACATAGTCACCGGGGATGAACATCTTCTTAGCATTCGGGAGTTCAGGGGAATCAAGATCATCCGATCAAAGAATTTGATAGAATTGGAAGATCTGAATTGAGGTTCTCGGAATTTAATATGAATTTTTACTTATAAATACAAAACAAAATCCAAAATGGTATTATTTATACCAATCAATGGATTAACGATATCAATGGGGTACGGGAGAGCTGTGAGACCCATAGGTGAGCCTGTTCGACCTCCGAGAATGAGCGGAAAGCCTCCGAAGGTCTATCATTCCGGGATAAAGAAGAAACACGTTATGAAACGGGTCATGAAGAGGACGCTCTGGGTCATACCTATGCTCCTGGGCCTGTTCATCACAATTCCTCTGTTGCTTTTTTCACCGCTAATCATCGCTGGACTCACGGCAGACCCCATTGAATGGGGGGCGCTTCTGATTCCCGTATTCCCCATGATCCTGATCATACCCATCCTGTTCATATCCGTACCCATTGGATTGATAATCGCATACAGGTCGGTGGCCTCCTCGATCCCCGAGAACAGGGTGGAGATCTCAAACGGTATGGTCAAGGTCAGTGCAAAGATATCGGGAATGACACCCCCGAGGATCATCGAGGTCCCCCTGGGGAACATAGAGGATGTCATAGAGGCCGACAGGAGTTACATGGAGAGGAGAAAAAAGGAGTCCAGGTTCTACCACAGGATGGCCTATCACAGGTTCAAGCCGAGGACCGGAGATTACTTCAGCAGCTTCTCGAGACCGGAGGACCTCATAATCATGAAACTTCGGACACCCATGATGGTACCGTACTTCGACTACAAATGGACCGGTACCGAACAGCATGGGAAGCAGCTCATGACGGATGATATCGTGATTGACATTGAGAGACCCATGCATTACGAGTTCAAAAACGAGGTCAAGAGGCTGAGAAGGATAATGAAGGAGGAGGATGAGGAATGGTGAAATTCCAGTATGGAAAGGATACCTTCGAGGTTCCGACCGGTTCGGGCTTCAAGGAGATCTACATCCTCCTCGGGAAGCAGATGCTGTTCGGCTATATCATCCTGTTATTCATCTTCATCACGATCTCCGCCGTGTTCACCGTCACCTCACTTGTCCAGGGAGACGGCGAGGGCCTCTTTATCTCCCTCTCGATCCCGATGTTCATGTCATTGATGCTGCTGATGACGATCCCCTTCCTGATGCTCACCATTCTGATACCGGCCGTGCTGGTTTCCCGCTTGGTAAAGGAGGGGAACAGGACCTATGTCGACAATGGCAGGATCGTAGTCTACCACCAGAACTGGTCCATGTCGCCCATCATCAAGAACGTCATACCCATCTCTTCCGTCTCCCATGTCCTCAAGGCGGATGAGAGCTACTGGAGGGAAAGGTGGAAGAACACAAGGCTTGCCTGGAAGATCCTCAGATTGCATCCGCTTCCGCCTAAGGGAGGCCTCCACCCCATGTACTCCACAAGGAAGCACCTGCTGATCATATTCCTCAAGCATCCGGTGAAGATCACGAACATGAACCTCGGAGTCTGGACACGGATGGGGCTCACCGTCAAGGAATACTGGGTGCGGGAGGTCATAATCGATGTGAACCCGGACAGCCAGGATTACTTCATCGATGAGGTCATTACGAGGATATGAACCTCTCTATGGACCTCAAATCCGGTAGGCCTGATTCGGTCACCGAAAAAAACGTTTTCATTAATGCTGCTATCGAACTTAGGCATCGATATCAATGGCCACAAATTTATATGAGAAATTCCAATTTTCATTGGGGAATATTGCCTTCCTATTCGAGTCTCCCTAAGGAGAGCTGAGGATATGTCAAAAAGAACAGAGGCGAGCAACGATAGAATTGTGAAGGATGGGGCTGCCAGGAAGAAGAAGAGCAGGAGATGGCTCGAGCTCGAATCGAGCATGCACACCCATATGAAGGAGATCAAAGAGAGGGTCAAGCAGGACCTTGATGAGATCTCGGGGGAGGAGGAGCATGAAGGATCCGGCCCGGTCAGTGATGGTTCCTCTACTCAATCAAGCAGTTCTTCGTCAACCAACCTCAGCGGAGTTTCTTCCGCTCCTATGGGTCAGCAGCAAGAGGATTCGTCAGATGTGGAATCCCTCCTCCAAATGCTTGATGGATTGTTGGAAGCAAAAGAGGCGTTGGAGGTAAGGTATAAGGAGGCCTACCGATTATTTGCAGAGATAAGTGCGAGCAGACCTATCCCTATTCAAGAAGAGAACGATGATGCCGACTCCCAGAATATCCAGATGGTTAAAGCATGGCAGGCTCAAATGAACGATGCGGAGCAAGATCTTAAACAGGCCGAGGCACAGCTCCAAGACAATGAGATCCACATCACCAGGGTCCTAGAGCAGCTCCGGGAGTTGGGGATCGATACCTCAGAATACGAGAGAATCCTAAGCAGCTATACGGATGAAGAGATAGAAGAAGAGGATAAAGAACAGTCCTCTGCATCTTCATCTGGGGTCTATCAACCGTCGATCCCGGTCCAGCCCTCTCCCTTACCTACATCGGGAACAGAAGGGCAGGATCCAAAATACACCAGTTCGGGTCTGGAAATCACCAAGAAAAAGAGGATTCCTGCAACCATCAAGGACCGGATCACATCATCCCAGGGAACCGTGCAAATAGACAATGACATGATAGTAGCAAAAGCAAAGATAAAGGAGCTGGAGAAGCTGATATATGAGAGCACCAGACTCCTCGAGGACCTGAAAGGACCGATCGGTAAGATCGAGAGTTTGAACAAATTGAAGAACCAGATGGAAGCGGAGGTCTCCAAAGCCAGGGCCTTTTCCGATAGGGCAATTTCGAGCGGATTCCGGTACCAGGCAACCGTGTATGAAGCTGATGCAGCAGCACCGGAGACATTATCGGAGCTCTCCTACCATATTCGATCGAAGCAGATAGAGACCAAGGACGACCTGGATCAGCATATCAAGGACCTGGAGGAGGAGCTCAATACCATAGGTGATGATTCTCAGCTGGCGAACATCGACCTGCAGAACATGCTTCAAAAGCAGCAGCAGACGATCCAGATGCTCTCCAGCGTATCCAAAGTTCTCCATGATACGGCCTTGGCCGTCATTAGGAAAATCGGATGAAGATGAACGAAAGAAATCATTAAGAACCGCCCCGACCAATGTTACCCTGGATTTGGCATAGGGGGAACGGATTATGCAGGTTCGAGGTATAGTTATAGCTTCCTTGCAGGAATTCATTAAGGATCAGTTCGGGAAAAGATCCTACGATGAATGGGAGAAAGACCTCCCGAAGTCATCAAGGAGGATATACGAGAACATCATCCTTATCGATGAGTGGTATTCCCTGGAAGAGGGGATCGCCACTCCCTTGTGGTCGATGTGCGATAGATTCTACGATGGCCACGTGATCGGGGCGCGATACAGCGGCAGGTTCAGCGCCCTTTTCGGATTGAGGAGCAAGTTCAAGCACCTCCTAGTTAACGATCCAAAGGACTTCGCCATCGAGAAATACGCTTCCATCCTGAGAGAGAGCTATCGCCCCGCGGATCTGGAAATAATCGATACGGGGGGAAAGTACCCGGCGATAAGGATAACGGATTTCACCCAGATCGATGAGTACATCGAGAACAGGATCGTCGGATGGATCGAGAAGGGTCTGGAGTTCAACAGCTGTCTCTACAACACGGTCGAGGTGACGAACTCCTTGGTCCTGGACGATCCCTATACGGAGATAGTTATCAATCAGCACATCCATCAGAAATGAACGTTAAGGTTTCCTTTGACCCTTTAAATCCTTTTCGAGCTCACTCCTTGCCTTGAACATCCTTTTTATCACAATACTCTCGAACCGAGGATTATCATTATGACGACAGAACGAGATAGATCTTTTTTGTCAACTGATAATTTCATAGGAATTTATGGATTATTTCATATCTGTCAAGGCTGAGCACCCACCCTTTTCATTCCTCAAATTCAGGAGGATTCCTTCTCTTTGATGAGATGAGAACCACTGCTAATGCCAGAAGAATGACTGCGACGGACACGGCCATTATTATCTCCATCGGAAGTTCGAACCCCTTGTCTTCGCTCCTCAGGCCGTCATCATCCCCGGCATCATCGTCATCCTCATCCGCCGGTTCGAATGGTATCGTGACCGAGACAACTCCCGAGATCTCCCCGTCCTCGAAACCGTTGTATGCGGCGATCCTGTAATTGTATACCTCCCCCCCGACCACGCTGATATCTATGAATCGGGTTCCCGGTGTCTCTCCGATGACCGACCAGGATGCTCCCCCCTGCTGTCTGAAGATCCTGTAGTTCAGTATCTGGGCATCCCCGGGGTGGAGAGGCTCCGACCATGAAAGCAGGACATCCTCCTCGTCGATGACGGCCGTCAGGTTTCGGGGGCTCCCGGGTGGCTCCCCTTTGACATTGAATTGGAATTGTATCGAGTTTCCCATTAGGTTCCCGGCAAGGTCCGAGACGCCCCCGTCGAGCTTCAGAGAGTAGGATGCGTATCCCCTAAGCGGAGCGGAGATATCCACGGAGCCGTCCTGGGCCATGTTCATCTCATGCTCCACGATCCCGCCCCCCTCCCTGGTCAAAGTTATCTTAAGGCTGTTCTCCAGGACGGCCTCGCTGAAGTAGAGGCTGATGACGGCATCCTTGCCCACCCTGCTCCCTTCGTCCGGCCAGAAGCCGAGGAGGATCGGACGTATTGTATCCATTTCGATCTCGGCTGGATGAGGATATGTTCGCACGTTCCCGGCCTTGTCCTTGATCCTGAGATATATGCTCTTATCGCCGTCCTGCTCCCCAAGGAAGTAGTGATATATGGAGATGTATTCCATCCATTCCTCCCATTCCGTCAGGTTCCGGCTGAAGCACATGGAGGAGAGACCGGAGTTGTTGTCCCATGCCTGTATGGAAAGGTCCACCTCTTTCGAATTTGTCAATTCCGGATCGTTTTCTATTCCAAATGAACCCACAACGGGAGCACTCCTGTCGATCTTAATCGTGACCTCGTTCTTCTCCCCGATGTTTCCTATTTGGTCGATACTGTAGAAGCAGAGGGTGTGGATGCCGTCGGCATGGAAAAAGATGGGTTCCTCGTAATCGCCTCCTTTTCCCATGCTTGTTCCATATATGATCCTCGAGACATCCGGGTCCTCGGTATTGAGCGTCACCGAGACATCAGATAGATACCATCCGTTATCACCTTCGGCTCCAAGGATCTCGAATTGTACGCTCTCCGCACCGGGACCGGTACTGTCCACCAGAATGGACCGATTGTCCACGGCGCAGTTTCCCGCGATGTCCCTGACCTTGATGAAGACCGTCCTCTTACCATCACCCTCTGTCAGCATCCATTCCTTGGCACTTCCGCACTCCTCCCATTCGGACCAGATCTCGCCATCGTTGGAGAAGCACATCCCGTCCAGTCCCGAAAGGTCGTCGGAAAGGGACATCTCCAGAACAACCCGATTGTATCGAATGAAAGGTGCGCCTCCCTCTATGGTGAAGTTTCGGATCTGTGGCTCCGTGTTCTCGATATATATTCTGTCCGATCCGGAGAACCGGCTCTGCCCGTAGCCGTTCCTGGTGAAGACCTCG
>JBLIRK010000061.1:0-12382 GCA_048569615.1 Thermoplasmatota archaeon | reverse complement strand
GAAAGATCATCCGGAATCAGCATCCCCAGAAAGACCAGCACATAGAGAAACGCCAGTGATTTGAAAAAGATTCCCCAGCGTCTAGCCCTGCGGGATTCTTTTAACTGTTCCATTGCCAGTTTTTCCAGCAAAAATATAAGAGATGTTGAACTCCGATAATGAGATATTATTTATATCTTTCAATGAAAAACCAATTGCATGCCCGAGTCCACCTCCAGAAGAAATGGCATCACCACCGTACCCGCCGTTAATTCCGATAGACTTTATATTGGACATATTAGAATTATCACATTTTTCTATATATATTCCGTATCCTTTCCCTCCCCCTCCTGCATATGCACCATTATATGTGCTGGATCCTCCTTTGCCTCCCTTAATATTTTGTATTGAAATGTTAATAATTGTTACATTATTGCCTTTAATTTGATAAAAGCCATAGGCATGACCACCATGGCCACAATATTCAGAGGTTCCTCCTTGTCCAGCAGTAATAGATATTAGTTTATTATTTGTAATAATTAGATAAGCAACTTTTTCAAGTGCAAATCCAAATCCATCTCCCCCATTTCCACTTGTTCCATGAGCACCATCTGCTGTTCTACCATTTCCACCTATACCTCCAGAAATTGCTGTTATTGTATTTTTATAAATGAAATGTGAGGATATATTGTATAATTTAACTCCGTAACCAATTCCTCCTTTCGCTCCATTACCACCTCTATCGGCCGAGGAATTTTGGGAGCCCCCGACACCTCCAGATATTGTGACAATCCGGTTATAAGTTAAATTGCATTTATTAAAATTAGCTATATCAATGCCTATTGCCGAACCCCCAATTCCTGGGTTACTCACAGAACCTCCTTTGCCTCCCGCACCACCTGTGATAATCTTGATAATTGACCTCTCGATCTTTGAATTCCAGCATCCGAAAATATGTAATCCTTTACTTTCCCCTCCCAACCCACCTAAACAAACATAGTTACCTCCTGTACCATCAGCACCATTGCCACCGATGATAGTTGTAATCGTGACATTTGAGATTGATGTGAAATTACATCCGATGAAAAATATCCCATAAGCCCCACCCCCATTCCCTCCTTTGCCTGAAACGGCTTGAGCTCCGTTTCCACCTATAATATCATGGATATATACATTATTAATTGTGATATTGCCACAACCTGTGGCATATATGCCATACCTGAAAGTTCCATTTAATCCTGATCCATCATAGTCCCTTCCATATCCAACAGTAATATTGATATTTGAGATGCTCACATTTTCCGAGGAGATCTTAAAACCTCCACTGATTATTGATGTATTCTTGTTCTCACCGATTATTTGAATAGACTTGTTGACGTTTAAAACTTCATTGTAGGTCCCGTTCATGATGAAAATATTATCACCGCTAGTTGCATTGTTTATAGCATTTTGGATTATGGAATAATTTCCTGGACCAGTTCCTCCAACGTACAAGGTAGTTGCACCTTTTACTTTCAAATCCTCGTTGTTATTGAAGTATAGAAGATTGAGAAAGAATAAAATGACTATCAGGTAAGAAACGCATTTCCTCATAAGACATCCCCAGCTTTTGCAATAGTAGATTTCGACCTAATATATTTTATTAATTAATTAGAAATTTTTATTCTTCAATATTTATTGAATAAAATGTAGCTAATGATTTATAATACCTTTCTAAAGTCTCATATTCTTATTCCATTAGAACTATAGAGATTGAGCTCGTTGGTCTTGGCTCTTAAGAAATATTTATGTTATCAGATAATCATCAGGATGATCCTAATCTTTCATTTTGCGGAAGTTCAATTCCCTGAGTGGCTCCATTTCTTCTCTTGATCATTTTGTTATTTTTGTCTCTATTGCTATGCAGGGGCTGCCTGCTGTGGACCGCTCCTACCAAGCCTGATGTTGAGATCCATCTGCTTTCTCTCGGAAGCTTACATTGGATTTTCGACCTGTTATTCCTCATGAGGAATGGAAGCTTCCGCGTACGTTTTCTCATTCCCGGGCCGGTTCTTCGCCAGCTCCTCAATTTCTAATTATTACTTGACAATCAATCTAAAACCGTAAAGAATAAAACACCTCCAAAGCCCCTATGTTATAGGTGCTACGGATGTTGCCGAAGATTCCCCTCATTTTGATTGGTGCGGTATCCCTGATAGGCATAGGCGCCTTCGGGCTTTACGGTCTATCCGAAGCTGATATCGTCGATTATGGCCAATACCATCATCATCATCATTCCAACCATTACGAGGACAGATGGGATGATCTGTCGAACCACTGCTTCGATCCTGACAACGAATACTGCAGCGAGGATCCGGCGAAATGGTGTCTGAAGGAAGATGAGAGGTTCTGCGAGGTCGATTATGACAACGGGGACTGCTTTGATTTCCATGAGGAATGCCTCTTGGAGACCGGAGAATGTTATCGGTATGATTGATGATATCGGACCCAATATCCGGACCGAACCTTATATTCAGATCTCTTTCATATCACATGTTTCTCTATTGAAAAGAAGTCATTAAAAGTCAAATTCATTTCTTCCCCTTATTTAAACTGCAAGCTTGTAAAACGAAAGATTTTTCTAAGCATTCATATCATTGACATCATTTAAAGGGCGGCAATGGTCCGCTTTTTATTCCACATCCTAGTTCAAGGATGATAAGGGGGGGAAAGCGTGTCGGAGATCGAACTGAGCAATTTGAATAAGGTCTACAGGACAGGAAGGATCGAATATCAGGCATTGAAGGATGTTTCAATTACATTCGAAAGTGGGGAGCTCACGGCTATCGTAGGTCCTTCGGGCTGCGGAAAATCAACGCTTCTCAACATGATCACCGGGATAGACAGACCAACCAGCGGGAGCGTTGTCGTGGGAGGCGAGCGCATCGATATTATGAAGGAGGACAATCTCGCAAAGTGGAGGGGAAAGAACATCGGGATCGTCTTCCAGTTCTTCCAGCTCTTTCCGACGCTTACGGCAATGGAGAACGCCATCCTTCCCATGGATTTTGCCAGGAAGGGTAACATGAAGGAAAGGAAGGAGACAGCCAGGAAGAACCTGGAGATAGTAGGTCTGGAAGACAAGATGAACAACCTGCCTTCCGAGCTTTCAGGGGGAGAGCAGCAGAGGGTTGCCATAGCAAGGGCGCTTGCCAATGATCCCGGAATAATCATTGGCGACGAGCCTACGGGAAATCTGGATTCCAAGACCGAGGTCAGGATGTTCAAGCTTCTGAAGGAGCTGAACGACAGGGGAAAGACGATCATCTTCGTAACCCACAGCGGAGATCTGGCAAGCAGGGCGACGAGGAGGATAGAGATGCTCGACGGAAGGGTGGTTTGATCCGGGGTGATCCCATGACAGGGACGCTCATTAAAAAATCATTCAGGGACCTCTCGAGAAGGAAGACCAGATCATTCTTCACGATCGCCACGATAGCCCTAGGGGTGATGGGGATCTCTCTGTTCGCGGTCACTCCATTGGCGGACAAGGAGGTACTTACCGCCATCAGGGAGGAAAGGATGCACAACATAGAGATCCAGGTCTCTGATGTTGTACTGAACGATACGAACGTTGAAGAACTGGGAAGTTTGGAAAATGTCAAGGCCATGGAGCCAAGGGTCGAGCTTTACGCAAGGATGTACATAGGCGAGAGGAGAAGCTGGGCCCAGATAGTGGGGATCAGGGATTACGGAAATCAGTCCGTTGACAAGGTTCTGCTGGTCTCCGGGGATTTTCCGGGATCGAACGAGGTCCTAACGGATAAAATGAACAGCGGCAATGGGGTTTACAATGGTAAAAAGGGGGATGACATCGAGATCATAGATTCTTCGGGTGACAGGAGGACGGTAAGGATATCGGGCACGGGAAGGAGCCTGCTATCACTCGGAGAGACCACGGACGGCGTCGCTGTTTTCTACACCGATGAAGGAACCGCAAGGAGCATCGGGAACATCTCCGGTTACAACTCGCTCCGTTTCACTCTGGATAGGACCGACTCCGATTCCATGGAAAGGACGACAGAGGTGATCAGGTCGTACCTGACCAACAACACCTCGGTCATTGCCTTCGGTGAGCTGCCAGATTACAGACCCGAGGATTATTACGAGGGAAAGGAAACACTGGAGGACTACCAGACCTTCCTTTCAATATTCACGTTCCTCATACTCTTCTGCTCCGTATTCCTGATCTCCAACACCATGAACACGACGATCTCGGAGCAGAAGAAGGAGATCTCCCAGATGAAGACGATCGGGGGTACCAAGCTCCAGATATTTCGGAGCTACCTGACAACATCGTTCGTAATGGGAGCCGTCGGTTCATTGATAGGGGCAGTTCTTGGCACCTTGGTTGCTTATTTTGTCGTTGATGCCATGGGAGAGCCTTTCGGCTTTCAGCCGACCTTCAGCATCCACCTTCCGACGGTTTCTCTCAGCATACTGGTTGGCATAGGTGTCGTCATCATCGCCTCCATCCCAGCACTGGTCCGTTCCTCGAGGATGCCGATCCTGGAAGGACTTGGCACATATGGGATCTCGACAAGCTACGGTCTCAGGTCGGTGGAAGCAGCCCTGATGAGGATCAGGTTCCTCCCCAGGTCAGCCCAGATAGGAATAAGGAATGCAAACAGAAAAACCGGAAGGAGCATCGCGACCGTGTTCCAGATCGCACTTGCGGTGGGCGTCCTGCTTGCCTTAGGATCTATCGGGAGCTCCATCTTCCAGGCGGTGGAGGGGAACTGGAAGGACCAGAGGTGGGACCTCGCAGTCTATGTCGAATACAAACCTTCAGACCCCATGACAATGGAAAAGGGAAATTCGATGTTCGGCTCGATCGGGGGGATCGGATCTGCGGAGCCGTTCATCGTCACGTGGGGAGATGTCGAAGGTAACAAGGGGCAGATCTACGGGATGGTCCAGGACCCATCATCCCTGAACTTCCGGCATACACTGCTTGAGAAAGGAGAAGGAAGATGGTGGACCGAGGATGAGGAGACCGACCGTGAGTTCGTTGCGGTCATGGGATTTGCGCTTTCAAGAGAATCCGGGGTGAAACTGAACGATGAGGTGGATATCATGACCGCCACAGGACTTTTCACCTTCAGGATAATCGGGATCGATAGGACAAACTGGGACGACGGCCTCAACATCAGAGTACCCTTGACAACCCTCCAGGAGTTGTTGAAGGTGGGGAGCGGGGTTTCTGGATTCTATCTTCAAACCGTTAGCGGTGAGCATCGGGATATCGATGGGACCGCAGAATCCATATACAACGTATTCGAGGAGGAGGGATACATCCTGGAGATAGGTATCCATTACGTGTTGGAGGAGGAGGACCGCAACGAGAACCAGGACCTGCTGAACATCTTCACGGCGATATGCATAATCGTCGTGATGATAAGCCTGATAGGTTTGATGAGCACGCTCACCATGAACGTTCTCGACAGGACGAGGGAGATAGGAATGCTCAGATGCATAGGTGCCGGATCCAGATCGGTCCTTATGGTATTCGGTTCGGAAGGGGTGTTCATTTCGTTCATAGGATGGGTGATAGGGGTGCCTCTTGGATACGGTTTGTATGAGTTCCTTCTCTACGAGGTGGAGGAGGTAATGAGCCTGGACCTCCCCTGGTCATTCCAGCCTTCATTTGTGATATTCTCTTTCGTCATCACCGTCCTCGGAACCCTGGTAGTGATCCTGGCCCCTCTGATGAGGGCGGTAAGTTTCAAGCCCGGCGAGGCCCTGAGATATGAATGATGGGCAATCCCTATCTGGAAAAATATATTCAGATAGGACATCATTCGGATTCCCAAGTGGTATTCGGTCCGCAATGCGGCCATGTAAGGGAGATATGAATTCGGATGGATGATGTTGAAGGTATGATGATACGGAATGATATCCGGCCCGGGGATGCGGGATGTCTGATCCATCTTCACGGCACTGTCTATTTCGAGGAATACGGTTTCGATACAATATTCGAATCCTACGTTGCCGACACATTCGCGGAATTCCTCAGGCACGAATCCGAGAGGAAGAGGCTCTGGATAGTCGAGAAGGATGGAAGGATCGTCGGCTGCATAGGCATCATGGAGCGCTCCGTGGAGGTGGCCCAGCTCAGATGGCTGCTCCTCCATCCCGATGTCAGAGGAAGGGGTCTGGGCAGGAAGCTGATGGAAGATGCAATCGATTTTGCAAAGGGCTGTGGTTATTCATCCATATTCCTGTTCACCGAGAGCATCCTGAAAGATGCTGCAAGGCTCTACGAACTCTATGGATTCAAGCTGGTGGAGGAATCCCAGGAGCAGAACAAATGGGGCGGCAGGTTCACCGCTCAACGGTATGAGAAGGTCCTCTGAACAAATATCCATACCCTTGGTACACGGCATTCTTTAAATTCCTTATATATACATTATTTCACCTTATATGACTATTTAAGCATCGCAACAAGGAATAAATATCGGATGGGAGTGCCAGAAATCGATGCCTTTCAGGAGGTGTCGCAGATGAACCAGGTTAAGATGTCTCCAAATGCGGAGAAGGTCTACAGGTATATGAAGGACCACGGATACGTGGGCGAGGAAAAGGGACAGAGCGCGGATGTGATCGCACATCCGCACCTGAAGATGGCAAAGAACAACGTGATGAACGCTCTCCAGGAGCTTGTCGGAAAAAACATCGTGAAACGCAAGGCCAGGGAGAAATCCGCTTCCTATTTCATAATACCGGGCAAGGACACTTGAGTCCGCCGGGTTCGTCCAAACTTATGAGGATCCACCGTTAATTTTTTAAGTTGATCGAATGCCAAGGCGATGGCCTAACGTTCGTTATAGCGGAATGAAAAAAAACGGGCAGGGGAGGGCGATGCTCCCCTGCCCTAGGGCGTACATCTCACTATTTTCCTCTCTCTCTTTAATACTCTCTACTCCTGCCCGAAGTTGGGGTCACCGTAGCCATTGGCTGCGTTCTCGTACCCCTCCATGGGGCCTTCGTAGGTCTGCTGGTACCCGATCATCTCATCTTCTGTATAGGCGGGGGATGGAACCGGATCCACACCGTTCCCGTTCTTTCTGTTTCTCGAAAGGATGAGGATCACAAGCACCAGGAGAAGCAGGATTATGGGAACCGTTATCATCAGCCCCAGCTGGTCCTCGACGAAGCTGCCCTTTTCATCGACCTCCTTGACTTCTGCCGTCACCTCGGAGCTCCCGGAGGCGGCACCGATCTCATTTACGGGGACGACCTTGTATGTGTACTTCCCGGAGCCCTTGTTCTCGTTGTCGGTGTACTTCAGCTCGTTCCCTTCAACGATCGCTATCCGGGCAAACTGTCCATCCCCCAGCTTCCGGTATATCTCGTAACGGAGGATACAGCAGCCGCCGTCATCCGTAGGTGCGCTCCAGGAGAGCTCCACCCTGTTTCCGGTGACGACAGCCTTCAGGTCAGACGCTGCGTCGGGGCGCCCCAGCGGGACGGCTGAGCCGATCTCTGCCTGCTCCGAATTCCCGTACTGATTAACAGCGGAGATGTAGTAGGTATATTCCACTCCGTTCTCGACATCGGTATCATTGTAGGTCGTATCCGAGGGGAACGCATCCTTGATCATTGCGGGTTCGAGGGCACTGTCATCGGTCCTGAATATCCTGATGCCCGTAAGGTCGCAGCCTCCGGTGTTCACAGGGCAGGACCATTCAAGGACGACATATCCGTCACCGGAGATCATTCCGACGACCAACGGGCATCCGGGCTCTCCAACAGCGGTAACTGTCCTATCATCACTGGGTCCGGAAAGACCCATCCTGTTCTCAGCCTTGATGATGTAGGTGTAGATCGTTCCCGGCTCCACATCCTCGTCATTGTAATCCTTGGTATCAGATCCGACCGTTCCAATCTCCTGGAATTCACCAGCCTGTGTCTTCCTGAGTATGGAATAACCAATTACGGCGGATCCTCCGTTTGCGGAGGGAGCGGCCCATGTTATCCGGTTCTCCCTGCAAGAGGTGGAAACCGATACCGATAAAGGCTCCCCGGGCACCGAGGCCGGATTCCCATCCACTCTCTCCGAGGGTTCCGATTCCCCGAAGGAGTTCACAGCAGTAACGTAATAGGCGTAGGAGCCGCCGTTTACCACATCCTTATCCTTCAGGAAGAAGGTCTCCTGGTCCAGATCCGCAATGACTTCTGGTGCGGAACCCGAACTGGACCTGTAGAGCCTGTAGCCCAGGATGTCGAGCCCTCCCAGGAAGGAAGGCTCGGACCAGGACACGATGACGTATCCGTTTCCTTCCACGGATTCGACGTTCTCTGGAGGGGAAGGCTCGCAGCTCGGCATACCGGTCACCGCATTTGAGGAAAGGGACTCTCCTTCCTCATTGATGGCAGTCACGTAGTAGCGGTATTCCTTTCCGATCTGGACGAGGGTATCGTTGAATTCAGTGTCGGAGGTGTCGATAAATCTCCAGATGATCGCTTCCCCGAATGGAATTCCCTGGTAGATCCTGTATTTGACTATAGTGGATCCCCCATCATCCGCCGGGTATTCCCAAGTCAGGAGTACGAAACCGTTCCCGCTGAATGCTGTGAGATTGACCGGAGGAGAAGGCAGACCCATCGGGATGCTCCATTTGACATTCGAGGGTCCGGACTCTCCGATATCATTGTATGCTGTAACATAATAGGAATAGTTGGTCCCGTCAAGGACATTCTTGTCCGTGTATTCCAGCTGGATATCCGGGAGCTCGATGATCTCTGGCTCCTCCTGACCGTCGGTATGCTTGTAGAGCCTGTAGCCCTGCAGTTTGAGCGCTCCGTCGAAGTAGGATGGCATCCAGGTAAGGGTGATTTGACCGGATTCCTCCTCAATTCTCAGGTGCTGTGGCGGTGTGGGGGAGCATACGGCCTTTTCGGAGACGATCTCCGACATCTTGCCCGGCCCCATCCCGTTCACGGCCTGAACGGTATAGTAATACCTTTTCCCCATTTCCAGTTCCTCATCGACAAAATATGTCTTTGCAAGGTCTTCGCTGTAGAGCTTCAGTCCGTCCTCCCTGTCCCCTCTGTATACAAGATATTCCGTGATGGGCATTCCTCCGTCGTCCTCAGGGACGTCCCAGGAGAGGTTGAGGAAGCCATCCCCTTGTAAGATACCAACATTGAGTGGAGCCGTGGGAGGCATTGACAAGTATGTTCTGAGGAGGAATGAATCGGAGCTTCCTCCGAGTGAGGAGTCAAAGCAGTCCTCACTGACCGGGAAATCACTGGAGGATGTCGCTCCGGCCAGGAGAACCTGGTCATCCAGGTAGGGCAGAATTGAATATGCCATATCCTCGCTGTCCCGTGTCGGGGAGCTTCCGCCGATTATGGTCGAATAGATCAGCTTCCGGCCCGTGGAGTTGAGGATGGTCAGGAATGCATCGATGTCGTACTCATCGCTGTCTGGTATCTTGCTTCCCACGGTCCTGGGGAAATCATCTGAAATTGTATTCCCTCCTATGAGGACATTTCCCTGTGCATCAAGATATATGGACCTGCCCATTTCCGAGTAACCTCCACCAACAAAAGTGGAGAAATGGAGGGAGGAGCCTTTCGGATCGAAAGCCGTGACGAATACGTCCTCTTCGCCGTTGATTTGCGTATTATAAGCATCCTCGGTTATTGGAAAATCAGGGGACATGGTGTTCCCCGTAACGTAAGCCCTTCCCTCACCATCGACGGTGATGTCCATAACACAGGAATATTCCATCCCGCCGTAATAGGTACCGTAAATGAGGTTGGACTTGGCTATATCGAACTTCAGAAGATACAGATCGTTCCAGCCCAGGTCGGTATCGAAGGCTCCGGGTGTGACCGGGAATTCCGACGAACCGGTGGATCCGGTGAGGTAAACACACCCATTCCCGTCAAGCCACATGCTGGCCGCGTAATCCCATCCTTCTCCGCCGATGTAAGTTGAGTAGATAAGGTCGGATCCGTCGGCAGTGAGCTTGAACAGGACTACCTTGGCACATCTCCATCCCATCTCCGAGGCATTGTTGTATTTATCATAGGCATCCTTTGTCAATGGAAAATCGGAGGACAAGGATTCGGCGGCAACATGCGCACACCCCCTTCTGTCTACCATGATCATGTCATTTCCGTTCATGGTCTCAATATATTTACCTCCGATGTATGTGGAATAGATAAGCTGGGATCCTGTGGAATCCAGCTTGACCACCACGAGGTCAGTGGTGTAATCGGCTGTATAGTTGTTCATCGTCTCGTTGAAGGCCCCCTTTGTCGTGGGGAAGTTCCTGGAATCAGTGGATCCCGTGATGTAGATGTCGGTATCAGTATCAACGTATATTCCTCTGATATCTTCCCATCCCGAACCTCCGATGTAGGTCGAGAAGATGGGAGCGGACCCGTCTGGCTTCATCTTCATCACGAACCCGTCGGCCTGGTCGCTTAACCTTGTTTGGAAGGATCCGATCGTAACGGGGAAGTCCATGGATGATGTGAATCCCGCAAGGTAAATGTTCCCGTCTGCATCGGTGGTCATGAAGACCTGCCCTTCTTGGAGAACACCGCCGATATAAGTACAGAAGATGAAGGGATCAATGATCAGGGTCCTCATCCTGTCGTATTCAGGTACATTGAAACAGACCGATCCGTCTTCCTTCAATGAGAATTCCACATCGATCCCGGAGGAGGGGGAGCCCTGATAGAAGGTCTTGAGCCCTCCGTCGGTCACCGTCACGCCTATCGGCGTCATGATCTCCAGGCTGTCATCTTCTATCTTCACTGAATCGGCCCCCTCGAAATGGAATGATATCTCGGAGGGATCCGAACCAGGTCTGCAGATGTATTCGTATTTCAGCCCCTGCTCTCCAGAAGTGTAAACAAGGTCTATCCCATCCCATAGATCCTGATAGACCACCTTGGAGAACGTATCAAGGTCCGTGCTCCATTTGGCCTGGTCCTTTCCGATGAAGAAATTGGTCTTGTACCCGAAGGGCTCCAAACCAGTAGGTTCGGCATCGTTGGCCCCTTCGAATACCATTTTGATGATGGAGCCGAATATGATGTCATCCATTTTGCCGTCCTCTCCACCGGCGGGC
Source organism: Thermoplasmatota archaeon (assembly GCA_048569615.1). GTDB lineage: Archaea > Thermoplasmatota > Penumbrarchaeia > Penumbrarchaeales > Penumbrarchaeaceae > JAYEPK01. The sequence continues at coordinate 1,271 of JBLIRK010000061.1, read as the reverse complement.
CTCTTGATTATGTTCAGGATCACGAAGCCGTCCCCGATGGCTATGTGGCCGAAGTCGGCCCTGGCGATGAACCTTATGCTCTCGTCCCATTGACCTCCGTTCTCTATGAACCCGTCAACTGGGGCCCCATCCAGCTCTCCATAGAAATCGATCATGGAGTTCGTTCCACCGTAATACATGCCGGAGACGCCCGCGGTATTCAAGAACAAGAAAGCCGGCGCCCCGAGCATCATGCCAATAACCAGTAATGGCATGAATCCCATAATATTACCAAGTCTGTTCCTCATAGTATCACTACCTGCTTCGGAACGAGGCCTTGTCGGCTTATAACCGCCTTGGTACGTCCTTAATACCATTATTAAACCGTTCTGGTACGGTAACTTTACCAATATCGAGCCTCTAAAAAAAAAAGAACGCTAACGGGCTCAATCTGTGAAATACGCACCCTGGGGGGTGAGGAAACAGTGGGTCATCCTCCCGTCCCTTTCCAGCTTGAGCAGGCCCAGATCCCGGAGGAATCTCACGTGGTAGTTGACGACCACCTTGCTCTTCCCTATGGTCTTGGAGAGGTCTATCTGGGAGATGCCGGGCTCCTCCTGGATTATGTTCACGATAAGTGACTGGAGGTCGCTCAGGGCTATCTTGAGCTCCACCTTCTCTTCGAATATGAAGAACTTGCGGTACATCCCGTCCTGGAATGATTTGATGAGCTCCTTCTTCTCCAGCTTGTTGATGTGGTAGGAGGTCACCCCCGGTTTCAGTCCCATATCGAGGTTCTTCAGTCTATGGAGACTCTCCTGGTATCTGGTGAAATTGGAGTTGGCTGATATGACTGTCGAGGACCTGTAGGGAATACCCACGCCGTCCGACGGAAAGAGCGCCTTTAGATCGCTTACATAGGCGGATGTGGAGCAGGAAGAATGGCCCGGCGTTTCAAGAATACGCACAGCCATATTCCCTAAATCAATCTCATCTCCCTCCGAAACCGCTATCCCCGTGATGTCGTCTCTCCACGCCGGATCGCAGGTCCTGTAGATCGACTCCCTCCCCATCTGCCGTGCGATGTCCCTGCTGAAGGTGTTGATTGTGTTGATCGCCTTCTGTGTCTCAAGGATTTCCCAGGCCCGAGCGGAAGCATATATCTCTATCCCGGGCCGGCGGCGTTTAAAATAAGGAATAATACCTATGTGATCGAAGTGGGCATGTACGATGCGGGGGCGCCCGATCTTCCTCGTCTGCCGGTGCTGGGCGATGAAGGGCAGGCCGCGACC
>JBLIRK010000060.1:0-12741 GCA_048569615.1 Thermoplasmatota archaeon | reverse complement strand
AGCCCGCTATGTAGAGGTCGACCGGTATGTAGAGTCCGACGTCCTTTACAGTGGCGTAGGAGTCCCAGTACATTCCTCCGTCTATCGTGCAGGAACCGTGGCCGAGGACGTACTTGGGGTCCTGCATCTGCTCGTAGGACCTCACGACCCTCTTCAGCGTTTTCACGGAGAGGTATCCTGTGATAAGCAGTATGTCAGCCTGCCTAGGGGTGGCCATGGGTCCTATGCCGTACCTCTCCATGTCATATCTTGAAGTGAAGGCCGGGGGCAGCTCGACAGCTCCGCATCCCGTGCAGTAGTACAATATCCACATGGATTTCGCCGACGCCCAGTCCGCAAGTTTTCGAAGGAATCCTCTCTTGGGAAGGTCCGTTATCGGATATCCGTTCTGATCGAGGAGCCCTCCCTTCGGCTCTTCATCCTTCATCTCAGATCACCTCCAGGTTGGAAAGAACAACAAGCCCCAGTCCGATAAGGGCGAGCAGTGTCGGGAAGCCCCAGTAGAACCTCAGGGACTGTCCCATCTTGAAACGGCCGAAGATCGCGTTGATGAAAATTGCGATCATGAACATGCCCAGGGACAGCAGGAGCCACGCGAAGATGTTGCCGATCAGCGACAAAGTACCATCGCCCGGAAAAACAACACCTCCGCCGAGGAAGAGGTTGACGAAGAGCCCCGCCTCGATGACGATGGCCATGGCATGCCATATCATTAGCATCCCCAGGTATTTGCCACCGAACTCCACCATGGGCCCGGATGCTATCTCGGAGGGGGCGACGGGCTGGTCGAAGGGCTTCTCCCCCATCATAGCTTGCAGGGAGATGTCCGCAGCTACTGCCGATAACGGAAGGTAGAGTATGGCCCATTTGAAGTTGTCCTGGGACTGGACTATCTCCGCCAGGGAGGCGCTGTCGTAGTGAAGTATCACTGCCACCAATACCATCGCGAAGGGTACCTCGTAGGCCATCATGAGCATCAGCCCTCTGGAAACGCCGATGGCCGAGTTCGGATTGCCCGTTGCCCCGGTACCCAAAGCCATACCCAAAGGGGCTATGACGAGCAGATATGAAAGTACAATTAGATCTCCCTGGAAGGACAGGATGGCATCCCCGCCTATGGGGATGAAAAGTGCGGATACTATGACCCCGATAACTGCGAAGAGGGCCCCCATGTCCTGCACCCACGAGTGTGTGGTGGATTCGCGTTTCCCGAACAGTTTTATGACGTCTATGAACTGCTGGAGAACCGGGGGCCCCACCCTTCTGTGGATCCTTGCAGTAACTTTCCTTGCTATGCCCAGGAAAAGATGCCCCGCAAGGAATACGATGACGGGGGCCAGGAAGGCCATGATCCAAGTTGTTGTTGACCATGCCATCAGAACCACCCCCCGTATTGCCAGAGAAGAATGCCAAGGAGCAGCAGAGAAGCGAAGATCAACCACAGATATGCCGTGACATCGCCGCTGAAAACGGACCGGTGCAGCCTTCCGACCTGACTGGCTCCCTTGAAGAGCCTGGCATACGCCTTCCCTATCCAGTCGTTGAAATAGGGTTTAAGCACCCTCTCGTAGGGAGCGTAGAAGTTCCATGCATAGTGGTACTTCCTGTCCAGTCCTGGCATGGGCTCCTCGCCTCCCGTGAAGGTATCCCTCAGCGAGATCTTTCTTCCAAGAGGCCTGGAGAAGAATAGTATTGAAGCAACGAGGAAGCCTATGCCGACGGATATCATCACAACGAGACCGGAGTAGGTACCGACGCCGCTTCCGAGCTCTATCGCCGAGTATTCGGGAGAGGCGATGCCTATATCGGCCAGGGCCTTTTCTATTAGCCACATGGGGGCGCCGGGTAGGAATGCGAATACGATGAGGGCAGCCATCAGGATTCCCATTGGAGCAAGCATTGTGAGGGGCGCCTCCTTGACGTTCCTGAACTCGTCCCTGAGCTGCCCCATAAAGCCTCCCTGAAGTATCCTGAAGGAGTACAGAAAGGCGGAAACGGAGGCAAGGAACAGGATGGGGACCATCACGCCAATTCCCTTTTCGAGGGCCGCTTCGTAAATGAGCCACTTGGAAGCCAGTCCTGAGGTGATCGGTATGGCGGCAGCTGCGAAGATACCCACAAGGAACATCCAGAAGGTCGCGGGCATGACGTGTATCATGCCCCCGAGCCTCGATAGTCTGTGCTCCCCGGTCCTGTAGATGACCGCACCGAATCCCATGAACAGCAGTGCCTTGAACACCGTATGGTTGAGGACATGGTATAGGGCACCGGCCATCCCGAGCGAGCCGCCCACCCCGATTCCCACGAATATGTATCCCAGCTGTGAAACCGAGGAATAGGCAAGGAGCTTCTTGCCGTCGTCCTGGAACATGGCCATAACACCGCCTATCAGGGCCGATATGGCACCCAGTATGGCAATAATCAATCCTATTCCGGTGAGCCCGTTCATGATCCCGAAACCGGCTAGCACGGCGGTCCCTATGAAAACGTCGATGACCATTATAACACCGTAGATACCCGCCTTGGACAGCCCCCCGGAGAAGTATGCGGAGAAGCTGCTTGAAGCGTGAGCGTATGCTCCGGGAACCCATACGTGGAAAGGCACGAGCGCCGCTTTGGTGCCGAAGGCCACGAGACCGACGGCAAGGAAGCCTATCACGAACCCGTCGCTGGAGTCGGACAGTCCGGCGGAGATGGTCGCATAGTCGAGGGCTCCCCATTGCGACGAGGCCATTGCGATCAGGGCAAGGATGGCCGCGGCGCTGAGCGCCCCGAACCCGAGATAGACCTTGAAGGCCCTGCCCGCATGCAGCCTCTTACCGTCTATGAGCAGGAGAGCCGACCAGGTCATTATCTCCCAGAATATGAAGAGAGTGAGCAGGTCCCCTGCCATGACGACGCCGGATGCCCCGAGAACGGAGAGCAGCATGAGGCCGTAGAACGGCCTCTCCCTGGCCCTGTCCCTCATCGGCTCCAGGGAGTATAATATGACAAGAGGAGCGAGAACTGTGAGGGACGCAAGGAAGAGATACTGGAACCAGGATATTCCGAGTGTCAGCTCCATGGCATGGCTTTCGAGGATGTTCAACGTCAAACTGCTTTCCGGAAGATTTTCCGTCGCTCCCATTGCTATGATTATACCGGCGGTGAAACCGCTGGAAAGGAGTGCGACGATCCCTGAAAGCCACTTGATCCTGAAGAGCAGGGTGGAGAGCAGGACACCTGCTAAAAGCGATATCAATACGGTATCAACACTGAGAAGGTCCGCCATCATACCACCCCCCATTTCAGGAACTCTTCCAGCACCTTCTCGGCCACTTCTTCAAGGGCGGAAGGGGCCAGGCCGATCAGGGCGGAGATGAGGAGCAGCGATGTGACAGCCACCCATTTGAAGAAGGGCATATCCTCTTTCTTTGTTGCCTCCCTGCCGGAAAGAGCTCTGTAAAGTAATTTTCCGATGTATCCCGCCTCGAGCAGGATTCCGACCAGCAGGACCCCCAGAAGGAGCCACTGCCTCTCGATGCCGATCCCCGTAATGAGGAAGTATTTTCCCCAGAAGATGGGGGATGGCGGCAGTCCCAACAGCATAATTGCTGCGGCCGCGAACAGGAAAGCCGTGGTCCTGGACCTTGAAATGAGACCGTTCAGTCTGGACAGGGGAGCGTCCTTGTCCCTGTCCGAGAGGCTGCCGGTGATGGAGAACAGCACCGGTTTTAGGACCATGTGGCCGACGACGATGAAGACGCCTGCCCATATTCCCTGGTCAGCTCCGAGGGAGAAGGACATCAGCATCAGACCGAACATGCCGATGGATGAGAATCCGAAGATCCGGTAGAGGTCCTTCGAGGTGAAGGCTGCCGCTTCTCCGACCAGGAAGGTCACCGCTCCTCCCCAGAGCAGGATGTCGGCAACAAGCTGGCCGTCAAGGGCGGGTCCAAGAGTCATTAGTACGACCCTCAGGAGGGCCAGGAGCCCTGCTTTTCCTATGACGCCGGAGAAGATGGAGGAAGCTCCCCATCTGGCTCCCCTGTACACATCGGGAGCCCATCCGTTGAGCGGGAATATCTCGGCCTCTATGCCGAAGCCCACGAGCATCAGGAGAAGGGCCGCACCGATCAGAAACGGGTCGGCGCCGGTTATCCTTCCGGCGATCTGCTCCATATTGAGCGTTGAGGTGGCCCCGTAGATGAGGGCGATGGCGGCCAGGATCAGGAATGACGCTATGGCCGAGATGATGGCGTAGCCCACGGCTCCCCTCCAGTTGAGGCCCTTGTCACCTTCTCCCCGGGGCAGGGCCGCAAGCACCGTTCCTGAAATGGAGGTGATCTCCAGGAAGACGAACAGGTTGAAGAGGTCCCCCGTGATCACCATGCCGACGGCTCCGGCGGTGGCCATCATCACCATCATGGAATACCAGGGCTCGGAACTGTCCTTTTTAGTGGACAGAGCGGAGATCAGGACGAAGGATGCCACCACAGACATGCCGAGGGCCATCAGAGAGCCCAAGGGGGTGGCCACAAGGTGGATTCCCATAGGGATGGAATCAGCGGTGCTCTCGTCGTTCCATACGTCGAATCCGGTCTTTGCGGTAACATCCCCGTTCTCCACGACCTCCTTCAGAAGGAGAGCGGCAATGAATACCATTGCCAGGACTCCGATGAGCGGCAGGAGCCTTGCAAGCTTCCTGGAGAACGTGGAGATGAGCGTTGTCAGGAACGCCGCACCCAGCGGGATGATTATGAGAAGGACCGGAAGAAGTTCCTCGTTCATTCCTTCACCTCCTTCTCGTCGGTGATCCCGTAGCTCCAGCTCTTGAGCTCCAGGGACTTTGTTCTTCTGTAATACCCGACTGCTATCACCAGTGCAAGCGCTGTGGTTGCCAGACCTATGACGATGGCTGTCAGCACCAGCGCCTGCGGAATTGGGTCAACGACCTGGCCCACGGGGCTCACATCGATTTCGGTGTCGCTCTTCACGATGGGTGCGTCCCTGCCAGCGATGTAGCCCACGGAAACGAGGAGGAGGTTCACGGCCGTCTCGATGATGGTGATCCCCATGATCACTTTTATGACATTCCTCCTCGAGAGAACGGCCCAGATGCCCACCGCAGCGAGGAGTATGATGCCCCCGTAGAAGACGATGCCCGTGCCGTCCATCAGGCATCCCCCCTCAGTCTTTCGGCAAGTCCGGTCATCTCCGAACCCACCTTGAGTCCGATGGCTATGTAGATGAGGGGAAGCAGACCGGCGGATACAAGGAGGCCGACGTTGGATTCGACCACCCCGTAGCTGTCCAGGAATATTCCCGCCGCTGCGAGGCCGACGATGCCGAGGCCTATGAAGGCCAGGCCGGATACCGATTCAACTACCGACAGAACCTTGTGCCCGCTCTTCCTCTCTGTGTTGGCCATGTAGAAGAGGAGGAGCCCGGAGGCGATCACCACGCCTCCCTGGAAGCCCCCTCCGGGTGACAGGTGCCCGTGGAGGAAAACATAAACGCCGAAGAGGATGATGAGGGGGAGGACGAGCCTCGAACCCCTGGAAAGGATGAAGCTCGGCCTGAGACCTTTTCTCTGTTTACTTCCATTGCCGTCCAGGGCGATCACCGAAACAAGGGCTCCCACTCCGGTGGAAGCCAGGAAGAGGACGGTTACCTCGCCGAGGGTGTCGAAGCCCCTGTAGTTGACCACGACGGACGTGACCAGATTTGCGGAGCCCGTGTCGTTGTTACCCTCTTCTATGTACCTGCCGGCGACGGAGCCTTCCTGATCCGGCCGTGGCTCCCCGAACTCCACTTCCATGAAGGCGAGGAAGAGCGTTGCGGCGAAGAGGAGGGCTATTGCGATCGCAGGGACGGACCTCTGAAGAGTCGAGCGCTCCATCATTGCGGACCACCTCCCTTTCCGGGCTCCTCGAACCTTCTGGTTTTTCGTATCGCCATAACGAAGATGAGGGCGGTAAGGGCGGAGCCGATCGATGCTTCCGCCATGGCGACATCGGGGGCTCTCAGAAGAACGAAGACGAAGGAAGCTATCAGTGAAACTCCTGCCAGCAGTATCGCCGCTTTGATGAGGTCCTTAGACCTGACGGCAATGACCGCCATGATCAGCATGAGGATGAAAGACAGGGCGGAAAGGGCCAGGAAGATCTCCTCGTTCATAGCTCTCCCTCCTTCTTCCCTGCCTTTTCCAATGCGGGACCGTACTTGTCCACAACGGACCCCTTCCAGAGAGGGACCTTCACATGATATGCGGCCCTTGCGATGGAATGGGAGGAGATGGGGTTGGTGACCAGCAGGAAGACCGCTACAAGCAGTGACTTCCATAGGAGGCTGGGTTCGATGACGCCGATGCCAACTGCAATGGATATTGCTCCGAGCGTGATGGATTTTGTAGCCGCTTGGAGCCTGTTGTAAATGTCTGGGAGCCTGATAAGACCCAGGGAGCCTAGGATCTGGAAAGAAAGCCCGAAGATGACAAGGAAGATGCCTATGATCACGTTGATGCCTATCATGGGCCTCCCTCCAGATATCTTGCGAATACTATGATGCCGATGAACGAAAGGATCGCATAGACGAGTCCCACGTCGATGTATATGCCCGAGCCGAAGACCAGGGCCGCGATGAGTATCATGGATGTGGTGATGGTGGTCATGTTGTCGACGGCCGCGAGGCGGTCGGGGGTGGTCGGTCCCAGGAAGGCTCTCATGAGCGCGAGAATAACTGCCGCGGCAGCCATCCCGAAGGCCACCCAGACGAACCACTCCGGAACTATCACGGGAACACCTCCTTGACCCTCTTCTCAAGGGAGCCCATCGCGGACCTCTCCTCTCCCTTCTTGACATCTATCCAGTGGATGTAGAGGTCGTCGCCGATGTAATCGACAGACAGGGTTCCCGGGGTGAGGGTGATGGAGTTTGCGAGTATCAATCTGCCCATGTCGGATTCAATATCAGGCCTGACCTTGATGATCCCCGGTCTGATGGGCATCTTCGGATGAAGCACCCTGTAGGCCACGTCCAGGTTTGCCATGATCATCTCCTTGAACAGGAAGAGGAGGTAAACGGGGAACATCACCAGTCGCCTGACGATGCTCCCCTTTCCCGGTGACGGGAGTACCCCGGAGAGGAACACACCTAGTGCGCCGGCTATCAGTGCGCCTGCGATGATCTCCTGGTATTGCAGGCTGGACGTCAGCATCAACCATGCAAGGAACAGCAGTACGAATGTGATGACGATCGAGAGCAAGCTTCGGGACATACCATAACCCCCGGGGCACCGGACCCAAGAGACGAGGGTATGGTTCTTCAAAATACGGTTTGCCCTAACATATTAGGAATCTAGGGAATCCGCTTTTCGATCAATCTCTCGATGCCGTCGAAAGCCTGGTTGAGGACCTCCTCCTGGGGCAGGATGACGATCCTGAAATGGCCCGAGCCAAACTCTTTGCCGAAACCGGAACCGAAGACCGTGAGCACCTTTTCCTCCCTGAGAAGGTCAAGTGAGAACTCCTTGTCGTCCTTCCACGGACCCTTTTCGAGGCAGTCGATCCTCGGGAACATGTAGAAGGCTCCCCCCGGGAGCTGGGTGGATGTGCCGTCTATCTCGTTGAGCCTCTTGAAAGCGATGTCTCTTCTTCTTCTAAGCTTGTCCATCGTTTTGGTTATATGGCCCTTGTCGCCTGTGAGGGCCTTGTAGTAGCCCCAGCCGCAGATTGAATTGGCGCAGAGCCTTGCCCTGGACTGTCTTTCCACGCCGTCCCGGATCTCCTTAAGCTGGTCTTTCGGGTCCCTTATTGAAAGGTATCCTATCCTCCAGCCGGGTGCCAGGTATATCTTCGATACTCCGTTCATGGTGACGACAGGGAGGTCCTTGTTGACACTTGCGGTGGAGGGAGTACCTTCTTCGAACGTCATCAGGTTGTATATCTCATCGGAGATGAGGTATGACGAGCCATGCTCCCCCGCAAGGTCACCGATCTGCTTCACGACCTTCTCCCCATAAAGGGCTCCCGTGGGGTTGTTTGGATTGATCAGGGCGACAGCCTTTGTTCTTGGACCCATCTTCTTCCTTATATCGTCAACGTCGGGAATCCATCCTTCCTCTTCGATGGTCCTGTAGGGGACCGGGATGCCTCCGATCATGCTGGCATAGGTGATGTAGGGAGGATATGAGGGTCCGGGAACCAGGACCTCGTCTTCGGGGGATAGTGATGCGTAGAAGAGCATCTGAAGCGCTTCCGTTACACCGTGGGTTACGATGACGTCCTTTGGAAGGACGTTGTTTCCCCTTGAGTTCTCATCCTTGACGATGGCATCCACAAGTTCCGGGAGCCCGCTTGAGGGAGCGTATCCCCCCAATCCCTTCTCCATAGCTTCGATGACGCCGTCCTTGATGAAATCGGGTGTGTCGAAATCGTACTTGTTGGGATCGCCTATGTTGAGCTTCATTATCCTGTGCCCCTGCCTCTCGAGCTCCATTGCAGGGAGCACGACGTCCCTGATGGCGTATTCGATATCCAGAGAAAGCGGGTTGGCTTTGATGGGCTCCAAACGGGTCACCAATGGTGCATGGCAGAGGGCATATTTGTATTTCAGGTCGGATTCGTCGTGTAAAAACCCTTTAATAAGTGCGATGGTATAGCTGGCAACCTGGCAGATCTCAGGTGGTTTCTTGGAAGAAGACGAAAGGAACAACGACAGGCGATCCAGGCGCGACATGGGCGAAGGGGAGGGCGGTCCCGAGGAATACGTCCGCGTGAAGCTCCCCAACAGGAAGAAGAACGAGATCTTCGGAGTCGTCGACCAGGCCCTGGGCGGGGGACACCTCAAGATATTGTGCCAGGACGGTAAGATGAGATTGGGGCGGATCCGGGGGAAATTGAAGAAGAGGATGTGGATGAGGGAAGGGGACCTCGTCATCGTCGCTCCCTGGGACTTCCAGAACGACAAGTGCGACGTTCTGTACAGGTACACGAGGATACAGGCCCAGAACCTGCTCAGGAGAGGGGTTGTTCCCAAGCACCTGGAGACCCTGATTTAGAATGAATTTTAATAGGGCAATTTCTTCTACCACATCGTGGCCAAGAAGGACGTCTACGACATCATACATCACAAGTATGATAAAAAGACAAAGAGGGAAGCCCTTATCGTGGACGCCGAGAGGTTCAAGACCTACGATGAGGTGTTCGACCAGCAGAATCTGGATAACATCTACAGGCTCATGAAGAGGGGAAGGATAACAACCGTCGAGTGTCCGATCTCGACGGGAAAGGAGGCCAACGTTTATCTGGCGAAGACCCCCGAGGGAGATTCCGCCGTAAAGATATTCAGGACATCCACCTCGACGTTCGGGAGCTACCTTGAATATATTGAAGGGGACAGGAGGTTCCAGAGGATAGACAGGTCCCAGAGGGGGATCATCTATACCTGGTCAAGGAAGGAATACCTTAACCTCGAGACCATGCACGAAGCCGGGCTTCGGGTTCCGGAGCCGAGATCGCTGTTCAGGAACGTTCTCGTGATGGAATACATTGGATACGAGGGGAAACCCGCTCCCCAGTTGAAATTTTTAGATGCTGAGACTGATGAGTGGGAGGAGATGTGGAGGACAACGTTGGAGTACGTGAGGAAGCTGTTCCTGGAATGCGAACTTGTCCATGCGGATCTATCTGAGTACAATATTCTATATAACGGGGAGCCCGTCTACATCGACGTCGGACAGAGCGTGGACGTCGATCACCCCAAGGCTTTCGAGCTCCTTGAAAGGGACCTTCGAATCATTTCAACGTTCTTTGAAAAGAGAGGAATAAAGGGAGCGAAGGAAGAGGCTGGTCTGTTGAAAGGGGAGCTTCTCGAGGCTCTAGAGGAAGAAGGTGATTAAGTGGATAAAACATGAAAATTATAATATCATAATAGATGTGGTCTGATGGAGGTTGAGATTTCACTGGGGAAGGAGGACATCAAGAAATATTTTGAATACATGTTCACGGAGAATCGATCTGGAAAGAAGAAAGTAATGCAATTCAGAATCATCTTCTTTATTATTTCCGTTATTACTGGAATCATTTCAATATTTCTCATATTCGAAATTTTGAACGGGTATACTGATTTTTTTCAAATAATTTTCAGTCTTGTTTTGATCGTTTCATTTTGTATATTACTTTATCATTCAATATTTTTCAACAAATATTTGAAAATGATGATTCGCAGTTTCGAGAGGTCAAATAAATATAAAATGAAATTTGGTAGGAATTTGGGAGATTCAAAATTGATCTTAAAGGAAGAGGGATTAATATCGTTTAAGGACTCATTTGAGTTAAAAATCAAATGGAATGGGATAAAGCAAATTGTTGAGGTTCAAGAATATATCTATCTTTTTATCAATGAGGAGGACGCAATAATTATTCCAAAAAGGTCATTTTAAACTGAAGATGATATCCATAGATTCCTTTCTCTGTCAAAGAGATATTTTTGTGGTTAGATGGTGTATAAATTTCCTTATTCATAGGGATATGGAATTCTTTACCAACATGTTATTTATCGGTGTCAACAGTTCTCCTAGTGTGAAGGGTAGAGATCTTGCAAAGGGATTTTACTTAATCCTGGGAATTTCCTTAATTATTTTGATTATTGGGGTATTACTTGACATTACACTTTAGATCCTAATAGGAGGAATTGCATTATTGCTTCTCATACTTTTTATTCTGATAATATTAGTGCAATTAGTTGTTACTAAGAAAGAGGAAGTGTTCATTCCCATTTATATATATTTTAAAAAAGAAAAATAACGCTTCCTTTTACGTGGGACTGCGAATAAAGCTAAATGAGGATTAATCATACATAGGACAATATGGGGTATGTTCTTCCCATTCTTCCTCTGAGAAGTATTCATCATGAAATGGACAATATCCATCCTCACTTTCGAAATAATATTCTTCATGACAATTAGAAAATTGGCGATCTCCTTTTTCATAATAGGACGACCCACCATGACACCCTCCTCTTCCAAAACCCCAGTTATCTGAAATGTCATCTACGGCTTCCGCTCCCTCTTTTATAGCTACCGCTCCAATACCTAGAAGTCCAGATACGATAGCACCTATCAGGAATATTTTCATCAATGCCATGGTATCAAGATATCTACGGGGTTTGTATTGTTAAAGGATACGGTTCTTGGTTGACAGATGTTTTTACAATTCCTCCTTGATCACCTCTTAAGGGAGGATTGAAAAAAAATCTAATCGGATACATTGATCCAATGAGATCATACTTTCTGAACCATAGTCTTGACCTGATCTTTGGTATAGTTTTGTTCTGGATGAACATTCTGAACATGGAGCATGGCCATATTCACAACTTCATCCTCAACATGGCTTTGCACGGAAAATCCACACATCGGGTCACAGCTTATTTTCTTTAATTCTTGTTCCATGAGAACACTTCCATGCTAAATGTCCACAACTTAGGATGACTAATGGATTTACCCTAACAAGGAGATATGTCAAAAGGTAACTATTACCTGATATTCAATGAAATTTCCTTCTAAGGGGGATTGAGATTATTCACAGCTAACAGAAAAGAACTTTATTTCAAATCGACATTGAATTCTTATGAGAAGACAGGGATTGATTCCGTCAATGATCAGTTTGGCAATACTGTCGATCGTAATCATAATCTCTATCGTTTTTGTTATCGATTCCATCAGACTGATCGGTCCCACTCTGATATTGCTTGGAATCTTGCCATGGGTCCCCTTAAGGATCTTTGGCAGGTCCATCAGGTCATGTGGTGCCGACATAATATTCGGTGCTGTTGATACCGGGATTCTTGGGATTGCAGCGATCATTGGAGGAAGTTTTGCAGGAATTCTCGGTGCAATTGTCGGAGGAGCTGTCGGAGATTCAATAACCGATGGTATTGCAGGATTATTTGAAGGCCGGATCGCAATATTGCTCAGAAACCATGGTATTGAAGAAGCAAGGACTCCTTTGAGTTCATCTCTCGGGAAGATGAGCGGTTGTTTGTTAGGTATAGGATTGATTCTTACAATCCTTTGGTCGATATTAGGAATTCTCCAATTCTGAAAGGATTTCGTAAATAGATTCCTTCTTCGGGGGGAGTGAGGTGCAAATCTAAATAATTACATTTTGATGATCCCGAAAACTATCAGCAATCCGAAAATAATTACTATCACACTGACAACCCGATAGAACCAATGAACATTCTTCTTCCATAGGATCTTGGAACGAGCGACTATGAGTCTGTAAACTATGAAATTGGTCTTTATCAAACTACATATCAGGAGGAAAATACCCACCGCAATAATGAGTCCTCCCCATAGAAAGTGCAAATTGCTCATATAATCAAGAATATGATTTTTATTCAAATGTTTTTCGAAAATAATTTCTCTTACGGGGTGAGGAGGCAAGATATTTGCGCATTGATGATTAATCTGATCTATCCTATTTTCTCAACGATCAGCAAGTAATCAATTTTTGCTGTTGCTCCCATTGGTTGGAAAGTTGGTTTGACATTCGGAATGATTGAAATGATCTCACCATTCAGTGTGTTGATGAATTTTTCCAATTTTTCCTGCATTTCCTTACTTTTCACTTCCAATCGATGAACTTTGTATTTCATTTCAGCAGCTGTATCAACAGCTGCTTTTCGAAGCTCTGGACAGAATGGTTCTGCAAAAGGAAGATGTGCAATCGTTCCCTCCTCGAAGAATGTATCTTTTCGA
>JBLIRK010000059.1:0-12787 GCA_048569615.1 Thermoplasmatota archaeon | reverse complement strand
ACTCGGACGAGCTCCACACCTTGAACAAGCACCTGAACATAGCGAGAAGGGAGCTCTTCGCCTACCTTGGTCTCGAGGAGGATGATGTGAACGGGGTCAAGATGTCCAAATCCGACCCGGATTCGGGAGTCTACCTCCACGACGGAGAGGATGACATTCGAAGGAAGATCAAGAAGGCCTGGTGTCCGGAAGGCGTCCCCGACAATCCGGTCATGGAGGTCTGCAAGACCATCATATTCCCCTTCAAGGGAGAACTCCTCATAAAGAGACCCGAGAAATGGGGAGGCGATCTGCACTTCAAGACCTACGAGGCTCTCAGGGCGACCTTCACCAAGAAACAGCTCCACCCGGCGGACCTCAAGAAGGAGGTGGCCAACCAGATGGTGGAAATACTCTCAACGTACAGGGAATATTTCAAGACAAGGTCCAAGACATTGGATATCGTGAAAAAGCATTCCAGGTCCATTGGAAGATGAATTAACCGTCATCTTTTCATAACAAAAGCGATATCGGAAAAAAACCAACCAGTTCAGGGTGCGATCATGGCCGGTGAGATCGTCGAGGGCGTCAATCCCACGAGGATGGAGCTTCTCTCAATCAGGAAGAAGAGGGTCCTCGCCGAGAAAGGACACAAACTCCTTGGTGAGAAGCGGGATGCTCTTATAGTTCAGTTCTTCGAGGTCCTGAAGAAGCGCGAGAAGCTTAAAAAAGAGGTTGCGGGCGCCTTCAGGGAGGCCGAATATTCGCTGGAGGAAGCCATGGCCATGATGGGATACGAGAGTGTTAAGGCCATGTCCAGGGGAATCGTTCCCATCGAGCCTCCGACCATCACATCACTTAACATAATGGGAGTCAAGGTCCCGGTTGTGGATGCAAAGGCCCCCGGGGAAGCCTCGATGCCCTGGGGTATCGGAAGGACACCTCAGTCCCTTGATGATTCCGCAAGGAGATACAAGGCGGCTCTTGAGAAGATCATGCTGCTGGCGGAGACGGAGGGATCCATGGAGCGTCTTGCCGTCGAGATCGAGAAGACCAAGAGAAGAGTGAATGCCCTCGAGCATATCTTCATTCCCAAATTGAAGAACACCGAGCGCTACATCACCATGCAGCTCCAGGAGAGGGAGAGGGAGGACTTCTTCCGGAGGAAGAGGATCAAGGCCCTCATGGAGAAGGATGAGAAGGAAAAACAGTGAGGTCGAACCATGGGCAGGGTAAGGAAGTCCGTATATAGACAGCCGGTGACCCCAAAGGGGCTGGAGGCCATCGAGAAAGGCACCCTGGAATGGTTCGACACTGAGATGTACGGGAACCTGAACACCGAGGTCCTGGAGGAGTATCTCGATGAGAAGAACAAGAGGGATAGCTTTGCCAGATCCGAGTTCAGGTGGTGGAAGCTTCTTCTGGTGATATTCCTAGTGGGGCTCCCCTTTACGGTCATCTCCCAGTACATCGCCCTGAAGATCGGACTTGTTGTGGGAGGGGCCTATTATGTTTCCTATCTCGTCGGCATGGCCTTCAGATGGAAACCGACCCAGGTGAACATAACATCCGGCTCCGCCACCGCAACGGACAGAACCGTCACCGGTTTCGTATTCACGTTTCCCGCGATCTACCTTCTGGCATATGCTTCGCAGTATGCGCTCGAGGGTGATCAGAGGATCATAGATCCGGGAATGCTGGAAGGTTCCAACATAGTCCCCCTTGCAATGGTTGCAAGCCTGTTCGCTTCTCTGATGGGATTGATGTACTTCATCATCTTCAGGAGGATATGGCAGGTCGAGGACCCCCTTCCCGCTCCAGGTTTCCAGGCCTTCGTCAAGCTCCTGGACATATCCAACCATCTTTCGGGAGGAACAGCTAAGCATGCGAAGAGGTCCATAATGGTCGTGGTATGGTCCTCCATCGGAATGTTCGTTCTCTCGTTCCTGAGGGATTTCCCCCTGGGCAAGGCTCAAACCTCCTTGTTCGACAAGATCGCCGGTGGGCTAGGCATCGGGAACCTTTACGGGCACGGAACCATCCACATGCCCTACGATTGGTCCAAGTACACCCACGTCTCGTATGAACTGAACGGAATAGGTTTTGCCATAGGATGGTTCCTGAAATTCAGATCCGCCTTCATTGTAGCCGTTGGTTCTTTCGTTACCTGGTTCTTCATCGTGCCCCTTGCCGTGTTACTGGACCTGCCGATCTACATTCCGAAATTCGGAGGTTTCGTATCCACGCACCTTTTCTCCGATGAGGTCCTCCCCCGGGAGATCCTCGTATATGCACCCTATCCTGCTGCATCTTTCGCCGCGGCAGCAGGGATCGCAAAGATCATCGCAATTGGCGCTATCCTTGGGGGCGGTACCACTGCCCTGGCAAAGATGCTCCCCACTTTCAGGACCGTTCTGGTGGACATTACGAAGACGTCCGGCAAGGGAAAGAAGGAGTGGATTCCCGGAAAGGGATGGTATGAATGGCCCACGCAGCATATCTTCATAGTCGTGGTGGTGGCATTCATTACCATCGGCGGGGCCTTCTGGCTTTTCGGGGGCTTCCCCGTCGTTGCATCCTTTGTATTCTCCGGTCTTTTAGTCCTTCTGACCTTCATGCTCGGGGCGATAGCCGTGAAGATCGCGGGTGAGATCGGTACCACTCCCGTATCCGGTACTTCCTTTTTGACCCTGCTGCTTCTTTTCGGTGTATTCTCATTCATCGGCCTCATCTTCCCCTTCCCGGGAGGGAAGGGACAGATGTTCCTCATGGCCCTTGTCGGTACTACCGTATTCGGTTCGGCCATATCCCTCTCCTCTGAGATAATGTGGGACTTCAAATGCGGATTGTACACGGGCACCAGGCCCATGCATCTGATCAAGGGTGAATCCATCGCCATCATTATCGGGACTCCTGCAGCCGCCATTGCAGCGGTCTTCTTCTCCACCATGATCGCGAGAGGAACCCTTCAGGTCGCGGCTCCACAGGCCCACGCATTCGCGGTCTTCGTCCAGATACTTGCCGGAGGGGAAGTCATGTACTCCCTCTTCTTCCTCGGGATCCTTATCGGATTTACCGTGGAGATGCTCTTGGGAATGGGAACGGCCTTCGGACTGGGCATGTATCTGCCCTTGCAGTACACCCTTATGATGATAACCGGAGGCGCTGCCAGGGACATATGGGAGAGAAGGTTCCTGAATAAGAAGGCAAAGGACGAAGGGTGGGCCGAGGAAACGAAGACCTTGAAGCTTCTGGACACATACATGCTTATGACTGGATTGTACATCGCGGAAGCACTAATAGGCACTGTCCTTGCCATCTACATGTTCATGACTGCCTGATGAGGAAAGATCCCGGGTTAACTCCATATATTGGGCTATGTTTTTCCCACCATGGAGGTGAAGAAGTGGAGAAGGAGATTGAAGATCCTTTCCCTGCTGATCTTCTTCATCGTGGGTGCAGTCCTGTTATTCTCGGCAGGTCCTGAAATCCTAAGGGAGCTAAGGGGACTGAATCCCTGGTATGTCTTCCTTGCCATAACCTGCTACCTGGGACTCCATCTTGCCTGGGGTATCAAGTTCTTCCTCCTTGTGAAGAGGAAGGTCAAAAGGGCTTACTTTCCTTTCGTTATGCTTGCCAACATGGCGGGTAATTTCATCAACGTGACTACACCCAGCGGCAGACTTGCCGGTGAGCCCTTCCGGGCCAAATGGATATCGTCCAGGTACGGTGCCAGGTTCTCGACCGTCTTCGCCGCTGCCATGATGGACAAGCTCTCCTTCACGCTTGCCATGCTGGCACTTTTGATCCCCCTGTCGATCTATGCCGCTGTCACCTTCCACCTCCCCCTGTTCATGGAGATAATAACCATCTTCTTCGTGATATTCTGGGTCATGATCGGCATCGGATCCTATTTCTTCCTGCGGGGCAAGGGAGAGAAGCGGTCCATGAGGATCGGCGCTTTCATATACAGGATCTCCAGGTTCATCCTGGGAACCAAATCCAAGGACCGGTCCTATTTCATCGAGAAGGCAAGGAGCGGCATCAAGGAGTTCAAATCATCACTGGCATATCTGGCCCAGAGTCCGATGTACATGTCCATCGACATAGTACTCGCCTTCCTTATCTTCGGCTCCAGGTTCGCCGCCGCCTACATGTTCTTCCTTGCAACCGGTAACCACATAGGTTTCCTGAGCGTCTCGACGGTGGTCATGATCGCTTTTGCGATAGGGCTTCTGTCACAGATGCCGGGAATGGTGGGCATCGCAGAATCAACCATGTGGGGCCTTTACCTCGCCGTCGGGGTCAGTCCCACCCTGGCAATTGCGGTCTCCGTGCTCACCCAGATGAACTCCTACATATTCGAGATTGGTCTGGGATATGTCGCAATGTTCGTGATGAACGTCATGGCATCCAGGGACCGGAAGAGAAGGCAGATCAGGGCCTCATCCGGATAATTCCCTGGAGGTCCTCTCAACGACATCCATCATATCGCTGTACCAATCACTGACGATATCCTTCAGCATGGACTGGACCTCGGTGGGCTCGACCGAGCTGTATATATGGAATATCCCCCCACCTTCCCTTGTCCGATTGTCCTTCCTGGCCATTCCAACATCGACAAGTCTCGTCAGGCTCCTGTAGGCAGTTGACCTGTCCCTTGATATCCTTTCGCCGAGCTCAAGGGCCGTTCCTGGTCCGTTTCTCAAGAGCTCCTTGTAAACCTGCATGTCGAGCGACGTAAGATCGAAGAAACATTTTATTGCCTTGTCGCAGTTCGTTCCTATGCCAGCCGGGAATATCCTTCCTGTCATACGGGGCCCTCCTTGGCTCCCTAACCTGTATGGGACAATTTCAAAACCAGCCGATGTCGTCGGCAGCCTTGAAACAGGTCGTGGTATGACACCTATCACCTGGAGGACTTAAACATGAGCCATAACAATGAAGGTATAAAGGACCTGACGACCGCCAATTTCGACCAGGTAATGTCCGAGAACAAGGTTGTCCTTGTGGATTTCTGGGCGGACTGGTGCATGCCCTGCAGGATACAGGGAAAGATGATAGAAGGGAACATGGAGAGGATCCCCCAGGAAGTGCTCGTGGGAAAGGTCAACGTGGACCAGCATCCTTCGATCGCAAGAAGGTTCAACGTAAGGGGCATACCGCAGATGTACCTGATTGTCAAAGGGGAGCCCAAGAAAGGCTGGACCGGCGTAACGCCCATGGATGAGTTGATCTCGGAGATGAAGAGATACCTTTGATCATCTCAGTTCAAGGATGGAACAGTTCCTGAGATAAGGGGAAGATAGACCGGTCATCTCTCCGGGGCCCTTGCCGGGAATGGGAAGCAGCCTTGCAGAAAGCGGTTTATCAAGCTTCACCGCAAGTGATGACATATCGAGTATCGTGCTAGCCAGTTTCGTGATCGGGGAATCCCCCGGGAGAGGAACGGCATCCAGACCCGTGCCGCATACAGCCGAGTATAGGAGGAGCTTCTGGACCTCAAGATCTCCCAGATCGGCGCATCTCCCCAGACCCTCGTCTTCCAGGACCGGTAGCATCAGACCCGAATACCCTCCAGGTCTGTACTTAACCGATCTCAACGAGGATGTCAATGACGAGCAGGCGGAGAGCGTTCCCTGCGAGCCGAAGGGAGCATCGATCATCTTCTGCACGGCGAGGGCGATGGAAGCGCTTTCCTCCAGACCCGGGGCAAGGGAGAGGTCCATTGACTTTATACGGCCATCTCCTATGCTTGATCTCAGGACTTCATCGATCCCCTCGAGCTCCTTTTCATAGAGGTGGACCAGCATTCTCCCGGTCTCCTCCAGGGAGCTTGCCCTTTCCACCGCCTCCATCACGATATCGCCGTTCTCGAGACCTATGGTCAGGGAGGGATCATCATTTCTGTGGTAGGAAGCGGGAAAGAATGGTATGTCCTCGGGACACCTTGCGATCGAAGCGAACATGAAGTTCTTTGAGCCGTCCTTTGCTATCGTCGAGATGGCCTTTACGGCCCTGGCTGCCTCCAGGATGTTCCCGGGGAGCGGTCTCCCGCTCGTGTCCGCTGTGAGTGCGGAGGCGCATGTGATGCTTGTCGCCTCGATTATCGAGGGGATCAAAGCGATGGCATCGGTCGTGGCCGCCGGACCGATGGAGACGAAATCGATCCCGCTGCTCCTCGCCATCTTCTCCAGTTCCCTGACATTGGCGATGATACTCCGGATATCCTCTTCTTTTTGAGCTCCCCATACGTCCGTTGAGAGTCGCACTGTCTGGACCTCGATGCCCGATCCTTCATAGGCATCTTTGAGCTCCTTCAAGACCTCTGCGGAATTCCCGATCGCTTCTTCCATGTGGCCTGGGATGAACCGCAAACCGGCGGTCAGGGTCCTGATGCGCATATCTGGAGATAAGACCGCTCTTCTGAAAAGGATTTCGATTGGTATCTCTCAATATTCCCAAACAGTAACGGTGGACCCCGGGATTATATTGTGCTTCTCTGCGAGCCCCTGGTTGATCTCTATGACATATCTGACCTCGCCATCGCTTGGATATCTCTCCTGCTCGTTGTCGGAAATACCAATCCCGGGTTCCGCTTCGGCTATGTTAAGGACGGTGAATTCGGGGCTGACGAATATTATGTCCAGCGGGATGGAGGTGTTCTTCATCCAGAATGATACTACCCTGGGGACCTCGTAGTAGAAGAGCATCCCCATGTCAGCCGGGAGCTCTTCCCTGTCCATCAATCCCTTGGCCCTCTCCTCCTGGGTGTCCGCTATCTCGCAGTCCACCTTCAGGACCTGCTGGTCGTCTGTGAAGAAGATGACCTGGGCGAGACCTTCCTTGCTCTCCCCGTTCTCGTCCCCTCCATCGAGACATCCTGCGACTATCAGGGGAGCCAGAATGAGAAGGATGAATGCATATCCTCGAACCATGAAAAACACCTATATGGAGAACATCACAACCGCAGCAAGTGCGAACAGTATGCCTATACCCTGTTTCAAGGTTATCGGTTCCTTCAGTATTATCGTTGAAAGGATGATGACAACAAGAGGGTAGAGGGCTGTCATTGTAACAACGACGGACGCCTTTCCCCGGGAGAGCGCCAGCAGGAAGAACAGGGAACCCACAGCCCCTGCGATCCCGGCGAGCAATGCGAAAACGAACCCTTTCCCGTTGAATGTGGGCTTGAATCCGATGGCGAAGAGGACCACAAACGCGATGGCCAGAGTGCCGATCGCCTCGAAAACGAGTATGCTCCTTGCATCTATGTTCGCGTTGGATGCAAGCTTGGGAAAGAAACCCCAGAGACCGTACAGTAAAAGGGATATCAGGGCAAATATCAGATACGGCTGCAATCTGTTCACCGCCGGTGGATTGCTGCACTAAGAGATAAATCAGACGGAACTCAGCAGGAGTATTCCTTGATGGAGCGGGCGGCTTCCCTTGCCATTTGATCAAGTTTCTCGAGGTCTTCCTCTGTAGGGGCCCCCATGGCTTCCACGACGGGTTCCACTAGTGTGCATACTGACTTTCTGGCAAAGGCTTCCAGCTCCTTCACGCCTCCGCCTCCCCAGCCGCAGGAACCGAAAACTCCTATGACATGGTTCTTTATCCTGGACTTTTCAAGGAAATATACCAGTTCATCGATGGGGGGGAACATACCTGTATTGTAGGTGGGAGTGCCCAATATAAGCCCCCTGAACCTCCAGGCGTCGTTGACCAGGTAGGATAGGTGCGATTTCGAAGCATCGTGGACCCTGACGTTCTCGATGCCTTCCTCCGATAGGACCCTTGCCACCCTGTCGGCCATTTTCTTAGTATTCCCGTACATGGAGCCGTAGATCACTACCGCACCTTCCTCGGTCTCCATGGAGGAGAGCCTGTCGTAGAAGTTTATGATGTAGCCAGGATTCTCCCTCCAGACAGGTCCGTGGGTTGCGGCTATTACCTTGATATCGAGCCCAGAGAGCTTCTTCAGTGCCGACTGGACCATGGGGGAATACTTGGCAACAATGTTCGTGTAGTACCTGCTTATCTCGTCCTCATAAAAGGCGATGTTGAGCTCGTCGTCGAAGATGCCACCGTCAAGGGTTCCGAAGCCTCCGAAGGCGTCCCCGGAGAAGAGGATCTTGTCCTTGAGGTCATAGGTCATCATGGTCTCAGGCCAGTGAACCATGGGGGTCAGGTAGAACTTCAGCTTCCTAGAGCCCAGGTCCAATTCGTCCCCGTCATTCACTATGAGTATGTTGTCCGTTATCTCGTAGAAGTTCTCAAGGAACTTTGCAGTCTTCTTGTTCCCCACGATCTGGATGTCGGGGAATACATCCAGGAGAGCCTTGATGGAGCCCGAATGATCTGGCTCCATGTGGTTGATGATGAGATAATCGATCTTCCTTCCCTTCCCGATGAGCTTTTTAATCTTCGAAAGATAAGGGGATGTCACTGTGAATTTGACAGTGTCGATGAGCGCCACCTTCTCATCGTCGATGAGATATGCATTGTAGGAGACCCCGCAGGGTATCGGCCAGAGAGATTCGAACAGGTGTGTCTCCCTGTCGTTCATGCCTATCCAGTAGACGCCGTCGGTGATCGGAATGGGTTTGTCCATAATTCACATCTCCTGTATGTTGAATGGGAAATATTGAACGTATTTAAGCCTTGCACATTAATTTTCTAACGGTTACGGAGCATGAATATTGCTTTTCTTTCTTGTTCAGATTGACTCCAGGATCTGGATCATGGACAATGAGCACGATGAAATGAAGACGACTTTGGTCGAAAATGGAAAAATTTGATTTCCAAACAAAAATATGGGGGGGTCCCGATGGACCCCCCAGCTTCTTAATATCACTTTTTAATCACGGGGCAGGAGAAATACATATCGGTCTCCCGAATCTCCAATCCCGATCCCATGAGCTCGCTCACCGATGTAATATCATCATCGGTTGCGGTCGTTCCCAAGACTAAAAATACCTGCCATCGTCCGCCGGTGTAGTCCTTATCCCCAGGAACGGAACCGATCACTGGAGTCTGGGCGTGGGGCATACCGGTATCCTCATCCACGAAGACG
The DNA here is from genome assembly GCA_048569615.1 of Thermoplasmatota archaeon. Taxonomy (GTDB): domain Archaea; phylum Thermoplasmatota; class Penumbrarchaeia; order Penumbrarchaeales; family Penumbrarchaeaceae; genus JAYEPK01. Next base: position 3,732 of record JBLIRK010000059.1, on the reverse strand, counting down.
TAGATGGGGTCGAAGGGATATGACTTCGCGTTCTCTGGTAGTTCTTTGAAAGCTACATCCCCCCCACTCGGAAGAATGGCAGTCACGTACCCATCCTCATAATAGAGATGGGTGGTCTGTTTCTTAGCCTCACCTATACCGCCGAATACGACCAATACAAGGGCAAGGGCCCCTATGATCGCAAGAGCGGCCAATATCTTTGTTTTCATTTCAAACACCTAGTTATCCTATTGAGGCTGTTTTTAATAGAGATTTTTCAAATTGGATTCAGGGTTATGCCAGAATCTCACCCAAATCCATTCTATGACGCCACTTCGGGCCTTAAATTACAATATCAGCCGAAAAACAATTAACCCAACCTTCACGTGATGCAGTGGAAGGGCCTATTTTGAAGCAGGTACTTTGGTACATCCTTGCAGGCACTCGGGGAGGATACAACCGCATCAGGATAATCGAGGCCCTGAATGAAAGGCCCTACAATGCAAATCAGCTCTGCGAGAAGCTCGGAATGGATTACAGAACGGTAAGACACCATCTAAAGGTATTGACTGATAATAACGTACTTGCAAGACCGGCTGGTGACGCTTACGGATCTATGTATTTCCTATCCGGTATGATGGAGAAGAACATGGGTACATTCGAAGAGATCAGGAGTAACATAGTGAAGTGAGATTATGGAAAGATTCTGGTATAGCCATATAACCGTTAACTTAGTTGTTCACGGCTGGAGAAGATGATATGGCTGGTATCATGACCTGGATCACCTTCGGCCTTTCCGCCCTGGGAGCCATTATAGCCCTGGCTCTTTTGATCGTTTACATTAAAAGTTACACCAAGGTCAAAGCAAAGTTCACGCTCTCCCTTATCCTCGTTGCATTCTTTTTCCTGGCACAGAACTCGCTGATGGTCTATTCCATATGGACTATGATGGCAGACTTCTCCGACCTTGTCTACAATTTCATGATGGTGACCATCGGTTTTGGGGATATCGCTTTAGGGCTCCTGTTATATAACTCATGGAAATGAGTGTGGAAAATATACAGATGATTTTGGTCAAATTTAATATATATAAATGACCTAAAAATAATGGACTATCCTCTTTAGCCGAAGATGGAAGGAGAGAAGAGTGATGAGAGCGTTGCCGAAAGTGGCAAAGGGTTCTCTGGTTGAGAGCAAGGTCTTCAAGAAGAGATTGTTCCTGATATTCCTCTCTCAGGTACTGTTGGTCATCGGGTTCACCATATCCATGATTATCATCATCTGATCAGTAGGAACATTATCAAGGAGAAGAGTGAATACAGGGGAGCGTTACTAAGGATAAAGAGCTGATCTCAGGAGACAGGAAATGGAAGAGGATGGGAACAGAGCCGTCTATTTCGCTACCAGGGAGGAGTGGAGGAGTTGGCTGGAAGAGAACTTCGACAAGGAAAAGGAGATATGGCTCATATATCCGCACAAGTCCTCGGGAAGACCACGAATCATCTATAATGATGCAGTGGAGGAAGCTCTCTGCTTCGGATGGATAGACAGCACTGCGAAGAACTACGACCGTGAGAGCTCCATGCAGAGGTTCACCCCGAGGAGGCAGGGGAGTAGTTACTCACAACCCAACAAAGAGAGATTGAAATGGCTCCTTGAAAGGAATATGATCCATCCTTCATTGATAGATAAGGTGAGGGAGGTCGCGAACGAGGAGTTCGTGTTCCCCGATGATATCATTGATGCTATCAGGGAGAATAAGGCCGCGTGGAAGCACTATCAGACCTTCTCGGAGAGCTACAAGCGTCTTAAGGTCGCATATATCGATGATGCCCGGAAGCGGCCGAAGGAGTTCCAGAAGAGATTATGCAATTTTTTAAAAAAGACAAGGGAGAATAAACAGTTCGGCTATGGTGGCATCGAGAAATATTTCTAGGACAAAAAACAATTCTTTATAAGATATGAAACCGTTCCTTTATTGGCCGAAATAGGTAAAAAATCAGTCACATGTTAAAGCAATGTATAAATAGAAAATTTGGACTATTTTCAACGTGGGATGATGATTAGTAAAAGATATTTTGCAATTACATTGACAATTATTCTCCTTTTCGGATTCTTTATATCAAGCTTTCAGAAGATCGGAGGCGAAGAGATCGAAAGTACATCAACATTAATCGGTGTGATATCCCACCAAACAGTTGGAGATGTAAACGCCTGTTGGAATCCGAAATCCGATGAATTCATCATAGTAGGAGGTCAAGATCTATTTGGAAAGAATGACCAAGTTCATGTAAGATATGTCTATTTAACAAATGGTGATGATTTAGAATTAATATTGAATTATGACGATCCTGATTTTAAGGAATATCAAAGATTTGTCGATGTTTCAGTTCACCCGAAAGACAATTTTTCCTTGATCACCCAATTGCATAGTGGTGTATGGAAGTTGACAGATGGAATCCTTACCCAGGTATATTCAGATCCCGAGACTCCATTTTGGACAGTTACATGGGAACCGTATGGCAAATATGCAATCTTTGGAACCTGGGACAGATTGTTCCGATATGATAATGATGGAACAGTGACTGAAATAGAGACAGGTGGACACGGCTGTATTGAGTACTCTTGGGCTCCCGGGGGAGATTATGTTTTGCTTGCAGATAACGACCCGAACGAAATCGGCTGGTATGATGGTGAGAAGTTTAAAACCTTGGACCTACCCTCAGATGGAAAAGAACTTAATGTCCAGACCGTTGCATTTTCACCGATAGAGGAGTTTGCTCTCATAGGAACACAATGGAGCATGGTCGATGGTCCATACCAAAATCTTTACAGCTTCGATGGGAAGAATTTCAAAATAATTAGGGAAGAGCTCAACAGTTTTCCTGAGACCCCTTACTGGAGTCCTGATGGGATATATGCATTTATACCAGGTCAGAAAAATTTGAAATTTAATATCCTTAATAGAACCTTGATCGATGAAACAGATATACCTGAATATGGCCGGATATTAGGAATCCATCCGAATGGTGATTATATGCTCTCTTTAAAGAGCAATTATTCTGATGATTACCGGGATGTGGAGGTAGAACTCTGGAGATGGAATCTTAAACCAAGTGAACCGGAAGAGGAAGACATCTCTAATCCAGATGAAGAAACACCATTTATATCAATAACCATTATCATTTTATCGTCCATTATATTAATATCTGTGCAAAAATATAGTGAAAGGAGATCAATATAGCGAAATAACGGAGAGAAAAAGGAAAGGAAAATAATGGTAGTATCGTATCCACTTACCCCCGGAGGAGGAATCATCTTATTAGAATGATCAATGATATTACCATGGAGGCGAATAGAACAAGTGTTTCCGATACTGGCCGTAACCGGAAAAAATATTCATGATCTTGAATGTGATTTTTAATGAGATTAATATACGAAACACCAAAGGAGAAAATCAATTTTTTCACTTTTTTCAAGTTCCTAATTAACATTCCATTTGTTATCACTTTCATTCCTGTTATTATATTTTTCATTGTTTTTCTTATTAGAAATATTGGGTTTTATATGCATTATCCAATATTATTAATTCTTATATTATTAATGCAGGTCGTTTCGGTATTGACTGATTTATACATGATTCATATGACTACTTATATTCATCCTACTATAGTAAAAATATTTGAGAAAAAAATAGTATTAATCAAGGGAAAAGCGATCTTCTTAATGAAATTTGAACATAATATTTCCTTA
>JBLIRK010000058.1:0-13572 GCA_048569615.1 Thermoplasmatota archaeon | reverse complement strand
GGTCTGGCCGCTGTCGTATTCGAGATGGGCTCGCTCCACCCCATCCGGATTGAGCATCGGTATGATCCATATCTGTCTGTTATTTACAAGCCATGTTATTCTCGCTTCGTCCTCGTCCTCGTCGGTCAGGCCGTCACCGTCGTTGTCGGAAGCATCGAAAGGGTCCTCGTTGACTCTTCCATCCATATCATTGTCGATCGGTCCCGTTCCGTGGTTCGAGACCAGGAATTCGATCAGATACAAGGGGACCTCCACCGATGGCCATTCCCTTCCGTGATGGGCTCCGGTGAAGAGTATTTCCGGCTCATCCTCATGCTCCCATGGATTGTCGGATATCTTTACGGCCCATATCTCTCTATCCTCGAAGGTTTTTCCCAAAGAGGTTAACCGTATTATATCGGGTCTTTCCGAGGATATCCTGACAAGCTCGGTGGTAAGCTCGTCATAGCGGTGGTATTCCGTGAATCCTTCATCGATGTCCGATCCGGTACCGGACGAACGAGTGACTGATGTCGTTCCGGAAGGAAGGCTGTTTCGGATGGGATTTCTTTCGGTGGAGATCAGTGTAGGCCTTCCTTGATTCGAATAACCGTTCTCCGGTTCATAGGGATTGAAAGCCGGATCTCCGAAGAGGTTCCTCACCCAGTAGGCTGCCGGTTCCCGGTTCTCCCTTTTGTCGGCCCGTAGGGCCTCGCCAACGCTGATATCCTCATATAGGAGCCCTCTCTCGACAACGCCGGCCTTCGCTTCACTTCCGGTGGAACGTGTGGCCCCGAAAAAGGCATTCACACCCGCATGCAGGAAGGTCATGGTCATCGATTCCATCGGTGGTACGTCGTCGATCCGGCCTAGAATGCAAGCACCAGTGACAATCACGCTTGGACCTAGTTCCCATTCTCCTGGTGATTTTCGTATGTCGCTGTTCTTTACGCCTGTGCTGTAGGAATCCATTCCGTTTAGCTCGGGGACGTACCAGTACCAGTTGCCATGCATCATCAGATCGAGGAAGTTTGCCCTTTCATAAGCACCCAGGTATTCCATCGTCTGCCTATCATTCTCATAGTTCTGCAAATATTCCTCGGTCTCGAAGCCATGCTGCCTTATCTCGTCCGAGAAGCTTCTCTGCCAGAAGAACCATCCTGTCCTACCCCCCATCTCACCGGCAAGGAAATGGAAGTTAGCTCCCCAGTCCTCTGAGCCGCCGTATTGATCTTCTATCGATCTCGAGTGACCTTCCGTATAGGGCTCGTAGAATAGGGTTCTCGATATAAGTGCGGAGACATCCCCTACATCTTCCCCCATGACCCGACCGGTCGACAGGGTCTGATCCAAACTATATGGGACATCCGTAGGCCATCCGACGCCGTAGATGGCCTCCTCCTCCCAGCTCGGTTCCTTCTGGACGTAATACTGGGGTATCATGTTCGGACCGCCCAATATGGCAAGCCATGCGGGTCCTGAAACGTAATCTTCGTATAGACCCTGCTCCTGGACCAAACGAAGGTATCCCTCCAATTCCATTACATTTGAATCGACCCTTTGGTTGACCAGATCGTGAAGGCCCTTATCATAGCTGGGCCCGGTCGGGTGACCCGATGCTTCCTCTCCGAACTTCTCCGTGGTCAGCTCCAGAAACCCTCCACCGAAGACCGATCCTCCATGCGAGGCTGCAAGGTATGGAGCGAGCATCGATAATCGGGGATACTGCGGGAGATGGGGAGAAGAGAGCATTTGCGTAGTGATCGAAACCTCGTAGGCCCCCTCGATCCTTGAAGCTGCAAGCTCGGTGCCAGCATAAGTATTGAAGCCATCGATCCCGTAGAACACCTGAACCGTGAGTTCGTAAGTGCCTGGTGCATCGATCGCCATGGTCTCGACATAATCGCAGCCTTTCAGATAGCTGAAACTTGGAGCATAAGCCGCCAATTCCCCTTTCCCATCCCTCAGGGTGGCGAAGATCACAGGCTCTATTTCGACAGCATCTTTCAACGGGTCCAGGAAAGTAGCCCGAATGTCTGTGAAGTTCACGAATATTTCGATCCTGACGATCCCTTCGGGTACCGATATGGAGAATGTATCAGTGGATTCACCGATTATATCAACGGCAATCTTGCCCGTCTCCACCCTCAGGTTGGAGATATCCTTGCTGAACTTCTCCGTTCCCGTATCAGTTGCATGTGGGAAAACGGTGTCAGCGGGATTTGCAATGGTTATGTAATCAAGCCTGTTGAACCTGGCCTTGATGACCTTGAGGACCGCTTCCTGGATTTCAGTTTCTGTTCTCAGCGCGATATATTCCCTCCCGAGATGACCAGCAATTTCCTTTGCTTCCTCCCCGATGCAAATTATATATTCGGCACTTAATCGATCCAGTGAATCTAGCATGCTTCCCCATGTATTTGTCCTATCTTTAATCAGGATGGGTATGTTCAGATAACTTGCAAGAGGAGCGGCCAATATACCAAGATCGTATTGATCCTGTACCGCAATAAGGATCATAGCTCCGGAAGCTTCAATGAAGGTTTCCTCTGCCATGTCGATCGATCCTTCACCGATCCCTGCGCTAGATCCCGGAGGTAGTGTATTTCCGATCCCGGGCGTGGGACCGATCTCATAGATATTGTTGATCCCGACGTTCGAGATGAACCTCGATTCAACGTCGTCGAGCTCCCCGTTGGATGAAACGAGCAGCGGGAGTAGTCCGTAACCCTCTCCATCGGAAGCTCCAATATCATACCAGCATGCAATTGGGGCTGCTACGATTCCATAGAAGGGCTCCTCTTCCGGTATTACCACGGCTTCACCGACCTCTCTCCTCGAAGACGTTCTGTTCAGGATGTCATCTATGGAGATACCTTCGGGGTCTGTATTTTCTCCTGCGAACCTGAAACCGAGGATTATCATTCCAAGGATGGCAATTAATGCCGCGGAAGCGAATATTATCCTTTTATCCTTCGGTCTCATAGGATATCCCCTCCTTCGGGTCCGATCGATGTGTGGAGAGGTGATAGCATGGTCCTTGATCCCCATTTTAAAACAATGGTTCCAATATTAGTCTTTTTCTGGAATGGCCTTACTTTTCATCTTATGATGGAGGAGAATCCTTTCTTTCAACGGTTCCATCCACTGCATTCGAAAGATAACGATAATGTAGGTGGTCAGGCTACGGTGAACCGTGGCAGACGAGATCGTTCCCGGCATATTCCGAATCGAGCTTCCGCTCCCCAGGAATCCGCTTAAGGCAGTCAACTGCTATGTTATTCCGGGGGAGCACCGCAGCCTAATCATCGATACGGGAATGAACCGAACGGAGTGCAGGGAGGTCCTTGAAAGGGAGCTCGAGTCCCTGGACCTCGATCTCGCCAAGACCGACGTCCTCGTGACCCACCTCCATGCGGACCATCTCGGACTGGCCCCCTTCATCACGAAGGGAAGGAACGAGGTCATGATGGGGGAGAAGGACATCAATGCCATCAAAGAATCCGATTACTGGTCCTCCATGCTGGAGAACGCACTTAAACACGGATTTCCAAACGTTGATCCCCAGGAGGCCATCAGCAAGCATCCGGGCTACAAGTACGGGCCATTGGGCGAAATGAAGTTAGCTCCCCTCCGGGGAGGCGAGGTGCTGGAATACGGGGGAAGAAGCCTGAAGGCAGTACACACTCCCGGTCATTCGAGGGGCCATTTGTGCCTCTACGACCGGAAGGACGGCATCCTGTTCTCCGGGGACCACATTTTAGGGGACATAACCCCCAACATCTCCGCCTGGTCCCAGGTCGAGGATCCTCTGTCCACCTACGTGAGCTCCCTGCTCAAGACCCGCAAAATGGAGGTAGAGCTGACACTTCCCGGTCACGGGTCCCCCATACTCGACCACAGGAAGCGGATCGACGAGCTCATACACCATCATGGTGAGAGGGCCCAGGAGGTCCTGGATATCATCGATGGTTCCGAGATGGACGCCATGACGATCGCATCGAGGATGACATGGGACATGAGCTACGACAGTTTCGAGGAATTCCCCGTAATGCAGAAGTGGTTCGCCCTCGGAGAGGCCATAGCCCATATTCGATTCCTTGAATCGAAAAGCGAAGTGAAGAGGTCATTTGACGGGAAGATATTCCGTTTCAGCGCTCTCTGACCCTCATCAGCCCTAAGCTTTGTTCTGGAGCAGCCTCTGGTACTTGGGCCCGAGCTCGTTCCTGACGTATCTGAACAGCGCCATATTCCCCTTCGGGGGCGGATGAGTGGCTATCTTCTCGAGCTCCCCCGGATCGAGCCAGACGGAGCCGCAGGATTCGCAGTAATCGATCTCCACTCCGAGCACCAGCTTTCTGTTCATCATTATGTCGCATTCGGGGCAACCCAGCTCACGCCCTGCTTCCGGATCCAGACCCGTCAATGCTTCCAGCTCCCCTCCGTCAAGCCACACTCCCCCGCATTCGGGACATACATCCGTATCCACCCCATCGAAATCCTTTGTCTCCATCTCGACCTGACAGTTTATGCATTTGACCATATTGACCCCGGGCATATAATGTCCTGTTCTCAAAATAACCTTTCGGGTATATTGAATCCCGCACCGGGGTAAATTATTCAATCAGAACCTGTTATCCTTGACTGATAAAAATGAAAGATAGTGCCTTCGATGAGATGTTGGAGATCTACGAGGAGATAACAAGACTCAAACAGCTTTCGGACCTTCTCATGTGGGACCAGAACACCTACATGCCCCCGGGATCGGTGGGCTCCAGGGCGGCCCAGAACTCGCTGGTGACCGGGCTAATACATCAGAGGATCACTTCGAAGAGGATGGGGGAGCTCCTTGCCTCCATGAAAGAAAGCGAGCTCAGCGAGCAGGAGCAGGCAATGGTCAGAGAGGTCCGGAGGGACCACGAGAGGAAGAGCTCGATCCCCGAGAAGCTTGCGAGGGAGATATCGAAGACCGAGGCGGAGGGAACCCAGATATGGGTCAAGGCGAAGCAGAACAACGATTTCGCATCGTTCGCCCCGATCCTGGGCAGGATGATCGACCTCAAGGGCCAGGTCACCGAGCATTTGGGTTATGCAGAGAACCCCTATGACGCCCTTCTCGAGGATTACGAGCCATACATGACATCCAGGGAAATAAGGTCCATCTTCGGTCCCCTCCGGGCAGGACTTGTCAATATGGTCAAGAAGATAGCCGATTCGGGGCATGAGATAGACAGCTCCCCGATTATGGGCAGCTTCCCAAAAGAGGGACAGGAGAGCCTTTCCAAGAGAATACTCGGGGACATGGGCTACGATTTCGAAAGGGGAAGGCTGGATGTGACCGAGCATCCCTTCACCGTCGGGTCCATGGACGACACTAGGATCACCACTAAGTACAACATCGAGGACCTTAGGCCGGGCATATTCGGTTCCATTCATGAAGGGGGTCATGCACTTTATGAACAGGGTTTCCTGGAGGAGAATTACTGCAGCCCCCTGGCCGAGTCCGTTTCACTTGGCATCCACGAATCCCAATCGAGGTTCTGGGAGAACATAATAGGAAGGTCCCTTCCCTTCTGGGAGCATTACCTTCCCATCACAGGGGAGCACTTCCCCCGTCTGAAAAGATACGATCCGGTCGATATCTACAGGGCAGTGAACACGGTAGCTCCGTCCCTGATCAGGGTCCAGGCCGACGAGGTCACCTACAACCTGCACATTCTCATACGTTTCGAACTCGAGACCAAGATCTTCAAGGGTGAGCTGGACGTGAAGGATATTCCGGAAGCATGGAACGAGAGGTACGAGGAGTTCCTAGGACTCAGACCGAAAACGGACACGACCGGCTGTCTCCAGGACATACACTGGGCCGTGGGCTACTTCGGCTATTTTCCCACATACACTCTTGGGAACCTCTATTCCGCCCAGATCCTGGACGGAATGGGGAGGGACGTAGCGGACCTCCACAGCAGGGTGAAGAGAGGCGAGTTCGGTGAGATACTTGTGTGGCTTAGGAGCCGCATCCACCGCCACGGCAGGATGTATCCCGCAAAGGAGCTTATCAGAAGGGCTACGGGATACGAACTATCAAGCGATCATTTCCTGTCATACGTCAAGGAGAAGTACTCCGGCATCTATGGAATAAACCTATAATAACAATGTAATGTAGAAATGAAGATGAGATGGAACGGGGAGCGCCAATGGCTGAAATGCTTCGTGAAGGTGGGCCCTGCCCCGCTTGTGGGGCGGGATTGAGACCGGTATCAAGGTTCCAGTACGCCCAGGATCTGCTGAGAAAGGTGGAGGTCATAGAGGAGCACTCAACACCGGCCACTGCGAATGTCGCATGCGAATGGATACTCTCTATCAGAGGCTTCAAATGCGACAGGGGTCATCTGTTCTCGAGCGACGTGGACCTGTCCAGGACCATGGTGCCCTGCCCGAATCCGGGATGCAGGTCCTATCTCCAGCTCGTCAACCACGGGGGCAGGAGCATGCTCCGGTGCGAGGACCGGAGGAGATGCTCCGTGACGATCTACCCCATACCCAGACTGACAAGCGAGAACGTGATGAACATAGCAAAGGAGGTCAAGAGAATAGGTTGGGACACCACCTGGATGAGGGCGAATTTCCGGTTGGATGATTGGTTCAAAAGGGTGGCGCTGACCGAGGACTATCAGGAGAAGGAGGAGGTCATCGAGGTCCGTCCCAAAAGGAAGAAGTCGAGGAAGGAGGAGGTCATCGAGGTAAGGACGAGGGGTCCGAGGACCAGGATCGATAAGGAGGTCTCCATCCGGGTCAAGGAATCGACCAAGGGCATAATCATGAACATGATAGAGACCCTGGACAACCTGGCAAGGGCCATGGATGACGCAAGGAAGTTCGAGGACATAAACGAGGTGAGCAGGATGCTCTCGGGTCTTGAGGCCATAAAGAAGGGTGCCCTGAGATCCCTGGAGCAGAGGAACGTCAAGGCCATTTCACCCCATGGTCAGAGGTTCGATCCTAACTTCCACGAGGCCGTATCCGTTGTGATAGATAACGAGATGGAACCAAATTCCATCGTGAAGGTGGAGCTGGACGGATATCTTCTGGAGGGAATGGTCCTGAGACCTGCGATCGTCGTCGTTTCAAAGCACGGGAAGGAGGAAACGATGGACTGGGAGACGGAGGAATGGGATTAGGCGTTTTTTAGCGGTTCATTTCCCTGTCCTTGAGCTTCTGGAGGTAGGTCCTGAACTCGGCCAGGGAGCTTGTAAGGTCATTGAGGCTTCCTTTGTAGTCGCTCATGGACATCTCCATCTCATCCCTGTTCCTGGACAGAAGGGAGCTCTCCTCAGTATCCATCCTTTCTGTCGATTCCACCATGGAGTCCCTTCCGGTCTCCATGGAGGTCAAGGGATCATCCCATTGGGGTGGAAGGTCCATTCCTAGGTTCTTCTTCACCCGTTCCCTTTCGGATTCCATCTAGTAGCCTCCTCTGCTACACAGTAATTGACCTGGGAGTATTTTGTTTTATTCGATGATATGTGTACATGAATAGGGCTGTTCGATTGTTGCATTTGTTCATTACCATCTGTGCATTTCATCGGTTCGTCCTTCATTATCCTTCCAATTCTTCATCGGAAAGTCCAAGGTCGGACATCCATTCATCGAGGTCCCCGCTTTGCTCAGCCTCCCGGGACATCGCTCCCTCGTCGTATTCTCCTCTGCTTTCCAGTTCCGGTGCTTCACCGTAGAGCTTTTCATATTCAGAGGAATCCCCCTCCTCCTCTTCTTCCTTTGATCCTTTTACCTTCCTAACCAGCAGGATGATCAGAAGGATGATGATGAGCAAGATGATGATCGCCGGAATCAGGTAGAGGAGGAAATCGGCTCCCTTCTGGGATCCGCCATCGTCATCATCATCATCATCGTCGTCATCGTCATCTGCCGGACCTTCCCTGTGCAGGACCTTGACATCGATGGAACCTGTTGCCGGACCTGCGGAAGCTGTCACCGTCCAATCACCCGGAGCGGATGGTGTGAAGACGCCGTTCCCGGTTACGGTGCCGCTGTCTGCGGACCACTGCACCTGGACCTCGAGGGGATTCCCGTCGGCGTCGAACACCTCGGCCTGCAGCTGCAGCCACTCATCGTCGTAGATCTCTGTGCGGTTCGCCGTTACGGTTATCTCCGCCGGGGAGCCCGGTGAGATGAAAACCGTTGTCTGGGCGCTTAAAGTCGAGTGGTTTGCATAGACCATGAACTCCCCGGGTCTATTGGCCGTGAACAGCCCTGATCCATCGATGTCCCCCCCTCCGGAGACCTCCCAATGTACCTCCGCAGCCATCATGTTCCCGTCGGCATCGGAGCCCCCTGCCTGGAATTGGACCGTATCGTCGGTTGTCATTTCAACATCCATCGGATGTATCGATATGGCGTTGAGCTCTCCGATTGAGATGGAGATCCCGATGGACCCGCTGATCCCGGATTTGTTTGCGTATATGGTGTAGTTCCCCGGTGTCTTCGCATCGAAGAGACCGGTCTCGTCGATGATCCCCCCTCCCGAGACGTCCCAGTCCGGATCGAGCTCCAGGACGTTGCCTGCGATATCATATCCGCTGGCGTTGAACTGCACGGTGTCATCGGTCGTGAACGTGGTTTGCTCGCCAGTGACAATTATGGATGCCATCGGCCCCTTTCTGACGGAGAAGTACATGGTTTCGGTGGAGCAGGAATCAGCTCCGTCTGAAGCCCAGAAGTGGTATGTGTGGTTCCCGTAGTCGAAGGTCGAGTTGTAGTAGTAGGTCCTTCCGTCTGTGCAGTTCAGGTCATCGGGGTCGCCTTCCATGGAAAGGTTCTGACCGTCCATGTTCAGTATCATGTTCTCAGGAAGATCGTTGTCCTTATCACTGTAGATGACCGTGAAGTTCACATGCTGGGTCACATCGGGGTTTATCGGGTCCATTGCAGAGGCGAACACCTCCGGTATGGTGTTGTAATGGACCCAAAGTGATGAAACCGTGGATGTCTTCGACAGGTCCTCGGTTGTGAAGATGAGAAGTACCTCCATCAGAATCTTGTCCCGGTGGGCTGGTCCGAGCTTCTGTCCGTTGGTGTAGTAGGTGTCTGGAGTTCCGTCGGGACCAGTGAATTCCTTTGGAAGGAGGTCAGCGGTACTGCTCCCGGACCTTACCTGGAGGGAGACGTTCGTTCCTATCGGAGAGTTCCCGGTCCAGTTTACATAAGTCCAATTGGTCTTGTCCAGTCCTTCGAGGACCGGAGTAGTGTACAGACCGATTTCGGAATAGGACCTGTATTTCAGCTTGATGCTGCCGACCTGGGCAGATTCTCCCGTTGCGGTGACCAATCTCATCTCGTAATAGAAAGAGGGCCCCTCCCAATCGAAATTGTAAAGGTTGATCCGTCCGGGTGATGTGATGATGACATCCCATTCCCCCGGGGTCCCCGATGAATCGAACCAGCTAACACCATCCGATGAGAACCTGACATGGACGCTCTCATCGGCGTTGGCGTCCGAGATCACTTCAAACTGATAAACGGAGGATGCCTGCTCACCTTCCAGCAGGTCCTTTGAGATGAGATGTGCGGTTCTCGGGGACCCCGTGGCGTTTGTGATTATTGCGAAATAGTCATAGTTCATACCGGTTGATTCATAGGTCCAACCAGCGACGATGTAGCCATCAGCTGTCTCAATAAGAGCTGCTATGTCATCGTCGTACTGACCTCCGAACATAGAGGACCATTCCATTCCACCGTTTAGGTCCAGTCCTATCAACAATACCTGGGGATAGCTGCCGAACGACAGAGTTCCGCCTATTACAATTCCGGTGGAGTTCATCACCATGCATATGCCGTATTCATCGACATTCATGTCGTAGGTATAGTTCCATAGTTCGTGTCCGGTAGAATTCGTTTTAACCATCCATACGTCGCCGTCCCAGGGCCAGGTGTGGCTGGTGTACCCGCACAGATAGAAGTCTCCCGAGGGTGTTTCGATAAAATCCCGGATACCATCGTCAACCATATCGAATCCGTGGGTCCTGTTCCATAACTCCCTGCCCGACGTATCGGTCTTTATCAGGCACCCATCAAAATCCGAACCGTAGCTTGACCTCCTCTGGCCGCTTAAAAGGCAATTTCCATCGGAAAGAACCTGGGCACTGTTGACAGCGAAATCGACATCCACATATCCGGTGGCATTGTGGACATGGTCTCCGTCCCCGTTCACCTTCAGAACGAAATAACCGCCTGTGTAATAATCGGTGTAATCACCAATTAAAAGAAATGATCCGCTTCCGATCTGGGAGATCGACCAGGGAGTCTCCGTGCCGTTTATGTTATAGCTCTTGTTCCAGATCTCCATTCCCTGGGAATCCGTTTTTAGAAGGAAGGCATCCAAACCTGGTGCGCCATAACGACTTATCGATCCACCTATGAGAAGATCACCGCTGGAGGTTTCTATAGCCGCACAGGGATATGTATCTCCATCGAGATTCAGCAGTCGGTCCCACTGGAATTCACAGTTTCTATCGACCTTGACCAGATAGACAAGACGAACAAAGTATCCGGTCCCGTTGACGAACTCTCTATGGCCGAAGAGCAGGTAGCCTCCATCGGATGTCCCTATTGCTCCGTTGCACATCTCAGTTTCTCCGGAGCCGTAATTCCTCATGGTCCTCTGGTATATCACTCCAAGGTCCTTATTTAGTCCAAGGCTCTCGCTGGTGTCGATGTAGTCTCTATTGATGAACTCGTCTGTGAAGGATTTCGATACCTGGTCCAGCTCCAGGAACCCGGAGCCGTCCAGACGCACATCGCTCGTGGTCCCCTGGTTCAATCCTTCCCACCCTTCGAACACCATTGCCGATCCGGGTCCGTCCCCCACATCCCTTGTCGGGGCTTCTTTTTCGATCCCATCGGAACCCTGGATGATCATTAATGAACTCGATACCAGCAATAGGACCAGCAATACACAACACCAATGGAACATCCTCATATTGATCTCTCCCAGGACGAGATGAAAAAGGGGATGCAGTATAAAAGGACATCACTTTCATGTGCACATTGGACCCCGTCATGAAAATGCATCATTTTGTAGGCAAGACTTATCCGAAGAATCCCTTTTAATATCATTTTTCAAGTTAGTCATGTTCAAACCTGTGATATATTAAAATAGTATGCTGAACAATTATGATGCGGGATGCACTATGCTCGAAGGTAATGAGCAGGTCAAAGTAAATGCTAAAGGAAGGAAGAGAGGGTCCACCAGGAAGGAGCTGGGTCAGCAGCTGAAAGGCGTCATCTCAGAGATCCCCTTCGACAGGGTCAAGGACAGGGAGCGCATCAACGGGGAGCTCAGGAGGATAACATCTATCCAGGTCATGGACAGGGCCATAGAGAGGATCGAGAAAGAGAAGAAGGAGAACAAGATAGTCTCCATTGAGGAGATCATCGAGGAAATGGAGATCGAGTGCAACAGGATACTGGAATCCATATGATCCCTTGACCCGATCGATCCTGGAAAAATACAGGCTGTAAGCAGCCCGCCTTAGAGATCGGCATACCGAATTGCAGATGCCCAGGCTTAAATATCAGCTATCGGATATTTGTACCGGAGGGAAGAAATGAGGTCAGTCCATATGGTTCTGATATCCCTGCTCTTTATCATTGTTGCCACCTCATCACTCGTATCCGCCGCCGATATCGACGAAGCGATCCCAATAACGAATGGTACCTATCGGGGGGAAGTATGGACCGGTTCGGGGCCGAACGGTTCATACTGGGATGTCTTTAGGATATCCCTGGATACCGACCAGAGGCTCACTATCAGAGCAAAGCTCCTTGGCGGAGAGGGCCCCATAGAGATTCAATCCTTTGATTCAACTCCATATCCCGTTATACCGGGTATATACATCAAGCTCCAAGGGGCCGGGAGCTCGAAGGAGGATTCGTTTGTAAACGATAACATGAACGTGATGGTGCTCTATATCGAGGTCTGGGGAGAAGGCAACTACGAGCTCGAAGTTTCGATTGAAGATGCGGAGCTTTTTGATCCCTTCTTGATAATAATTATTGTCTTTATCATCGTTATCGCGGTCACCCTGCTCTCCTTCATGTTCCCCATGGGGATGATGCTACTTGCGGTCCTCGTGATATTATTCCTTATCAGAAGGTCCGACAAGAAAAGGGATAGGAATAGACCAAAGATTAAAACGAAAAGGAAAGGTCCAAAGGTCAAACGTAGAGAAGGTCGGACTCGTTAGGCAGCGCCGGCGCCTTCCTGCCCTCCTTCTTCCTTTTCTTTCTGCTCCTTTGCTCGGGGTTCGAGAAATAGGTTACGACGGTACTGACGAAGCTTTCATAGAATTCTGTCGGAGCTTCATTGGCCTCATCGTCCTCTTGGAACTTAATAACCATCGGTTTTTCCATGATTAAGCATTTTTGTAAATGATTTATATGTATTTTGGTACTTTCGTTGAACACTTCTGCACATGTGCAATTCAGTATAAATAGTCAATTTGAAATGATACCAAAGGGCTCGGGATTCCAATGAAGGGGTCTAAAGGATCGGATCTAATGATTGTAAGAACCACCGATTTCGATGAGGCTATTGCGGACCAGTTGGTTACCCGGCTCAGGAAAAGATTCGACCGGATAGGGCTGTCGGATCAATTCCTCAACATCGATCCCTCCGCACATGACAGTTGGAGGCAGCAGTATTCCACAAAACCTCTCCTGGATGAACTGGAATCCTTCAAGATGGATGAAAACGACTTCATCCTAGGCCTAACCTCTGTGGACCTCTTCGTACCGGGATTGAACTATGTTTTCGGACAGGCGAGGGTCGGGAAGGGTGTGGCCATCATTTCCTCCAAAAGGCTGGACCCGTCATTTCTAGGCAGCAGCAAGGACAATTCCCTTTTCATTGAAAGGATGGAAAAGGAAGCGGTTCACGAGATAGGACATCTCCTGGGGCTCCCTCACTGCAGCATCGAGAGATGCGTGATGTTCTTCTCCAATTGTCTGGATGATACCGACAGGAAGAGGTCAGATTTCTGCAGCTCTTGCCAGATGAAATTGTGAAAAATCCATCGGTATGATCATTAGGATCTATCGCTACCGATCTTCAGCAATAATGGAAATAGATATATTGTTGTAAAGTCAATCATCGAGGGCAGGTTGTCAATGAAGGGATTGGATGATATCCTTCAAGGGAGAGTTAAAACTCAATTCCTTGTGGAATAATCATATCTCTCATTGATGATAATCCGAGTTTGAGAATGGATTTCCATTTGGATGGTGCTCCCATGTATAAAAGGACGATTGTGACCCTTACCGGATTGCTTCTGATTCTTGTATCGGTACCTATGTTGCTGGAGAGCGTGTCAGCAGCATCTCCAGTCATAACCGATAATACATCAACAACTGCTACAACTGGCGATTCATTCACGTTTACTGCTGATGTCACGGACTCTGACGGTGACCTTTCTACAGTGTACGTTGATCGCTATTTTGGAACTGGGTCAATGAATACTTTCAACTTGAACCTCTCCTCCGGTAACACGTATACTTATACCATCACAATTCCAC
>JBLIRK010000057.1:0-13979 GCA_048569615.1 Thermoplasmatota archaeon | reverse complement strand
CTGCTCGCAGGTGTCGGTGCAGGTCTGGTCATACTTGTAGTTGTTGTGGTCTGGATACTGTTCCTGAATGTGAAGAAGAAGAAGGAATTCGAGGAGAGGTCCGAACATGAAGAGGAACCGGAAAGTGAAAAGTTGGAACATGATCCGAGATACGATCCCGAATACCAGCTGAAGTACGGAAGCTTCGCAGAACTGCCTCAATCCTCGTCACCCCCTTCCCTGGAAGGGGATGGAAGCGACCGATCACCGCCCCTATTGGAAGAATAGCGGGTTTTGCAGCACTGGAGGAGAGAAACATGAACAAGATGTTAGCGATGTCGATCGTAGTTTGCCTCATAGGGATCAATGTTATTGCGCAGGATCTCGATGTCGAGAAATGTGAATTGAGGAATGATCATAATGATGAGATACCCGATCTCAAATCGGACCAAGGACCGATCGGAGGAACATATATCGACATGGCGAAGGACCTCGTGATCGACGGGGATCAGGACCTGGAAAATAATTCCCTATCGGGTGATGGTTCGATGGGTAATCCATTTTTCATAACGGGTCTGAACATGGGAGAATATTCCATGAGGATATCGAATACGACATCTTGCTTCATATTATCGGATATTCTCTGGGGTAATTCCTATGCATACAGAATGTTCTTCAATAATACACGTTATGTTACCATTCAAAATCTGACAATGAACTCTTATATTTTTTTCATAGGTGATAATTGCTCTGTCCTGAAGATCATAGATTCGGCATTCACTTCCCCTGATAATAAAATCAATTGCATCGAATTCACGAACCTTGCATCACTTACCATTTTAAGATCCACTTTTACCTGTACATATCAATTAGGAGCACCTCACAATCAATACTACTATGGCAGGAATGCAACGGTGGAGATCAGAGAGTCGAATTTTACAAAAATGGGATTGAATACAAGGATGTGGGGGAATCATACGGTAAGCAATTGCACTTTTTCCCAATCATTATTGCGTCCAGAAGGAATGTCAACGAAAAGCGAAATAATGGGAAATGTGATTTTTAATTGTAATACAGGAATAATGTTCCCAGCCTCTGAAAATAACTACGGCAAGATACACAACAATTCTTTTAATGCAAACATTGATAGTATTTTAATCAGGGTCCCATCCACACCAGATCATGTATTGCAGATCATTGACAATGAATTTAAAGGTGGCCAGAACGGTATTGAAATATGGAATGGAAAAAGCATTGATATAATATCAAATAAATTTGAAAAAAATAGGAAAAAGGCAATAGATATCATAGGAATCAGCTCAGCTGATATAAGGATCCTTCGAAATATATTTGTTAATAATTCCTACCAATCGGGGGACGGATCGACAAATCAAGTCAACGCCTTTTCTGGATTGTCAAATATCGTTTTAAATGATGATACCATGGGCAACTACTGGTCTGATCATACGACACCTGATGGGAATGGAGATGGTATCGTTGATATCCAGTACAATATAACAACCGATATTGCGGATGGATTACCGCTGACAAATCCTAATTTCGATCTGGATCGTCCGGAGGTCTTATTCACGAACCTGACTTCCGGTTTGATAGACAGATCCTATATCAGGATCCAAGGGCAAGCTTTTGATGAATACGGTATTGAGAGTATGAAATTGAATGGCACGGGGTATGATTGGAAGGAAATTACCGGATCCGACATAATGCCGGCAATACTCGAAAAGGGAAAACATACATTCACACTATTTGCAGAAGACACGAATGGTCTTTTCTCGTTCTCGGAGATCAACTTAACACTTGAGGATGATCATCCTTTGTTGAATATTGATAGCATTGTCGAGGGGTCCTTTATCGAGGACGATCCGGTTATCGTTAATTGGGAAATACCAGATTATTTCCCGGTCCATAAGCAGAACTTCACATTGGATGGAGAATGGTCCATAATAGGCAATGATATCAGGACAAGGTCCCTGGATATCGAAGGAGGCCACCATACTATATCCTTGGAGATTCAGGACGATCTCAAAACTCAAGTCAAGGTTAAAAGAGAATTCTGGATCGATAGAAATGCTCCTGAGATATTCCTAGAAGGTCCGGCAGTAGGGGTTGTACTTTCAAACCGAATGGTCCATTTCAACTTCAAGGTTGTAGAAGAAGTTGGGATCGATGAAATTGCATTCAGGTTCGATAGCGAGGAATGGATCGAGCTGGAAGAATTTGGAACGATCGAGAGGCTCTTGGATGAAGGAGAGCATTTACTTGAGATAAGAGCGAGCGACATTGCCGGCCACTTGACGGAGATCGAGATCCCCTTCGAGATCAGGACCGAAAACATTGTTCAAGTGAATTCACCATTGAACGGAACGTTCTTCTCAACGGACAAACTCGAACTGGATTGGGAGTACCTGGGTCCATTCGTGTGGACGGAAGCACTTCTCAGGGTCGGATTAAAGAACGATTTCATACCGATATATGACTTCCAAAAAACTGAGATGTCCTTCCCAAAGGATGGAGAATATCAAATAACTCTGAAATTGAAGGACGAACTGGATAATTTCGTCCAGAGTGAGATATGGGTCATCAAGGATTCTGTCGCACCGAAAGCGGGTTTCATCGGGATAGATGAAGGGGAGCACCTTGCTCGTACATCGGTGAAATTGCAGTGGAATGCAGTTGACAGCTGCGGCATTGAAAGGTATCTGATAGACATCGATTCCGGAGGATGGGAGGATAAAGGACTTGATACGGAACTGACGATCGAAATGGAAGAAGGTGAACACACTGCAAGGATCAAGGCCTTCGATCTTGCCGGAAATCACCACGAATCATGGCTCAGTTTCATAATAGACACAACCCCTCCGGAGATCTCTTTCACGCACGATACAGAGAATATCAGGATTAATCCCCGGATAAAGCTGGAATGGGAATCGAGCGATAATTTCGGGATCACCGAGATGGAATTGATAATCCAAGGAAGAGACAGCAAGAACGTCCTTGAGGAGAACGAGCTGAACGTGGTCATAACCGAGGACGGTGTATATGCCATAATGCTCAATGCGACCGATATGGCAGGGAACAAAGCATCGATCTCGAGTACGATCACAGTCGACCTTACGCCTCCGAGGGCTTCGTGGACATCGGACATCATATCAATCACCAGGGAGGGAAAGATCACCCTGGAATGGGATATCGAGGAGCAGATAGGGATTGATGCGATCTCTCTGAAAATCGGTGAAAATACGATCGCCCTCGATACGGCGGAAAGGTCCAAACAATTGGAATTCGAGGAGGGGGCTCATTCGATCTCATTGAAAGTGGCGGATGTCGCTGGATGGATCCATGAATTGGATTACCCGAACGGGATCATCGTTGATAGGAGCGAACCGACACTGATCATAAAGGAATCCTCCTCGGTTAAAGACGGCATCGCTACAATCGGATGGGTGTCCGAAGATGAGTTTTCAGAGATCGAAAGCGTATGGATCTCCATTGACGGAGAAGAGTTCTTCGAGGTGGAAGCAGATTCCTTTTCAACTGCCAGGTTGGGATCCGGAGATCATTCCATCACCATAAGGGTAGTAGATGCCGCCGGGAACATGAAAGAAGATACGTGGACATTCACCGTCACGGAGGAAAAGACATCCGATGCAGGGGATGAGGGAGGATTTCCGCTCCTTCTCGTTGCAGTTATCATTTTGGTGGTGATCGGCGGAGGTACTGGGGTATTCCTATTCCTGAAGATGCGAAAAAAGGGAGGGCAGGAAGAATACGATGATGTAGAGACAGGAACAATGAATAAAAAGTTATCTGGAAGGAATGGATTGGCACTTCCAAATATACCGGCTCCAGTAGATCAGTTGAGTGATCAAAGGAATCCGGAGCTTCCTTCCGTACAAACCTATCAGAGACCCTTGCAGGGTTATCAAGTTGCGAATAGTGGAGAAAAATCAGGGATATCGCCGCCCGTTTCACGATCTTCGAAAGAGAATAACGCTGACGGATCACCGCCCCTTTTGGGAGGATAGCGGGATAGTTTGGTAACTGGCTAACCCTGGGCGTGTCCGTTCCTGTCCATTCCCGTAAGTCACTCCGTTGGGAACGGACGCGTCCGCTCTTTTAATACAAATAGAAATAGTAGGTGGGCCCGTCCGGACCATCGCATAAAAAAAGAATATTTTCTATTGTATGTTTTTTATGCTGGCCAATAATTAGTTATTAATTATCTCGGACGGGAAAAAAACAGTGAGATATTGATTCCCACCAACTTCAATCATATTTTAATTAGAATCGTTGGTGGGCCCGTCCGGATTCGAACCGGAGATCTTCGCCGTGTGAAGGCGACGTCATAACCAGCTAGACCACGGGCCCCGTATTGAGTATTTAGGGTGCATAACTAAAAAGCTTATAAAAGTTACCAAATCAAACCTGAACTGGAGGCGAAGGATGGCAGGCCACAACGGACACAGTGAAAGGCATGAGCATCAGGGGATGACGAGCAAAGGTCTATTCGATGATGAGGAAGTATTGAGAAAAATAGGCGTCGGCCAGGGTCAGACGTTCCTTGATGGAGGCTGCTCCGACGGACACTTCTCACTGGCAGCCTCAAGGTTGGTGGGTGAGCAGGGCCATGTTTATGCCTATGATATCTACAGGCCCTTCCTTGAAGAGCTTCAACAAATGGTCAAAGGCAACGATCTTAAAAATATCACGGTAGAGGCCGTTGACCTCAGGGGCCCTATTCCGGTAAAGGACTCATCCTTGGACCATTTCTTCATGGCAAACGTGCTCCACGGCTTCGTATACAATGGTGAACAAAATCCTGTTCTTAAAAGCGCTCTGAGAACACTGAAACCGGGTGGAAAGCTCTCACTTATAGAATGGGACAAGGATTTCGTCGACAGCGGGCCCCCAAAGGACCACAGGCTCTCATACGATGATGCGAAGGAGATCCTCGCTCCCTACGGTTTCAAACCATTATCCGTTGAGAAATCCACACCCCGGCATCTGCTTATGGTGTTCGTAAAATAGAGGTCCCAACACATTTAAATCCAGACCGGTATATATTCGCCGGGAGGAGAATATAAATTCCATGATTTTCATCCGGGACGGACAAGGAGGAAGAAGATGGCGGATATCAGAAGTTTGGTCGTCGAGGACAGGGGCTGGCTGAAGAAGGTCCAGTCCTGGCTCCCCGGATACCAGAAATACAGGAACTGCGAGGATCTGAGAGCGGCCGACAATATCCTTAGAAAGGAGCTTGCGGCCAAGCTCCAGGTCGTGGAGAGCTCGATACAGAGGTCCAGGGAGGAGATAGCCAAGGACATGAACTTCGACCTCATCAACAGGATAGGGGAGCTCGTCAACATCTCACACCGCATCACGGAGAAGGTCCGCCATGCGGAGCAGGGATATGCCCCCTGGATCTCCGGGGATGTGAGGATCGAGGAAGATGAGCTCACCAAGCTCTACGACTTCGATTACTCCCTGATCAAGACGATAGAAAAGTTGATGGCTGAGGCGAAGGAGTTCGAGAACGCCGCCATCGCGCGCTCCCCTGACAGGGTGCAGAGATTGACAGCAATGAGAAGCTCCCTGGAAGATTTCGAGGGATATTTCTCCCAGAGGATCGCAAAGGTCACGGAGGTGGCCCAGACCAGGTAATTGATGATCATGAGGTGATGTGAATGGGACTGATTAACAAGCTGAAGGGAGACAATCCATCCATTGTAGGAGGCGACACCTACCAGTGGGAGAGCAAGGGGGATGACCTCATCTGGAGGGTCCCCAAGAACATTGTATGGAACGATAACATAGTGGTCAGGGAGGACGAGTACGCCATCTTCTTCAGGGACGGAAAGGCCCTGACGGTCTTTGACAGGCCCGGAAGATACGCACTCACCACCCAGAACATCGCCACATGGGGGCTGGCGGAGAAGTTCAAGGATGTGACAGGCGTCATCCAGATGGGAGAGGTCTATTATCTCCAGAGAAGGGAGATGAGGGGAAAGTTCGGGACCAAGGAGCCCATCACCTTCAGGGATTCCGATTTCGGAATGGTGAGAATAAGGGTCTTCGGTCAGTATGCTTACAAGGTCAAGGACCCGCTCCTCTTCATCACCCAGTTCGTCGGGACGGCAAATCTGAACTCAACGGGAGAGATAACAGACTGGTTCAGGGACCAGATAGTCATGTCCCTCAACGACATACTGGGAGAGCTCAAACGCGACCAGAACATGGGGATAATCGATGTTCCGGCATACCTGGAGGAGATGGAGCAGATCCTTCTGGCAAGAATAAAGGACGACACCGAGAGATACGGCGTGGAGATCATGAAGATCACCGGCCTCAACTTCAACCTTCCCGACAAGATACAGGAAGCCATCGACAAGAGGGGAGAACTGCAGGCCCTTGGCGTCAATTACATGCAGTACCAGGCCGGACAGGCAATGGTCAAGGCAGCTGAAAACCCGAGCGGCGGAGGCAATCTTGCCGGTATGGGTGTTGGTCTGGGCGCCGGACTCGGAATGGGAGCCGGGATGACAAGCGCCGTCCAGTCCGGGATGCAGCCACAGCAGCCTAATCCCTGGGATACAAAGGAACCTGGGGTAGCTGCCAAGCCGAAGAAGAAGTGCCCGAAGTGCAACGGCGACGTGGAAGAAGGGCAGAAGTTCTGCAACAACTGCGGAGCGAAACTCGTGGAGGAGGTGGTCTGTATAAAATGCGGCCAGCCGATGCCCCCCGGTTCGAAGTTCTGCAACAACTGCGGAGCGAAGCAGACCGTCGAATGCCCCAAATGCAAATCAGAACTCGCACCGGGAACTAAGTTCTGCAACAACTGCGGAGAGAAGGTCCAGTAGATCATTTGTTGAAAAGGGCCCTCTTTATATCCGAGAAGAAGCCTCCGACGGATGTGTCGGGAGGCGGTATGTCTCCCCTTATCACCTCACCGGTGGCTCCGTCCAGGAGTATCTGGTAATCTGTCCTGTTGTAGTTGAAATTGATCCTCCAAATGGGGGCGTGGACGAACTCGACATCCTCTATCTCGAAATCATGGTCTATGTCCTCGAACCTATCGATCTGTTCGGAAAGAAGGAACTTCTGGTGGTCCATCATCTCCACCTTTGCAATGTCCTTTGCGTCCTTCTCGTCGAATTCGGCATTCAGGTATTTGGCTCCGCCCGGGATCTTGGACAGGTTGAAGTCCTCTTTCCCCATTAGAGGTATCTCGTACTCCTTTACCGGAAATCTAGAACCCCTTCTCCCCAGGACTTTCCAGTAGTACTCTCTGTGGAGATCCCCGGACCTGACATTCTCCTTTCCCGTCCTGGAGAATATTCCCTGATATTTCGTGGTCACATTCGCATGGACTATGTAGAAGGGAAGGAAAGTAAGACCCATGTCGTTTATCTTGGAGGCGCTTACCATGTTGGAGGGTTTTAATCCCCCCGTTCCCATCCAGTGCTTCACGATATCCCTTGCCTTCCTCTCATCAACGCTTGCGGGGATTATCGAATGCTGCAGGAAGAAGTCCTTTCCCGAGGCCACATTGAAGGCTGTTCCGCAGTACTCGCATGTTATTACAACCTCTCCGGCCTTCAGTGAAAGCGGGGCCCCGCAGTTGTGGCATTTGACATCCTGGGTTATTCCCATTGTACCCCTCCCGGTTGGTTTCCGAAACCATTTATACTTATTTATTCCTTAAGCGCAAGAGGGGTAAAAATGGCTTCCCTGGCCTCGCTTAAGATAAACAGCTACATATTCATCGGTCTGCTGGTTCTGGTTTTCGCCATGTTCATGTCGGCCATCGTTGTAATACTGCAGATGCCCTTCTGGTTCTTCATAATACTGACATTCTTCATAGTCCTTTTCCAGATAGCCATCTCATCCACCATAGTGAGGTGGACGACCGGTACAAGAATACTCAAACCGGGTGAGAATCCCTACCTGGAAAAGGTAGTAGGAAAGCTTGCAAGGGAAGCCGGCGTTCCGATACCCAAATTGGGAATGGTGAACGATCCGACCCCGAATGCCTTCGTATTCGGCATAACGCAGGGGGGCTCCACATTGAGCGTCCACCGGGGGCTCCTAGAGCAGCTCAATGACAAGGAGATAGAAGCGGTTCTCGGTCACGAGGTAGGCCACATCAGGAACAGGGACTGCATGTACATGACCTTCCTTTCGGTGATCCCCCTTATCGCATACATGGGGATGAGGATGCTGTTCTATGCCAGGTTCGGCAGGTCCAAGAATGCCGGGGCCATCATCCTGATCGGGCTGGTATCTCTCATCGTTTATTTCCTTTCAAGTCTTCTCATCAAGAGGCTTTCGAGGATCAGGGAATATTATGCTGACGCCTATTCGGGCTACATCACAAAGGACCCCCAGTCATTGGCTTCGGCTCTGACGAAGATAACCTACGGCCTCTCCCTCGCACCCGAGGAGAAGAAGTCCCAGAACGCAGCGAGGTCCTTCTACATCGGGGATGTCCAGAACGCCCATAAGGAGATGGATGTCATCAGGAAGAACG
Source organism: Thermoplasmatota archaeon (assembly GCA_048569615.1). GTDB lineage: Archaea > Thermoplasmatota > Penumbrarchaeia > Penumbrarchaeales > Penumbrarchaeaceae > JAYEPK01. Next base: position 5,452 of record JBLIRK010000057.1, on the reverse strand, counting down.
CATCCAAGTACGATCTGGACGGGGACGGTGTCATAGACGACAGGGAACTTGAGCTCGCCATGGAGGAGGAGGCGAAGAGGAAGTCATGGGACAAGTTCGCCGGACTCTTCTCAACCCATCCGCCAACCTTCAAGAGGATACTTGCCCTCAAGGAGATGCAGAGGGAGATGCAGGAAGGACGGATCACCGACACCAACATCTATGACAAGGTCGAGTTCTAGTTATCAATGTACATTATTCCCTAGAATGAGCAGAAAAGCGGATAGCTTTTTATATCCAGCAAAGGTTAAAATCATGGGTATCGGATGAAAAGAGGTTTGATCGTCTGGACCTTGCCCGCCCTTCTCTTATTGGGAGCGCTCGTTCCGTTCATTTCCGAACCTTCCGAGGGAGATATTGGAACGAGGGGTGATCTCCCTTTCGCATCTTCCTTTTACGCATCCGGATGGACATTTCCCTGGGACGAGCCGACCATGGTTTCCATCAAACCATGGGTCGATGTCCTGGACGAGGTATCTCCCTACTGGTACTGGGTTCTTCAGAACGGAACAATGGTCCATACGCACAACGAGACCGAGGATGTGGGGTTGATCACATATCTCCATCAGAACGGGATAGGTCTGGTGCCCATGTTTTCAAACAACCATGACAGTCAGACCATCAGGAACCTGATACACAATTCCTCCATGCAGCAGGGCCATATCCAGGACATTCTCGGCGTGGTCCAGCAGTTCAGCTATGCCGGGGTCGATATCAATTATGAGGACATTCCAACGGCGGAGAGATCGGGTTATGCGGATTTCATAGGGAATCTATCCGCTGCACTTCACGGCATCAACAAGAAGCTATACGTTTCGGTATTTCCGAAGGTGGCCGCTGATGAGGACAGGGAAGGGCCCGGAGGCTACGATTACAAGAGGATAGGAGGCTATGCGGACAGGGTACGCATTATGGCATACAACCTTCACTGGTCCACGGCCCCCACGTCCGGACCCATAACATCAAGGGATTGGGTCGGTAAGGTGATGGATTACGCCGCAACGGCCATTCCCAAATACAAGATCGTTCTCGGGGTTCCGCAGTACGGCTATGATTGGAGAGTTACGAGCAAGGGCAATGTGATAGGGGTTGCGGATAACGTCTCCTATCCGGATGTTCAGTTCCTGATGAAGGATTACAATGCCCAACGGAGGTGGAATTCCACATCAAGGACTCCTTATTTCCATTACAGGGGAAGGGATGGATACGAGCATGATGTTCACTACTGTGACGCTGAGAGCCTGCTGCATCAGATGAGATTCGTCGGTGACAGGGGGCTTGCCGGCATATCGATGTGGAAGATCGGGGGAGAGGACACGTTGTCCAGTTTCTATCTCAAGGAGCTCAAAACAACAGGGTTGTCCAATCTTCCTCCGTATCTTCACATAGAAGGCGACATCCTCGGAATGAGGGGGCAGCAACTGGATTTCGGTCCGGTGAGGGCCTATGATCTCGAGGGTGTGCTTGATGAAGTTGCGTGGGATTTCGGTGACGGGAATTATTCTTCGCTGCTGGAGCCGGTATACAGCTATTCAAGGGGAGGTTTCTACAAAGCTTCTTTGACCGTCAAGGATGACAGGGGCAGGGCGATCACTCTTGAAAGGAAAGTGAGGATTGGCCCCTACTCAGTGGTCAGGATAGAAGGGGAGCATCTTGTGGGAAGCGTTATCAAATTCAACGCCACGGAATCCTGGGATCCCGAGGGAATAGTCAGTTATTCATGGTACATGGGGGACGGGTCGTATTTCTTCCACGGAGGACCCGTTGTAGAATATTCCTATTCATTTCCGGGAACATACCGAGCCTCATTGACGATAATTAACAACAGAGGCTACACCGATACCGCCACCTTCAATGTGGCAATTCCGGATACCATTCCTCCCAGGGCGGATGCTGGAAATGACATAGTTGTTTGGGAAGGGGGCGAAATAACACTGGACGGCAGGGCTTCATCGGATAATTCCCCGGAGCTGAACTACACATGGACGGTTGCTGGTGAAACACTGCTATACGGCCCGGTGGTCAGGTACATGCCGCCCGGTCCCGGAGAATACCAGGTAGTGCTGAAGGTGACCGATTCAACTGGGTTGTGGGATACCGACGGAGCATGGATAAGGGTCAGGGACAACACACCTCCCAGAATATTCCTGGATTATCCCAGGGAGGTTGAACTGGGAGATACGATCACGATCAATGCAAGTTCCAGCGGGGACAATGTCGGAATAGAGAACGTTACATGGGACCTGGGTGAGGGTCGGCTGTTATTCGGTACCTTGGTACTTTCATTTCCGGCCCAGGAAGCGAAAAGATACTTCGTGACACTTCATCTGCTCGATCATGAGGGGAACTGGAATTCCACAACCGTGCACGTTGATGTCAGGGATGTCACTCCACCATATGGATTGTTCAAGATAGATCCGACACCCAGGCAGCTCAATGAAACCTACATCCCCCTTCTTGATGAGGACCTCTCAGCGCTCCTGGAGGGTCTTGACGGAGTGATCCTCAGCAATACCACATATATCTTCAGTGTCAACGAGACTTGGGACGACACAGGCATAGGAACGATAACCTGGTGGTTCGGGGATGGTTACAGCGCGGGTGGTCCGATAGTATATCACGATTACAAGGATCCGGGATTGTACAAGCTTAGATTGGACATCAAGGATATCTGGGGGAACCAGTTCAATTCTAATCTGACGCTCCTTGTAATAGTCTCCTGGAACCAGACGGTGAACGAGATCGAGACCATCCTTCATGAGTATGTGAACAATACGGTCTTTGTGGAGCCTCAGGTGGAGGAGGACGATGGTCCGTTGATAGATCTCTGGCCTCTTGTCCTTATACTTGGGATCACCGCGGTCTTGTTATTGGGTCTCTACGAGGGACTCATACTGCTCAGATACAAGATGGGGCTCTTCAGAGAAATGATATACGGGACAAAGGAGGAGGATAAGGGTGCGGCATGAGATCCTCTTACCCTTCATCATGATCCTCCTTGTTGCCCTGCCGGTAGGTCCCATATTTCATTATTCCGATGGAACGAATGCCGAACCGACAAGGGTTATGATACCGGGAGCGGATTACCCTCAGCAGGACGGGGGAAGCGATGACAGGCTCTTCCAGTACCGATCCATGTGGCTCGAGGGCTACCAGATAATAAACCATTCAGAGGTCCAGAAAGTAATACAGGTTGCAAGAGACTGCAATATAAATTGCGTAACGCCTCTGATCAACGCACATTACCTTGGTACATTCTACAATTCATCCTTCCACCCAAGGTACAGGGACCTTGCGTGGGATTTCGATCCCACAATGGACCTCATCAGGGAGGCGCACAAGTACAACATCAAGGTCATGCCATGGTGGCATACCATGATAGATTCCTATGCCATTTCCCAGCATCCCGAATGGGGACAGGTAACTAGTTCCGGGGGAAGGAGCGGGTCATGGCTGAATCCGACCCTGCCTGAAGTTCAGGATTACCTGGCCAAGGTCCTCTACCAGCTCTTCAGGGACTATCCATTGGACGGCATCCATTTGGACACCATAAGATATCCGAGTTCCTCCTACGGATACGATGATTATTCCATCGCCCAGTATTACGAGGAGGGATGGACGGACTTCAATGCCTTCAGGAGGCAGCAGATAACGGAATGCACCGTAAGGATCTATGATTCGATATCCAGCATCAGACCCTATGTCTGGGTCGGAGCGGACATCAGCAACAGCTACAGCGGAAGGCAGAACAGCTGGTTCCAGGATTCCGAAAGATGGGCGGACATGGGGAAGATCGATTTCGTCACTCCGATGATATATACCCTGAATAGCGCCAGTCTCGAAAGCGTCCTGACAGATAATATTAACAGGCATTCCTGTCCCGTTGTCTGCGGTAACTATGTCTACGTTCCGGAGGATCCCTACTACGGAACCGTCCCCGACGAGGAAACGGGGATTGCGGTTCTTCTGAACCAGACCGAGAGGTCCCACAATGCTGGAGCTCTGGGAAACTGTTACTTCTCCTACAAGTTCATTGCAGACCATCCAAGGTATCACAAAGCACTCAGGGAGGGCGTTTACAGCGAGAGGGCATTGTGCCCGCTGAAAAAGCAGACCGTTCCGGTCCGGTCGATGAGATGGGACTTCGACAATGAGCAGGACAGGGAAGGGTGGAGGACCACCGACATGGGCCAATTCTATCCGAATGACGGGATTTGGTCCATTTCCAGCATACAAAGACCCGGATTGATGTCGCCGCTGATGAATATCACATCCGATGGAATAAACGTGCTGGAGCTCTCCATGAAAGCGGATGCCACTGAAGGGACCGTCAACATATACTGGTCCAGTCTGAAGACGAACTTCAACGAGAACAAGAAGATCCAGGTGGACCTTGTGGATACAAAGGATTGGAATCTCTACTCCATACATCTGGATGATTTCGAGGATTGGAGCGGGATTGTGAGATACATCCGCATAGTACCCGAGTTTCAATACAAGACCAATATAACGATTGACCTCATCCACATGCTTTGGATGCCCCACTGCGTGAGGAACTGGTCGTATTTGGGGCCCTTCGTAACAGGCGAGCGCAGCTCGCTTTTGAACCGCTCCTATCTCGGGAACGAGAACGATCCGCGACCGAGGCTCGGCGATATTGTTTCGGGTCGGGAATGGAGAGCCTTTGGAATGGAAAGGGATCAGGTCGATCTGAGGTTTCCCCTCGGAAGGCTGAAGGATGCAGTTACCTATGCCCACGTCTACGTAAGGTCGGACCATGAAGGTCCGGTGGAGCTGCGGATAGGGAATTCAGACGGGTCCAGGGTGTTCTTCAATGGTAGAGAGGTTTACAGAAATGACGAGCCAAGGAGAGTGGCCCCGGACCAGGATCTCGTATTCGTCGTCCTTAACGGAGGGATCAATACCATTTTGATCAAATTGGCCGTCTACGAGAACGAGAACTCTTTCTTCATCAGGATCACTGCTCCCGGCAACGAGACAATGACGGATCTCGAATACTTCGAGGAACTACCGCTTCTTCCGGCACCTTCCTTGACAGGCCCTTCCCATGAATGGACCTCGAGTAATTCCCAGACCTTCTCGTGGACCCTCTCAGGAGGTACCACTGGGCTCGATCATTACATGTGGAAGCTGGATGAGAACGAATGGAAAAGCACCCTCCAGACCAGTATGGACTTTTCAGGTCTCAGCGACGGGGAACACTCCTTTGAGATATTCGCCGTCGATGACATGGGTTTTCAAGGTCCTTCGAACGAGATAAAGTTCAGGATCGATACTCAACAAAGCGAAACCTGTTGCCATAGTAGTTTGAAATTGGGCAGCTTCTTCATTGTACATTTTATTGATGGCCAACCAGGTTGTGCGAAAAATATAATCAATAGTCCTGTCTTTC
>JBLIRK010000056.1:0-14520 GCA_048569615.1 Thermoplasmatota archaeon | reverse complement strand
AGCAAGGAACTCGTCCAGATTGGTGAGCCTGTCACCGTCGGGATCGTAATCCCAGTCATTTCCGTTCAGGGGATTCAGGGCTGCTGCCAAGCCCAGAAAACCCGAGAACGACAAGATCATTACTATCGTTATTGCTAATGGCTTTTTTACATCGCCTGATAGCATAGGTACCACCTTCTTGCTGGTAATCTTACCTCCAGAGGGGATTATTAAGGTTTCGCTCGCATGTGCACCGGGAAGATGCGCATTTTTTCTTACCTATGGCTCCGAAGATATTGCACCGGCCCTCCTTATCTCTAGTATGCATAATAAGGGTTTCGGGAAAAATCGTCTATGTGACATCCCCCCAGGATGATCATGGCATATCCCCAGACATCTCGTCTTTCTCAATATCACGATACAGGGACTCTATCTTTGCCTTCTCATCATCCGTAATGAGCTGAATACCGTGTTCGAAGAAAACCCTTCTGATATCCCTCAGCAGCTTGCCCCTCCGATATCTAAGGTCCAGCCAAGCCCTCTTCAGAATCCAGTATTCCAGGTTGGATGCTCCGGCCAACTGTTCGCCGAATTCGGTATTCCTAAGTGGTTTTGAGAGCTTCTTCATGGAAATCACGGCCACAGGCCTAATTCCATCCAGAATGAAGAAGCCGGGGCCTTTGAACCGTCTCATCCTTACATCATCGGATAGAACCCTGTACATCCGATCCTTGGGGGAGATTATTGTCAGGTTTCCCGTTCCATTCGAGTTCCGATGCCTTTTTGTAGTCATTTCGGGGGAGTCCATATCCTTGAGCGTATAGACGACCTCAAATCCCAAATCAAGTGAGAGGGTCACGTCAAGTATGGTTTCCGCCAGATCCCCAAGTATCAATTTTATCTTTGAATCATCCAGGAGGTCCGGGGAGTAATGGCATAGGTCACGGGCCGTGAATGAGCCAAGGTTTAAGCAGCACAACACAGTCCAGCACCTTTCTGCAAGCCCGCGATGCGGTTCCCTTCTCTGGCGTCTTCTGGTTTGAAGATACCTTCCATCGTTGAACGGGGCGGAGTAGGATCCCCATGCATCTGCCAGGATGTATCCTTTGTCGAGCAGCTCCTCCGCCCCGGAAGAATATCCATGAACGTTTATGAACTGGTCCAGCGTGGCGCTGTCCATCTCGCCCACCCTGGAAAGTACATCCACGGCTTCACTGGAGAGGGACCTCATCTCCGACCTTGGAGGTGCGGGATAGATTCGAAAGAAGGGCTGGATCGACCAAGGTCCTCCCGGTTGGTCCAATCTGCCCCGTTTCAGTGAAAGCTTCTTTGCGAGATCCTTCATGTCCGCCAGGTATTCGTTGCCTGTGACCTGTTCGATCTGCAGTGATGATCCGTCTTCGGCCATTCCATTCGTGACCTTTTTCTTCAATCCATCCCATCTTCTGTACACGAGAGTTTCCAAATATTCTTGATCAACGGGTTTTGTCCTTTGATACCTGAACCTGCCTATCCTGGACAGCACCTCCCATCTGTCATTGATCGAGCCCAGCTGGTATAAGACCTCCATGGGGTGCTGCCTGCTATGGCCCTCAATCAAACCTTGACGTGCAAGCATTGAGGAGAGGAGCCGATCCCTGGTCAATCCCCTTGTGATCCCGCAGCCTTTTACAAGGATGCTGCCTGTCGGAGTGGCAGAAGAGCTGAATCCCGATCCGATCAAGGGCGAGACCACCTCCTCCACGGTCTCCCCGGCGGGAACTCCCATGAATTTATCTATGATGAATATCCGGAATCCCATGCGCTCGTAAGCATCCACGAGATCCAGCACGGCCCTCGGTACCCTATCAAGGGAGCCGTATTCCTCAACCTCGATATTCCTGATCCTTATGGAATCCAATGTTTCGAGAATATGTATACTGCCTTCCATCCTTCCATTATCGAGTATAATGACCTTAACATCATGCGCCCCCCTTACCCTTTCTTTCTCGATCCAACCATCATCGGGGACGACGATCGATACCGCAGGATCGGTTGAAGGAAGCAAAAGGAGATCATCCTCCATATCATCATAAGAATGCAGGTCGGATCCTTTCTCCAGCCATTCTCTTGTGGATAGCCAGAGATTGTTGCCGCCTTCCGTCCATAGGGCTGCTTCCTTCATAGGTCCGGGAGCTCCCAGACTGAGTGAGATCGAACCCTCCTCCAGCAGAGGCAGGATCATATCCTGATATGTCCCAGGTTTCCAATTGTAAAAGTGAGAGAGCTCAGCTGCGGTCATCGGTCCTAGTTCTTTCAAGGTCTTCATGATGGAATCAGACTTGATCTTGTCATCGTTTTTCAGAGAAGCTTCCTTCGGATCAATGGTCCAAAGTCCTGCTGGAGCACCCAGAAGCCTGATCGTCTCCTGGGGATACGAATTCAGCAAATTGGCCCTCTTCAATTCATATAGGATTCCGGTTAGCTCATCACCCTTGGAATCCAGGTTCGATCCCACATCCTTCCTTGTTCCCGGGCTGTTCTTCATCGAGGATAGCAGTTCCTTGATTGGAACTGATCGAGCAGGAGGTGACAGGGCAACTGCCATGATCTTCCACGATGGATCAGCAACACAGTCAATTCCCATCAAGCAGGCCGGAGCTAACCTTCCATCCTTGACCGCTGAGCGAAGATCCCGATACCTGGCATCCTTTGCTCTTTGGAATATCGATAGAGGGTGAACCGCGAACGGGAGCCCCTTGAAAACCGTGATCGGACCCTTGCTTCTCAGTAGAAGTCGGGTTCTAAGAACCTTGATCTTCTCAAATTCCTCCACGGTCTGCAATCTCAATCTCTTGCCTGACCTTCTTCCCACCGAAGCCATTATCAATTCGTTATCGATCAGCTCCTCCTCATTCAAGAAAACCCTTGGGGTCGGGGCCGTTTTTACACTTCCCATATCTCCCAATCCAACATCACCGACGGGGATATCCGATGGCCCCGAACCTTTCTGCTCCTTCGGCTCACCTTCGGTTACAAGTGAGTTCCATTGGCCCAATATATGTTTGGCCATAACCGAAGGTTCGTTCTTCCTATTTGAAATAACCAGAGAAACTTCCCCGGTTGTGATCGAGGAGGAGACCGACCGGCAGGTTTCGATATCTATTTTCTCGGTGAATACTTCCTTCAAACCCTCAAGGGCGATCAACCCCAATCCTTTCAGAGGTCCTTTGCCATATCCAAATCCCTTCCCTTGATACCACATATCCTTGATCCGCCCGAAATATTCCTCCACCCTGTTCCTTCGGTATATCATTGAGGTGTCCTTGCCTCTGAACCTCCCCAGCACAAGCAGGGACCTGGCAAGGCAGTGCGAGAACCTCGTGCGGAATATTCCTGATTCCAGCACGAGATCTACGATCGTCCTTTCGATCTCATTTACATCCAGAGCATCCCTGAATTCCTCTTCCTCTAGCTGCTTCGGAGAAAGAAGTGCGAATCCGTTATCGACCGCGGTATGCTCAATCTTTGCTCCCAGTTTCTTCCTCAGACCGTAGGCTGTCAGCCTTGCGATCGGTTCGGTGACCTTTCTCCCGAGGGGCAGGTGGAAAATGTACAGCCTTCTGCTCCTGCCCGCCTTGATCTCCTCGATGGAGACAATGTTGTCGGCATAATCCACCCCCTGCGACTTTATCATGCTGACAAGGTTGTTGAACAGGGATCTACCATCCTCATCGACCTTTATCCTGAGGAAAGGGTCCTCCTCCTTGAACCTTGGACATCCTTTTTCGAGTGATCTCAACACCTCCTTCGAGACATCCAGGCTTCTCGAGTTGACCTCTCCGGACCAGGATGGAATTGTGGGCTGGGCTTCCGGCTCTTCCCTGACGTGTACCCTGTTTCCGGAAAAACCCGTTATCCTGAGGGATTTTGAACCCATCATAATGACGTCCCGCGCGTACAGCGTTTCCCCGAAATCCCTGGAAAGCTCCCCCAGGTGGCGCTTCGTCCTCTCGTCGATAACGCTGAAGCTTGTCTCCCTGGGAATGGTCCCGCAGTTGAGGAAGAAAGCCTGTTTGGTGTTGCTTCTGGGCCGTATACGCCCTCTTTTTCCCTCCCGCCAAAGCCTCTGTGAAGGCAAGTGGATCCCATCGGGTTTTTCGGAAAGAAGTGAGATTATTGATTCCAGCTCTTCTTTCTTCAGATTTCTGAAGGGGTATGACGATCTCGCCAACCCCATGATCTCCCCTGATGATGTGCCGTCTTCATCCAGGGACATACCGACTATGAATTGGGCAAGAACGTCAAATGGGGCATCGGGAACCTTTGCTCTTTCCAGCCTTTTCCTGTATGCCGCTCTTGCCACAGCCAGGGATTCGACGAGGTCGGGGCCGTCGATCGGATACAGGATTCCCTTTGAGGAGCCTTCGAGGCTGTGTCCCGACCTTCCGAATCTCTGGAGCATCTTGGAAGGGGTTTTCGGCGAGGATACCTGGCATACAAGGTTGACAGTCCCGATGTCAAGCCCGAGTTCCAGTGATGTCGAGGAGACGATCGCCTTCAGTTCCCCGCTTTTCAACCCCTCTTCTGCGCTTTTTCTTATATCCATGCCCAGGGAGCCGTGGTGTGGCATTACCGAATCGAATCCTCTGGTTCTTAGTGAATATGCCGTTTTCTCCGACATCCTTCTGGTATTGTGGAAGACAACTATCGAACCCTTTTCGGACCCCATCAAACTTCCGATATCATCAATTATCCGGTCAATGGTCCCGTCATCGCCTAAGGGTGTTTTTATTAGGGTCCGAATGGAGATCTCCATATCCTTGACACTGTCCTCCTTTATGGTCGTGAACGGCCTGAGCTTCCCTGACGCATCCAGGCCTGATATGTACTTCCCCGCAGTCCTTTCGGGAGAAATGGTCGCCGACAATCCTATCCTGACCGGGAAGGGGCTCCCGTTCTGTTCTATCCTTTTGGAAAGGTATTCCAGACAGAGTGACAGCAGTGCTCCTCTTTTTGTTCCCACCATCTCATGGACTTCATCCAAAATGATGTACCTAACTGACAGCAGCATGTCGAGCGCCTTTGAGAACAGCATCAGTATGAGGTTCTCGGGAGTTGTGATTAACAGGTCAGGAGGGTCCAGCAGAAGTCTTCTTCTCTCGGTCTGGGAGACGTCACCTGTCCTTATGCCTACATGGAGCCTAGCATCCTTCAAAGATCCTTTTCTCTTTCTTCCTCTCCCCCATTCCCTCTCTTTTTTTCCTTCTATTGGTCCCAGCCCGATGGAGAGCTCGTCAAGTGTCTTGACAAGGTCCGAACCAAGGGCTTTCATGGGTGTGATATAGAGAATTGAAACGGAACCCCTTGAACTGATTCCGGTTACAACGTCATTCACCGGCGGGATGACCGCCGAGAGTGTTTTACCAGTTCCAGTTGGGGAGATGATCAGTACATTTTCTTTGCTTCCGATAGCATCCCAAGCTTTTTCTTGAAGCCTTGTCGGAAAGCCGATGCTGGAAAGGAACCAGCCGCTGATCCTTTTATCGAATTCGGTTATGGAATGACCGTCACTCTTATTATCGAAATACCTTTTATCAATCAAGAGGAGCACTCCAGCATCGATGTAACCATGCTCGAAAGGCGAGAGATGATATAACCGTTTGGGTCATTCCGGATTGGACCAGAAGTTAATCTTCAGATGGAGGGATACGCTGAAAATGGAAGGAGAAAAGGATGCCAAAGAGCCTCTTTGGAAGAAACCAGCTTTCACTGCCATAGGGGCGATCTTGGTGACCATTTTGTTGCTCGTCAATCTACTGGCATTGGCAATATCACTTCCCATTGTGAGTCTCGGAGTCCTTGACGAATACTCCTCAAGTACATATGGCTCAATTGAAATGCCTTTCATCCCGAACTCCCGGGAAGAGATAACGTTCAATATCACGGGGGAGCCCTTGGTTAATTCTCCCTTCGAGGTGGCCTTGGCATTTTCCGAGGGAAGGAATCTTTACATTCCCCATTCTCTGGAATTCCAAAAGGATGAAAAGAAGGTCGAGCTGCCGATTTTTGAGAAGAGGAGTATCTCCGACGAACCATCTCCCGTCTGTATTGTCCCGGGCCTGCCCGATCCCGGTATCTGGAGTTTGGGTCTTAAGAGGGAGGTTTTCGGCAGGGTCGATCGGATGGAGATCGGCCGGATAATGGTAGCGGAGAGCAATCCGGAGGATCGACACCCGTTTCCGCTGCTTGGTGGAATCAATCTTGGTCCAGACGGTCTCTTGATAGACCGGTCCATGCTGAATTCATCCTCTATTGGTCTCTTCTCGGTTAGGTTGAACGGCGGGGAAACCATGGATATCCCCCCCGGATCAGGGGCATGGAATCTCTCGGAAGTCACTGACATTGACCAAGGGTGGCATGATCTGTTAGTAATAAGATGGGCAGCCAACGGATCTTACGATAGGACATGGAACTATTCCCTCTTCAATCCGGGGGGCAAATCCCAGAAAAGGATCATTTCCACGCCTTTCCTCAAAAGGGTGTTCCAGGGATACGATGAGCTTTACGGGCAGGAGAGAGAAAAGGAGATCCAGGTGGCCCGCCATTACAATTATCTATACAACAACGAATATTATTCCATTTCATTCGAGCTGTCCGAGGAATGGATGGAAAGCATACTATCCTCCGGAGATCCCTTGCCTGACCTAACTGTTACGATAGACGGGAACACGTATCCTCTTTTCTATAACGGATCGGGGATTTTCAAAGGCATGTTGAAGGTTCCATCTCTCGAAGAAGACGAGGACAGGTTCGACACTGTCATACAGGATGACAGCTTTGGTTCTTCTGATTTCATTGTGAACTTCTCTGTAAAATTAAAAAGGGACAGGGCGACCATACTACATTTCGAGGGAGATCCCTTCAGACTGGAGACATACTCGGACCTTGGAGATCCGGTGTTTTACCTCCTTGTCTATGCCGAGTGGAACGGCTACAACCGACGCGATCTCTCCGGTGAGCCCTTGGTGGTTTTGGGCAACAGGACCCTAGTATCGGACAGAAGCGACGATCTGTTCTTGCAGGAAAGGAACTATACGCTCCCCATCGACCTCATCGCAAACGGAGAGATACTTGTTGTGGATGCCGATACGGAATTCGTCTTCGGGACTTTAGTTACATTTTTACTGCCGCTCCCCCAGGTGATCTATCCGATACCTTACGTCCTGGAAGGATATGCCGCCCTGTTTTGGTACTTCGCCATGGCAGCGGCCGTTGCCGTTTCTGTGGCACTTCTGATCTTTCAAGGGATCAAGCCTATTTTAAAAATAGCAAAGAAGGGTTCAAGATGGGGTTCAGCGGATCGGGTGGCAAGGTTGGTGTTTTCTGAAAGATCACCCCCCGTGGCACTTGCCGAGACATTTCTCGCTGCCATGTTCTTCTTCTTCATTTCGATTATAATGTTCGAGCTATTCGAGACCCCTACACCGGGTCTGGACATACTCTCCGAGGAAACCCCCATTTGGATGAGAATGTATGTACTGGCCGAAGCATCGGTATGGGAAGAGATAAACGGGCGGGTGATACTGATCGGTCTCCCGCTCTTCTTCATCCACTTAATGAAGGGAGATCCCAAAGGCTCCTGGAAGAACCTCCTTGGAGGAACGAACAGGTTCGGCAGTCCCGAAGTGTTCTTTGTCTTCTTCTCGGGATCGCTTTTTGGAATGGCGCATCTGGGATGGGGGCCCTGGAAGGTATTGCCGACATTCGTTCACGGCCTGATCTTCGGATATCTGTTCATCAGGATTGGGCTTCATGCGACCATAGCCCTTCATTTTCTTTTCGATTTCTCCGATTTCTTCAGTGAGATGATCGGATTGGAGCCTCTTCTTCTGTTGCTTGCCATAATGTATTCAATCGGTGTCGGCGGTATTTACCTTGGAAAGATAATTCGTTCAGGACAGCTGTGGTTTGCAGACAGGGTGGGAGAAATGTATTCGAGATCATATTGGCTCCTCGTTGCCCATTCAGGGATATCAGCACTGATGGGGCTCCTCCTGCTGACCAGTGGAAAGAATCAATTCTTTTCTGCATTATTCCTTGCATTTCCACTGATCGATACGGTTCTCTACATGATATCAAGAAGAGGCCTAGGACCGCTTGCCAGAGGGGCATCCTTCGTATTGTCCTTCTTTTCGGTGATAGCATCACCCTTCGGATTTGCCTGGATGGTCTCACTTGATGATGAGCGTTTTCAGCCCTGATATCTTTCGATCTCACCCCTAACATATCTCTGTGCAAGCTCTTGATAGATCTTTGCATTGACGAAAGCCTGGTCCTCGAAGTTGGGATCGTTCTTCTTGACTTTGCCGGGGATTCCGAGAACCATCGAATGGGGAGGTACTTCCATACCCGGGGTGACGACAGCTCCGGCCCCGATTATTGATCCTTTCCCTATCTTTGCACCATTCAGGATAGTGGACCTGATCCCGATAATGCATCTGTCCTCAATGATGCAACCATGGATGATGGCGCCATGGCCTACAGTGACTTCCTTTCCTATATGGACTGGATATCCCTCGTCCCCATGGATTATCGCCCCATCTTGGATATTGCTTCCTTCTTCGATCGTTATTGAGTCCTCATCTCCTCTCATTACCACGAAAGGCCAGATCGAGCAATTGGGTCCAACCTTCACATCACCTGTAATGAATGAGTCCTTGCTGACCATGGTCTTGTCGCCGATCCTTGGTCCGTATTCCGTTCCCGTCATTCAAGATCCTCCTTGTTCATTTCGGACCTTCCAGATATCCCGGGGAAATCCCTGAAGGGGATTAATATAAAAACCATTATATATCACTCACCAGGTAAAGATATATAAGCGATTTAATGTATTGAATTTGAATACTGGAAGGAGGCCGAGATTCTCAAGGGGGTTCATTTTGGAAGGTCCAATCCAGACGGGGCAAAGAAAAGGATCAGGGACGGAGCAGGTCCGTCCAGCTTCGACAGGTAGCGCATCACCGGCAAGGACAGGGTCCGCACATCCCCTGCCGCGACCGCCTGCATTCCCTCAGCAGAGGGGAGCGGAGGCCACCAAGGGTGTGGTGACGCAGGCCACTGTGGGATCAAAGCAAGCCGTTCCACCAAGGAAACCGAACGTACTCATATCGCCGCCTGGACTGCAGGTTCAAAATGTCCGCCCGCCGGGCACACATCCTGCAGATGCTGGCTCCCCGGTCCCTGGAGAAGGAAAGGAAGGAAGCAATGAAGTTATTCAGACCGATCCTGCACCTCCGGAAGGTTCCGGAGAGGAGAAGAAATCACCCATCCAGTCGATCACATCCACCATAAAAGGCCTTTTTAAGAAGCCGGAAAAGGATGTCAACATTGTCAAGGTTGCAAAGGTGGAAAAGGAAAAGCTCCCATTTGAGGGAACCGAGCTGGAACTCATGGAGGAGCTGGACCTGGACTCGAAATATGTTAAAGTTCAGATATTCCTCAATCCCGAGACCAGTGAGTACCTATACCACCCAGTGGAGCCCAAGCTCGCTCCAAGGCAAAAAGAGATCTACGAATTCATCGTGGACACCTTCAATAAATCGCTCACCTACGATAAGGAAGCTTTGGAGGATCCGAAGGAAAAGAAGAAGTTCCTGGATCAGGAGGTGAAGGTTCTCCTCAAGGATTACAGCACGGTCCTGGGGGAGATTAACGAAGAATTCCTGGACCCGATCCTATTCTACATCCGAAGGGAGTACATCGGATACGGAAAGATAGAGCCCATAATGATGGACAGCGGCGTCGAGGATATATCATGCGATGGAACCAGCATACCGATATTCGTTTACCACCGTGATTTCGGTTCCATTCGAACATCCATCCAGTTCGATACCGACGAAGAACTGGAGGGTTTTGTCGTCTCACTAGCCCAAAGAGCCGGTAAATCGATCTCTGTCGCCGATCCGATACTAGATGCTACAATGCCCGAAGGCCATAGGTTGAACGCTACCTTCGGGAGGGAAGTTACAACAAGAGGGTCCAGCTTCACAATAAGGAAATTCAAGGAGGATCCTTTGACTGTCACTGACCTAGTGAAATTCGGGACCCTTTCACCGGAGATGGCTGCCCATTTCTGGATGGCCGTGCAGTATGGTGACTCCATGATATTCGCCGGTGGAACGGCCTCGGGAAAGACCGCGACTATGAACGCTATCTCACTGTTCATCCCAACATCTGCAAAGATCATTTCCATCGAGGACACAAGGGAGGTCAATCTGCCCCATCAGAACTGGATCGCCGGTTTGACAAGGGGCTCCGCCGAGGGCGGAAAGGAAACCGATATTGACATGTACCAGCTTCTGAGGGCGGCGCTTAGGCAGAGGCCCGAATACGTAATCGTTGGAGAGGTGAGGGGAAAGGAAACCATGACCATGTTCCAGGCAATGGCAACAGGGCATGTGACATACTCCACAATGCACGCTGATTCTGTAAAATCGATCGTCTACAGACTTGAGAATCCTCCCATCTCCATTCCCAGGGTGCTCATCCAAGCCCTGAACCTGGTCGCCATACACAACCAGTTAAGGGTCAAAGGCATGAGGGTTAGAAGGATCACCGAACTTGTGGAGATCGTGGGTATCGAGCCGACCAGCCTCGAGATCATCACGAACCGTGTCTATAAATGGGAGGCCGCCGGGGACAATTTCGTTTTCGGAGGCCACTCCAACCTCTACGAGAAGGTCATGGATATGGATGATATGACCAGGGATGAAGTGGTTACCGAGTTGAACAGAAGGGCTGAGATCATCCAATGGTTGGTTAAGAACAGCGTCAGATTATATACAGATGTGAACAAGATAGTTGCCGAGTATTACGAGGATCCTGAAAAGGTCATCAAGATCTTGAGGGAAAATCCAACCATTGATATCTCCAGGGGTCTGAACCTTTTCGAAGAGGTGAAGAAGGAAGCTCTACCAATGATCCCGGCCAGGGAAGCCCTTCCACCCCAACCAGAGGTCAAGCAAACAGGTCCAAATAGCCACATATCGGATGCAGCGGTGAAAGGAGGTGTATGAAATGGCTCTATCTCCCTACTATAAATTCTGCATGTCGATACCCAAGGTGGGTTATTTCGGAAGGAAGATGGCGGAGGGAAATCCCGACATCGAGATGATACTGGAGAAATCGAACAAGCAGATGCTGGGTGAGGTATTCTATGGTGGTGTTTTCGTTGCTTCGGTGATCGCATTCCTTGTCGGACTGCTATTTGCCACTTTTTTAAATGCTGCGGTTCTTCCTTCCATGGGAGTGGCGCTTCCTTTAAGATTGATGCTCTGGATAATCATCCCACCTCTTTCTGCGGCATTTACATACATGATATCATCCTGGGCTCCCGGCAACAAGATCAAAGAAAGGAAGAAGAACATCGACAGGAACATATCCTATGCGACGAACTACATGGCCGCAATGGCTTCAGCGGATGTCACCCCTTCTGCCATATTCAGGGGCCTGGCACAGCAGGAGATTTATGGAGAGATCAAGGTTGAGAGTGAAAAGATAGCCAGGGATATCGATTTTTTCGGAAAGGACCTGATAAAAGTCCTTCAGAAAGCGATTGCCAGGTCCCCCTCAGAGAAGTTCCAGGACTTCCTTCAGGGCATCATTACAACCGCGAGCTCGGGAGGCTCCCTCAAGCAGTATTTCATGGCCAAATCCGAGCAGTTCATGAAGGAGAACAGGCTTCAGCAGGAAAAGGATCTGCAGACCCTTGGTGTCATGGCAGAGAGCTTCGTGACCGTTGTGGTGGCAGCGCCGCTCTTCCTCATAATCATGATGTCCACTATGGCCATGATGGGACAGCAGGGTGGTGACATGCTCCTAATGGGTACAATTTTCGGATTGATACCAACCGCTCAGATAGTATTTGCCATCCTCATCGGTGACACCGGAGGTGGTGATTGATGGACGCTCCACCTGAAAGGAAGATCGCCAGGAAGCAGCTGGTCTCCGATGACAGCTCAGGTGTAAAGGAGATCAAACTATCCGGGGATCCCGAGAAGGCGAAGAAGACGACGATATACACGATTGCCATAGTTTTGGGAGTTGTTTTCCTAGTTCTGGGCATCATGAACCTTCCCTTCGGACCCTTAAGCAAACCAAAGGATGAATACCCGAATTATGAGAATTTAAATGATGATGACAAGAGAATGTACATGAAGGAAGGCCCCTATCCCATTAATCTGACCTTCAACACCACCGGTTTGACCGGAGGTTTGAAGGACCGGATAACCCTTGGATGGCATTCATACCTGACCCTCGCATTTATCCTGTCCGTCGGTCCGATTTCGTTCTACGAGGTCAGGCGTAGAAAGAAGATAGATAAGATCGAGGAAAGGTTGTCGGATTTTCTCAGGGATATATCAGAATCAATGAGGGCGGGGCAAACCCTTCACGATGCTATAAAGACATCCTCAGGTGGAGAGTATGGTACTCTGACGCCCGAAATAAAGAAGATGGCAATGCAGGTTTCCTGGGGTGTCAGCGCTTCGAAGGCGCTCGTAATGTTCGGAGAACGCGTCAATACACCGCTCGTCCGCAGGGCAGTTACACTGATCAACGAAGCCTCCAGCGCCGGTGGGAACGTTTCGAATGTAATAGACGCTGCCGCCAAGGATACGAGAGAGCTTCAGATTATGAAGAGGATAAGGGCAACTGAGATGGGTATGTATACCTATGTGATAGGGATAGCGTTCCTTGTTTTCCTGGTCGTCATAGGTGTGATGTTCGGTACATTCATGCCCCAGATGGAGAAACTGGCTGAAAGCTATTCGGGCGATTCTGGAGGAGCCCAGATGGCTGGTGGTTTCGACCCGACGACCGTCGATTTTCTTCTCATGAGGTATCTCTTCTTCGGTGCTGCCATAATTCAGGCGGTGGGTGATGGGATAGTGGGCGGCATAATGTCCACGGGCAGGCTCATGAACGGATTGAAGATGGCAACGATCTTCGCCATAGCTACCTTGTTTGTATTTGACCTGATGCTGCTCTGAAACGGGATCTCACCAAGTCAGGCAAGGTTAATAAGTCCTCAATAGATTGGGGGTTCACCAGGGAGGCAGTGGTATGAAGGTAATGGTGAAGACCGATCGGGTTCCAATCGTAATAATGCTTATCGGCGCGGCGTTCGTTATCGTGGCTTCCCTTAGCGATCATGCGGCGGATGAGGAGAGCAAGAAGATATTAATGCCGGTAGGTTTCATCATACTGATATCGGGTTTCTTTCTTTGGGCCATTCCATCCATATTAAAGTACCAGAAGAAGAAGAGGAAGGTATCATCGAAGAGGATGCGCCCACCTGAGGATGACCAATCCCGCCCACAGAGATATGCACGCCCTAGAAGGTGATAGATATGAACGGAGAGAATTCCATCGACCCTAACCTCTTGAAAGCCTACAGGAATGCGCTTAGAAAAGCGTGGGAGGATGGCAGGATATCCTTCGAGGAGAGGGAGATACTCGAGCAGTTCAGGGATGAGATATTGATACCGGAGGAAACACTTTCGGTACTGGAGGCAAGGGAGTTCTTCCGTTACAAGTGGCAGGAATACGAGACCTCACCCCTGGACCTTCAGCTGAAGATGATCGAAAAGGCCCTGGAGATCGATGATGAAAATGAGTTCCTATGGATGAAGAAGGGCGCAATTTATTATAAGATGGGCAAGGAAAAGAAAGCCCTTTCTTCACTTGACAAAGCCTTGACTCTCGATCCCACATCTGTGGATTCGTGGTTCTGGAAGGGTTCGGTACTTGCTATGGCAGGGGATATGGAGGGTTCGACCGACTGCTTCGAGAAAGCTGTGGAGCAGGATCCGGACCACACCTTTTCTTGGCTGATGCTCTCACGGGTGGAAAGGTCTTCCGAAAATTTCATGAAATCCAGGATATGCTCGAAAAGGGCTATAGATATCGATCCCGAAATGCCGATGGGCTATATCGAGGAAGCTTTGACCTTGATCGAGATGGGTGAGATCGACGAGGCTCTGCTATCCCTACAAAGCGTATTGGAGATGGACCCTCAAAACTATTATGCAAAATATAAGATCGAAGAGATACTTTCCGAAAGGGAGCCAGTGAAGGTAGAGGCCGAAGAGGAGATCGAGGAAGAGGCCGAAGAGGAGATCGAGGAAGAGGTTGAAGAGGAGATCGAGGAAGAGGCCGAAGAGGAATCTGAGGAAGAGACCGAGGAAGAGACCGAGGAGGAAACCGAGGAAGAGGCGCCGCCTGCCAAGGATAATGACAAGCGAATTCCAAAGTCACGCTTCGACGAAGTGAACGAGCGCCGCAAGGCCGCGGAGAAGAAGCTCGCCGATCTGGAAGCGGCACAGGCCGCCGCCAAGCAGGCGCAGGAAGGCACCTTCGATTACGACGCGAAGGAGCAGGAGTACATGGAAGCGGTGGTCGACGGCGAGTTCGAGAAGGCCAAGGCGATCCGCACCGAGATCCGCCAGGCGGAGAAGGCCGAGTACGAGGCGATCAGTAGCCAGCGGGCCGATGCCAGCC
>JBLIRK010000055.1:0-15081 GCA_048569615.1 Thermoplasmatota archaeon | reverse complement strand
GCTGCGGAGCAGCAGCCCGTTTCTTATTTCCAATTGTATAATCACCAGCATTTTAAAATAAATCAATAAAGAATAGACATTGGAGGGCCATGGACTTCGGAAGAGCCAGGGTGGGATGGACCCTTCTTGCCGTTTTCACATTAGCGGCAGTCCTGTATCCCGCATCCACGGGAGGTGAGGAGTTTTGGGTTCCGAAATCCTCCAGGGATGCGGAAGCTTTCGCTGCATCCATTTGCACATGGAGCGGGGAAAGGTCCGGAGCGCTCAGCCTGACCTTCGATGACGGGCTCAATTCACAGGCCGTCAACGCATCCCCGTTGATGACGGTGATGGATATTAACGGTACCTTCTTCATCACAACGGATAACGTCGGGATACCTTACGGAGCCCAATGGTCCGAGTGGCAGAACGCCGCAGATAACGGCCACGAGATCGCTTCCCACACGATCACTCATCCGGACCTTACCGGGTGCACGCCGGAGGAGCTCCGGGATGAGGTTGTACTATCAAAACGGATCATCGAGGAGAATATCTCGGGTGTAAGCTGCGAGACATTCTCCTATCCCATGGGTTCATTCAACGATACGGTCGCCGATCTGGTCAGGGAACACTACGTAGCAGCAAGGATGGACCGGCACAATATATCAGGCCCCCCGCTTCCGGCGGCTTCAGATCCACCCGATCTACATTCTGTGGTCCCCGTCAATTTCGGCATGTCAAATTCCGAGGAGGAGCTAAACGGACTGGCAGATCTCACGGTTTCTTCTGGTGGTTGGCTTGTCGAGATGATACATGCCATAGGGAACGGAGGTTATGACCCTGTGCCACTCTCGGAATTCGCCGGTCATCTGACCCATATCTCGGCGATGAGGGACGAGTTGTGGATCGCCACCTTCAAGGATGTTGTCAAATACATATGGCTGAGGAACGATGCAGAGGTCGCTTTAGAGCATCCGGAAAGCAACAGATTGCATGTCTCCCTGGATTCGGACCTGGATCCCCGTGTCTTCAATGTCCCGGTTACCTTGAACCTCTCCTTCCCCGGGGACTGGATTGACCTTGAAGCATGGTACAAGGGAAGCATGTCCAGGATAACCACCAGGGAAGCGGAGGAAGGAAGGTACTGTCTCGTCGATGTTGAGCTAGGGCAATCTTTATATTTTATCCAATCAAATTTCAATCCCACCATCGAGTCCTTCAATCCGGATCCCGAGGGTAAACTCCCCTTCTCACCCAGTAACGGGACAAGTTCTGATATCTATCATTTCTACCTCAATTACACTTCGTCCATGAACAGACCCCCCCTGGCTCCTCCCATGGTGTGGCTCGACCTCAATGGGGATGGTGATCTTCTCGATGCGGTGAACGGACAGGCTGAGGGACATCACGAAATGTCCATGATGGACCCGTCGGATACGGATTACAGCGACGGATGCCTCTTCAGATTGAGATGGGAGTTTCCACCCGGAACCAGACTCAGGATACGCTTCTCGGCTGCTGATGGGGTTGGATTGGAAGCGGTGAGCTCTGCGGGAATGGGGAGCTGGATGGACGGTCCCTTCATCAATGATCCGCCGGTTTTGACGGGTGATCCGGTCATTGAGGACCTCCATGATCTCAGACCCACATTCAACTGGACCCCTGCGATTGATCATGACGGCGATGGGGTGACATACCATTTTGGATTCGACGGATACATTAGGGTAGTTGGAGAGATGCAGTACAGAAACTTCTATGAGATTACCACGAGGAACACCTCGACCCGTTTCGATCTCTACGACCTTTGGTACAAGACCATTTTCCGGATCAATTTCTCAGCATCCGACGGCAAGGGTGGTTTTTCCGAGAACCGTACAATTTACTTCAAATTGGAGAATTCCCCACCGCCCATGCCGGAGAACATGGAGTTCACCGTAAGCGGTTACGAAATGGTCGATGTCAGATTCGACAGCGTTGAGGACCCTGACGGCGACAAGATCTTCTACAACCTCCAGGTCGTAAAAGGTGGCGATATCCTCCATGAATTCGATCTTGAAACCAGCGAGAGGAGGAACATTCCCATCAGGGACAGGCAAGCATACTTCTTCAAAGTATATGCATACGATGAATACTACGAGAAGAGTGAAATTAATTTCTTGAATCGCTTTGTGCACAATTACGCACCCCCTCCAGTTGAAGGAACTACGGTGGATGACCTGGCCGGAGAGGAGGACGGATTGCGGGTCCGGTGGAACGTTTCGGAAGCCATGGACCTCGATCATTATATTCTGCTTCGATGGGATGACGATACCGGCGGATTCAGTCCGGAAAACGTTTCCAGGGTTTATGATATTTACAACAAGACAAATTTCGTCGACCGCAACGTTACCGACGGCGACCATTACTGGTATGCAGTTGCAGCCCATGACGGCGACAAGGTGGACCTCGGCAATTTGACGGTCGTGACCGGCTCACCGACGGACGATGTAGCTCCCCTGCCAATAAGCGGAATAAATGCCACATTGCACAAGACAGCGGATGAGAACTGGGTCATTAATCTGAAATGGAATGTTTCGAATGATGGGAGATTCAAGGAATACC
Organism: Thermoplasmatota archaeon; assembly: GCA_048569615.1. Taxonomy (GTDB): domain Archaea; phylum Thermoplasmatota; class Penumbrarchaeia; order Penumbrarchaeales; family Penumbrarchaeaceae; genus JAYEPK01. The sequence continues at coordinate 12,501 of JBLIRK010000055.1, read as the reverse complement.
GAATTTACAGGTCGTTCTTACCTGTGGAGGATCTATCGAAGATCGATCCGTACAGGATCATCGAGGATCCGGATACAACCGGCCTTTACGACAATTCCACTGCACTCGGAACAAAATACTGGTATGCGGTGACGGCCGTGGATTCATCCGGGAACCATCTGATCAAAGGTGTGGAATGGGCCAACTGCACTTTCGCGCCTCCGCACAATAATGAAAGTGGAGAAGATTCGAGGGGGAAGAGGGGCATTTCGGATCATCTTCTCATTTTTCTGCTGATCGGGATCATTTTCTCTGTGTTCGTTTTACTCCTCTACGGTATTCGCATATTCATAAGGAGAAGACCCTATGCGGTGTTGGAGGAGTGAGGACAATAATGACTTAAATAGTGATATTTTAGGGCGAACCCCCTTATAGTACTATACTGGTATTTTGGCGTCAGCGGAATGGATGTTGATATTCATGAGGAGATCCAAAGATCAACCAGCTGCAAAGACACCTCTATCCATTTTTCTATTGCTACTGCTGGCTATGCCGCTTGTTCCTTCGGGAAGCGGCGGCGATCCCCCTCCGGACCAGGCTCATGGCGGCCCGCTTGTGTGGACACTTCTCGGTAATTATGATCTCAAGGGGATCAGTGAGGCCTTCCCCTTGGGCGGGAGCTCATATGAATATTATTTGGTACAGTTCGACGGACCCGTAACCCGGGAGATGAGGTCATCATTGACGGAAAGGGGCTTTTCGATCATTGATTACATACCGGATTTCACCTTCGTGGTGAAGTTGAACGGCCGATCTGCAAATCCATTCGAAGGCATCGAGAACCTCCATGGCACAGCTCCCTTCCCGGTGGGAATGAAGATCTCTCCGGTCCTGTACGAGATGCTCGTATCGGGTACGCCGGACCCGGATTTCCAGCATCTTGTGGTGGAGACCTTCGTCCCCTCCGATGATGTCGAGGTCGGACTCCTCTTGAACTCACCCTGGGTGGAGAGGGTAACTTCCACAAGGTATTTCGTCGGCCTTCCGGTGATCTCACTGGAGGCCATCGCATCCATGGATGACGTGAAATGGATCGAGCCGAGAGGTGCCTTCGAATTGAAGAACGACGTTTCACAGGGTCTCCTCGACGTGGACTACGTCAGGAGCACCTACGGGCTCGATGGAACCGGCCAGACCGTAGCCATCGCAGATACGGGTATCGATACGGGAGTTGACAACCATTCCGTTGACGGGGACGTACATCTTGACTTCGACAACAGGCTCATCATCAGGGACTGGTCCGGAACCGGCTCCAGTGACGGCCACGGCCACGGAACCCATGTCGCGGGCTCAGTTGCAGGGGATGGGACCCGCTCCGATGGCTCAATACAGGGAATGGCGCCCAACGCCACCATTGTATTCCAGTCCATCTGGAACGGGGCATATCTGACGACGCCGAACAATCTATCCCTGATGTTCAAGCAGGCCTACGATCTGGGGGCCAGGGTCCATACCAACAGCTGGGGTTCTGACAGTTCGGCCCTCTGGGGCGTTTACACGACGGATTCGTACCAGGTCGATTGGTCAATGTACCATTACCCCGACCAGCTGATCCTCTTTGCCGCAGGGAACGATGGTAACGATGCGAACTCCCCCTACGGCAAGATAGACCCTGATTCGATATCACCCCCTTCCACCGCGAAATCCACCGTTACCGTAGGAGCTTCCGAGAATCTGAGACCGGGTTTTTCGACAACCTGGGCCAGCTTCGTAAGTACCATCAATCCCATCAGTGCGGACAGAGTGGCGAACAACGCCAACGGTCTGGCAGCGTTCTCTTCCAGGGGCCCCATGAATGACGGAAGGCTGAAACCCGATGTCGTCGCCCCGGGAACGTATGTGCTTTCGACGAAATCGTCCATACCCGGAGCCAGTGGTGGATGGGCTTCTTATAATTCCTACTATCACTACAATGGCGGAACATCGATGTCCACGCCAATAACCGCCGGGACGGCTACCGTTGTGAGGCAGTACTTCAATGAGACCGAGGGGCTTGACAGGCCCCTGAACTCATTGATAAAGGCCGCCCTGATAAACGGCGCCATCGACATGACCCCGGGCCAGTACGGCTCCGGAACTCCCCAGCAGGAGATCACAAAGAGGCCGGACAACGATCAGGGCTGGGGGCGGGTGAACCTCGAGGGATCCCTATATCCAGAGGCCGGCAACATGGACTACGTCAATCATGAGGAGGGCCTCCGGACGAACGAGAACTTCACAAGGGTCTTCAGGGTTAATTCTCCGGAGGAGCTGAGGGTCACGTTGGCCTGGAGCGACTATCCCGGTTCACTTTTCGCAGGCAAGCAGCTGATCAACGATCTCAACCTTGTCCTGACCGCTCCCAACGGCACCGTTTACAACGGGAACGATTACACGGCTCCCTTCAACGACGAGGTGGACTCGCTGAATCCCGTGGAGGGTGTTACCGTCCCGTCGCCCGAGGTCGGTTGGTGGCAGCTGGAGGTGAAGGGATACAATGTGCCGATCGGGTTCCAGCACTTCGGCCTGGTAATGTCGGGGAACACAACTGACCTTATCATAAACTCAATGATATTCGACAGGAAGTTCTATTCCACCGAGAATGCGGAGATCGGTCTGAGGCTCACGGGAAAGGACCTGATAGGCTCCGGGATCATCGACGTCAATATCTCATCCGATTCCGATCCCCTGGGAAAGACGGTCAAGCTTCTGGAGGAAGGTGAGTACGGCTCATTCACAGGAAGCATAGCGACCAGCAACACATCCACCATGGATCCAGCCAAGCTTTACGTTCGGCACGATGACAACATCTATGCCTGGTTCAACAGCGTTCAGCATGGCGTCTTCTACGATGCATTCGCGGTTGCCAAGGACCCGCGGAAGGTGATGCTTCAAAGGCTTCCCGAGAACCATCTCATCTATTCGGACGGGGACACTCTGATCCTGGAGGGCTCCGGAACGATCGGGGCCGCCGCCCAATGGACTATAGACGGTTCGTCCCTGGATTGGCTCACGCTCCATGATGATGGAAATCCTGTCCACGGAGATGAAATAGCCGGGGACGGTCTCTACGGAAGCAGGATGCTGATCATGCATCCCATGAGGGAGAAGGGGATGGTCCGCGTGAGGGTGAACGATCCTTTCCTCGGTCTCCTCTATTATCCCCAGTTCCCGTTGGAGATAGACACTGAGATGCCGAGGGCTCCCAGGGGCCTCAAGGCAGAACCGCTCCCGCAGGGCAACACGGTCCTTCTTTCGTGGAAGCGCTCCTCGGAGCCGGACATGTCCCATCATACTGTCTACGTCAACTCAACTTCGCTGGACCTGTCATATGATGAAGATGGCTGGACCATTCTCTACAATACAACGGACAAGGCCAATTTCACTATTGTGAACGGCCTTGCCGACGGTGTTGAATATTATTTCCGGGTGGCAACCGTCAACGAAACGGGTGTGACATCTTCCCCTTCGGTATGGGCCGGGGTCACCCCGGCAGATACCACGGCTCCCACTTTGAATGACGGAGATCCCTACACACTCGCAGGAGAGGTTACGCTCTCCTTCCATGCCGATCCGGACCTTGCATTCCTGGAGGTCGAATACTACAGTGACATCAATGGAAATGGATTGGCCGACGACAATGGGACTTGGCTTCCTGCGGGCAACTCCACCACCAGCGATCTGATCTGGGATACAAGGGAGGAGGCCGGCGGACCCGGCAACCTCGAGCATATGATCATCAGGGCAAGAGGAGCGGATGAGGTCCCCAATATGGGAGAATGGCTCTATCTGGACGGTTATTCTGTGGATAATGTGGGACCCAACATGCTCCAGTTCGATACTTTTCCGGGCAGAATAACAAAGATCCCGTCCTACGACAACCTTCTCGGGAAGGCCGAGCCCCTTTCTTTTATCTATCTGTACGTGAACGGAGCTCTCCAGAACAGCACCCAGGTCGGCTCATCGGGGGTCTTTGGCCTCTCCCTTCTCCTTGAAGAAGGCTACAACTCGGTCAATCTGACGGGATACGACAGGCACGGAGCCGGCCCTGTAACAGTTCATTACGAATTCACCCTGGACACCCAGCCCCCCACCGTTCGGTTGAGCAGGTTCAACAAGACCCATGAGATAGACCATCGAGGGATGACATTCAATTCCACCTCCTTTGATTCCGGCTTGGACCCCGAATTCGCATTCATCTCAAATCAGACCTGGGAGATCACCCTACCGACCGGGGAGAGGAGGATCGGGTACGGAGAATCGTTCCACATGGAAACCCATTATCTCGGAAACCATGTTCTGAAGCTTACCATCAAGGATATGGCGGGAAACGTCAACTCGACAATGGTGCCTTTCCTGGTCCAGGACACTACAGCCCCTGTTCCGAAGGTAACCGGGGAGCTGTCGGTCAACGAAGACACTTCGGTGGAGTTCTCTTCCGAGGGTACCACCGACAACGATCCACTGCTTAGGGATAGCAGGATCACCCGCTACAACTGGACCTTCTGGAGGGGCGGGGATTGGACCTACCACTCGGAGAGGGATTCAACTTCCGTTGTGTTCCCGCAACCCGGCAGTTACAACGGAATGCTCACGGTCGTTGACAGGTCCGGGAACGGCGCTAACAGGGAGTTCTCCGTAAGGGTCCTTGATATTACTCCGCCCACAGGAAGCATTATCGGACCTTCAAAGATCATATTCGGAGAGCTCTCCAACTTCACCGCCAATTTCACCGACAACGATCCCTCCGTCTTCGGGAATGCCTCGTATCAATGGATGGTAGAGTACGTCGACGAGTACGGGAAGACCTTCAAGAGGGGGGAATACGAAGGAAATGTCCTATCCATAGTATTCGATGATCCGGGTAATTACTCTCTCACATTGAAGGTAATCGATCCGGCGGGCAATATGGAGACCGCCAAACACCGCGTCTGGGCCTGGGAACCCCCTACCAACATCGAGGAGGAGGGGCTTACACCCGAAGAGCGCTCATGGACCATGATAATCATCATTGCGGTCGTGGTTCTGGTCATGGTCGTTGTCGCCGTTGTGGTTGCCTTCATTCTTACGAGGGAGAAGGTCAAGGACGTCAAGTGGGCCGAGGAGGAGGATGACGAGGAGGACGAGGACCTGGACGATGTAGACCTGGAGGAGGAGGACGATTTCGAGTTCGATCTCGACGATGACGACGATGAGATTGGCTGGGAAGAATAGACCTTGATCATCCGTCTATCCTTTTCAATCCCCCGGGGTACCGTTTTGCGAGGTCAGGGTATACGGACTTGAAGTATATCCACAGCTTGATGAAATCTTCATCAACAGTCTTTATGCTCTTGGCAGGTACACCTGCAACGACGGTCCTGGGCTCCACCATGCCTTTGTTCCTCACGACAGCTCCCTCTGCGACCACACCCCATTCCCCGATGTGGGCATAGTCCGAGACGACCGCTCCCATCCCAATTATCGCCTTGTCTTCTATGGTGCAGCCGTGTACCACACATCCGTGACCGAGAGTCACATCGTTTCCTATTATCGTTTTCTCCCCGGGTCTGGCGTGGATAACGACATTTTCCTCGACGGATGTCCTGTCGCCGACGATGATGGTTCCGTAATCTCCCCTGACGACCGCCCCCGGTCCGATGTAGACATCCTCGCCTATGACAACCTCGCCAATGACCGTTGCTGTCTCGAAAACGAAGGTGCCCCTGCCGAGGCGGGGCACCCTGCCCTCGAATTGATAAATCCCCATCGATCATCCTTCCTTCATGTGGATGTCCATCTGGGGGAATGGAATCTCTATGCCTTTCTTTCCGTAAGCTTCGTAGATCTTAGGTGTGAGCCAACCTCTTAGTGTCCAATAGTCATCCGTGATGCACCATGCCCTTAGCTGCAGGTTGATGGATGAGTCCGCCAATGTCGTTATAACGACATCCGGGGCAGGGTCCTTCAGAACCATCTTGTTCTTCTTCATGAGCTTCATGGCAATATCCACTGCCTGCGAAAGGTCCGTCCCGTATGCAACCCCCACATCAATATCGACCCTTCTTGTGGGCATCCTGGTATCGTTCTTTATAGGCGAGCCCCAGACCTGTTTGTTGGGAATGGTGATGTATGTGTTGTCCGGAGTATTCAGCTCCGTGGACATTATATTAAGTCCCGTTATCTTACCCTTCATACCGGCAACCTCCACGACCTCGTTCATCCTTATGGGGCGAAGTGTTGCCAGCCATATTCCAGCGAACATGTTGTTCAAAGTATCCTGCATCCCGAAGGCGATGATCAGGCCCAGGGCTGCGGATAGGCCTATGAATATCGAACCAACCTGTATCCCAAGGGTCCCCAATGCCATGAGGAAAACCACCACATAAAGGATCGCTGATACGAACTTGCCCAGGAAGTCAGCCATAAGGGGGGGCATCTTTCCTCTTTTCAGAACGGTCTTCACGGCAAGAACGACGAGCTTGACCAGGATAATTCCCAGAATTATCGTCAACGCGGCCGAAATAAGCTGAACGTAAGTGATCCCAAGCAGTGGGATGTCGCCCTCGAGTGTTTTTATTATTCCCATTTTAATTCCCCCGGTATGTAACGTAACATCGGGAGTAGCAGAAGCCGGGATATAAAAACAATGTTCCCGAACCCTTTAGGTCTTCGCAGAACGTTTCTTAAGGTTGTCCAGTAGGGTCTCCCATTTCTCCCTGAAGTTCTGGGGCTGCTCATTGTACATATTCACAGCTTTGACATAGCCTTCATAGACGGAATCGAATACGTTGTCCCAGGTCCTCGCCTCCATGGCTTCTCTGGCATTTTTGCTCATCCGTTCCAGTAAAGGCGGGCTGCCTAGGACCTTTCGCATATATTCGAACATCTGCTTCCTGTTTTCGTAATGGTAGCCGTCGATGCCGTCCCTGACGAGCTCCGAGGAAGGTCCGCTCTTATCCAGTATGACTGGAAGTCCGGATGCCATCGCTTCCTGGACCACATTGCCGTAGGTCTCGGTTATGGAAGGGAATACGAACAGGTCCGCCGATGCATATTCGATTGCAAGCTCCTCTCCCTTCAGGAAACCCTTGAACTCGGCTTCTGGTATTAGCTTCTCCAGCCTGGCCTTGTCCGGTCCGTCACCTACTATCACCAGTCTTGCATCGGGCAGCAGTTTTCCGAAGCCTTCCAGCATGTCGAGGTTCTTCTCGACGGCTATCCTGGAGACGATGATCACTGTCCTTCCGTCCTTCTTTCGGGCTTTGTTGGGGTGGAACCTATCGATATCTATGCCCCTTCTGAACACCTTCGTGGGCTTCCCGAAACGCTCGCCTATGTTCGTGCATACCATGTCGGTGGGGGCAAGGTTGAATAGGGTTTTATTGTAGTAATATCTCTCGACCAGAGACGTTGCCTCCTTGGTCAGCCTGGGAAGGAACGAGAGAGGTCCCTTCGGGTGCTTTAGAAGGGCTTCCACTCTCTTTTCCGCGAACAGTGGGACCTGTGTATGGTAGGAGCCGACAAGAGGTACGTTGAACTTCCTCGAGGCGGATATCGCATAGAGACCCATGGAGCCCTGGGTTGCAAGCATTGCAACATCGTATCCGTTCTGGATGAAGGCCTTCACAATCATTTCGGGCAAACGGTTGAAGATATGACGTGGGACGGTCACAGCGTCAAAGACCATCCCGGGGTAGTATTCTATAGGGACCTGGACCGGAACGTTGTAGATCGTCACCTTTCCTATATTTTCAACGGTCCCGTTTCCAGGGATGAAAATGTCCAGGTGGTAGCCTTTTCTATTTGCATATTCGGCCATGTTCTGGTATGTCCTTCCAATGCCATTTATGTCATGGAAAGATTCAGTAAAAATGGCCACCCTCATGTGGTATTGTTACTTCATAAGAGGATTATAGCTTTTCCTATATGGATTAAGTTGAGTCTATATGCATATATATATCTTGATCGGATTATTCTATAGTTTGAACGGAATATGGCTCTTTGGTCATGCCTTCAAAGTCCTTCTCCTGTATCATGGTAATCATAGCTTACCTCTAGCATGTACCTGAAGCCCTGGTCCGGGATGCCTCTCCAAATGAAGGGACCTGGCCAGGTATCCTCACCACCCTCGATAGTAACAGGTATATGGAGGGTCCACTGGGTTCCAACGTATTCTGTTCCGTCCCATTCCACAACAGCCATCTGTGTTAGCGGTGTCCTCCCTCCGTTGATGGTGACCGTTCCGTTCCCACCTTCCCCGGAAGTGAGCTCCATCTGTCCCACGGTATCGGCAATGGTCCCCTCGTCGCCGTCCTCTACGGTGATGTTTATGGTGAGTTTGATGACATTGTCGAAATCCAGGTTGATCGGGACATCGATGTACAGGTCCTCCGGAGCTGCCTGGGCCAGTCCCTGCTGGCTTCCGGCAAGCTCCATACCAGAATTGAAGACAATCATGTCGGGTCCTTTTTTATCTTCTCCGCCTCCTCCGAGGCAGCCGGCGATCAATAGGGATACCATGGCCAATGCTATCGGAACTGCAAGCTGGACCTTCATATATATCAACCCTGAATCATGGTCAGGGTGTTAAAGGTTCTCCCAGGATAATAAGACATTCGGTCCCAATGTAGAACCTCGTTTCATTCCTCTTTTTCTTCCTTTCTTCCTTTGGATCTCAGGACCAGCAGCAAGATGATCAGGACAATTAGTATCGGAACACAGATCAGGAAAAGGATCCCGCAGATCCATATGGGGGTCCATGACCAGCCGTCCGTGTCGTCGTCATCATCTATCGTGATATCATCATCATCGATATCGGGTTTGTTGTCGTGCAATAACGGATTGGTGCCGTCAAGGTATTCCTGCAGGTTTGTCCTCTGATCATTATCCGGGTCCCCGTTCGCATCGGTCGGGTCCTCAGGATCGAATCCGTATTCGATCTCCCAGGTATTGGGAATCCCGTCTTGGTCCCAATCACCCCCTTCAGACGGATAGGATGTAGGATCCAAAGGATTTGTTCCCTCCTTAAATTCCTCGTAATTTGAGAATCCATCACCGTCCATGTCCTCATACTTGTCGTTCGGATCGTATTTATTCAGTCCGTACGATTCCTCCCAAGTGTCGTTCATCCCGTCTCCGTCCGCATCCCCCGATGTAAGGATTGGAAGGGCGACAGCATTCACGAGACTTGATCCCCCGCTCTCACCCATTGCATTCTCTGCTGTAACATAATAATAATAAGTGATATTGGTAAAGGTCATCGTGTCAGTGAAATTGAACGTTGACGGACCAACGGTTCCGAAGAACGATTTGGGCTCGAGGAAGGATAATCCCCGGTATATGTTGTATTTCGTTATGGGACTTCCTCCGTCCGATGGCGGGGGCGACCAGGCTAAGACGATACCCTGGGAAGTGGCGGTGGCGGTCACTCCGACGGGATCGGATGGTGCGGTTACGACAGGAGAGCCCTCTATCATCAGAGAAAGCTGGTAGGTGCCGTTTCCGGAATAGCAGAAAAGCATGATCGCCACGGTCTCCATCATTGAGAAGTTATACTCGATATGGAACAGCTCGGTTGATCCCTGGGTGGATATCGTTCCAAGATTTGTCCCGTCCATCCTCTTCAACCAGGCATTGAGGTAGGCACCTTCAGGTCCCTTTATGGTAATGTTCAGGATGCCTCCTGCACCCACCGTGGTCCGGTATACATCTGTTGTATCCCCCCTTTCGTCGACATATCCCGTATAGTTCTGTTCCGCGATAATGGTTGCCTCGGTGAACGTATGGGCCTGTGAATATGCATCCTGTCCCGTTCCGGCATCATTCTGTACCCATGTATTGAGGGAAAACGAATAATTCCCCTTATCGCCGTCGATATGCACATAACCCCAGATCCCGCCGTAGGTTTCCTGAAGGCAATAAACTATCATGAAGGATTCCGATGATGATGAGGGTCCCGAGGACAGAAGCGTCCAGTTATTATCGTATAGGAACAGATGCTGGGTCCCCTGTGTTTCGGAGGTGAAGTTGACCTCGATGACCATGGAGTTCAGCATTGGCGTTCTGAATGTATCTGCTTCATCCAGATCGCCGAGCGCTCCCCTGAACGAGCCTTGATCGATCGTGATATTATCATTTTGCTCCCCCTCTGCATCGTTTCCGGATTCCGCGTCATTCTGCTTCTGGACCACAAGATCGAAGTCATAATCCCCTGTACCGTATGCTTCGATCCGGACATAGTACCATCCGGGATTTGTTTCCCCTGATGTGAAGTAATCCCCGGTTGAAGAATCGCCTTCCAGGGATTCAAGATCGATAAGGGAGTTGTTCATCGGGTCCAGGAGATAGCAGTAGATCAGGTAGTATTCGGAATAGGAAGTGAATTCCAGGAAGATCATGTCCCCCTCCCCTGCCTGGAACTTGTACCAGTCCTCCTCATCCAGGCTCCCGCCTGAGTTGTTTATATGGCCGATGCTGGTTCCCGGAGAGATCCCGATCGCCGTCTCCTGGGATCCTCCTGCATCCCCTCCTGTCCCACCATCATCCTGGGTTGTTATGGTAAGCTCGAATTCGTAGGTCCCCACTCCGTAGTATTCCACATGGATGTACCAGGTCGAAACCTCGGTCTCATTGGCAGTGTATATCTGATCGGAGGTGGAATTGCCACCTTCAGACTCCAGCATGAATAGCTCGCTCTCCTCCTGGTCGTATAGATAGAGATATAGCGGATCCCCCACGGAATTGGATGTGAACTCTATCTGGATGATATCCCCTCCTCCGGCCGAGAAGCGGTAATAGTCATCATAATCCGAAATGTCATCCACAGAACCGGAGTGGTAACCGGGGATTATGCTCTCCGCGGAGCCGATGGTATCGTTCGGCTCCGTATCAGCGGCTCCCGGATCTACCGTAAAAATTATCGCCAAAGAGGCCAGTAGCAACACTCCAAGGATAATTGGTAATATCTTCGCTCCCGTGATAATTCCCCCTTTTCAATAGATTAATATTGGATCCTTTTCATAAAATACTTTGGTATCCCCCTGGAAAAGGTTTTAATTCAGAGCTATTAATTATCGGAGTTGAGGATTATATATCGAGGGGGAAATAAATTGGAAGAAATTACGTCTCAACCGCAACCACTTGGTAATGATCAGGGATTCGATGCGGTTGGATCCGAAGAGAAGCTGAAAAGTGCCGGAAAAAAACCACCCGTATTGGTTTCGAACATATTGATCGGTGTGGCGGTTGTTCTCGCCTTCATGCTGATGTTCGTGGGCGGAACCCTATATTTCATGAACGATCCCATAGCCACAGCGGACTCCGAGGACGATAGTCGTGAGATCTTGGATAACCAGAATGCTGCCTCATGGCTGCGTTTCGTCGGATCTCTTATATTCACCCTGGGATTGTTCATTCTATGTGGATTCCTGATAGTAGGTGGAATTCTCAGAACAGACCTGCCTCCGGCCGTCAGGTTCGGAATGCTGTTCCTGTCTGGACTTCTGCTCATAGGAGCAGGTTTCCAGATCTGAGGCGGTGTCAATGAGAAGCGATGTCCTGGATTCGGAGATATTTGGATTGCCCTGGTATCTGGTATTTTCCGCAGTGGGTTTTATCATTTTCATTATGGTGGCCTTCTGAGGTAAGTCAAAATCAACGGTCATTGACATCTCCATAAGTATAATATGAACAAGAGCCCGATTACTTCCCATCAGGAGGAGCCTTGATGGGAAAAATGAAGGTCTTGATACTTGTACTTTTAATTACAATCCTGCTTTCGGTTCCTGGATATCTGAAATTTGGTGACGTTGAAGGAGAGACGATCCCAAGTGCGGCTCCTTCGGATGATAACACTGATCCGGTAGGACCGATATTCGGCAGGCCCTATAACGGTGCCACCCATTATGTCGGGGGTACCGGCAGTTTTACAAATATCCAGGATGCCGTGGATGCGGCATCCGACGGGGACAAGGTTGTCGTCAATCCGGGGACCTATTCCGAAGCTGTTGACGTTCAGGTGGAGATATGGATAAGCGGATTGACAGGTGCTAGATTGACGAATCCGGGTGGTATCAACATAGGTCTTGAATTATCTGCGAACAATGTGACAGTCAGCGGCATGAATATCACCGATTTCTACATAGGGATACTGGCACCCGGAACTTCAGGGCATAATATCTCAGGGTGCTCTTTCTGGGGGAACGGAATTCACTTCTCGTATAATTTGGTGGATTCTTCCAGGACCGATGATATAATGGATCACGGGATAGTCATTAGAAATAATTTCTTTGGCCATTCATCCGGATATCACTTATCGTTCATGCAGAAGATCGTCTTCTCTGGTCCGTCCATGTATAATGTCACGAGGGGGGACATAATCATAGAGGGAAATACCATGGTGGATTCTGGCTCCGCAACGATATTCGTATTCGAGCTTAGCTATAGCAGCATCAAGGGTGGAGGAACATTCAACATAGGCGATATCCGTCTGATCGACAATAT
>JBLIRK010000054.1:0-15320 GCA_048569615.1 Thermoplasmatota archaeon | reverse complement strand
CAGGCCGGCCTTGGTATCGAGTGAATATTCGATAAAACCGCCGTCCTGTATCTGGTTGGACAGTATGAATGAAGCGATATCATCTGTTCTGGGGATGGTCCTATCCATGGACCTAAGGGAAGTTATTGCATTGTATGTGTAAGATACTCTGGCGCCGGTTCCGGGAGTATTGGAAAATCCTCCTGTGCTTTCCTGGTTTATAAGAATGAAATCATATGCCTCTTCCATGAATTCGGGTTCAATGTCAAGCAATTTTGCTGACAGCAGTCCTCTCTGAGTGTGGAGAACAGTGGAATCCCAGAAAATACCTGATTCCCTGTTTGTCTGGTATCCGAAACCCCCATCGAAGTTCTGATGGTCCTTGACATAAAACTCTATACCGGTTCGGTTTGGTAGTTGAGAGCCCATATGCAATAAGCCCTGAACGGCATCATAAGTGCTAGAAATGTCTGCATCGCTCTCTTTCAGAGATGACCTAAAGCCAAAATTACCATATATCAGACCGCTAACCTGGAGCCTGTTAAGAAAGGTTGAAGCTCCAGTCCTATTGACCGGTCCTGATCCTAGCAGTCTCAGGACATTTATAGCTCTCATTGTGGAGCCTGCTTTGGAACGGTCATTATACCAGTCACCGAAACCCCCGTCCGCATTCTGGTAGCTCTGTATCCTTGAAATGATCTTGGTTCTCAGAACTGGATCGATCTGTTCCCCGGTAAGGTTCATTATCGAGACGAAGTAATAGATATCATCCAACGACAGCAGGGAGTTCCCCTCTATGTTCTGGGATGATCGAATGAAGTTGTGAGATACGAAAGGATTCAAGATTTCAGGATCGATCGATTGTCCTGATGAACTGGATGTCATAGAAGGTGAAACAACAAGGATGATCGATAAAAGGATGATAGGCGGTATTTCTCCATTAATGTTGCTCATTTTTGATAATCACCAGGGGTGCATTTCTAATATATCCCTATCATTTCAAGATTTGAAACGAAAAGGGAAACACTGGAATCTAGTTATTCATGATATCAAATGAGATACATGAACCCATGATTAAACTGTAATATTTTGCTACCAAAAATATAAAATAAGAATAAAAGAAACGTTCCATACGGATTATATAACTTCCTTCCCATCGTTTTTTCACACCTGAGAATTACCTTCTAAGAGGAGATCGGCATGAAAGAAGGAGCGCAGACCATTTGCATAGCGATAGCTATGATCCTTACCGCTACCATTACAGTTGCACATGTATCCGGAAGCGATCTTGGGGATACAGCATCGGAACTGAGACCGAACATGAGCATCCTCGAACTAAGCCAAATGTCTTTTCTTGGATCGGGAAGTTGGCAGACCCTTGGCATGAGAATGGCCAGAAATCCTGGAGACCTCAACGGCGATGGATACAATGATATTGTCTTCGGTGATTTCAAGAACAATTCGAATGGCGAAAATTCCGGCAGGATCATCATCATTTTCGGCGGGCCTCAACTGCTTGACAGGGAGAACAACCTCACCGAACCGGATATCGAAATAAACGGAGAAAATGCATACGATTTCCTAGGGTCCTCACTGGACATCGTGGGGGACGTCAACAACGATGGTTACGATGATATCCTAGTTGGGTCCCCGGACTACTTCCAAGGCTTGATAAACGGGAGAGCTTACCTGTTCTTTGGAAAGAGGGACAATTGGGACTCGACCTTATCCGCCGCCGATGCCGATGTTATCATCAACGGCAGTTCTACGATGGAATATTTCGGCAGCGGGATCTCCAACATCGGGGATGTAAATTCCGATGGGATAGATGATATTGTCCTGGCAGCTCCCTACTGCAGTCAAGGCGAAACTAATTCCTGCGGCAAGCTGTATATAATATTCGGCAAGAACGGGAAATGGGAGCCGTATTATTCGATCGAGGACCTGTGCGATGCTTCCTACTACGGAGAGGTCACCAATCAATTCCTTAGTTATGAGAACAATGGCTGTGGAGATGTGAACGGGGATGGAATTGATGACATAGTCGTCGGAGCCCGTTTCACTAGAGTAGGAGAGAGCGGTTACGGTACTGGACGGGTTTACGTCATTTTCGGAAAGACCGAAGGATGGTCAAGGGAATCAAGTATAGATTGTGTCGATGTAAAGATAGACGGAGAGAATAACTATGATTATTTCGGAAGTGATATTGCAGGCAGAGGGGATGTCAACTGCGATGGTTTGGATGACTTGGTCATCGGCTCACCCTGGTCGGACCTGGATGGTGTAAATTACGGCAAAGCCTTCCTCTTTTTCGGGAGGACGACAGGATGGGAGGACGTGACCAATGCGACAGATGCGGATGTGACGATCAATGGTTATGGAGACTATAGTAATTTAGGTGAAAGGGTTCTTATTTCCTCGGACATCAATTCGGATGGAAAATGTGATGTTATAGTATCGTCCCCGAACGCTCCCTTAGGGGATCGAAATGGCACGATAATTCTAATATACGGAAGGGAGACCGGATGGGAGGAGACCATCGCAATGGATGATGCTGATGCTTCGATCATTGGAGAGTATGCGTATGATGATTTCGGATCGGAGATCTGCAGTATGGGGGATGTGACCGGAGACGGGAAGGACTGCATCCTCGTCTCCTCACCCAATAACGATGAGGTTAGTACAAATTCTGGCAAGATCTATCTGGTCACGGGCAACTTGATCACGAAAAATCCACCCCAGGAGATCTATTCCCTGGAGGCCTTCGATGATGAGGATATGACCGATCCGTTATCCATACCTGATCTAATGGATAGAGTTTACATAAAACTGACTGGAAAGGATGGGAATTCAACAACGAGGGATACCGCGATCGTAAATATCACCTATTCCAGAACATCCCCTGTTCCGATCAGGGTTCCCCTGAAGGAAACAAGCAAGGGCAGCGGAACTTACATCGGGGCAGTTACGGTCCCCGGTGGCTGCTCCTATGGAGAGCTGATGAACATCTCCTCTCTGAACGACCCGTCCTTCGTCATATCCTTCACTGTCGATACTCCGGTGAGGTTAAATGAAATCCCGACAACCTTCAAGGTCCAGCAGTACGAGGATTTCGAAATCGGGATCGAGAACCTGGGATACTTCAAAGATCCAACCTGGACCTTTGATACGGATGCGGAATGGCTCTCCTTCGATACTCCCTCAGGAATCATCTGCGGGACGGGAATGAACGAGGATATCGGAAAATACCAAGTGACGGTCAAAGCCGAGGACCTTTTGGGGAATTCGGATCAAAGGGAATTCGAGGTGAGCCTGATCAATTCCGCTCCGGTGATCACAACGGATTGGATAGGGAACATCTCGGAAGAGGAGCACTACTATGTGGACTTTGACTGCAACGAGGACGGTGACGGGGATATCAAATGGTTCGTGTACACAAACGCCTCTTGGCTGACCATTGTCGAAGATTCCGGGGAGCTCCTGGGAACTCCAACCAATGATGAGGTGGGAACCTATTCTGTCAAGGTAAAGGTGAAGGACGGGAACGGCGGCGAGGATTCCAGGACCTTTGAACTAAATGTCGGAGATGTAAACGATCCGCCCGCGATAGTCACGCCCGATGATACGGATGCCGTTCAGGGAGAGCTCTATAGGGTCGATTACGAGCTTGAGGATATCGACCTGGTGGATTCCCACGAGTGGAGCATCGATACGGACGCCACATGGCTAGAGATCGATCCAAAATCGGGAATCCTCAAGGGGGTACCCGAGAACGAAGACGTGGGGGTCCATGATGTCATCGTCAGGGTCACCGATCTCAGAGGGCTATCGGACCAGCATCGGTTCAAGATCGATGTTGAGAATGTCAACGACGCCCCGTATTTCACCGAATTCCCGGAAGATTCTGATGTCTATACGGGCAGGTATTTCGAGTTCGATGTGGATGCCGCTGACCTGGATTCCGGTAGCGAATTGACATTTTTCATATCCTCAAAGCCTTTCTCCAACATTGAGATAGATTCGGCAACCGGCATGATCTGCTGGAAAGGGTCCATTGAATGGTTCACCTCCACACCATACAGGATGGAGGTCACCATCGGAGTGACCGACGGTGAGAGGGAGGTGAGAAGGACGTTCACCATATTGGTCAAATTGACGCAGCCACCGGTGGTAGAACTCGTATATCCCCCGGATGAAAAGAGAATCAGCGTCATTGACCCGTACTTGGAGTGGAGCGGTTTCGACGAGGACGGGGATGAAATGACTTACGATATCTATCTTGGCGCCAACAAAGCCCATGTCCTTGTGAAGAAGGATGAGACACTTCTATGCAGTGGATTTTCAGCTGAAATCCTCGATCTCTCCGGTCTTGAGCATGGAAAATGGTATTACTGGACGGTGGTCCCCCATGATGGAGGTCTGGAAGGTACCTGCGAGAACGGCGTTTTCTCCTTCAAGATGAACTGTCCGCCTCAGGTGGAGGACTTGAAATATCTTGAAGCAAGTGTTGGAAATGAACTTAAGTATCGGTTCATCTGCAGCGACGGTGATCCGGAGGATTCTGGAAATGTCCGTTTCATCATTGACCTCGGACCGGCGGGATTGACCATAGGAGAAACAACCGGGCTCCTGAAATGGACCCCTGGTAGTGATCAATCAGGGGAGCACATGGTCGTCGTGAATATTACTGATGGCATGGATTCGAGAACTGTCAAGTTCACGATAGATGTTGAAAGCTCGGAAGAAATGGAAGGAAGCACCAACATCATTATCGGAGCCATCATCGGAGCCTCCGTATTGATCTCGGCGTCCCTACTGGGATTGATGGTGGCAACCACTAGGAAGAGGGGCCGAAGAAAGGACAAGGAAGAGGATAAGGAACCCGAGGAGATGGTAATAGGAGCCGTCGATGACGAGGAGCAGAAGAAGGTGAAATGCGATGTTGCAATAACTCCCACGGAGGCACACTCTCATCTCGGAAAGGGCTCCAGGTCCGTAACCTACGAGGAGCTCTATGGAATCAGAGAGGAGAAAATTGAGGAGGGAGGGATGACGACCAGGGAGCTGAAGGATTTCATAAATACCCAGATCCATGAGCTCGAAAAGCTCGAGGAATGAGGCGGGATTTTTCAAACCGGATCAGGAATGCGTGGAAACACGAATTCCAGGATCAAATGCTTGGAGATGAAACCGGCACGTTCCAGGGTCCGCTTGGAAGCCTCGTTGTTGACATCGCATCCCGCATTCGGGACACCGCCCATTCCCTCCACATGCTTAATCATTCGATCGACGATATATGCTCCGAATCCTTTCTTCCTGTGCCGGGGTGAAACGTACATCCCGACATCGTACCATTCCTTCTCTTTCACCGTCCGGTTGAATATCCCGTAGCCGATGAACTCGTTCCCTCCGCACTCGAAGATCATGATGGATCCCTTCTTGATCCAGTAGGGGATTTCCTTGACCTCGTTATCGTCGAATATCCCGTCCCTGAATTTCTCGATCAGTCCAAGGTCCTCTGAACCAGCAGTCCTGAAGGCCAATCCTTTATCCTCTATCGGCTCCTCTGGGGCAATCATTTCCCTGAAAAGATATCCCATGACCTTCATCCTCTTCTTGTGAAGGATGCACTGTGACAAGAACAAGTGATCGAATGACTGACAGACGGCTTTTTTTACATTCAGCTCTCTTAAAACTGTTCCGAATATCTCGGATGCATCCGGTACATGCTCGCTCCTCAGATGGAACTCCAGTAATCTGCTCCCCTCCAAAAAGAGGTATCCGGCTTCGTTAACATCAACCATGATCATATAGGGAGTGGCATCCCTGAGCATCATCTCGTTGTAGAGTTCCTGGGCTTGGGAAAGACCGTTGATGTATTCTTTTCTCAGGTCCATGATACCGTTAGCGGATCCAAGTTCTAAGGTCACCATGTCATCGGACCGTCACAAAAGCATTTAACCTTATTCTTGGGCACTTATAATTTGACCCATGAACGGATTGAGGTGCGGGGGAAACGATTAAATCCATATTCCAATAATTTGAATCCATGGGAAAGCGGGAATGGAAAGTACGGATCCATTTGATTCTATCTCTAATTATACTTTCATCTTTCACTCTTCCACTTGAAGTTTACCGGGGACTCAAGGAGGGTCCAAGTGCCATATCATCCTTCATGGACCCGGAAGTCTGGATAGAGACTGAGCAAGAGGAGTTCGATATCTGCGTGGAACCCGGGCACAGTGATGACATCGAAGTGAAAGGCATAATCCACTGCGATTTCGCATCCGGTACACCTCCCGGGACCGAGGTTGATGTCACATTGAGGATACTCAGCAATGTGGAATATACCGTGGACCTATATTTCTATTTTAAAAAAGGAGAGGAGGAATCTGCACCCTTCAGGATCATCGTTCCGGCACCCATCGCACAACCCACCAATATCGAATTGTTTCTAACCCTATTTGCGGATTGGTTCATAAAGAACACCAACCGCTACGGACAGAGCGAGATGCACAGGATCTTTCTGCATGCTCTTCCTTATTCACACCTCAGGATACTTGACCTTCATGAACAGTATTTCAAGGTCGGTCAGTGGCACAGGATAGACATTGAGGTCGAGAACAGGGGTAACTGTCATACTGATGTTTTCGTTGAAATTGATTCGGGTGATAAGCTGGAGGTGATGCTACCTGATCTGAAATTCTCGGTTCGTAGCGGTGGGATCGGAGTGTATCCTATCCATTTAAAGCAAAGCTCCGGTATGGGAAAGGATGGACACGTAAGTATTACGGTAAGGTCGGATCTTCCCGGAGAACACAATGTGGATACACATGAGTTCTACTTTAAGACCGAGGGAAAGATCATGGGTTTTATCACGGAGCCGCTAGTGATAATTCCTCTGATCATCATATTTGCATTTCTGATTACGACCATGATCATAATTATCAAGAAGAAAAGAAAAAAGGAGCGGGCATCAGGTTCTTGACACTACCAGGTATCAAAAAGATATTATGGTATGGTCATGTTTGGAGAGCATGCACGAGGACTGCACGGTGTACATGACAATAGATCTGATCGCAAAGAGATGGTCGATGGTCATACTGCTGGAGATACATCGAGGCGGAGGCGGACCCAAGAGGTATTCGGAGATAAAACAGGGAGTATGCGATATCACCCCGAAGATACTGTCCATGAGATTGAAGGAGCTGGAGGAAGCGGGCCTCATAACGAAATCGGTGGACGCTTCGACCGTTCCGATCAAAACGGAATACGACCTGACCGAATCCGGGCTGGAGCTGATCGAAGTGATCAAGCAGTTCAAATGCTGGGCCCTGAAATGGAAGGTTGACAACAAGATATGCGAGAAACTCGACTGCAGCGAGTGCCGTATTTGAAACCAATTATATAGAAAGAACATCGTTCCATCGGAGCGGGATCGGATGTTCCATGACCATGAGAGGAGCAGTCATTTCTTTCATTCTCATTCTCTCTCTTTTCATCATGCCTGCGCAGGAGATCGGATCTTCCCAGAATTCAATTGAGGAAACAATCCCTCAATGGGCGATGGAGGACGGGAACAGCCAGAGAACGAGGGCGAGCCCTTTTTCGTGCTCCGATAATCCCGGCAGAGTCCTTTGGACCTATGGGTCCATTGAATCCCCTCTAACCAGACCCGCCGTTGATTTTGACGGTACGATATACATCGGTGACTTTGATTCGATGCTCCACGCTGTGAATCCCGATGGAACGCGCAAATGGGTGGCGGAGCTTGGTTCGAACGTCCACGGGTCTCCCTCCATCGATCCTTTGGGAAGGATTGTGGCTGGGACGAGTGGCGGGCAGCTGGAATGCTTTGACAGGGAAGGTCATAGGGTTTGGTCATTTCAATGCAACGGAACAGTGGACACCTCTCCTGTCTTTGCAGAGGACGGCACAGTCCATGTTTGCACTAGGGTAGGTTTTCCGATCGTGAATGGAACAACTGTCGAATGGGGGGAGTACAGGTTATATGCGGTGGATGGGAACGGTAGCGAGAAATGGTCCTATTTGGAGGATATCGGCATCCTCTCGGCTCCTACGGTAGGTAAGGATGGGACCGTCTATGTGAATGCGGATGGGATAGTCGCACTCTACCCTAACGGAACCGAGAAATGGAAAAAATCTTTTAGCACCACCGATCCACCCATTGTTCGCCAGAATGGTGATCTGCTTATTAAAAACGGGGATAGATTGAATTGTGTCACTATTGATGGAGAGATCAAATGGATAACCGAAGAATATGTTGGCTACCATATCGTTGCTTCGGATGACGGGCTTATCTACGGTTTCTCGGATGATGCTATTTGGGTGATGAGCGAGTATGGTGATGTGAACAGCCACATTGAAGATGTTGGTGGCTTCTTTGATCTTCCTCACCCGATCGTGGACCGGGACAGGAACATACTCTGGGACGGGGATTCTTCCCTGAGAATGCTCGACGACGATGGAAATGAGATATGGGAGCACATACCTGATTCATCGTTCCAGATCGATAATTATTACGGCTTCTATGTCGGCGAGCCGGTTATCACAAAGGATGGAACCATACTGTATTACTGTCATCCCATAGACAAATTGGTCGCCCTGGGACCTGCTCCTCCCGCAAAGGTGAAGGATCTCCGGGGAACCTCTAGAAACAGTGTGGTTACATTGGAATGGTCATACGAGGTCACCCCGTCCGATTCCCCGGCCGATTATCAGAACATAGACGGCTTCAGGATATATCGAAGGCCCGTATTCGGGGACAGCCCCGATTTCGAATTGGTCGGCGAGGTCGGTCCGAGAAACTGGACCTTCACTGACGAAAACGCTCCCATTGAGAAGCTCTCCTACAAGGTAGTTGCTTTTGACGGCTATTTCGAGAGCCTCTCGTCCTTCAAGGAGATCAAGAATGAAAAGGGATCGTCCCTGGTGAGATGGATATCCATCTCCCTCTGGGTATTCGGCGGGATCGTGCTTCTTGTCGCAGTCGCCATTGTTATCCTTGTTTCAACCGTTCGCAGCAAGAAAAGACAGAGAGATATCCTCTTCGACGACTTCTTCGTTGAGGAGTGAAGGGCCGTTTTAGTCTCCCATAGTATCCTTTCTGATACTCCACCATATTAATATACGAATGCTATATGGTATCAAAAAGATATCATGGTGATCAAATGGTCACGAGACAGATAATCAACATCGACCACGATAAATGCACGGGATGCGGCCTATGCGTCCCCGACTGCCCCGAGGGAGCCCTCCAGATAATCGACGGGAAGGCGCATCTCATCTCCGACATATTCTGCGACGGCCTGGGAGCGTGCATAGGAACTTGCCCCGAGGGCGCCATATCCACGATAGAAAGGGAGGCGGAGGAATACAGCGAGAGGCTCACAATGGACAACATCGTCAAGGGCGGTCCGAATGTGATCAGAGCCCACTTGAAGCACCTAAAGGACCACGGCCAGACGAGATATTTCAACGAGGCCGTGGAGGTCCTGAACGAGAAGAGAATGGAAGTCCCGGAACTTGATGAAGAGCTCCCCTGCGGGTGTCCGGGAACTACCATGAGAAAGCTGGAGGTGGAGGAGAGCAGCGGTTCGGATCCCGGAGAGCTCAGAACAACGGAGCTGAGACAGTGGCCCGTTCAGATCCACTTGCTCCATCCCAGGGCGCCTTTCTTCGACAATTCACACCTGCTGCTCATCGCCGACTGCGTGGCGGCGGCGAATCCGAACCTTCATTCCCAGCTCATACATGGAAAGACCATAGCAATGGGGTGCCCGAAGCTTGACGATGCCGGGGCATACATCGAGAAGATGGCGGAGATCCTTAAGCAGAACAGGATCAAGTCCCTGACAGTGGCCACCATGGAGGTTCCATGCTGCGGGGGGATGGTGAGGATAGCTGAGGAGGCCATCAGGCTCTCAGGCAAGAACATACCGCTCATAAAGGAAATGATCTCCCTGAAGGGAGAGCTGATGTAAACCTTTAAGAAAGTCGAAAACACCCGCCAAGGGTTTTTATAAATCCCCCACCGTTGAGAATCACCCGCTCCACAGGGGGACCACCATATATGAGAGCTCGTTCCATACCTCTGATGCTCTGCTTGTTGCTCGTACTTTCAACGATGTCCACCAATATCCAGGGGAGCGGAAGAGATACGATCATTGAAGATGAAATCACGCCAAAGATCCCAACGAGAGGTCCCATCGAATGGGTCAAGATAGCCGAGCGGAATGCCAGCTCCTTCCTGGCCTATGGAAAAGAATTGACGATCGCCTACGATAACGCCCAGGGGAGCTTCGATGTCAACGACGGATGGGACCCTTACTTTGACCACAATTCGACCATAAGGGCCGCCATCGATGCCGCTCCCCAGTGGCTCAATGATACGCTCTCCTGGAAGTTCCACATGATTTGGGACATCTACGGATATCAATTCGCGGACCTGCTAACCAACGATTCGATCGACTGGAGATACAGGGATGAAATAGCTTTCGCGATCACCAGGCTCCCCGAGCAGGTCCTCAACCGCTATTACGTTTTCCCTCAAGTACTCTACGACAACGTGAGGATGATCTATACCGTGGCGGATGATGTGGAATATGCCTCCATATCCGATTCGAACCTGACCGACGGTCTCCATTCCACGATCACCTACAGGCTTCCTTCGGGGAATTTTTCACTTCCCGAGGAAATCTACTACTGGTATATCTCCATGCCCAGGAACTCCCTGGAATACCCCTATTATATCAATACAACAACGGAGCTCCAGACCGAGCCCGAGAAGGGTGTCTTCTGGAGGGAATACCTCTACTACAAATCCGACCCGGGATACCCGGTCCTCAAGGACCTCCTGTCCAGCAAGACAACGCTTTGGAACCTGACCAGGAACAACGTCACCGAGAACGGGGCGGTGGGGGCGGTCACCAGATGGCAGCTGGAGTCAATGGTGTTCGGGATGCCGGAAACGAGGTCAAGCCAGCCCGTGACAGCCTACCACCAGCACATAGGCATGTGCGGGGAGAACTCATACATCCTGACAGCGGTGGGAAAGACAGCCCTGATACCGACGGTCACGGTCATCAGCTTCGAGATGATGCATGCATGGAACATGTTCTACGAACAGGGATGGCATATTTGGAGGGCTTATGACGGGGTGGTGGACGACACAGCGTCGGAAGGTGCTGAGGGAACTGTCAGCATCCATACAGCCTTCCGACCGGACGGTGCGGGTTTCAGCACGGCCCCGGTCCACACTTCCACGGCGAAGCTTACGGTCCGTGTGAAGGATGCGAACGAAAGACCCGTGGACGGAGCTATGGTCAAGCTGGACTCACAACCCTCCACAAATTCACAGGACATCATGGGATTGATCTCCAATCATACTGATCCGAACGGAGAAGCCTCCTTCGAGATAGGTGCGGGTTTCCCTTACTACGTCCAGGTGATCTCGCCGATAGGCCAGTTCCTTCCCGAGGATGTCACCCTCCCGCTTGCGGTTCCTGGAGCCGCGGCTGGGGTGAATTACATTTTCAACGTCACATTGAACACAACCATGCCGTTGAAAGCAAATCTATCCATGGTCAAAAAGAGCGATTTCGGCTCGAGGTTCGATGTCAGTATCTTGGGTCTGGAACAGATCACAACCAACTACAGGGACCAGCTTGGTTACGGGATGGAGATAAGGAACGGCTACCCGGACAGAACCGGAATAACGGTTTATTTCGTCGATGAAGAGAACCTCACGCTTTACAAAGAGAACAAGGAGTTCTTCCCCAGGGCTTTCCTGGACCTCGGAAAAGGAATGGAGGGTTCGGTCATTCTTCCGGATGACCGCACCTGGACCGTGCTCGTCCCGGGAGTTGACCGACCATATACATGGACCGATTTGTCCCTTACAATGACGGTATTCAGGTCCGTTCTCTACCCGGAAGCCAGGATAATAACTCCCGAACCCGGAACCTATCTTATAGGTGAAGAGCTCCATTTCTTCGGAGAGCTCGCACCTTACGCTCCCTACATGGGAGAGCTCTCATATTTCTGGTTCCTGGACAGCGACGGGGAGCCGATCTCCACAAAGGCCGGATTCCTCTATACACCGGACCTGGGGGAGCACACCATCTACTTCTCCGTATGGAATTCCTCAGGGGAGATGGGATCGGACAGCCTGATGTTCGAGGTCGTTCATCCAAATCGACCCCCCCAAGCCGTCATCTCATCCCCCTCGAATGGGATGATAGTGGAGTTCGGTACCGACTTTTTCTTCTCAGCCAACGGGACATCGGATCCGGACGGGGATGAGTTGGTTTACGAGTGGAAGGACCACTCCACAAGGGAGGTCATATCCATGGAACCCGAATTCCAGAGGAAGCTCAGGGTTGGGCCGCACAATATCACCCTGAACGTCTCGGATCCTGACGGGTTCTTCTCCATCGCATGGGTGAATGTCACCGTGTTGGAACCCAATTCGCCGCCAGTACCATACATCTTCTCGCCGCCGGGTTTTTCCGAGTACGAAGTGGGTGATTGGATCCTCCTCTCAGGCAACGGAAGCTTCGATCTGGAAGGGGACAAGCTCTCGTTCCTGTGGGAAAGCTCCCTTGATGGTGTCATCTCGAATCAGAAGGAGGACCTTGTCCAGTTGAGCGTGGGGGAGCACAACATCACACTGACCGTATCGGACGTCTTACATGAACGGTCCTCCATGGTCGTGATCTACGTCGAACCCAAGGTTGTGGAGGAGAACAGACCGCCCGTGGCGGTGATCAGCTCTCCTGAGGAGGGAGATACCTTCAGCATGGGAGAAACGATCATCTTCGAATCCGTCGGCTCCTACGATCCGGAAGGGTATTCCCTGGATTACCTCTGGAAAGTTGACTCTGCCGAGGCATCGAGGGAGCCGTCCTTCGGCATTAGGCTGCAGGCGGGAATACACACCGTGCAGCTGATGGTCAGCGACGGGGAGCTGGTGAGTTCCGATGTCATCAATATTCTAGTCATCGACCTCGAACCTGTTGCAAGGATCAAGGTGAACGGAACCGAGGTCCAAGATGGAAAGACCATAAACGTTACAGAGAACGAGACCATCATCTTCGATGCATCCGCTTCCTTTGATCCGGACGGAGGGGACATCACCTTCTTCTGGGTCCTCAACGGAGAGAACAGATCGACCTTGTCCTCATTCCAGCACAGGTTCCCCGCAGGAGCGTACATCCTGAAGTTGACAGTTACCGACCAGGGGGGCAGATCATCCACCAGGACGCTGTCCATACGTTCAAAGGAAAAATTGGGTCCCGGACCCGAGCCTATCGATGACGATGGTGATGGGAAACGGGAATGGAAGCTTACGGACCCCCTCATCATGATACCGCTGATGCTGATCACGGTCTTCGCGGTGATCGCCGCGATATTCTTCATCCTGTCACGGAGGTACCAGGAATCCGAGGATTTCGAGGTTCGAGAGGAATGACGTCCTATTCAATGTAATATACCTTCAGCATGTGGTCGGGCCTGTACTTCTCCTTGGCCTTTCTAAGGCCCTCAACTCCCATATCTGATTCCCTGTTGATGAAACTGAACCTGGGAGCCAGGAGCCTCGCCGCCTCGTTGTTGATGGCCTGATAGAGCCCGGTGATATCGAAATTGGCCTTCTCGAAATGTATCACTGCCGTATCATCGGTCATGGGCTCGAATATCGAGAGGGCTTCGACCCTGCCGTCAACCCTTATCACACAGCCCTCCAGTCCTAGATCGAAGAAATTGTCTATGGCGAACATGGTCGCCTGCCGCTCCTGGAGCAGGAACGGCTCCTCGTCGCATCCCTTCTGCTCGCACCATCTGATGAGAAATTCCCTTACCTCTGTCTTGTTCTCCAAGACGATCGGCTCCACCGAATGGTCATAGGTCTTCCTGAACTTGTTCAGATAGTTCCTGACCTTCAGGTACTGCTTGCCGGGCAGGTCCGCGAGGTCCCTTGACAGGTAGATGTAATCGAAATATTCTCTGTGAGGAACCAGGTTCAGATCGGGCAGCTCCTTTCTGATGAAATCCGCCGTCCTCTCCCCGATCATCGTAAGTTTGGTCTCCCAATCCTGGTTTACCGAGAATTCGATCACCCCGCGGATAAGGTCTTCGCTCATTGGACCAACCGGAGGCCTCGGATAGT
The DNA here is from genome assembly GCA_048569615.1 of Thermoplasmatota archaeon. GTDB lineage: Archaea > Thermoplasmatota > Penumbrarchaeia > Penumbrarchaeales > Penumbrarchaeaceae > JAYEPK01. Next base: position 1,153 of record JBLIRK010000054.1, on the reverse strand, counting down.
GAATGCCGTCATGCTCACCGATTATGACCAGGCTCCCTTCCACATCAGCGTATTTATAGGTCATGTAGTGCTGCCAGGAACACATTACGGCATGGAGGTAATCGGAATGCTCCACCGGATATTTTGCGTAATGGTCCCGGAAGAGGTCCCTATCCCCTATCTCCACCTTCCTGATATTGGCCATATCCAGCATCTATGGCTCCTCCCCGAAGTAGAGCATCGGCTCGCCTTCGAAGCATCTGAAGCCGAGCCTTCTGTAGAATTTCGACGATCCCTTCTCGGCTATCAGGCCGATCCAGACCAGCCCTCTCCTCCTCCCGTTCCTGACCAGCTCCTCGGCCAACATGGATCCGATCCCCTGCCCTCTGTTGTCTTCCAGGACCACGAGATCCTGTATGTAACCATCGCTGACACCGTCGGAGATGGTTCTTCCCATTCCTACGGCCTTTCCTGTGGACTCCTCAACTGCAACCACGAAATCGAAGCTCCCTTTGATCAGCGGAGCAATACCCGAAGGATCGTAATCCTCCTTCCACCATCCCCCTGCTTTGTAAAGCTCCATGATCTCTCCCGCAGGCCAGTCCTCCACATGGATTATCTCGATACCCATCAGACTCCATCCTCCTCAAGGATCACTGGAAAGGACCTCTACGGCCTCGGTCTTCTCCGTATCGATCCTCCTCCTTCTCCAGATATGATAACCGATGCCTGCTGCGACGGCGGCTATTAGGAGCGCTGCCAGAAGCCCCCAAGGTGGCCCCGGACCAACCTCGATCGGGGGTTCCTCTTCCTGCGGAAGAAGAAGTCCTCCTGTCATGTATCCAAAGGTCTCTATCCCGGCTGCTCCCTCCATGGGATCCCCCGGGAAAAGTGGTGCGAACACGGCGTTCAGAGGGCGGGTCCGGTAGGATCCGTTGCCTTCGACATCAAAAACAACGCTGATATCGTATTCAACCCTCAGCTCCACGTAATTTATACCCTGGAGCGGTCTGGGGAGCTTCACCCCCCTGCCGACGATGCCGAAGGTCCATGGTCCCCTGTTGTTGACTGGTACTTCCATGGTATCGATGCCTCCGTCCACGATGGAAAGGGAGCTCTGGTGTTCAGGATTGCCATCCCCGTCCGTATCGATGGTAAAAGCTAGGTCAGCTGC
>JBLIRK010000053.1:0-15493 GCA_048569615.1 Thermoplasmatota archaeon | reverse complement strand
GGGGCGAGCCGTCCAAAATGGCCCACGAATCCACAGCATAGACGGCGCCGTCCCAGAGGAGGTCGATACTGATGCCTTCGTTCCGCGCCCTGGCGATGCGTGAGTTGTAACAGGTGCTCATGACCACATCCCCGCTTAATATCCTGTCAACTGACTGGGCGCCGGACTTCCACGGTTGCAGCACCGGCCGGATTTCGTCCAACTTCTTGAACACGTCAATTTTGATATCGATGTCTTCAAATACAGCCTCAATGACCAGGTCAACATCCTTCAGGCCTTCCATCTTGTTCGTTTCGAGGACCGGATCGAGCCTGATCACCATCAGATGTTTTCCGAGTATGACCTTCTCGTGGAGTATCTCCATCAGCTTCTGGACGGATTCCTGGTCGTTGTTGTTGTATAGATATTCCAGCCCATCGATGATCAGGATGTTGTTCTCCTCCTCCCCGATCGCCGCCTCCGTTTCGAGGGAGATATCCTGAAGCCCATGGGGTGGAATGACCCCGCTGGCGGGAGTTGATGAGAGCCAGAAGGATTTCAGTTCGAGTCCGGTTCTGTTCTGGAAGATGGACGGATGGGACCTCGTGAACAGCAAAGCACCTCTGGCACCCTTGATCTTGGCACATATCTCATACAGTTTCTCCCTGTCCTTGCTCTTAATGAGGATAGCCGATCCCCATGGAAGATCATCAAAGGGAGGTGCAATTCCTTCCTCCGGAGGTTTGTGGGATTTCTTTGTGGTAACGGCATCTTCTTCTTTTTTCCCAGGGTCCTTTGGAATCCTAACCATACCCCCATCCGAACGGGAGCCCTTGGATGAATAGGAGGCTGTCAGAGGGACCGTTTTTCTCTGCGATCTGTCGATGAAAGCCTTGGGCATGGCCGAGCTTCCCGCGTGGTGGGAGAGCCTAGGTCGGACCTTTATTAAAAAAGACCTCTGCTGGGTCTTCTGGTCCGCTATTAGTGCTGTCCCAACAGGTATTGCCCTTATGAAATCCGAGACCGCATACTCCTGGGGGAGCTTGGCCGGCACCCTTCTCCTGAGTGCGGTCATATCATCCTCGAGGGCGAGGTTGTGGCCTATGAGCATGTCCACCTGAGATAGAATCTCGTCGCTCGTGGATGCGGGCCTCTGGGTTGCTAGAACGAGCGCGCAGCCGGGACGGCGGCCCTGCTTTGCATACTCGATGAGAGCCTCCGTTGCAGGTGTCTGCCTTCCGTGCGGCAGGATCACATGGGCTTCGTCGATAAGGAGCCAGGTAAGTGGAATGAGATCTGGATCGTTCTCATCGTAATCGTCCCTCTCCTCGACCCTTGCCGAATATATGCGCCCCTCCAGTATTTTCCTTGCAACAATACCGGTTACGAGGCTTCTCTTCGAATCCCCCAGGTTTGGATCGCTTATATCCAGGACGGTCACCCTGTTCGGGGATGTAAGCTCCCTGAGCGGGGTTCCCTCGGTGCTGAACAGGCCCCATGTCGATGCGGACCTGAACCGTGCTATCAACGACCTCCTCGTCTGCTGGTTGAAACCGCCTGTCTTGCTGGTCAGCGTTATGGAGGTCTCGATGCACTGGATTATGTCAGCTACGGAGTAGGATTGACCTTTACCCGGTATCGATACCTCCACATCATCCAGGAGTGTCTGGTATCCATTGGAAACGAGATCAAGGGCGGAGCCCACCAAAAGACCCTGGGTCTTGAACCTGTCCATATCGAATACCTGGCACCAGTCCTCTGCGGTCATCTCCCCAACAGCTATGGAGAACAGCCCATCGCAGTTGGAAGGGAGCTCATCCTCGGATGTGGAGGGCGATAGCACCTTAACCTCCGGAAAGGATGTTTCGGTCAATCCCCATCTCCCCAGTGCCTTCTTCTCGCTTCCGGAAGAGTTCTCGACCTTGAGGGACCAGAAGATCCCTATAGGATCGATAATCACAACGCCCACGCCTATGGCCGACCTGATCAGCTCCTCAGCCATTATTCCCAATGTGTAGGATTTGCCGCTTCCTCTCTTACCGCATATGAAAATTATGTGGGGGAAGGCAGCATCAAGGAAAACCTTCCTCCCGAAATGGTCATCCCCAGCTTTTTGGTGCTCTCCAACTGCACCTATCTCCAAGAGCCCTTTCCTTCCCCATTTGGAGTGTGATGAGGCACTCCTGCCCAGGATCACGTATCCGTTCTTTTCGTCGATCAATGGCGAAAGTCGGGTGCCAAGCTCCTGTACCGTATCATCCTCCACGTCAACCCAGAAATACCCGCCCTTTCTTATCATGGGCTTTCTGCTTGCTATTATGGACTGGTCCTCATCAGGTCCCGACTGCCCGTTTCCGGCCAACCATCCCCACGCTCCTTCGGAACTGCATGGCTTTTTTAAACATTATCTTTTCCCAAGGATGTCGGAAAAAGTACATCCGGAATGGGGAAATCCTCAGTATAAATCCTCTTTCTGAAAAATCCAACTGGTAAAATTCATATAATGGAAAAAAACAGATATATCTAATGCCCATTATAAGTCCACTCGAGTCACAGTTATTGTTCTCGCAAACGGGGTGAAAAAAATGCCAAAAAAGGCTAAGGTAGAATGGTCAGAGGAAGAAGACGAGGTCACTGTCAAAGGCAAGGTGAAGAAGAAAAAGGCTCCCAGGGTGGAGTTCGAGGACGAGCCTGAACCGAAGAAGAAGATCATTATAGAGGAGGAAGAGGAAGAGATCGTTGTAACTGCTTCCAAGAAAACTGTCATCGAGGAGGAGCCAGAGGAAGAACCCGAGGAAATGGAGGAAATGGAGGAGCATGTGGAGGAGCCTCCAAAAAAGAAACCCTCCAAACTCGATATCGAAGAGGAGGACTTAAAGGGCTACAGACTCACCGAGGAGCTGAAGGCGGTCCTCGATAAGAAGGAGGAGATCGAGGGCAAGTATGACAAGATCAGGTTCGACAGGGAGAAGCTCGTGGAACAGGAGAAGGAGCTTCTGGACCTCATGCAGCGGTTCATCAAGGCAAACCTGCTCTCCATCCAAGATGACAGGGCGGACCTGGAAAGGAGAGAGGAGAGGCTTGAAAAGGAGAGAAAGGAGCTAATGGACAAGCGCGAGGAGCTTCTTAAGGAGATCAGGTCCCTGGAGGAGGAAAGGGACGAATTCCTTGCCATGAAGAGGGAGATCGAGGAAGAGAAGGATACTTTCGACGTGCAGAAGGCGGAGATAACCTCTCTCAGGAAGAAACTGGATGAAGACATGAAGCTTCAGGAAGAGAGGGAGACGAAGTTCTTCGAAGAGAAGGAAGCCCTCAAGGCTAAAAAGGAAGAGATGGAAGAGATAGAGGCCAAGATCAAGAAGGAAAGGGCCCTCATAGACAAGGAATCCGATGCCCTAGACAGGAAGAGGGAACTGTTCGAACAGGACCTTGAGGAGTTCAGCTCGACCAGAAAGGCCCATGAAAAGGAATGGGACGAGTTCCAGGACCGCTACAACAAGTTCAGGATCGACTTCAAGGAGTACGAGAAGGGCAAGGAGAAGCTCGAAACCTGGGAGGCAAAGATCGAAAAGAGGGAGGAGGCCGTCCGTGAGGAAGAAAAGGGAATAAAGGCAGAGAAGGACAGGCTTCTGAAGGAGCAGATGGAGATCGACAAGAAGGCCGAGGAGTTCCTAACAGAGAAGAAGGATATGGAAAATGATAAGAAGCTCTTCGAGAAGGACAGAAAGAGGATCCTCGAAAAGGAAGAAGAGTATAACAGCCAGCTTAAGGCCATCGACAAAGAGAAGACCAGGCTGAAACAGGATATCGAATCCTTCGAGGAGAGCAGGGGAGAAATGATATCCCTGAAGGACCACAATAGGGAAGTTGCGGACCTGAAGGAAATGATAGCCGACCTGGAGAGGGAGCTGGAGGAAGCGAAATCGATGAAAGAGGAGAAGAAGCTGGTGGAGGAGGAGGAGGAAGAGATCCCCATCAAGAAGAAGGCGAAGAAAAAGGCAGTTATCCTTGACGAAGAGGAGGAAGAGGGAGAAGAGGAAGAAGGCGGCGAGGAGGAAGACTTCATGGTCAAGAAGAAGGCGAAGAAGAAGGTCAAGGCCAAGGAATTGGAAGAGGAAGAGAAGGAGGAGGCCCCGAAGGAGGAGGAAGAGGCACCGGCTGCGAAACCGAAGATAGTGAAATGCTCCGGCTGCGGGGAGAAGATCCTCGTCAAATCCCCCAAGCGGCCCATTATAATAACCTGCCCCCAGTGCGGCAAGAAGGGAAAGCTTTCAAAGTGATTTCCCCGAACACGAACCGTATCCGGCCTGCATCATCGTGCGGGCCGTTTCGTTCAATATCTCAATAGTGATGAGCATGGAACCATTCGGCTCAAGGAAAGCAAAGGAAGGTCTTATCAGGAAACTTCAGAAAGAAAAGGAAGAATTAAGGCGGAGGAATCTGGAGCTCGAAGCAAGGATCAACGAGCTGATGGAGGTCCTCAGGAATAAGGACGCTGATTCGTACGAACTGGAAAGGAGGAAACAACTCTTCCAGTCAGATATCGATGATTTCAAGAGGCTCAGAGCGGAGCATGAAAAGGAATGGGACGAGTTCCAGGTACGCTACAGCAAGTTCAGAGTAGAATTCGGGGAATATGAAAGATTGAGGAAGGAGCTGAGGGATCTGAAGGCAGAGAAATGACGTCGAAGACCTATCCGCCCCGAATATCCTTCATTATATCGTCGAGTGCCATGGCGGCTTCCACAAATCCCCTGTTCAGGGCCAGCGCCTTCTCGAAGGATTCCTTTGCCCTGATCAATCTCCCCTTCTCGTAGAGCAGAACACCTTTGTTGTAGTAGAATTCCGGGTTCATGGGCTCGAGCTCAATGGCCCTGTCGAAGCACTGGATGGCTCTCCTGAACTTGCCCATGGCATCGTATGAGTTTCCGAGATTGAACCATGCAAGGGCGTTCTTCGGATTGTGCTCCAGGACCTTCTCATAGACAGCAACGGCCTCCTCCACCCTTCCCAGGTTCTTGAGGGCTGCGCCCTTGTTTGCAAGGGCGTCCCATTTATGGGGGTTCAGGGCAAGGGACTTATCGAAGCATTCGATCGCCTTATGGAGCTTCTTCATGTCCATGAAGACGTTGCCCATGTTGTACCAAGTCTCCGATTTCTTGGGACGGATCTGAAGAGACCTCTTATAGCATTCGAGGGACTCTTCAAGCTTTCCTATGGAATGCATTGCATTTCCGTATGCGAACCATGCATCGGGATTGCCGGGATTAAGCTCCAGAGCCTTGTTGTAGCAAAATATTGCCCTGTCCAGGTCGTTGTCCAGCTGGAATTTTGATCCCCTGTCCAGCCATTCGATATCCGTTACAAGCTTTCCCTCCTCATCGGTATCGTGCATGGAGAACACATCCACCGTGTACCTCCTGTACGAATCCTCGTCAACGGTGACCTTTTCGGAAAGGGCCTTCTCGTACCACGTCTCAGCTTCCTGTTTGTTTCCCATTGCCTCGAAGATGACTCCTTTGTTGTACATCGATTCGGTGTCCTTCGAATCCAACCTCAGCACCGCATCAAAACAGACCAGCGCATCATTCGTTCTTCCGTACTTCGCAAGCAGGATGCCCTTGTTGAACCACGCTTCTATACATTTCTTGTCCAGTTCGGTGGCCTTGTCGAGGCATCTCATAGCGTCCTTGGGCTCCTTCATCTTTGCCAGAAGGGCACCCAGGTTGGACCATGCCTTGATGTATCTCTTGTCGATCTTTATGGCCTTCTTGTATGAATCGACCGCTTCCTCGTCCCTCATAAGGTTCTGAAGAGTCAACGCCTTGTTAAACCACACCTCTGCATTTTCCGGGTCCTCGTCAACCGCCTTATTGTACTCCTCCATAGCCAGGTAATAATCCTGATTCTTGAAAGCCATTCCACCCTTGGCCATCCTGGCCTCGAACTCCGAGGTTGGCATATCGGTCCACCTGGTATGAGGGAAATGGGTAGATGGTATTTAATGTTACCATATATAAAGGGAAACTCCGCCGATTAATTTCATTTACCATGTTGTTCTTTGTGTCCACATCCTCGTTGGGGAACGGTGAATGTTCGCAAAGGAGATGGGTCTCAAGGTCAGGACATACGAATGCGGAGCCGAAGGTAGGCTGAGCATCAGATCGTTGATGCACCACATGCAGGAGGCGGCATCCCTGCATGCTAATGAGATGGGACTTGGCGAGGAATGGCTCCAGAGGAACGACTACCTTTGGGTTCTGGTGGACCTCAAGGTAGGTATAGACCGGCTCCCTGTCTGGAAGGAGGAAGCCGTTATCTATACCTGGCCCTCGGGATTCGACGATTACAGGGCTTTCAGGGAATTCTCTATTGCGGGACCCGGGGGAAGGGAGATCGCAAGGGCCAGTTCGAACTGGATGGTGCTTTCCGTGGAAGAGAAGTTGCCCGTCAAGCTCAGTAGGACCGGCATAGATCTGCCCCGGAGTTCAAAGAGACATTTCCCGGGTCTCGGAAGGCTGATCACGAAGGGTGAGGGAGAGCGGGTAATGACAATTGAGGTCCCCTACAGCTCCCTCGACGGAAACGGACACGTCAATAATACGGAATATGTCCGATGGGGTATCGATGCCGCAAGCAAAGCAAAGGTACGGCTGAATGACATCGGGACCTTGCACATATCCTACACAGCCGAGGTGTTCGAGGGAAACATCGTCGACCTTTTTATTCTTGAAAAGGACGAAAAAGTGCTCATAACAGGCAAACGAGAAGAGGATGGAAGAAAAGTTTTCCTTTTGGAGCTCGTCCTGAAGGAATGATGCGTTCATGCTTTGTTGTATCTCACAACAATGATGTTTATCTTTGACCTCTCCGTTCTGTGATGGTCATATCTATGAGGGAGCTCCAGTTGATCATCCCAGAGCACCTCCATCCTTACCTCGAGGGCTCCGGAAAGTTTCTTCAAGAAATCCATTGAGTTGCCGTTGTGGATCGAATATACAGCATGCGAAGAGGACACCGCCCTTTCCACGAACGGACGGTCGGCGTTCCTTCTCTGAGAGCCGAAAGGGGGATTCATCATCACAGTATCAACCGAAGGGAGCTCCAATCCCGGATCGGTGATATCTCCATTTAAAAGCTCGATTTCCGGTCTGGAGCCGGTCTTCTTCTCCACCAACTCAATGTTCCAGGAAGCGAACTCCAGGGACACGGGATCCTTATCAAGGCCATAGACCGGGCGGGCCCCTAAAAGTGCAGCTCCGATAGCGAACGGGGCGCTTCCGCATCCCAGTTCCATCAGGGAGCGTCCTTCTATGTCCCCTCTTTCCAATGCCTCGTAAAGCATGTCGCATACTATCCTCGATGATGTCCTGTACTGCTCGAGTCCAAGGATCGGCCTGTCGGTATCCTTGAGGCTGGAGAGGAGCATCTCCATCCGTCTCTTTCTCATTTGCGAACCCCCATCTTCTCGAGAACGGCACAGGCCTTGCATTTCTCCCCTCCATTGGTCAAGAAAATAGCCTCACCGCATGAAGGACAGACGCCCGTTTTCGCTCCCTTCCTTTCGATAAGGGGTGAGATCTGCTCCTGGAATCGGAGCAGGCTGTGCCGGCTCCCCGGAGTCTCTTCTTCAACCTTAAGGAGAATATCCCTGTAAAAGCCCCTTTTTGCCTGTGGGGAATACGGACATTGCACACCATGGATCGGAATGCCGAGAAGCAGGGCCGCGAGATAGGTTTCGGTCTCAGGCGTTGTCCTAAGGATCATGGACCTCGGTACGAATCCGGGTATCGGATGGAGGTGCGGTCCGAGCCTTGAGAGTCTCTGGACGTCTGCATCCATCACATTCATCAGGATCGTCTGGGCCATGTCGTCCAGATTGTGCCCCGTTATCAGTACATCGATCCCATTTGTGGAGGCGATCCTGTTCAGCGAGTTGCGTCGAAGTATTCCGCAGACGGTGCAGGGTCCCATTCCGGTAGCTCCGACCATTTCATCGAGATCTGCTCCGTGGAGTTCACGGAAAGAGGTGATGACATGCTCCACACCCAGGTGGTCCGCGTACCCACTTGCAAGCTCCATTGACGAGGGACGGTATCCGGAGATGCCCTCATCGATGGTTAGAGCTATAAGGTCCTTTCCACGGGATGTTGAGATTATCTCATGAATCAACTTGAGAGCCAGAAGCGAATCCTTGCCACCCGAAACCGCAATCCCGATCCTCTTTCTCCTCAGGAGGGAGCCCTGCCGTCGGACTTCCTTTTTCACCCTCCTCCTTATCAGGTCCAGGAAATGGTCCGAGCACAGATGCTGGCCACTGTATCTGATAAATATTACAGGAGGGGCTTTGCACCTGTCGCAAAGGGTGGTCACACCGCCCTATCCTTTGAAATCTACTTAATCCTTGCCTGTTTCAGCGCCTGCGTCCCCCAAGGCGGTCTGCCTCTTCGGTTATCAGGTTATTGCACCATGTGCACCTGAAATTCCAAAGTCCGGAAAATGATTTGTCCTCCGGCTCGAGGATCCTATAGGGAGATCCGCACCGCGGACAGGTTCCGGACCTGAACTTCCTGTAGTCCAGCATAACCTTCTCTCTGGATTTGGGCTCCTGGACCTTTATCGGCCTCGGTCTGTAAAATTCCGGCTCCGGTTCAGGGAGCATCTCCTCTATCACCAATGTTCCAGTGATGCTGTCCATGAGCTTCTGCCTCTTGTCCTCTGCGGTGGCGGTTCCTATGAAGTAATCGATGATCGGCAGGATCACCGGAACGATCTCGAGGATGTTTCGTATGAAACACTGTCCCACGGTGGGCTGACCGTAGGCATCGATCACCCTCAAGCCCATGATGCCCTTCCCTATGAACCTCCCTCCCATGCCTTCGAAGAAGGATTTGAGGAGGACATTCAAGAAACCGGAAATTATAACGATAAGAATCCACAGCAATGGAGATCCCATCGCATCCGGCAATGCCACGAGTGCTACCAGAGCAACGATTATGAACACGAACAACTGGTCTATGAGATAGGCAACAACCCTCTTGACCTCGTAGCCCTCCGATTTCGGATACCTTTCGAAATCAAGACCTTCAGGTTCACCATATCCATCCATAAACACACCAGCAGGATATTAAAAAGGCATATATTTAAGATATTGGGTTTGAAAACCATGTTTTTGATGATATCCAGGCATCCATCATTCGGGATTGGAGCTGCTTCGTTTCAACTCCATTAGGAGCTCTTTTTCCAACTGGTCGGTCTCCTCTTCAAGCTCCAGGGACGAATACGGGTCCATTTCCGTATATTCTAACTCCGGAGGCGGCACCTCCCTTCCTTCCTTTTCCAAGGGGCCGAATGGAATGTCCTTCTTGAGTAGAACACCTTCAAGTACCCTTCTGATGAGAGAGATCGTTATGGGCTCCTTCATGAAGGAAGAATATGCGGTAACCCTGTTGAAACCACCCTCCAGCTCCCTTACATTGGAGTCCAGATAGAATGCCAGATAATCGAGGACCTCAGTCGGAAGGGACATCCCTGCCTGCTGTGCGAGATTAACGATTATCTGCCTCCGGCCCTCGAAGGTAGGTACCTTTATGTCAATTATCAGGCCTCCCTCGAATCTTGATCTGAGCCGGCTCTCCAGCTCCTTGATCTCCGAAGGCGGACGGTCTGAGCAAAGCACTATCTGCTTACCTGAATTGTAAAGGTGGTTGAACATATGGAAGAATTCCTTCTGGGTTGCTTCCCTGCCCGATAGCATCTGAATATCATCCACCAGAAGCATGTCCACTTCTCTGTAGCGAGAGCGAAACTTGTCCAGGTCATCTCTTTCCAGAGCCTTGAGAAGCTCGTCAGTGAATCTCTCGGTGGACGAGTAAAGCAGAGACTTGCCGGGATCGGTCTCGAGCATCTTGTTCGCTATGGCATGGAGAAGATGGGTCTTGCCAACACCCACCGGTCCGAAAATAAAGAGGGGATTGTATTTCCTTCCGATACCTGTGGCAACCGCTTCGGCGGCCAGATAAGGAAACCGGTTTGCTTCGTCCACTACAAAATTGGAGAATGTCTTCTCCGGCAGAATGGGTGACGAGATGAGCCCGTCCCCGGACCCTGCATTGACTTCCGCTTTTTGCTTGGAAGCCCCTACCTTTCTGCCGGTCCTCTCCTTGGCAAATTTTTCAAGGGCTGCCTGCTGCTTGTCCAGAAGCTGGACCCAGTTCTCCTGCATCTGCTGGAAGCGGCCCTCCATTTCCTTTATCCTCTTCTCCTGCTCCCTGACCCTGAGCCTCTCCTTTTCCAGCTCCCTCTCCAATTCTCTATCCCTGTCAGAATCATCTGATGTTCTTTTTCCGCGGGGCAATGGCTCCTCATGGGAATCCCTCCTTTTCCTCCCTTTCTTGGAGGATGATCCTTTGAACCAATCGAGGAATCCCATGTGCATCCCGCTCCTTATTCGAACTCCTGCAATGTTAAATATCTTCGATGAATCCTTTTATATGTTTCTATAAAAATGTTATTAAGGGTAAAAAACGAAAAAGACTTCATCTTCTCAACTGATCCGTCATCCGCAGGGTCTGTCCTTTCAAAAGATATTTTACCTTCTCCGCATGGGAGGCCGAAGGAGCACCAGAAAGGAAAAGAGCCGCCCGTACTTCAGAGATAATCATGGAGAGCTCCTTCTTCAACTCCCCGTATCCTCTGCTGGCAGGTATGAGTAGATGCCATGCCATCCCAGCCGCCGATGCCCCCATTGAAAGAGCCTTGACCGCATCCTGGCCGTTCCTTACTCCACCTGTTGCTATCAAGGGCAGTCCGACCTTTGAAAGTATGATGGAAACGGGTGTGGGGATCCCCCAATTCCAGAACGTATTCCCCAATCGGGAGGTCCTCATTTCATCCTCACCGCCTCTGAAAGATTCGACGGCGGCAAAGGATGTTCCCGATGCTCCGCCGACATCAATCGCCTTGAAACCGGCCTCTTTGAACTTCAATGCAGCTTCCCTTGAGGTCCCGGCCCCTGTCTCCTTGGCGATCAGCGGCAGCTCACCTGCGATCGGGATCAAATTCTCCAGTACACCATCGATGTACGTATCGCCTTCCGGTTGCACCATTTCCTGGAGATAATTGAAATGTATGCAGGCGGCATGGGCGCCCACCATCTCCATAGCGGTCATCACCTGATCCAATCCATAGGGGCCTCCTTCATATTCCTTCGCGAACTGGGGAGCACCTAGGTTGGAGAGCATCAGAGGCACATCGTATTCCTTGACGACCGCATAGGAATCCCTGCGATCCCTCTTCTCGATTCCGGCCCTCTGGGAGCCCACACCCATTCCTATGCCGAATTCGGATGCCGCTCTTGCCAGAACCTCGTTGATCTCCTTGGCCCTGGGACTCCCTCCCGTCATGGAAGAGATGACAAGGGGGGCTTTGAGCTTTCTTCCCATGATCTCCGTGGTGAGGTCTATACTGTCAAGGTCGCATTCAGGCACTGATTGATGGAGGAGAAGAACATCATCCCAGTGATTGTGCGTGACTTGAACGTCCTTTTCCAGGCATATCCTGATGTGATCGTCCTTTCGCTTCTCTATCGTCATTTACGCATCACTCCACTGGGAATTTATTCCGGGTTACAGAGAGGGCATCCATCCTTCAACGGTGGAAACAGTGTCCCGGGATCACCTGTTGACAATGCCTCTTCGATGGTGACATTCAGATCTCCGCCGATTATCCTTGCGGGTATGCCGATCGAGGCTATTCTGTGGCATGATCTCAGTTTTCTCAGAAGTCCTCCCGTGACGTCACCCGGGAGCTCCCCGCCATTGTGCGACTCAACAAAGGAATGAAAGGTCTCCGGATCGAATTCTTTTATCAGAAGGCGCTTTTTTGTTCCATAATCCGAATAGACGCCTTCCTCCCTCATGCACATCACAGCACCCTGGACGGGAGGAAGGAGATGCTCCTTGGACCCTTCTGCCAATGAGACCATGATCTCGTCCCCGGAGATCACGGACCAGCCTCCATTCCTGTCGGGAGCAAGGTCTCCCCTAAGGATAGGGACGCAACCCCTGTCCATTATCCTGTTCAGAGGCTCGAGGTTAGACTCGATTATGGAGCTTCCCTCCATGATGAACAGATCCGAGGGAGAGACCTCCACGGCCGGTATCTTCTCCGATCCGAGGGAGCTGATCACCTCCTGTGTAAGCTGGACCATCCTCCATTTGACTTCCCATGCCCTCATGGCCTCCGTCCCCCTGGCAACCTCCATCTCCCATCGCCTTACGGTCCGGTGTCCGTGGGTGCCTCCTCCATGAATTATGATCATACCCTTATCCAGGTGTGATCTGAGTACCCCCGCGGCACTTTTAAGCTCATGCTCCCTTATCCTATAGTGTAATTTGGATTCATTCCAATAGTAAGGAGGTGCCGATCCGTCCTCCTTGTAGGTTATTATCGATCCTCCAAGCTTGATAAGTAGCATCTAATCGGTCTTCCTATTCTTCGAACTAGGATATAACTGTTGTTTTTGAGTTAATGTCCAAACCGAGAACCGCTCTCCCGATATCTCATTTATTTCACCCTTTTCCAACGATCCATAATGTTGACCGATAGCGGACATCTCATTGTCCCATTGCGGTTTCATCAGGATTTGGACTCTTCCTGCCTCATTCAGGAAACGGGTGGAACCTATGAGAAAAAGATATGCCTTCTCCCACCCCCCGGGACCACCTTCGAGGGCCATACCGTCGCGTCTGGAAAGAGAAGCTTTACCTGATCCGACGTATGGTGGATTGAAACAGATCAGGTCGAAGGAATCCTTGCAAGACCTCGGGATACCCTGATACAGATCCGATAGATACTGTCTTCCATTCAGACCGTTAAGTCGAAGGTTCCTCCGAACTAATCCAAGAGCCCTGGGCTCGATATCGACCGAGAACGTATCCCATCCCATTGAGGCGGCGCGGAGAGAAATCAGACCGGTACCGCATCCCATCTCCAAGAACCTTCCCTTATTCTTGCACAGCTCATGTTCTATGGACCTTAGGAGCAGGAGGGTGTCCTCCTCAACCGGATACACGAGATGATCCTCTTCATACTCCAGATCGTTGAATGTGAAACGTTTCAATGACTCCATCATAACCTTCGCGTTGATAAATTTCACCCTTTTTCCGTACTAGATAAAATATATAGGGCTAATATCTCTGACAGGTACAAGGAAATCGGTAGGCATGTGTGCAAAGCTTTTCATGAGGGAGCCTTACGACAAGGCACGATATGCTCCGAAAAGGCTGAGGGGTTTCCTTGACCTTGTGAGGCCTTTCACACTGCTCGCACCTGCGATAGGCGGGATCTGCGGATCATTTCTTGCCCTTATCGTGGAAGGAAAGCTTTCAATGCCCTATTTTGATATTGCTTTTCCTTTCTTTTTCTGGCCAGGTCTGCCCTTCTATGCAATAATCTCCGGGATAACATCCCTGATATTCCTGAACGCGGCTTCCAACACGTTGAACCAGGTATATGACAGAAAGATCGACAGGGTAAACAAAGCATACAGGCCCATACCATCAGGGATCGTGACCCCAAAGGAAGGTCTCTGGATATCCCTGATTCTATACGGCCTATCACTGTGGAGAGCGGCAATGGTGAACCGCTCCTTCATCTTCTTAGTCCTTATCCTGATACTCTTCACCATATCCTATTCCGTTCCTCCCCTCCGTCTGAAGAAAAGGCTTTGGATCTCTAACATCTCCGTAGCAGTTCCTAGGGGAATGCTCGGATTCGTGGCTGCTTGGACGATCGCCGGATCGATCTTCGATCCGATCCCCTGGATCATCGGATCAATAATGACATTATTTCTCATCGGATCGACCACGACGAAGGACCTTACGGATATGGAAGGTGACAGGATGTTCGGCATGGACACCCTACCTGTCCATTATGGAAAGAAGCTCTCAATACTTCTTTCAGCACCTTTCTTCATTCTCCCCTTCGCCCTGATGCTGCTTTACTGGTATTATAAATTATTACCCGGCCCTTCAATAGTGATGGCAGGGATCTTCTCGTTATGGTCTGCGGTCCTGATCTACCTTTTGTACAAGGAAGGCGATAAGGAGGATGAGCACTTCGAGAACTCACCTGCATGGAAACAGATGTACCTCATGCTTATGGGAATGCAGGTAGGTTTCCTTGCCATTTTCATTGTCTGATCCGGCGGTCCCCAAGATATGAAAACATTAAATCATGGTTCTCCTTCTCACCGTTTGGTGAACCGAAGGTGTTGGAAAGTGGTTGGCTGCAGGCAAACTCCGCTGCAATAATGAGGATCGGCTCGATGGCACTGGGAAGGCCATTGTGCGATCACTGCCTTGGAAGACTCTTCGCAAGATCCGGGTTCGGACTTACAAACGAAGAACGGGGCAGGGCCGTTAGGATAGTGATGGCACTATCAGCCGAACTTCTGTCTGAGGAAAGCAAGGACGGGCCGCCAGATCTCCTCTCCCAACTTCCTGTGCACCATTCGCCGCCCGACATAGAAGACGATACCGGTGATCTTTCAAAGGATGATGGGTGGACCTCGGAACCCACCCCCAGCTTCGATTCCTATCTTTCCGATGTCGATATTGACGGAGGGTGCTACATCTGCCAGGACCTCTTCAGGGACCTGGATGCCCTTGCCGCACTGATTATGGAAAGGATCGATGACCAGGAGTTCAGGACATTTCAGGTCGGAACAAAGGTGGACCCTGGAACTGCCGAAAGGGAGAGGCTTGTATGGGAGCTTACAGAACCTACCTCGGCAGAACCAATAAAGGAGGAGATCAACAGAGAGGTTGGAAAGATCCTTGGCCCGATGATGCCCGACAAGGAATTCTCAAGGGACGATCCCGAGGTCACTTTCATTATAGATCCCATCTTCAGGGTAGTCAAGGTCCAGAGGAAACCGCTTTTCATATACGGACGGTATAACAAGTTCGTAAGGGGTATCCCACAGACCAGGTGGGAATGCAAGAAATGCAGGGGCAGGGGATGCACTAACTGCAATGGAAAAGGCAAAATGTACGAGATATCGGTGGAGGAACTGATAGGCGGGCCATTCCTCAAGGAGGCAGGGGCCGCCAATTTCAAACTCCACGGCATGGGCAGAGAAGATATCGATGTCAAGTGCCTAGGAACCGGAAGACCATTCATACTCGAGATCTCGGAACCTGCTGTCAGAACACTTGACATAGATGCGATCGGTTCTGAAATTGGACATAATTCCGGGGGGAAAGTGGAGGTGAGGGACCTCAGACAAACCTCCCGTTCCGAGGTGGCTCTGGTCAAAGAAGGATCCTCACTTAAGAGATATTCCGCCGTAATAAGCGTTAAAGAAGGGCTGGATGAAGAAATCCTTAAATACAATATCTCTTTACTTGCCCAGAGCCCGATCAGTCAGCGTACTCCGAAAAGGGTCTCCCACCGGAGGGCTGACCTGGTAAGGGAAAGGCACATCCATGAGATAGAGGCCAGGACCATC
>JBLIRK010000052.1:0-16170 GCA_048569615.1 Thermoplasmatota archaeon | reverse complement strand
GTGCCGGAACCTCGATCATCACAATCCACGGGGTTTCTTCCCTCACGCCAGCGGAGACGGTCATTATTCCGGACCGAATTGAGACAGGCACCTTCATGATGGCTGCCATCCTGACCCGGGGCAACATAAGCAGTTTGCCTAGCCTGGTTTAGTTGAATAGTTATCGTCGGCTCTCCGACAGCTTCAACATCGGCTCCTTCATCGATGAGGATGACAGCAGAAAGTACGCAGAGAACCAAGATGGATATGATGGACAGGGAAACAATCAGTCTCATCCGCTCACCCGTTCATTAATGGGAAACCGGATATTCAAATTATCCCACGCCACCATTATAATGTCCGAAGTCCATTTGCCTTCCGGAGAGCCGAGATGGAATACCTGTCCACGACCAACCTGATGATAGCCCTTGTATTCGCCGGTTCGATACTTATCATAGGCATCATAGTCTTCGCCGTGATATATCTTGTCAGGACCTTCGGAGGTTTCAAACCGCAGAAAGGCTATGACGAAGAGGAGTATCTGGTTCCGGTCCCTGGCTATGATGACCGATGATCCGGGGCCATAATCTTTTAGGAGTTGTCCAGCATTATACAACTGAGGATGACCTATTTGTACATCATCCGACCGGAGAGGGGGAAGGAATGAAAGGAACTCTGAACAAGTTGACCGGGACGCTGATGCTGACAGCGCTCCTATTCACGTTCTCCCTGTTCTTTCCATTCTCATCGGACCCCGCTTCAGCCCGGGAAGATGATGGCAGACCGCAATGGCCGATGTTCGGATACGATGTCCAAAGGACCGGCCGGAGCCCTTACAACATCTCCGGAAACACGGGGGAGGTCGTATGGGACAGGTATGTGGGTCAGATGAACGGCTCCTCGCCAAGCATCTCCGCCAACGGCACGATCTATGTGGGGACGAACACCATGGCCATGTATGCCGTGGCACCCGACGGCAGGGTCCTCTGGAAGTACCAGTGCTTCGACGAGATATCCTCGTCAGCGGCCTTAGACACGGAAGGAAACCTATACTTCGGATGCTACGACGGCCATCTATATTCCCTGACCCCGGAGGGCAACGAGAGATGGCAGAAGTTCCTTGGCGGGCCTGTGGCATCCTCACCGCTTATGGCTGGGAACGGCACGATCTATGTGGGGTCCGAGGAAGGCTCATTATACTGCCTGGACCTCAGGGGAAACATTTTATGGCGCTACAGCACAGGGGACAGGATAAGGTCATCACCGGCTCTCATGGATGACGGAAGCATCGTCATCGGCTCCACCGACCAGTACCTCTATTGCATAAGGCCGAACGGGACCCTGCAGTGGAAGAAACCGCTTGGGAGCATCACGATATCGACACCGGCGGTGATGCCCGGATCCAAGGTGGTGATCGGCTGCCACGATGGGAACCTCTACTGCTTCGACCTGTGGGGGAACCTTTCCTGGCAGTACGACGCCGGCGGTATTGTCGCAACTTCTCCCTGCATCTCCAGTGACCTGTACATCTATTTCGGAGCCGACTCCGGAAAGCTCTTCAAGCTCGACATGGACGGCAGAAAAAAAGCGACCTATGAAACCGATGCCCCCATCCGGTCATCACCCATCGAATCGGAGGACGGATGGATCATCTTCGGGGATTCCCAGGGCAAGGTCTATTGTTGGAAGGAATCGATGGGATTGAAATGGTCTCTTGACCTCGGCGATGATATCGAGAGCTCTCCCGCCATCGACAGCATGGGAAGCGTCCTGATATGCAGCAGCGATGGCTACCTATTCTGTCTTGGGACCAGACCAAGGGAGCCCCCCGGAGTACCGCTTTCGTTCTACGTTGAGTCCGCAGGAACTTACATCAGGATCACATGGGAGAAGCCCTTGAAGACCGGGAACAGCACCCTGCTCGGTTATGAACTTCACAGATACGATACTTCCTCCGGGGAGACGGAATTGTATACCATAGGCGATCCCGCAGCACTCCTTTTCGAGGACAGGTCTGCCGTATCAGGGGTGATCTACGAGTACTGGCTCGCTGCAGTTAACGGATACGGGAGATCGGAGGAAACACAGCATAGGAGCGGCTCATACATCACCGTTCCCAAGACTCCCTCGGCCCCGAGAAGCCTCATGGTATCATCCACGGAAACATACGTTAAATTGAGCTGGATAGCCCCAATCGACGAAGGTGATTCTCAGATACGGGGATACTACATCTACCACATGGACTACGATTACAGCCTGATCTCGAAATACGACAACGGTCCGGACCTCGAGTCCAATTTCTACGGTTTGGAAAGGGAGACCACCTATGTATTTGCAGTATCGGCCTACAATGAGCAGGGGGAGGGTGCGAGGAGCGGCTACCAGTTCGGAAGGCTGGCGGCTCCCAGTGACGATCCCGATCAGGATCGGGATGATGATGTCCAAACCACCGAGGAGAGCAGCCCGTCACCGGTCTTCACTTGCTGTACAGTCATTGTGATCACGGGGATTGTCATCGGGATCGTTGTTTATGTCTTCAAGAAGAACAATCCACCAGCTCAATCCAAGCCTCCGACTGTCAAAGCTCCGGATAACAGGAGAAAACCGGCCGCCCCGATAAGGTTCGAGGTCAGAGAAGGGTGGAAGGAGCCGCCTCCGGTTAAAAAGAAGAAAACCGTCAAGAAAGGACCCGAGGAGATCGAGGCCTCCACGGTGGAGAAGGAGGAAATGGTATCACCACCGCCAATGCCCGGGAGACCGGACCAGCCCGACAGCACCGATGACCTCATCGTTGATCGCATATTGGAGCTCAACAGCATGCTCGATGAGGGAGTGATAGACCAGCAGGAGTACAACGAGATGAAGAAGCACCTCGTTGACCATCTGAAGCCTCAGGGCTGATCCTTGAGCGATACCATCTTGGATTCCATGGTGATCTCCTTGTCGAGCCTCATATCGACCTTCACCGAGATGGAGATGCGTTTCGCACCTTCCCGGGCGACGGCATTGGCTCCTGCCTCGGCCGCATCGAATATGGAGCGGAGGTCCTCTGCTTCGACAACAGTACCCATGGGGGTGACCTGATATCTTATTCCGGTCCCCGAGATGGCCTCGACTGCCCTTTTAACGTATCTTGAAAGTGAGGTGCCCCGGTCGAAAGGGGAAATTATTATAAAACCCATGTACATAGAGAGCTCACCGATTTTAAATTGGTCCCGGTTATAAAAAGTGTTTTATAATCTGGTTGAATAAACCCGAAGGAAAGCATCCCAAGGGACAGTGGGGACGGGAAATGGAAGGCACCAGTTTCAAAGTGTCAGCCGAAGTTCTGCAGAAGAACGCTGCAAAGGCATCGATCAGGGACCTGAATGCAGAGTTCCAGATGAAGGGAGGAAAGGTCATTTACAAGACCTCCAAGAAGGGCGATACTTATCTTTTGACCCACCCAGACGAGGCTTACCTCGAGGAGTTCAGGCTCAGGCTCTTCCGGGAGCTGGGCCTCATCGAGGAGAAGGATGTCCCAAAGGAGATAGCAGAACCCAGGGCTCCCCCGCCCCGTTACGGTGACAAGCACCAGATGAGAAGAGGCTGGAACGTAAGGAGTCCCAGGGAGTTCAAGGAAGGCAGGTACAACAAGGAAGACTTCAGGAAACCCGAGGGCAGGGGCTACGTCAGCTATCAGGAAAAGGACGCGCAGCGGCCTCAGGGGAGGGAGCAGGATAAACCGAGGAGATGGGGTGGGGAGAGGGATAGGAGGTTCGACGGCCAGGATAGGAGGCCACATCCTCCAAGGGAGTATCCGAGGGAGCCTCCTTACGTAGAGGAGCCTGCCGGGACCGATGATGAGGACAGCGGGAAGTCCTTTGAGGAGAGATGGGGCGATATCGGCGGTTTCATGGAGATCATTAGGTCCGCCCTGCAGACGGGTGCGGTAGATGACGGGCAGATCATCAAACATGCCTACCAGATGGACCTGGATGAGGAGAGGATAAAGACCCTTAAAAAGCTCCTCTGGGACAACAGATGCAGGGGGCCGAGGGAGAACTGCCCCCACGGCAAGAAGAAGCTCCGCTTCGAGGAAATGATGAAGGTGTGCGCCGGAAAGGTGGAGGGATGGGAAAACATCGATTCCCCCTTCATAGAGTTCCTGGACATGTGGAAGAAGAACATGAAGGATATGTTCGGGGATTTCAGGGACAGACCCGTGGAGGTCAAGGGAAAGATATCATCTTTCAAACCGGTATACAGGAAGGGGCACGAGCACCTCAAGATACTGGTATATGATACCATGATCAAGGATCTCGAGAAGGGCGGCGAGCCAAGGGAAACCCGGAAGTTGTGGGTAAAGGTTGCCCTGAAGGAATTCCACAACATACTCGGTGACCGCAAGGTCCACCTGGATGATATAATCGCGTTCAAGGGTACATGCATATACGACAAGTACTTCCATGACTACTGGGTGGTGGACCTTACGGAGATGGATGTGCTCGAGGAAGGCGGAGGGGAGATCATCAATCCTCCGCAAACCTGACCACCACGCAGTGCTCCCCTTCCAGAATTACGTGAACCAGCTCCAGATAGGATATTCCCTCATGGAGCACCATGCCTCTTCCATGGTCGTCGGATATCATTCTGACGGGCGGGTCCAGTGCGAGGATCGACCTTCCGTGTCCGGATACCACATATACGACCGCGTAACCCTCAACCGAATCGGATCCTAATGGCGATCCTATCCTCATCTCCTCAATTGAGGAGCTTCCGTAGGACCTAAGGCGAACCTCCTTGCGGACAGAGGATCCCTCTCCCCCCGAAACAAGTATCTCGATGGTGTCGAGGAGCTCCCTTGCCCTCTCCTCAATTTCGGAAACCGTCATAGTTGTGGACAGGTCTTGATAGGCCCCCCATAATATTGGGACAGACAGTGACATAAGTACCGCGGTGATGAGCAACCTCATCGGTAGGTCTGCAATTCCGGAGCTTTCCGCACTCATACCCCTCATGCACGCCTAGAACCCTATTGGACACTATAAGTTTAATGGAGCCATTTCGGAAAAGGTCATATGGACCTGCCCGGTTCGAGCTGATCCTCCATTCCGTTCTCAACCAGGCCCCTCAGCTGATCCAAGCCGATCATCCTATCCCCCTGAACCTCGGGAAGAGGGCCAGATGCCGGGACCACCGCGCAACCTGCCGCTCCCTCCGTCCCCTCCTTCAGGGCCATTCCGATCGCAAGCCCCTCCGGATCACCGAACCTGCGGATTATCATGGAGCGCATCTCCTCAACCGACAGCCGATGGTCCACGGACATGGCAATTATCGAAGGCCGTTGTATGTCCAGATAGCTCCTTGCTCCTTGGAAATCCAGTTCAAGGAAATCGTAACGCCCTTTCCTATCCCTCAGCAGGTTCCATGCAGTTGAAGGTATGGGGAATGGCCCTCCCGGGTAAGAGGCCTCCAGTATCGTAGAGATATTCATTCCGAGTTCCTGCTCCTTTCCGGGAAGCACCCTTACAAGCGCACCGGGAGCTATCGGTCCTTCTAGAAGCATTGCCGCCATGGGAACGGGGCCCGATCCGTCCGTAAGCCCTCCGCTTATCAGCAAGCTGAAGCAAGGGAGTCCAACCCTTGAAAGTAGCTGGCTGATCTCCACCGAACCGGAGATCCCCGTGGCGCCGTTTCCGGATGCAACAGTGATCACCAGCGGCCGACCTAGCAACCTGGGGGCCAAGGCCTCCATCCCGAGCTTGAAGGCGGCCTTGGCGGCATTTAAGTTTCCACCGCTCCCCTCGCCCTTCAGAAGTTTTTCCCCGATCAGCAAGGAGAAGGGGGGGGGGAGGCCCGATATGGGCCTTCTATCCGTATCCAGGCAAAGGGCATCTATCATCCTCCTTCCGGCCAAATGCGATGCGTAACCTGTCCCAACTCCACCGATACCTACGACGAGCGGCCGCTTATGGATCAGCTCACTTCCACCTGGGGGCGCCATGGCCCCGTAACGTCGGGAGGATAATTAGAGGTTTGGAATTCAAACCGGTGACATATGGGGTGATATCAAGGCTGCCAGTTCTCCCGCTGTCACGCCAGCGCCCACGTGGGTTTCGACCTGCTTGCCGGTGCCGTCGAGGACGTAAAGGGTTGGTATGCTCTCCGCTGGGAAGTAGCCGTTGAACTGCTGCGTTGACATGGCGAAGGTCCAATCGGCCTGGTATTCATCCTTGAAATCGGATACCTGGGAAAGGGTCTCCGTCAGGTCCGTGTCTATTGATAGGATGACAACTTCGTTGGGAGAGAACATGGTCCTCAGCTCCTCAAGGATCCCCATCATCTCCCTGCAAGGCGGGCACCAAGTGGCGAACATGTCCACGATCACCACCTTGCCCGAGTGATCACTGAGCTTTATTATCCCGCTGTCGGTGCTCTCCAGCGGGATAGAGAGATAGGGGTAGGATTCGCCGTTCCCGTTATTGCTGCCTCCGTTGTTGTTATCACTGCTGTTATCGCCCTCATCTCCCACTTGGTCTTGGATCTGATAATAGGCAACCGCTCCTATGATCAGCGCGATCACAATGCCTACCACGATCACAGGGGCCCAAGGGAACGGAGCTTTCTGGTCCTTCGCCCCCCTTATGTTCCTCGCTCTTTTCGGTCTGTCGTCGGACCTTGACCTCGACTTGACCTTCTGAGAATATGATTTTCCCATGGGCGCATATGCTCCTAGCTCATACATATCCGTTAGCACTGAAATTTCAGGGAGGGGTCCGGAGTGAAATCAAAGAACCCGGCGGAACCATCTTTCTAGGACCGACAGAGGGAGCCGTATCATAGTAGGCCTCCCGTGCGCGCAGTGGAGCGGGATATCACATTCGAGGAGGTCCGAGATAAGGCCCTCCATCTCGTTGAGTGAGAGAGGCTGGTGAGCCTTTATCGCTCCCCTGCAGGCGGTGAGTGCCAGTATCCGCTCCCTCACCGGCAGGTCGCCGGGGGTGAACTCCTTATCGGGCGGGGAGCACCCCTCGTGGGATTCGTTGCCCGAAAGAAGGTCCTTCAGGACGGAATGGGCCTCCATCCTCCCCATGAACTCAGGGAGGCCCCTGAGAACTATGCAGCTGTCCCCGAAGGGCTCGATGATGAAACCAACTTCTTTTAGCTTTTAAGACAGCTCCTCAAGGGCGGCCATCGAACCTTTGTCCAGCTCCATATGCACCGGGTCTAGCAGTTCCTGGATGCCCCCGCCGCCGGATATGAACTTTTTCTTGAGCATCTCCAGCCGGATCCTCTCATGGGCCGCGTGCTGGTCGATGAGGAGGAGGTCCTTGCCTATCTCCGAAAGTATGTAGGACCGGTCCAGCTGGCCGATTATCCTGATCATCAGCCCCTCCGTGCTCTCCGGGAGCGCCGGCGGGAGCCTCTGCATGTCCTCGACCACGGGGACCTCCCTCCACGGGTCCCCACCGGTCTCCATTGGGCGGAGCTCCCCCTCCATCAGCGGGACCTGGACGGGTCTTCTTTCGACCTTGAGCTCCCGCCCCCGGAGAGCTGTCCGATCGGGTTCGTGATCCGTTTCATCCGTGATTTCCCTTTTTGTCCTTCTCCTTTCCTTTGCGGACGAGAACAGCGCCCCGGATATCTTGGACTCTATGGAGTTGAGAAGCGCTCCCTCGTTGCTGAACTTCACTATGTCCTTTGCCGGGTGGACGTTGACGTCCAGATGCTCCCCCCGGATGGTGATGAAAAGGACCGCAAGCGGGAACCTCCCCTTCATCAGTCTTGAACCGTACCCTCTCCGGACAGCCTCGACCACAGCCCTGTTCCTTACAAGCCTTCCGTTGACCGAGATGGTGATCCCGGCGCTGCTGGAGCGCGTCTCCCAGGGAAGGGAGAACAGTCCCTGTATGAGCTCCGGTGATTTCCCGTCTCCCTCCATCCATATCATGGACCGGGCGGTCTTCGGACCGAGGACAGCAGCGGCCCTTTTCCTGACATCCTCGGTCGGAGAAGTGTTCAATCTTTCCTCACCGTCCGCGGTAAGTCTGAATCCGACCTCCGGGTGGATCAGTGCGGTTCTGGTGACGATATCTATGCACCTCGCCTTTTCGGCACCGGGCGATCTCAGGAACTTCTTCCTTGCGGGAACGTTCTCGAACAGGTCGGTAACTGTGACAGTCGTTCCGATGGGGCAGCCGACGCCCTCTAGCGATGTCATCCTTCCGGAGGACACCACAGCCCTGGTTCCTTCCTCGCTCCCGTTCCTCTCCCTTGAAAGAAGCTCAACCTGCGACACGGCTGCGATTGATGCCAGGGCCTCTCCCCTGAAGCCGAGGCTGGAGAGAATGGAGAGGTCCGATATGTCCCTTATCTTGGATGTGGAATGCCTGGTGAAAGCCAGCTCCACATCCTCCCGGGACATCCCGCAGCCGTCGTCCTTGACCGAGATATGCTTCAGGCCTCCTCCGTCGACGGCAACGGTGATCATCTTCGCACCCGCGTCCAGTGAGTTCTCTAAGAGCTCCTTTATCACCGAGCCAGGGGTCTCCACGACCTCACCCGCCGCTATCTTGTTCACGGTCCCCTGGTCAAGGACCCGTATCCTCCTTGCCATCCATTGGTGAAGGTAAGCGGAAATATTAAGGATTTCCAGTTTCTTGGCCGGCGGAAATGGAAAATAAAAAGGTGAAGAAGGACCACCACATCGAGGGACTGGAGAAGCTGCGGCCCGAGGTGAAGGCCCACATGCGGAGGAAGGGCATAATGGAAGCCACGGAGCCCCAGAAGGAATCCCTGGAGCCGCTGCTTCAGGGAAAGGACGTTCTCCTGATCGCTCCCACGGGATACGGAAAGACCGAAGCTACTTTCGGACCGCTGCTGCAGGGTTTGGCCGGCAGGAAAGAGAAAGGTATAGGGCTGCTATATGTAGCACCCCTCAGGGCCCTCAACAGGGACATATGGGAGAGGATGAGCGGGTGGTGCGATGATTTGGGATTGACAATGGCGGTCAGGCATTCGGATACCACCCAGGCCGAGAGGGTGAGGCAGTCCCGCAAACCCCCCGATGTCCTTGTAACGACCCCGGAGACCCTCCAAATAATGTTCACCGGGTCGAGGCTGAGGAAGGGGCTTGAAACCGTTCGGGCGGTCATCGTTGACGAGATCCACGAGATGTACGGGGACGAGAGGGGAGCCCAGCTCGATTTTGCGCTTTCGAGGCTGGACCGGCTCGCCGGTAGGAAGGTCCAGAGGGTGGGCCTTTCCGCAACGGTCCCCAATGCCTCCCAGATGGCGGAATTCCTCGGTGGGCCTGGCAGGAAGGTGGAGGTCATAAGGGGGGCATGGAGGAAGGATTACAGCTTTCTTGTGGACTCCCCGAAGGTCGAAAAAGAGGACAGGGAAACCGCGCTTGAGCTTGGTTGCTCGGCGAAGGTCGCCGCCGTGATCCGCAGGATGCACGAGCTTCTCCAGGAGGTCCGCTCCGCGCTTATCTTTGTCAATTCAAGGGATCTTGCCGAGGCGCTGACAACAAGGCTCAGGAAGTACGACCCCGAGCTTCCCGTCGGCATCCATCACGGCTCGCTCTCCAAGCTGGCGAGGGAGGAGATGGAGCACCTCTTCAAGGAGGGCGAGATCAAGGGCCTCGTATGCACATCCTCCATGGAGCTGGGAATGGACATAGGGGTTGTGGACCTGGTCATCCAGTTCAAATCCCCCAAGGAGGTGTCCAGGCTGCTCCAGAGGGCCGGAAGGGCAGGACACAGGATAGGGGATGTCTCCAGATGTGTGATCCTGGCCACGGAGGCGGACGACATCATCGAGGCAGGTGTGATCTCCTATCTCTCGGACAAAGGGAAGCTGGAGGCAAGGACGGCCAGGAAGGATATCTATTCGGTCCTTGCCAACCAGGTGCTTTCAATGACGGTTTCCGAGAGGGATGTTTCGGTCTCGGAGATATCGGAGATAGCGGGGAGCACGTTCACATTTTCCGATCTGAAGGTTGCCGATATCGAGAGGCTTCTGACATTTCTGAACGATTCCAAGGTCCTGTATTATGACGCGGAGGAAGGGCTCGCCCACGGCGGAAAGAGGTCCAGGGAGTACTTCTACGACAATATCTCCATGATACCGGACGAGAGGGTGATGCTTATCCGGGATCTCTCCACCAGGTCCATCATAGGCTCACTGGATATGGATTTCGTTCTCTCCAACCTCGAGCCCTACTCCAAGTTCATCGTCAGGGGCCAGCCGTGGCGTGTCGTTGACATAGGGGACGAGGAGATAACAGTGGAGCCGGTCACGGAGCTGGGTCCCGTTCCGGCTTGGTCCGGGTCCGACATCCCCGTGCCATGGGAGGTGGCTAGGGAGGTTGGGGTGGTCAGGAAAGAGCTGGTCAGATGGTTGAAGGAAGAGGCAAGGAGGGCGGCGGCCTTCGAGAGGCTCCCTCTGACCGAGGATGCAAGGGAGAGTGCGATGGAGCAGTTCGGGGAGATGGTGGAGGAGGGATTTGCCGCACCGGATAATGAAACCATAACGATCGAGATCGGGATGGAAGGCGTGGTGATCGGCATCTGCGGAGGGACCAAGGTGAACGAGACCCTCGGAAGGATCATCGCATCCCTTCTGATGGCAAGGTTCGGGGGGCATGTAATCGTTGATTACGATCCATACCGCATCCTGCTGATGGGAGACCTGAGACTGAAGTCCAACGACATCGAATGGGCCGTGGACAACATCCCATCGGAGGACATGGAGAGGATGATGCCCATCCTGCTGAAGAACTCGCCTCTTCTCAGATGGCAGATGCTGCATGTAGCAAAGAAGTTCGGGGCCCTCCAGAGCAAGGTTGATCCGGCAAGTTTTCCGCTGAAAAGGTTGATGGCCCGGTGGCGGGACACCATGATCATGGAGGAGGCCCTCGGAAAGATAATCCATGAAAGGCTGGATGTTGACAGGGCATCCAGGATGGTCAGGGACATGGACCGGGAGAAGCTGCGTGTTGTGGTCCAGAGGATCTCCCCGCTCTCCATGTCCGGATCCATGGTCAGGGGCGAGTTCATGACCCCGGAGGGCGCGGGGAGGGAGGTCATAAACACCGTCAGGGAGAGGCTCATGTCCACATCCATGAGGTTGACATGCATGAACTGCGGAGCTGTACTCAGGGCCAATGCGGAGAGGGCAAAGACGATCGCAGGCTGCCACAGGTGCGGCTCAAGAATGATGGCTCCACTTCCTCCGGGGGATCTCAGGACCAGGGAGGCGGTGGAGAAGGGATTGAAGAAGAAAGGCCTCAAGGGCGATGATAAGAAGAGGTTCCTGGCCGCAATGATGGCGGCGGAGCTCTTTTCCTCCTATGGTTACAAGGCGGTTTTATGCATGGCCGCCAGGGGTGTCGGCCCGAAGACCGCAGGGAAGGTCCTCGAGGTGCTCTACGACGATGATTCGGAGCTCGTCAAGAGGCTCTTCACCGAGGAAGTAAAGTTCGCAAGGACCAGAAGGTTCTGGGATTGAGGGTCTGGTCCTAATTTTAAATCCGAGGATGTTTTTCAGGGCGTTATGAACGCACCCTGGGGCGAGATCGGAGGGCTTGGAGCCGCTCTTTTCTGGGCGCTCTCCTCGACCCTATTTGCCCTGGGAGGAAGAAGGCAGTCCCATCAAGCGGTGAATTCCATAAGGCTCCTTGGAGCCACGCTGATGCTCGGAATATCCCATCTGCTGATCATCGGGACCATATTGCCCAGGGAGTCGCTCTACGTCTACCTGATGCTGGGACTTTCAGGTGTCGTGGGACTTGCTCTTGGCGACGGGCTCCTGATGTGGGCCCATGTTACGATAGGCCCCAGGCTGTCCATGCTCATAATGTCCATGGTCCCTGTTGTCACGACATCCGTTGCCTGGTTCCTCCTCTCCGAGACCATCGAGCCGCTGAAGATATTCGCCATGGTGGTTGTGATCGCCGGGGTCTCCTGGGTGATACTGGAGAGGGGCGGGAGGTCCGGGATGTTCAAGGTTACTGTCTTCGGCATCCTCCTCGGTATCGGCGGTATGCTTGGGCAGGCGATACAGCTTTTGATAGCAAAGGGAGCTTTGGACAGCATGGAGGGCAGCAATCCTGCACTTTCCGCGACCTACATCAGGATACTCTGGGGGACGGGTGCAATCTGGCTTGTGTCCCTCAATCGGTACAGGATCAGGAAAAGCCTTGATGCGTTCAGGGACAGGAAGTTCATGACCTACACTATGCTGGGTACCACCGTGGGACCTTTCCTGGGTGTATGGGCTTCCTATGTGGCAATAGAATACACGAAGATCGGCATCGCCTCAACACTTATGGCCCTTGCACCGCTGTTCATGATACCGATATCGTTCCTTGTTTTCAAGGAGAGACCGACGGTTAGAGCGGTCCTCGGCACCCTGGTCGCCCTTGCAGGGGTTGCGGCGATATTCCTGCTGTGATTATACGTAAACCTTGGAAACGTACTTTGAGGTGAAAAGGTGAACCAGCGCTCCGTAGGCAGGAATGAACCTCAATGAATCTCCGACATTTACGGGCTCATCGTTCAGCCGGAGAAGGAGATGGTCTGAGGATCCTCCCAGTACCTCCACCTCCCCGCTCAACGGAGTCAGGTCCTCGAGGATGGTATCCTGGCGGCCGACGGCTGCAATTCCTCTTATCAATTCTCCCATGTCCTCAAACTCAGGAGTCTCGCCGAAGGCGTTCTGGGATATGGTGCCGTCGGGAATGGAGGGTTTTTCCTTCTTCTCTATGATCTCAGCTTCCAGCACGAAGGCATCCTGATGGGTTCCGGGTATGGGAGTTCTGTTGACTGTTTCAAGTCCAAGGAGA
Source organism: Thermoplasmatota archaeon (assembly GCA_048569615.1). Lineage (GTDB taxonomy): Archaea > Thermoplasmatota > Penumbrarchaeia > Penumbrarchaeales > Penumbrarchaeaceae > JAYEPK01. The sequence goes on along the minus strand of JBLIRK010000052.1, from coordinate 3,359 downwards.
ATGCCCTCCCCTATGCGCAGATTGTTGGTCCTCCCAGGTTCTTCCGTCTCCATCAGGTAGGGGATGTTGGCGGAATTCCCTCCGGAGACCATCCGGAGTTCGATCCCGATCCGGTCCTCCATTTCACCGACGAGTTCCTCGAATTCGTTCATTTTCTCCTTCGTGGGAACCACACCCCCGAAGCAGGCGAGGTTCATTCCCAGGCCGAACAGCTCGATCCCATCCAATTTGTTGATGGTTTCCAGGATCCCGGGCAGATCCTCCCTTATAATGCCCTCTCTCAGATCTCCCATCTCCACCATGGGAACCACATTATGTTCTGTCTCCATGGTCCGGGCTTCTATCGATAGTGCCTTCATAACCCTAAGTTCCGTATTGAGGGAGATGTCCGAGAAACGGACCACATCATTCACCTCGCTCAACATGGGGGTTCTAAGAAGCATAAGAGGGGAGCCAATGCCCTGGTCCCTGAGCCTTTTGAGGTTCTGCACCCTCGAATCTCCGAGGGATTCCGCTCCACCTTTGAGCATAGCAAATGCGACGTTGGGGTCCGCGCAGGTGGCTTTGGTCACAGCGGTTATACCTATTCCTCGGTTCTTTGCCATATCCACTATTGTTCTGGTATTGCTCTCTATCTTCTTCAAGTCGATGAGAAGTCTGGGGTATCTATCCAACTTTGAAGGCCTCCCTCAGGAAATCGATGATATGGTCCCTGGTCTTGACGATCTCGTCCTTATTGACGTACTCGTTGGGGGAGTGTATATTGCCTCCACCGGGACCATGGAGGACCGTTGGAATCTTCCCCCTCGCACCGAAGAGGTTGAAATCCCCAACCGAACTTGTCGTGAACAGGCACTTCTTTTTGCTCCTGTTGTAAGGGGGTACAGGGATCTTTTCAATGAATTGGTCAAGGTATCTCGAGGACTCGAAGATATATGGCCTGTACTCCAGTTCCGGAGAAGGCGAGTATCTCTTCTTTAACCTGACCTTCGAGCGCAGCCTTAGTGATTTCACTATTGTTTTGATCTCCTTCAGCGCCCTTTTTTCCGTCTCCCCCAGGGTAAGCTGCCTGTTGACCAGGAGCTTGCAGTAGGAAGGGACTGTGAAGGTCTGATCACCGCCGTCTATATTCAGTATCACGTAATGCCCTTTTCCCATCTTTATTGAGGAGAACAGGTCGAACCTAGTGAGCTCCGTAATGAATCTGGAAGCGTCATGGAGGGCGTTAATTCCCTGGGAAGGGTGGGAGGCATGGGACGCCTTCCCGAAGAACTCCACCTCGAACATCACCCTTCCTTCCGCTCCAACTATGACCACGGGAAATTTTGAGCCGTGGATCTTTTCATGCACCAGGCAGTGGTCGTAGATGCCCAGCAGGGGAGAGGGTTCTGGGATTATGACAAGGTCGAAGCCCGATATATCGATCTCCTTCAGCAGTGTGTCGGTTCCCAGCGAATAAGGTGCTTCCTCCCCGAAGACGCAGCTAAGGTAGAGTTCTCCCTCAATGTTCTTGTGATCGTTTGCGATCTCCAGGAATGCCGAGATGGCACAAGCGCATCCCCCCTTCATGTCCGCGGCTCCCAGGCCGTAGATCCTTCCCTTCTCCTCGGATGGAGAGAAGGGCGGATGGAACCATCCTTCTCCGGGCTCCACTGTATCCAGGTGGCAGTTGAGCATGATCCGAGGCCCGCTTCCGCTGCCGGTTCTGGCATAGACGTTCCTGAAATCGCTGAATTCAAGGTATGCGCTTTTATGCCCTCTCCAGACATCTGCAATCGCCCTGTCTTTCAAGAGCCTGTGAGCATGATCGTAGATATCCGAGCCGCTGCTGGATGTGCTCGGTATGCTTATAAGGTCCCTTGCAAGCTCGATGGGATCGTTTTCGGTTTTCGGATCGGATCTCTTAACCAACTGCTCACCCTTCCGGTCCCTGATAAAGCATCCTGTAGTATTTCCGCTTCAGGCCCATCTTCTCATAGAGCTTGATCGCCCTCTTGTTATCGGTCTCCACGTGGAGCGAGAGGGAGCCTTTGGACAGCTCTATGGCCTTATCTATCAGCTGGGTGGCGATCCCCAGGCCCCTGCTGTTCTTCTTGGTTGCAATGTAGGAGAGGTGGTAATGCGGGAAGAACGTCTCCCAGCTGGACCTTGAAAGGACCACTATGCCCACCATCTGTCCCTGGTCGAAGGCGCATATCACATGACCTTTCTCGAACGCGTTGTCCGTCGCTTCCCTTATTTCCTCCTTCGGGTCCGTGAATTGGACCAGCCATTCGTCAAGGATGTCCAGGAATTCCTCGTAGGGAACGTTCAAATTGTCCTTTGTCACCTTCTCCACTTCAATGCCGATCTTTCCGTCGTTGAGGATGGCAACATGGACGCCTTTATCGAGTCTGCCTTCCTCGGCGTCCCTCATGAGGGCAACAAGGGGAAATATGTTCTGGGTGGTGAACTTGATCCTCTCGAGCTTCCTGATCTTCCTGGAGAATTCCTTGAGGTCCCAATCCGGTATTCCAACAGCCTTTCCTGAAGTATCGTAGATCGCGTTCAGGGCATCCTGCCCGTTGAAGCATTCCCAGTTGACAGCATTCCTGTTCCACTTCGTCTCCTGAATATCGGCAGGATCGAGCTTTATGATGTCCCTGCTTCCTTTTCTAAATGAATCTACCAATGCGTTCCCGTGGGAGGTGCTTACAGCAATTATCCTCGGGAGCCTTTCCAGGTCCTCGCTCAGCCATAGCTGCCTGTATCCCATGTTCAGGCCCGAGATGGAGGAGCCGTTGGAGGTCTGGCAGTAGATATCGTCTATGCTTCCTTCAAGCTGATGGTTCAGCTCCTTGGCGATGTAGGAATAGGCATACATGTTGGTCATGTTGTTGGCAAGACCCGGATTTGCATCGTACCAGCCGTTCTCCCTTGCCACCTCCCTGCTCTTGATGACGCAGTCCTCGAAGGTCTTCCCGTGCTCGAGGATCCTGACATGCTCCTCGTTTAGGAGCTCCCATCGCATGGCCTTCTTCTTGCTGGGAACGTACATCACACAGTTTATGTCGTAATACCTTGAAAGGTAGGAGAGGGAACCGCCTATGGTTCCGTATGTCCCGAGGCATATCGTGTTCTTTCCCCTGGACAGCGCATCCCTAATGATGAGATATGCAAGTCTGTCCTCCCGGTGTCCTGAAGGATTATTGCCTTCCAGCTTCACGAATACCTTCTCAATCCCGATGGACCTCTCGATCTACCTGCCCGTCGCCGGCGAGGGCGTCCCCCTCCTCGCGATCCTCGGCATCGGCGTCTTCGTCGGCGCGCTCTCCGGGTTCTTCGGCGTCGGCGCCGGCTTCCTCCTGACGCCGCTCCTC
>JBLIRK010000051.1:0-16598 GCA_048569615.1 Thermoplasmatota archaeon | reverse complement strand
TTCCAGTCTCCATGCCTACAGGAGTACAATTACATATCAGGTCTGTTTCTTTAAGTATGGCTCTGTCTTTTATATCTTTTAGGACTTCTATATTGATCCTATCACCAAGCACCTTCTTTATATTCTCAGCTTTTTCCAATAACCCCTTTGCCTTTTCCTTTTCATTGAACTTTGCGAACCAGGTCTCTGCCAAACCTGCGTATTCAAATGAGTCTCTCGCAGCTGATTCCCCTTTCTCAAGCAACTGCTTTGCCCTTTCTTCATCATGGAGCGAGCCGAACAAGCATTCTGCCAGATTGATATAATCGTTTGTTTCATTGGTTCTGGACTCCGCTTCTTCCAATATCAGTTCCCTTTTTTCTTCATCATTGAACATCGAGAACCAGCTCTCAGCCAATCTTACAAGGTCAGAAGAACTTACAGCTTTGGACTCTGCTTCTTGTAATATCTTCATGGCTTTTTCTTCATCCCTGAATAAAATGTACCAACTCATGGATAAATCGACGAGATCGTGAGAGCTCTTAGCTTTTGATTCCGAGTCCAACAAGGAATTCTTTACTTTATCCATCTCTTCATAATCAGCAAATTTATTTTTTATAAATTCCCAAAAATTCGTATCTTTATCCAGGATCAAAATCAACCATCCGTTTTGATAACTTGATAGCGGAAAATAATGAAGATCGAATTGTCCTATCTCATCAATCGATATCGGCATGAAATATCCATGATCCAATGCGAATGGAGTTTGGACTGCAACATTATTGGGCCAAAAAGTATGTAAATAATTTTTTAATGCTTCTTGAACGTGGTTTCCCTCAATGTCCTTCTTCACAGCCATTTTCTTTCCTCCTTCAATTCTTCCAATATCATGAATTATATGTTGTTGAGCGTCCAATCATAGAAATGCAGATGGGATAATTCTTTGGGGGGAGGTACATCCTTGGATGACCTCAAAGGGATGGGCAGTATTGAATCCGCACCTTTATTGGAATAGGCGAGCCGCCATTCCTCATCCACGTATGAAGATGATGCGGAGTTCTTGGACCAGAACAGATAGAGTATGTCCCTTTCAATGATCTCGTTTCTGATGCGCTCCTTCCAGTCCTCGCCCTGGTCGATCGACCTCTTGTCGAAGAAGATGTCCATATATGGAGCCACAGCCCTGATCCCCTGGATGCGAGCGAGGACCTCATCGGTATCCATTGTTGAATAAGATACGAAAGCGCTCCTATAGCGGATCTTGTCCGGGACCGCTTTACCCGGTCCTTCACCGGACATTGTAACGTTAAGAGAAAAATCCATCCGCGCTATCAAGCAGTCACGTGCATAGACGAAGATCGTCCCGTCCTTCTCTCCGAATTCGACATCCGAGGGTACCCTGACCTTGAAATAGGTCTTTGACATCTTCCCATTCCAATAGATGTGTTCAACGGATTCCGTGACCTGCAGATCCTCGATCTTCAAGTGCAATCTTAGATCAGTCCTCGATTTCAAGGGATAGGATCCCTTTGTCTCCAAAGTGAATTCTTCATCCCTATACTTCTCCTTGGCTATTTGTTCTATCAGCTCCTGGTCCGATTCGAGGTGGGCCCAGAAGTGTATCTTGAAGGTCGTATCTCGTTTCACGGATGATGGCAGCGCCACTGAGAAATCGACATCTGTTCCCATTTCGGATGTTTCAACATCAATCCCCGGCTTCTTCCAAGGTGAAGGTCCTTCCTTATACGTGATGGCCTCTCTATCTTCGTTCTTCCTTCTTACCATTGCCATTTTCTGCTTTTGTGGTTTTTCGGACCTTACCGGTTCGATCACCATATCCCAATTCCCTATCGTGACATTGATCTTCGACCTGGTTATATACGAAGAGCTTTCTTTCCCCTTTTTCCAACCTGTGATCATTTTATTATTGATATAAGTCCCGATCTCGCTCCCGACATCCCTGATGAATAAAGAACCACCCCTCCAGTAGAAAAAGGCGTGGCATGAGGTGACATCGTTCTTGTCATCGAATACGATCTCCGAGACTTCTGAGGTGCATTCTGCCAGGTACCGGGGTTCTGAACCTTCCTCCACGATGACCATCATAGGACCTATTTCGGTCTCCATCCTCCCGATCTTGAAATCCCCTTCGATCTCTATTTTAAATGAATTCCCATTTTGTTTTTCGATCTCAATGACAACCTTGTTCATCATCCCTCAACCAATACCTCATTCTTCTCTTCTCATAATATATTTTAGCTCATAAATGGTAAATGACCATTGATGCATAATCTACAAAGGTATGAATGGCCTATACGATCATCCCTGCTCTCCTTCTCTCCTTCAATATCTTCTCCCTCATTTTATCCCGGTCGATAATGGGACCTTGTCCAAGCCCTCTGCATTTGGAGTGGACTTTCAAAGTGCCGCTGGGCATAAGCAGGAAAGGATATGTGGCGCAAGTGTAGAACCAATCGGGATAAAGCGAGCAGGCGGAATCCTTTTCCCTCAGCATCGGACATTTTCCTTCGATCACAAAATAGGGATGTGTGAGACCGCTCCCCTCATCGAGCTCTATCCTGTCTATGGCAAGGTCCTTCGCCCTCGGATCGGCCCTCGCCCTGTCATGCTCGAACCATGTCATGTTCACGGCCCACGGCTGCCTGCAGCACCATGTGCATCTTATGCACTCCCACCTCAATCCCTCCTTGAACTCGATGAATTCCTCCTCAATTATCCTCCCCTCATCGGCTCTCCCGTGGACCTCGAACCCCTTCTCGTTCACCTTCAAAGCCATGGCTCCCCTGCGTTAATAAGCTTATGAGCGGGAATATTCCCAAAACCAATAAAAGGAATCGGCTCAATCCAAGTACGTGCCAGGAAAGAAGGGCCTCAGGGTAGCACGCTTCATTCTGACCATATCCATTCTTCTCATGTTCATGGTCGCATCCCTGATAGGCCTCTACATATACATGGACTATCTCCTGTCCCAGGAGCACAGGGAAGGATTCTCCCCGGAAGACCTGGTGATCCCCGGATACGAGGACCGCTCCATCGAGGCGGAGGAGAGACCCACTTTCATCTCCCCGGGCCCTATACCCTCCTTCTCGTGCAAGCTCCAGTGGCCCGTCAATGCAACGACCAAGATGCTGGACGGATATGCCGGGGTAGGCGCCGTTGTGAACCTCACACTGGAGAACACGGGTACGACGAACCTTTACATAGAGAGGGTGATGGTCTCGACCGGATGGGGAGCCGAGGTGGAGGGAGAGGTCGGCAAGTACGTTTACCCGGACCAGGAGAGATACCTGAGGCACCTCCTTGTTCCCATCCCGCTGGAGCCGCCCGAGGAGAACCTGAGGAGCTACGTGGTATCCATGGACCTTCTCATCGACAAGTTCGACTTTCCCCTTTTGGACCAGTGGGTCAGGAAGGAAGCCATGGAATTCGATCCGTCCACCGTCAATATTGTGGAGCTGGAGCCTTACGAGGAAAGACCCGAGGTAAAGTATAATTATGCCTACTACTACGACAAGGTCCACGATCTGATCGGGGAGGACAGGGAGGAGATCTCATCTCTCGTCGCAAACCTCTCCTTTGGCCAGGGGAGCTACACGATCCAGAAGGTCGCCGACGCATTCGAATGGGTCGTGAACCGGATAGAATACATCCCGGACCCGGACAACGGAAAGAACCAATGGATCACACCCACGGCCTGCCTCGCAAGGGGAGGAGGCGACTGCGAGGATTATGCTATACTCTTCGGGTCCGTCATCAACGCCATGGGGGGAAATGCAAGGGTGATCATAACCGAGGGGCACGCCTTCAATGCCGTGTACCTGGGGGATTCAACGGAAAACCTGCATCTCCTGGAGGAAAGGTACGGACTGGAGATCCCGTTCCAGATATGGGAGGACGATCTGGGAACCTGGCTGATCGTCGAGCCGCAGTCCTATCTCGTCTTCGGATGGTTCCCGCTCGATGTGGAGCCGACAAGAGGAGCGGATGACCAGATGTATCTATACGGAGGTAATGGATTGGGGTGGAAATTTGTAGAAACCGACACTGTTTATGTAGTTGATATATATTTTAAATAGTAAGTCCGTATCATCTATATTTGGTGCATCCCCATGGAGACTAGAAAGGTTCAGATCTCGGGAGGCTCGACCTTCATTGTGTCCCTACCCAAGAAATGGGCGGAAAAGAACGGCATTTCCTCCGGATCCTCCCTGAACATAATGGAGGACAAGAACGGCCATCTGATCATGTCCCCCCAGCCCATGAACTTCAAGGAGTCCGTAACTGGAGAGATCAGGCTAACGGGAAAGGAGAGCCCGGATGCACTGATCAGAAGGCTCGTGGGAGCCTACGTCTCGGGAGTTAACAATATCATTGTAACCTCAAAAGGAGCCATGTCCCCCCAGCATGCAAGGAAGGTAAGGGAGTTCACAAGGCTCGTCATGGGTGTCGAGATTGTGGAGGAGAGGAAGGACATAATCAAGCTCCAGGACCTCATAGATCCCGCCGACTTTTCCGTCAAGACCGGACTCAAGAGGATGGCATACATAACCGAGAAGATGATCGAGGACTTCCTCAAGGGAATGAAGGACCTGGACCATGCTTTCCTCGACGATGTCATAACAAGGGACATCGAGGTGGACAGGATCAACTGGCTCATACACAAGGAATACAACATGGTCAACCAGTCCCCCAAGGTCGCGGACAAGACCAAGATCTCCCCGGAGGAGGCGCTAAACTACATGCTCACCTCCAGGGTGGTGGAGAGGGTGGCGGACCATACGGTATCCATGGCCAAATGCATCAAGGACCTCGATGATGCTGAGGACAAGGAGCTCATGGCCACGATTATGAAAGAAGGGGAGACGGCAAAGGGCATCTTCTCGGATTCGGTCAGATCGCTTTTCTCCCACGACCTGACGCTAGCGGATAACGTTGTGGACAGGTCGAGGGAGCTCAAGGTGAAGCTGGAGCCGCTCCTCAAGAAGGTCTTCACGCTGCAGGCGGACGAAGCGGTGCTTCTGGCCTATGTCATCAACTCCATAGAGAGGATAGGGGCCTACGGAGGGGATATCGGGAAGATAACCCTGAACACCTTCACCCCTGTGAAGAACTCCTAGACCTCATCTTGTAGTAGATAAATATGCCAGCCCCGAGGGCTGCTCCGAGGAACAGTAGAAGAGGAAGCAGAAAACCCCCTCCAGCCCCGAAACCGGGCTCCTCCACTTCGATATCCGCATCGAACTGAAGGAACGAATAGAGGGATTCCCTGCCTCCGCCAACAGACCTTACCCACAATGTGTAGGTGCCTATTGCAGGGGAGCCGAGGTCGATGGTCCATGGATTGAAGGGCTGCTCCGGGTCCATCTCGGCATCCTTCCACTCGGCCTCGCCTGGACCTATATCGATCCCGCCCTTGACAAGCTTGTACTGTACCTTCTCGAACTCGCCGCCCTTTGACCATCCCAGTCCCGAGACCTTCACAGGTTTTACTGCTTCGTACATCGAATAGTAGGGCTTGTTCCATGTGTGGTTGTTGTCATCCGTGAAGGAGAAGCTCACATTGGTTATGTGCGCCTGGAGCCTCGGATCTACGTTGTCCATGTTGGGGATGTTCGCTGAAAGGATGACTGCCGCGTAGGCGTCAACCGTCCCGTATCCGAAGTCCTTCTCCCAGAATGGATCGAGTTCGGGATACATGGGGGGCTTCATCCTGTCCGCAGTGTACTTCAGGACCTCCTTGACGATCTCGTTTCTGTCCTCCAGCTCCGGATTGGCCTCGAGTATCAACGCCACAACGCCTGCCACCAGCGGGGTCGCATAGGATGTTCCAGAGCCCCTGTTCCCGTAGCCGTTGTTGGAGGCATCTCCTGTCAGCCTCGTTGTGTCCGGCTGGAGCTGGGTAATATTGGTCCCCGGGGCGGCAATGTCTGGTTTCAGCTCGTTGTAGGGATTTCCGTCACCGTCGTCATGCCTGGGGCCTCTTGAAGAATACCAGGCAACAACATCATCCTCCTGCTCCAGTGTATCTTTGTCAACTGTAGCTGCGACGATTATCGCCTCGGATGATGCGGAGAGCCCGGTGAACCCGTTATTCTCCGGACCGTCGTTTCCAGCGGCGTTGACGACTATGGCGCCTTTTTCAACAGCCGTGTTCAAGGCCCTCGAGTAGAGATCGGTACCATCGCTGGGCTGACCCACGTCAACTCCCCAGCTGATGGAGAACACGTCGATTCCCGCATTATCCTCACCGCCGCTTCCCCACGGAGTATCAAGATTATCGGTCGCCCACTCGATGCCGTTTATCGTACCGTCAAGTATATGCGGATCGTTCTGGGCTCCTGCCCAGAACTCTCCGGGAGCATAGCCTATCTTCGTTCCTATCCTGACATCAACGAGCCTGGCCTCCGGAGCCGTTCCCTGATATTTTCCTTCGGGGGCCCCGGTGCCCGTTGCGATGCCGGAGCAGGTAGAGCCGTGGCCCTGGATGTCATCGGGATTGTAGGTTCCGTCCCTTGGGAATAGGATTGCGGGGATCTCGGGCTTGGTCATGTCGACACCTGCCACGAACTTGCCCTGGAGAGCAGGGTGCTCGTCATCTATTCCGGTATCAATGACCGCTATGTTCACACCGCGTCCCTGGTAGCCCTCTTCCCAAGCGGTGTAGGGAGAGAACATGCTGGACTGCTTGGCCTTGACCGTCGGTGTGGCGATATCCGAATAAAGTACCGGAGCCCCGAGAGGCTCGACGAAGACCACACCGGGCAGGCTCAGGAGCTCATAGATCCTGTTGGAGGGAAAGTTCAAGATAGTAACCGCATCGAGGTCCTCCATAACGGAAGAGACCGGAAACCCCCTGCCCGTCAGCTCTTCGATATCACTATCTTCGATATGTCTGTCATAGGATATCGCAACATAGGCGGGGACTGCATTATGCCCACTGAGCTCGGCATAGCTTTCCAGTTGGTCCGCCAGTCCGTTCCTGTTCTGATCGAAGACAGTTCGCTCCCACCATGATGATCCGCTCTCCTCTGCAATGGGCGCCTCCCATCTTTCGTTCTCCAGTCCTCCGGCTCCGGTCGGCAGCTCGGGCCTCGGTTCAAGGTCGATGGCCGCGGCAAGGGGTATGGAAAGCAGGAAAGCGAATGCCAAGTAGCTCAAGAGCTTCATCATGACCCGGGATTAACGCTTATTAAGTTTATACTTTTTCGAACTATCGTATTAAGGTCAATGGTATCAAAGAAAGAGAAAGACGGGGGGAAGTGGGGGATCTAAGAGGAGAGAGGTGTGTGAGATAATAAGATCTTTCCCTCCCGTCTTGTACATACAACTATGTCCTCGTGGTATATTTAACTGAACCCTGATATTCTAGTGTCGTTTTGACCGTTTCACGGTCCAGACATCCCAGGGTCGCAGGGTTCGTCATCCTCGAAGGAACGGGCGTGCTCCGCGAATGCGGGGTCCCTGACGCACTCGGCCAAGGGCATCTGCCTCATGGTCCTTCCGCAGCAGTCGGGATTGCCCTCGTATCCCTTCTTCCTCACAACCTTGTGACAGCTGTCGCATACGTATGCCATTTCCTCTTTCATGTTAACCATCGATTATCATGTTGACGGATATTATATAGATTTCTCCTATCAATAATGAAAAAGGATTTTATATGATTTTTAATGTATTGTAATTCAGATCATGGAGGAGAGACAAATGAGAAAAAATGGATATTTCATAGTTTTGCCCCTGGCAGCGATCCTGGTATTTGTAGTTGCGGCAGGCTGCCTGGAAGAAGAGGGCGAAAATGAAGAGGCTGTCGTCCTTCAAGGAAAAGGAGAGCTGTCAGCCACCGATGAGACACTGATCCTCGAGATCATAAGCGGGAGTTATGAATGGACGGATTATAAAGTGACCGTGGATGGTACGGAGCTCCGGACGGACGAGACATCCTCATCGGCGGGTGAAACTGCTGAATTCTACGATCCCGATGAAGAACTTGAACTGTTGAACGGAGAGGAATATACGGTCAAGATCGTGGATATTGAAAGCAACAGGCTCATATGGGAAATGGATATCATTGCGGAAGGGGGGGAGAAAGTTCCCACAATGTCCCTTAATGCAAGGATCTACAACTCCACCGACACAATTGTGTTCGAGGTGCTCCAGGGGACTATAAACTGGTGGGATTACCAGATTATCGTGGATGGAACCGATGATTTCGCAACGGATGAAGAATCCACATCCGCCGGAGAGACTGCGACCTTCTATCATTCAGAGGATGATTGGCACCCGGCTGTGGGTGAATCATACAACGTCAAGATTATCGACATTGCAGAGAATAAGGTTGTTTGGGAGAAGGATACGATAGCGATCGTCTCATAGGATGGATATGCAGATGGACAGGATCAGAGCACTTTACTGTCATTATCGTTCTCGAGGTCTATCCTGCGGAACGTGAACCACAGGCAGAAGACTATTCCGAGCGTTCCTATGGCTCCAAGAACCTGGTTGCCTGTGAAGAATACACCTAATACCGTAATGAAAAGGAATACGATAGATAATACCATCCAGGTTGTCGACCTCATGTGAGCTTCTCCGTTTAATGGGGGGTTTTATGATCGCCCGGTCGGGGCGGCGCGATTTTGTTGGTATGTCATTGTCCCATCTTATATAGATAAAGGAGTTGGGCTTTCCATGGGAGAGCCGAAGAAGGGAGTGCTCACAGTTCGAACTGGTCGGTAGAAGTAATGAAAGAAGTGACTAAAATAAAAAAAAGATTTCACTGGGCCCATTAGGAGTTTTCACAACATAGGGCCCAACTCCGGGTGTAACAGTTGCAAAATCAATTCTATGGCGTTCCACCCTCGTTCGAATCTGGATAATTATATATAACTTATCGTTCGGGGCCCAATAAAATGAGATTATAATAAGTAGCCCCGACCAGATTCGAACTGGTGTCGGAAGATCCAGAGTCTCCCATGCTAGACCACTACACTACGGGGCTGTAGGTTGGCTTGGACGCGGATGATAATCCACTTCTTATTTTATCCTTGCGGTTTCGGCGAATCTGGACGCAAAATCGTTAATTACCAGTGGCGCCACTCCCAAGTGTATTCGGGTAAAACCTGCCCGCTTCGAAGAGCCGAGGAGTGAGATGCTTGGGAAAGGTCCTGCCGTACTCCATTTTATCCATTCTTATCCTAATGCTGCCTGTGACGGCAGGTTCCGAAGGCTCCGGGCCTCTCATCACCTCCGCTATTGCGGATCCGGACCCTGCATGGAATCCTCCCGCGGACAGTTTTCCGATGTTCAGAGGGGACCCGGAGAACAAAGGGAACGTCAGTGTTGACGGCCCTGAATCTTGCCGGCTGAGGGCAACCATTACCGAGGGAGGTTACTGCTCTCCGGTGATCGAATATGACAAGTTGTACTACTGTTCTTCCCGCGCGGTCTTCTGCTTCGATATGAATGGTAACAGGATTTGGAGGTACGCCACTGGAGAGATACACTGGAATACTCCGCTGGTCTACAAGGGAAGGGTCTACGTCGCCGGGGATTCGGGTGAGCTATGGTGCCTCTCGGCGAACGCAACGGGGCAGGGAACGACCACCTTACATTGGAAATTCACCCCCACCGATCCCGTCTCCATGTGCGCCAGTTCCCCTACCACAGATGGAAAGAGAATATACTACAATTTCGGGACAGTAAGGAACGGAATGATGGCGGTCTGGATCGCGAACGGATCCCAGGCATGGAACGCTTCCCTGGGTATGTCAACCGTGGTTGAAAGCTCCCCCTCCTATTGGGAGGGGAAGGTTTACACCGGCGCTGGGGATTCATACGCCGCGGGGTCCGATTACGTCTACTGTTTCAATGCCAACACAGGCTCTCTGATATGGAAGTTCGATGCCGGAGATGCGGTATGCTCCTCACCGGCCGTAGAATATGGAAGGGTCTATTTCGGTGGAACCTCAAGGAACGTCTTCTGTTTGGATGCCAGAGGGAACGGTGACGGGACGACGACCGAGTACTGGCGGTATACGACGACAAGGGCAATATCCTCGTCACCTGCAGTTGCCTACGGACGCGTATATATCGGGGACCAGAACTCGAATGCCTACGTCTATTGCCTTGATGCCTTCGGCTCCGGCGGTACCACCACAAGATATTGGTGGGTATCGACCGGGACCAACAACGTACATGGTGTATGCAGCTCTCCGGTCGTAACCCCCAGTTACATCTACGTGGGGAATACGGCCAACAGGTTCCTCTGCCTAAACCGCTCGACCGGATTGTCGGTTTGGTCACGGGACTTTGAGGGAGGAACCTACGGAATTTCTTCTTCCCCGGCCGTCGTGAGAGGTTTCGTGGCCTTTGCCTCCGACAACGGCGAGCTCTATATCGTGGAGCCCAAGACCGATTATGCATCACCCGTGGTAACCGCCACTTATCCCTCCGATGATGAAACCAATGTTCCTCTTGATGTGAACATCACGGTCTGGTTCAATGAGACGATGGATAGAAATACCATCGACAATACATCCATCCACCTTGACACTGTATCGGGGAGAATAGATACCGATGTCGGCCATTCGGGAATTGATAACTCAGCATGGATCAAACCTAAAGGGGACCTGAGCAAGGAAACTAGGTACCTTCTGACAGTGGAGACCACCGTTACGGACAATTCCTCGAATCCGTTGGACGGAGATGCGGATGGCATGCAGGAAGGAGACAGGGATACGTTCTTCATGGATTTCTGGACCATCCCTTTCAGCAAGCCTGTGATAGACCTAGAATATCTCAGAGCCCGGGAGGACGTGGAGAAGAGGATCGACCTCAGGGAGCACATCTCCGATGAGGACACACCTTTCGTGGATCTTGTTATCACGGAGAACTCCACCTACTGCGATATCGATGAACACGAGCTGGTCATGCTCTACCCCCAAGGTGTGACCAAAGATATTGTCAACATATCCGTTTCAGACGGCAGGAACACGGTATTCGGTGAGGTTTCGGTCAATATAACATCGGAAAACGACGCCCCTACCATTGACCCCCTCTCACCCATCAATCCCGTCGAGGATATCGATCTTGTCCTCGACCTTACCAACAAGGTAAGGGACCAGGATGGGGACGTCCTGGAGATAAATACGAGCTCCGACCATGCATCGGTGGAGGGACTGAAGGTTACCTTCAACTACCCGGATGGGGTGCTTCGGGAAAATGTCATTATCTCCGTCTCGGATGGGCTTGAATCGGACTGGACCATTCTCAACGTGACGGTAACCCCGGTGAACGATCCCCCCGTCATTCATCGAATCGGAGACCATACTGGTGAATACGTAGATGTTGAAATCAAAGAGGATGCGGCATTCGTGCTCCTGGTGGAGGCCGATGACATAGACGGACCGTGGGTGGGTTTGGAGCTGGAAGAGGAGCTGCCCAGGCTGACCCTCTCCAACCACACAGGTGAGCTGAGGTATGAGCCTGTCCAGGAAGATGTCGGGATCCATCCCGTCAGGATATTCGCTTTTGACAGTGTTGACCGGGTGCTCAGGGATTCGGTGTCTCTCAACATCACGGTCGTCAATGTCAATGATGCCCCGATCTCCATGCCCATCCATCTCAAGAGCATGGACGATGAGAATCTCACAGTCATCCTCAATACGTCAGTAGCCTTCGATGAGGACAGCGACAGGCTCACTTACGAATGGGAGTTCGGGGACGGCTCCACGATATTGAACGAGATCCTCGTTACGCATATCTACGACGCGCCAGGCAATTACACCGTCAGACTTACCGTGAGTGACGGCAATTTCACATCTGTACAAACCTACAGGATTCTTCTTAAAGGGCCGATTACCATCCCGGATGATGATGACGATGATGATGTGATCATAGATGACGATGATATTGATGATGATATCGGACCCGATCCCGATGATGATGCCGCAGGGGAAAGCAATGAGAACGGTCTGGACCCCTTTCTACTGGTCGTTCTTGTCATCCTCATTCTTCTGATAATCGGGGCCGTCATCGGCGTGGTGTTCATCTTCACGAGGCCCAAGGAGGTCGAATGGGAGGAGGACGAGATGGCGGATCCTGACCTCTTCATGGCCAGATATCAAAGGCTTTACCATAGAGAGGAATGAATCCATCGGGGAATTCCGATATCCTTAATAATGAAAAGCGTAATGGGCTGGCGATACCGATGGTTGACGATAAGAAAGCGGAGCTCCCCCGTGGACTGATAAAGAACCTCTTCACGGCTCTGATGGTCGCAGGGATACTTCTCTACGTCCCCTGGCAGATCTATCTTATTGCGGTCAAGAACATCTGGTTCGACATAGGCCTCTACTCCCTGTGCGTCATAATGATCCTCATGGGTCTGACCGGAAGGCTGGTTTACGGTTACGAGGCTAAGCTCGAGTCCCAATAGATTTTAATCGGTCCATGCCATTCAACCCCATCCAATCCGTTCCATGTACTGTCTGGTGGGAGCTTTTCCATGGATGAACTCGATGACATCATCTCGGAGTTTCGGAATGTGTCCAGAACCCTTCACGAGAGAGGATGGTGCGAAGGGACCAACGGCAACCTTTCCATTCTGATCAACGGCCTATACGCAGCTCCGGAGCCCATCGGCCCTGTCTTCGAGACTCCTCTCTTCATCCCGCAGCTCGAAAAAAGATACATCATCATTTCCAGGTCCGCCTCCCGGATACAGGATATCCCCATGGAGCCTGAGGAGAACCTGGGTCTGTACAGGATCGAAATGGGCGGCAGATGGCTCTCCCTGCTCTGGGGAGCCGGGGCGCCCTCCTCGGAATGGCTGTCGCATCTTCTCATCTATGCCCGGAACAGGAACCGCATCAATGCGGTCATACACAGCCACATGGAAGGCCTCTACGAGCTCGGAAAGGTGCTGATGGACCCCGCCCAGGACCTGCCCGAATGGATAGGATGGGTGCCGAAGATCAAGTACGGGACCCTTGACCTTGCCAGGGCGACGGTCCAGGAGATTGGGGAGCGCGAGCTGATGGTCTGGCACGACCATGGCATATTATCGATGTCTTCGGGACTGGAGGGGGCTCTCAGGAACCTCATTAGGTTCGACGAGTGGGCCAGGTCCATGATGTAGGACAATCTTTTTCTATCCGGGAGCCGCTCTGCATCCGGGGAGCTAATTGGAGACTGGGTATTATGCGAGATCATCATCGATATGGATCGTTGCAGCTCTTCTTCTGATCATCCCTTCATTTCCCTTTTCAATGTCAAATGGATCGGTTGACGATTTCGATACCAGGGCGACAGTTACTTGGCAGAAGGAAAGGGTGGATGAGCTCCTGACCTACACCTATTTCGATATGGTCCGGGGAAGTGACGGTACCATACATGCCGTGAGCTTGGTGGAGAACAGGACCGGATCATATTACGATCATTACGACATCGTTTACGGGATCAGGGAAAGCGGAAGATGGTCCTTCGAGATACTGGGCAAGAATCTCTATCGGTTGGAGAGATGCAGGATAGGATTGGACCGTGACGGTGATGTCCATATCTTCTATTACGACAAGGAGAACCAGGACCTGAAGCACATGTGGAGACCACCCCGGGGATGGATGACCGAGAATGTTTTCCAGGATGTGTTCATCGACAGGAGGATCAACTTCGCCTTTGCTCCAAACGGTGATATCCATGTTGTGTTCAGAGGTGAAAGCTCCAAGGAAGGCGTTCACTGGTCTGTGAAAACAACAACTTGGACTGATATTTTGATCTACCAATACGGATACGATCCGGATGTCGAGGTGGACGATGGCGGGAATGTTCACCTGGTCTACGTCCGTTGGAACCTCCTGGGTAGGAAGGGCGTAAGATACGGATACTCAGAAGGAACTGGAACAACCTATTCCACAATAGAGCCTCTGGCGAACAACGAGACAAAGGATGTCTATAAATGGTACGAACCAGACCTGGTCATAGATCATGAAGGTGATCCTAATGTGCTCGTGAGGGGTATGAACGATTCGGACGCTGATTTCTCAAAGCTGACCATGGTTTCCTTCAAGGATGGAAATTGGTCCAGGAACAACATCTCCGGTTGGGACATGTTCTTATGGAAACCATCACTGTTCAATATGGCGGACGGTACTTGGAAGGTATTCTGCGTGAACACGACCAATTGGGAATATGCTTACACGAGGTCATATACGTTTATCGGCGGGGAATGGACTCGGGAAATGGTCGCACCCTACATGATGGTCGACTGGGAGGTCGACATGGACACGGACGGAAATTTCCACATTCTTCAATCGGAGAAGGAACCATTCTACCGTCTTATGACCTTCATTATCATCGGTGAGCCGACCGTTCCTGGACCTCCCTCGGACCTTAGCTATGTGCATCAGGATGGTGGTGCGGACATCTTCTGGGAAGAGGCGGTCAACGACGGAGGAAGCTCTATACTGGAGTACAACATCTACCGGGAAGAGGGCACCGGAAGCAGAATCCTGGTCGGGTCGGCGCCAAGAAGTGAGCTCCTGATGTTCTCCGATAGTGGCCTTGAGGGAGGTCAGACATATACTTATTACATCCGAACGGTGACGACACTTGGAGAATCCATAAATTCTCCCCCTTTGGTTGTCAATGCCATCAGGCATCCCGACCCACCTGTGAATGTCCGATTGGAGACACAAAGGAACGGAATAAACATCAGCTGGGATCCTCCTGAATTCGACGGGGGCTCGTCCATCACAAATTACAGGATCCTGTGGTGGTATGATGATGATACAATCATAAGGACCTACGACAAACCTGCCAGCACAACATACGATAATAATTATGCAAAAGCTGGCGAGTATGTCAATATCGCCGTGAGGGCCGAGAATTTGGTGGGATGGTCGGAGAACTCAACGATCGAAAGGATACTGGTGGGCATACCGCCGAATCCTCCAATACTGGAGATATCAACTGGCATCGGTCATGTGAACATTCTACTGCGTAAAACTAGTGGGAATGGTCTAGAGGTCATTTCGCATATGCTTCATAAGATCAATGGAAGCGTCGAGAACATAACTGAGATCGATTTTCAGGGCGGATCAACCTGGAGAATGAACGATACGGACATCCAACTCGGGGTGAATTACACTTACTTTGCGACAGCCACGAACATGATCGGTGAGTCGGAGCCGAGCGAGATCTTTCACGTGCTATCCATTGACACTCCCTCGCCTCCCCAGGACTTCGAGGCCATGCCGGGGGACGGGGAAGTAGTGCTCTCCTGGGAGCCCCCTGACCATATCGGTGGAGCCGAGATTATCGAATATGTTCTGGTTCGCAACCCGGACAGTGCACTCCCGGTCGTCTTCAGTATCGATCCCGACCGTACCGAGTTCATAGATGACTCGGTCAAGAACGGGGAGCGATACACCTATCTCATGAGGGCCAGGAACGCTGCCGGCAATTCCACCTGTGCTACGACCAGCGAGATGATCCCGGCCGGTGTTCCCGGAATACCGGGGACCTTAACGGCCGAGCCAGGAAGCGAAGAGATCGTGCTCAGATGGGGTGTGCCATCATACACAGGGGATGTACCGCTAACGGGTTTCAAGCTTTACAGGGTGGTCGACTACGATCAAACCGAACTGATGGTTAATGATTACGTTACACAATATCGCGACCGCCGCATCAAGAACGGGAGCACCTACGAGTACTACGTGGTATGCTACAATCACCTCTTCAGCTCCCAGAATTCCAATAGGGTCTATGTGGAGGTCCCTCCGCTTCCCTCCGTGGACGATGATGACGAAATCATTATCGATGACGATGATGATGTCGGTGAAAGGACCTCGTCCTATCTGACCGTGATCCTGATCGTGCTCTTCGGTCTCATCGCTTTCATAATTGTGCTGATATTCGTTCCGATCATACTGTTCCTTCTCCTTATCAAGAAGGCAAAGGGAAAGAGAAGGGATGAGTCCAATGAGAGCGTCGACCCGGATTCGATCGAGATGGAGCCCGTTGTATATGCTCAAGTAAGGCAGCCGAAACCCGTTCCTCCCCCTCAGCAAGCTCCCCCTAAAGTGGAAGTCGTCCAGGTGAGCGAACTTCCGGAGTTCCCCCGACCTCCTCCTCCCCCAACGCCTACAGGTCCGCCGGACCAATGGGGGTCGGACGCGGAAAATTTCCTGCCCCCGGCCCCCCACGTGCCGGTGATGGACCTGCAGGAGCATAATGATGAAGGCCCCGAGGGGACAGTGGAACCGGCATCATGTGACGGCTCTCTGCCTGATGAGATCGAAGAGCCTGGCCTTTGTGATATGTCTTGCAGAGATGTATGAGGCTGCCACGGCGGATATTATGGCTATGAGGGCTGTGATGATGTACACAAGCGGATCCACGCTGATGACATAGTATATAAGGTCCTTCACAAGAAAGGCCATCGCCCATTTCGTCGTGAGCACTCCCAAGGGAAGACCGATGATCAGGCCACCTACCAGTATCATGAGCGTCTCGAGGACGATCATTCTCCTTATCTTCCCCGGTTTGGCTCCCATGGCCCTGAGGGATATGAATTCCATGTCCCTGTCCAGAATGTTAAGGACGAC
>JBLIRK010000050.1:0-17119 GCA_048569615.1 Thermoplasmatota archaeon | reverse complement strand
GTAAGAAAGGTACTGAACGATGCCAAGGTCCCCTGGCAGACCGGGGAGCTGGGAAAGGTGGATGAGGGAGGGGGAGGGACGGTGGCCAAGTTCCTGGCCGAGCTCAACATGGATGTCGTGGATGCGGGTCCGGCGCTCATATCGATGCATTCTCCCATGGAGATATCCTCAAAGGCGGACCTCTGGTCAACATGCAACGCATACAGGGCATTCTACGATATGGAGCCGTAGCTACAGCATCGAGTAATTGGCCGTTGAGACCCCAATAAACAACCAGGTTTCTATAAGGAAAGAGCCTGGACGGGGCAGACGCCGACGCAAGCTCCGCAGTCCACGCATGTCCCTGCATCGACCTCGGCCTTGCCGTCCGCCAACGAAAGCGCCTGAACGGGGCACGTTCCCACACAGGCTCCGCACCCGATGCATGTATCCTTGTCTATCTTAACTGCCATGTATATCGTTCCTCCTTTGTCATATCCGAAATGGACGTTATCCATAAAGGGATTCCTTATTTTAACTTGTAGGTGATTGTCTATATAAATCCTGATATCAGGGTCCCGGCTCTAAAAAAAGGGTCCCGTCGAACTCTCCCCCGATGCAGGTCAGCTCCCCGCGGAAGGATCCCGGATTGGCAACGAGGGTCCCCCCCAACCTCTCTACGCTCCTCCCTGAGCGTCTGGGGGCCTCGTGTATGTGGCCGCATAGAACGGCCGCGGGTTTCTCCTCGTCGATCAATCTCACAAGGTCCGCCGAACCCAGGCTCTGACCGCCCCATCCCAGATCGGCGCATGTATCCCTCGGCGGGCCGTGGGATATCAGAACCGCTCCCTGAAGGCTGCCGAGTTTCCTGTATTCGTCCATCAGCGTCCTCTCCACCGGAACCGTGCACGGGGAGACGCTTCCGGACCTGGAGCAGTATCCCGCAGGGGTGGAACCTTCGGGTAGCGCCGCCCCCTCCTCGTATCTCTCCCAGTCCTTTATCGGAAAAGGCGTGACCGGAACGTAGGAAACACCTGCCACCGTCATTCCGTCAATGTCCTTTTTCACACCCTCCAGCGACCATATCTTGGGACAAAGCCTTTCCAGGTCCTTCACTGCCGCATGCCAGTCGTTGTTCCCGAAGATCGTATAGACCTCCCCGGGGAAGTTCTCGAAGAGCGGTTGTAGCTCTTCCTTGAGGAATGTTCTCTGGGATTCCACCGAATTCCCACCCCCTCCCCTGAACAGGTCTCCCCCCAGGAACAGGATGTCGGCTCCCCCTTCGATACCTTTTTCCACAAGCAGCCTCATTCTCCCAAGGTCTCCGTGGAGGTCGGTCGCAAAGAGGAATCGGAGAGTCATCGGGGGAGCATCGTGGACCGCGTAATAAAGATTGATGGTATCGGGTCCTTCACCGAACTCAAGGAGAAGGTCCTTTCATTCCCGACCGATCGGGAGGAGATGTGGCCGTATCTCGAGAAGGAGGTCCTGCCTGAGATCGATATGGCCCGATGGGCCGTCGATCTGCTTGAGGAGCTCCCCGGGGGCAGTTTCTCGTCCTTCGGCTCCCTGGCCCGGGGCCTGGGATCTGAAAGGGCGGCCAGGGCCGTGGGGGAGCTTGCAGCCTCGGGGAAGCTCGCCCGCTTTGGAGCCAGGCTGGTCTATTCCGACGGCCGGATCCC
Organism: Thermoplasmatota archaeon; assembly: GCA_048569615.1. Lineage (GTDB taxonomy): Archaea > Thermoplasmatota > Penumbrarchaeia > Penumbrarchaeales > Penumbrarchaeaceae > JAYEPK01. The sequence continues at coordinate 15,458 of JBLIRK010000050.1, read as the reverse complement.
CGACTCCGTAGCCGAGGAGTCAGGTTGCGAAAGCCCCCGTATAGCTCCCGAGCTTATCGTGAAGTTCGAGGCCCGGGACCCGCCACTTGGAACTCTGTCCCTGCTGCAGGATCGCCTCATTCCTTTTCTCAGAGAGGAGAGGGCGGTGAACCTCGATATCGCGGCTGGCCTTGATATATCCTCCAGGGATGATATCCATACCTCGGCTATGGCCGTCATGGACAGGGCTGGATCACCTGTTGACGGGATCGTTCACACGGGACGGCCCGGAATTCCCTACGTTCCCGGCCTGCTCTTCTACAGGGAGGCCCCCCTGCTGCTTCCACTGGTCCGGAAGGGAATTGAAAAGGGGCTCATCGACGATTCGGTGCTTCTTGTGCTGGACGGGAACGGCATCCTCCATCCGAGGAGGATAGGGATCGCGTGCCAGATCGGGATAATCACCGGAACGAGGACCTGCGGTATCGCGAAAAAATTGATGCTCGGCAGGATCTCACATCCAAAGAGGGATTCGGATGAAAAAGTGATCTCCGAGGTAAGTGAAGGAGAAGAGGTCCTGGGATGGGAGATGAGGATGAAGGGCCTTCGTCCGGTATATCTTTCAAGGGGCCACAGGACCGACCTGCTCTCCGCGGCTCCAGTTATTCGGGATCTATGGAGAACAAGGGTCCCGGAGCCGACAAGAACGGCTCATATTATGGCGAACGAACACAGGCGGTCAGAAACCCCACCTTGATATCTTTAGGTCCTTCCTCTTCCTTTCCATGAAGGAATACACGGTCGAGTGTTCCGAACCCGTGAGGAGCATCGTCACGGCCTTGGAAGCGATCTTCAGGCCTTCAAGATCGCCTATGATCGCCACGGTGTTCCCCTTGATGGAGAGCTGGCAGTCGGTCAGGTCCTCGATAAGTTTCCTGGTCTTGCCTCCAGTCCCGATCAGTCTGGAGCGCACCTGCATGCTCCTCTTCCTCGACTTTCCCGAGAACTCCCGGATGTCGAACTCCTCGTAGTACATCTCGTCCTCGAGGAGCTTCAATGCATTTTCAGGAGAGAAACCCCGGCCGATTGCCCTGAGGACGTCCCTCATCCTGTATGCCATGTACGAGTCCTCCGACCTGTCGTCGTAGAGGATGACCTCCCCCGTCTCGGACTCAACCTCTATCTCCGCTCCGCATCTGTCCATGAGGTCCTTCAGGATCTCACCGTTCCTGCCGATGAGCACGCCGACCCTGTCCTTGGGAACCTTGAGCCTGTAAACCATTCGTTTTCCCGATTTCTAGATAATGGGTCCGTATAAAAACATGTTCCTTCCCGGAACGAAGGTTCCAACTTACGGAAATCCCTGCAATAACTTTTAATTAAACCCTGCCTTATGGAACATTAGGACATAAGCGGGGTATTGTGAGAGAGTTTGATTCCTTCATGTATATTAAAGGGAAATCGTTAAAATAAGGTCCACACAATTCTTCTCCGCTTCTTATGGAACGCTGTCCCAAAGGGAGACGTATTTGATGTCAAGCGCGGGCGAAGAGATGTACAGGAAATCTCTTGACGAGACCTTATGGCAGGTGGAGGAATCCAAGAAGCTTGGCCTCTCCATCGTCAAGGCCATGAACTACATCAATCTATCCAAGGAAGCCCAGGGATACGGCAACATCAGCCTGGCAAAGGGTCTCGTTAGCAAGGCAAAGGACCAGCTGTTCAACGACCTGGTGGACCATGCCGTCTCATCCATCGGCGGGGACCAGGACGTTGTGGTCAGGATGAGGATAGAGAGGCTTGTGAAGGAAGCCAGGGACCGGTTTGCAAAGGGTGACATCAAAGGAGCGTACGAACTCCTGTTCGAGGAGGGGCCGGAGGACGAGAACGGGGCCAAGGGGAAGGTTCAGGTCAAGGAGGAAATGGTTCCCCAGCTCTACTCCGAAGCTCTCGACCATCTCCAGAAAGTATGGCTCATGATGAAACAGGCCGAGACCACCGGAAAGGACATGACCAGGGCGCAGAACCTGATCAAGAAGGCAAAGAAGATGGTAGCAAATGGCGATCACGAGAAGGTCATGGCACTCTGTAAGGAGATAATGGATAACATACAGTCCCCGGAGGACAGGCTCAGGGAAGAGGTGAAGGAGACCATCAACGAGATCACAAGGACAATGAAAGCCCTCTTTCCCGAAGAGCCGAGGTCCCCCAAGGAGAGGTTCTTCAAAAAACAGATCGAGGAGCTGATAACCCTCGCAAACCAGAACCTCAACCTGGAGAGGCCGGTGGAGGCCATCAACAACTCCAGGAAGGCCAAGGAGATCCTCCTCAGATTGGAGCAGGAGGCCATAAAAGGCGACATCCCCAAGATAATCATCGATCTGAGGTCCTCCATAGATGACATCAAGGCCAGCGAGGTAGATGTGTCATACGAGGAATACCTCCTTAAGCAGGTTGAGGAGACCTTCTGGAAGGGAGAATATATACAATCGAGACAGATCGCCAACAAGCTCGAATCCATCACAACCAATGCCATAGTGCACATCAAGATGAACCAGCTCTCCACGCGCCTGAGGGATCTGACCATCACCCTGAAGGCCAATACGGGGAAGGAGAATTACCTGGAAGCCAAGGAGTACATCGAGAAGGCCAAGATGATGCTAGACCAGTCAGCATACGATATGGCCCAGCAATTCCTCGATAAAGCAGAGAACGTGCTTGCCGCCTGAGGTTTCGCCCCGGGGGATAAGGATATAACCGGCCATATTCTACCCGTCCCGTGTTCAAGAGGATAGCCCTTATTCAGGTACTTTCCAACGGTGCTTTCCTTGCCTGCTTCACGTACATATCCATCTATGCCGACGAGGCCGGGCTCTCCAAATTCGAGATAGCCCTCATGGCATCCCTGTATGCCGTGGCCACCTTCTTTTCCGCTTACATCTTCGGCAGGATGGCCGACAATTACGGCAGGAGGAGGATACTCCTTATCGGGCTGGACCTCCTGATAGTCCTGGCAGCTCTCCAGGCCCTGGCCTGGAGCCTTCCCAGCTTCTTCACGTTCAGGTTCATTGCAGGGGTGGGTTTCGGCATGTTTCCGGCGGCCCTTGCGGCCTATGCCTTCGAGGCCAGGTCAAAGATGGGTAAATTCTCCTCCTTCGGAGCACTTGGATGGGGTCTGTCCCTGCTTGCCTCGGGCGTTGTCGCAGAGACTTTCGGAGTCTATTCCGTATTCCTCTTCTCGTCAGCCCTGGTTATCATCTCCCTGCTTGTGGCTTTCACCCTTAAGCCCATAAAGCAGGTCAGGATAAAGACACCCCTCATGCCGTTCCGGATGATAATGAAGAACCACGGCATACTGTTTCCTTTCATCCTGCGTCATTCATCCGCAGCGGCGATCTGGGTGCTGTGGCCCTTGTTCCTGAAGGAAACCATCGGTCTCACCCTGTGGGAGATAGGCATCGTCCAGGCCACGAATGCGTTCACCCAGTTCTTCGCAATGTACTTCATGGGGGACAGGATGAGGCCGAAAACGCAGATAGGGCTCGGGATACTGCTTTCCGCAGTGGCCTTCATCTCCTTCACGGTGATCCAGACCTTTCCGCTGTTCCTTGTCACCCAGGTCCTGCTGGGCCTCTCATGGGCCTGTCTGTTCGTGGGCACACTTAGGACGATGCTGGATCGGAACAGGGAGAGGGCGACGGCCGCAGGGCTCCTCAACTCCTCCATCTCCTTCTCGGCCCTTCTCGGCCCCTTCATATCGATAATGATAGTGCAGATATTTCCGGGATCCTCGTACGAAGCCCCTATGTATCTGGCCTTCGGGGCATCCCTCCTTGCCTTCCTGCTTTTCCTGGAGAGGAACAGGAGAAGGGCGGAGGTTGAGGAGATCGCATGATGGTTATTTCCAATACCTATTTCTATTGCCAAAATACTCCCCGGACCATGGGGTCCAATTCCGCTTCAATTTCCGTGTTCCACCACCCGGACTACCTGAAATCCACACAGACGCCGGGACACCCGGAATCACCGGATAGGGTGAGGGAGATAATCACGGCCATTGACAGGGAACGGCTCGATGTAGAGTTCTTAAGCCCGGAAATGCTCGATCCGGATAAGCTTGCGCTCGTCCACGGGACGCGTCATATAGACAGGGTAAGGAATTTCGGGATAGGATACATGGACCCTGACACCTTCCACACGAACGAGACCTATTCGCAGGCGCTCAGGGCTGCGGGTGGTGTGGTCGAAGCCGCATTGATGTCCTTCGATGAAAGGAGGCCGACCTTTGCCCTTCCCAGGCCTCCCGGCCACCATGCCGGTGCCGATTTCAACATAGGTTTCTGCTATTTCAACAACGTTGCCATCGCCGCCAGGAACCTCCAGAGGTACAGGGAGGGGGCGGAGAAGATAGCCATCCTTGACATCGATGTTCATCACGGCAACGGTACCAACGATATTTTTTACGGGGACCCTTCTGTCCTCTTCATCTCCACCCACCAGTGGGGGATCTTCCCGGGGTCCGGCCACGAGATGGAAGTGGGGAGCGGAAAGGGGGAAGGAAGAACCGTCAACCTCCCCTTCTCCTGGGGAGCCGGGGACCATACCTACAAGGAAGCCTTTGAGAGCATCGTCATGCCGATCCTGAGATCGTTCTCCCCGGACTTCATCTTCGTCTCACTCGGTGTTGACGCCCACCTGATGGACCCGCTGGCCGGTCTTGCACTTTCAACCCCCGGCTACCTGTATTTGACCGGGGAGCTCATCGAGTATGCCGGGAAGCATCTCGATTCCCGCATATGCGTGGAACTTGAGGGAGGGTACCATGTCTATGCCTTATCGGAGGTCGTAGTGGGAACAATGGCCCTTGCGTCAACCGAGCCCGTGGAAACGAAGATACGCTACAGGGACACCAGGGAACACGGCCCCGACCTTAACAGGCTCAAGGATATTAGGGATGTCCAGGCGAGCTACTGGAAGCTCTGAACGTATTAATGATACTTCCTCTTCTTCCCTATGTCCTTCTTCACACCTTTCTCCACCAGGGAGAAGGCATTGGATATGGCGTCGTTGAGGTCCCAATCGTAGGCTTCCCTCGAGATGACCGTCTGCGGTGTTGTGAGCTTGACGTTGATGGTGTACTTGTCATCGTCGGTATCGTGGTGATGGTGCCTTATTCTGACAGTGACCGAGTTGACCTTTGTGAACTTCTCCACCTTTGAAACGGATTTGGATATGAGTGAGTTGATCTCAGATGCATCCATAAGCTTCGCGTCCTCGATACCCGCAACCTGGATGAGCGGCCCCCTCCTTGCAGCCCTCCTGAGCAGGACCTCCATTATGTCCACCTCGCTGATGGAGCCCTCGAGCCGGTCCCCGTCCATAATATAGACCACCGGCACGTCGTTCTTCACGATAAGGTCCACGGCCTCCTTCAGGTTGGAGCTCCTGGCAATGGTCCGGGGCATCGATGCAAGGGAGGAGATAGCCCTGTCCCTGTGGACCTTCTCTCCGTGGAAATCACCCGTATGGGGTTTATGTGGGGGCAGCTGCATGAATATGATTATATCGGAGTGGCTTACCACTCCAAGGAACTTGCCAGCGTCATCCACGATGGCGGTGTAAGTCTCCCTTGTAAGGTCCATCATGTTCATGGCCTTCTTCACGCCCATGGACCCGTTTATTGTGGTCGGAGCGAAGTTCATGATGGTCTCCACATTCATCTTGCTCAGCTCCGGATCGTCAGCCATTCCCTTGATGATGTCCCTTCTCGAAATAATACCCAGTAGCGATGATCTGTAGGTGACCGGCAGGGATGTGAAGTCCCTGTTGATCAGCTTCTCGACGATCTGGGGGAGAGTGTCCTTCGGATTCACCTTCGGGGGCGAGATCATGAAGCTCTTCACATGGGCGGAGATGTGCATCTTCCTCCTCCTTGCAAGGGTCCTGAAGGTCAGGAGGCCCTTGAGCTTCCCTTTCTCGACCACCGGCAGCTCCTGGAGATCGTGCTTCTTCATCTTTCCAAGGGCCTCGGTGAGAGGGTCCAGCGGCTCAACAGTATGACGCACCTTGGACATCAGCTCCTCCGCCCTTTTCGCATGGAACTCCTGCTTGATCATTGACTATCACTCCTCGGGACGAGGGAGGGCATTAAGCCCTTCTAATATTTAAAGTAGGGAGCAGGTCCGTTTTTATTTTTTTTGGACCCTTCGATGACCTGCTGCAGGGATAATCCTTTTTATCTGCAGTATATTCCGCCCATTATGATGCACGACGGAGATATGTCCGGTGGACCGGGTGGTCCGGCGGCCGGTAGTGATTGTCTGGTCCATATCATAATGGGATCCAAGAGCGATATGGCCGTGGCCGAGAAGGCATTCGGTATCCTGGAAGACTTCGGGATACCCTATGCAGTTACAGTGGCATCGGCCCACCGGACACCTGCCCTGGTTGAGGAGACCGTGAAGGGCTCCCAGGCAAAGGTCTTCATAGCCATAGCGGGTCTCTCTGCGGCGCTCCCCGGAGTAGTGGCCGCCCACACCCTGATGCCGGTGATCGGAGTGCCCGTATCCGGAAAGGTGAACCTGGATTCAATACTCTCCATTGTCCAGATGCCCCCCGGCATACCGGTGGGGAGCGTGGGTCTGGACAGGGGAGAGAACGCCGCCCTTCTGGCCGCAAGGATAATTGCGGCCCGCGATCCCCGGATCCTCCTGAAGCTTCAGGCACATCTGGAAAATATGAGGGAGAAGGTGTTCAGGGATAATGCAGAGGTGCAAAAGGAATGAGCCACGACACCATCGCGGTTGTCGACAACGGAGGACAGTTCGCCCATCTGATAGCGACCAAGGTGAGGGACAGCGTCAACGTGAGGACGGTCATCAAGGACCCCGGTGCCGATGCCTCGGAGTTCGGGGATGTGAAGGGCATCATTCTTAGCGGCGGTCCGGACTCCATACACGAGGAAGGGTCCGTTCAGATAAACCCGGAAATCCTGGACCTTCCCGTACCAGTTCTCGGACTGTGCTACGGCATGCACCAGATAGCGGTCAAGTACGGGGGGAAGGTCGAGGGATCCGACTGGAAGGAGTACGGCTACGCCTCCATCGACAGGAAGGAGGATCCCGTGTTCAGGGATGTGCCGCAGGGCGACAGGGTTTGGATGAGCCACGGCGACAAGGTGACGGTGCTGCCCGAGGGATTCAGCGTTATAGGCTCCACAGAGAACTGCCCCGTGGCGGCATTCGGCGATGATTTGAGGAGGAGATGGGGCTTCCAGTTCCATCCGGAAGTTGAGGATACCAGACACGGGGTGGAAATGCTCAGGAACTTCGTCCTGGACATCTGCCGGGCCAGACCGGATTGGACCGCGAGATCAAACCTCGATGAGATCGTAAGGACCATATCGGAGGAGGCCGGTGGCAGGAACGTTCTTTGCCTTGTTTCGGGTGGTGTTGATTCGACCGTAGTGGCGGCATTGCTGAACAGGGCCCTCCCGGAGGACCGGTGCCGCTTCATCCACGTGGATACCGGACTAATGAGAAAGGACGAATCGAGGAAGGTGATGGAGGCCCTTTCCCGTCAGGGTCTCAGGGACCTCAAGGTGGTGGATGCGTCGGGCAGCTACCTTGAAGCTCTGAGGGGTAAGACCGACCCTGAAGAGAAGAGGAAGATAATCGGAAGACTGTTCATAGACATAATCAACGAGGAGGCCGGGGAAGCACTTTCATCCGAATGGGTGCTCGCCCAGGGGACACTCTATCCGGATACCATAGAGAGCGGTGGAACAGCCAATGCGGATGTCATAAAGACCCATCATAACAGGGTGGACGTCATTATGCAGATGCTCTCCGAGGGAAGGGTCATAGAACCCGTAAAGGACCTGTATAAAGCCGAGGTCAGGGAGGTCGGGGAGCTCCTAGGGCTTCCGAAGGAGCTTGTCCACCGCCATCCGTTCCCCGGACCGGGGCTGGGGATAAGGGCCCTCTGCCAGGACAGCGCCCTTATCAGGAGGGGACTGGAAGAGGTCAGGGATGTGCAGGAAAGGGTGGACAGGGCTATCGAGGGAGATCCGTGGGCATCCGGAAAGCTGAAGGGAAAGGTGCTTCCGGTCCGGTCCGTGGGCGTCAAGGGGGATGCCAGATCGTACGAGCATCCGGTTGCTCTCTGGATGGACGGGATGATCCCATGGCCGGAGCTTAAGGTATTTTCAACCAGGCTCGTCAACAATACAAGGGGAATTAACCGCTGCATGTTGGTTCTCCATCCCGGTCACGGCGGTGCTCCCTCTCCCATCGAGCGTTTCATCACCAAGGAGAGGATGGACCTGCTCAGGGAGGCCGATGCGGTTGTGATGGACGGTCTGAGGAGGCACGGCCTCTATGATTCTATATGGCAGTGCCCCACTGTCCTGGTCCCCGTGGGTTTCGGGGGTGGAGAAATGGTCGTTATCCGCCCGGTCTGGTCCAAACGTGCTATGACGGCGGAGGTCTCGGAGCTTCCAAGGGAGTTCTTCGATGAAGCGGTCCCGAAGCTCCTGTCCCTGAATGGTATCGATTCAGTGGCCATTGACGTCACTTCCAAGCCCCCCGGGACCATCGAATGGGAGTGAGGAATGATGCTGGTGCTTGCTTCCGGCTCCCCCAGAAGGGCGGCCATTCTAAGGAGCGCCGGCATGGAATTCGTTGTAAGATGTCCGGGATCCAGCGAACTGCATGGGGGTAAACCAGAAGAGACGGTCGTATCGAATGCCGTCCGGAAGGCCAGGTCCGTTCCGGCGGTTGAGGGAGAGACAGTCCTCGGAGCGGATACCATGGTCGCCTGCCTTGGCCATGTCCTTGGAAAACCCGAGGCCAGGCATGATGCGGCGAGGATGCTGGCGCTTCAGGTGAAGGCTCCCCAGGAAGTCTATACCGGACTTTGCCTGAGGGTGGGGGGTTCCGGCCGTGAGCTGACCGGATACGAAGTGTCCAGGGTTGTCATGGAGGGGGATGAGTCTTCCATAGAGAAATACCTCGATACCGGTCTGTGGGAGGGAAAGGCGGGGGGATACGGCATCCAGGATGACAGCCAGCTCGGAGTGCGTTTGGCATCGGGGGAGATGGACAACGTCATCGGTCTGCCCATGAAACTGCTTTTCAGGCTGCTTGACCTCGCAGCTTACGAATATCCCGCCAGGACTCCCCGATGAGCTTCCCGACCGCAAATCAATTCTATATCCTTCTCCCATCCGAACATGGAGTTGGATGTTCTACCTTCTGCTTCTGATAATGATCGCTTCCTCCCTTCTCTTCCTTATCGCGGCATCGCTGGTGATAGTGGTTGTTTTCCGCAGTCATTTCTCTCCCAACCGGAGAAGGACGGTAAGGATCCCCGCAGGGAACATGAAGGTCCCGAACACAAGGAGCCTGAAATGGAGGACTGATGGACCCCAGACGGAGCTCATCATGGAGCATTTCGCCTCCCTTCCGCTCCCCAGCTGGAGGAAGGAGGGAAAGGTGATGGCTCCACGGATCGCCCTGGCGAAGCTCCGCCTCGGCAGGGAGGTCGGGGAGGTCAACGATTATCTGATGAAACAGGATCCCTGGGGAGCACCCGGCACGTCATGGCCTCTCCGCCCGGGCGGCGACTACGATTTCACCATGACCGTCCTTGCCTCCATCCTGCACCTGTTCGGCAAGGATGAGGCGAAACTCCATCCCGAAACGGCACTTCATATTGCCAGGGACCTGATAGGAACAGCCGGTGTTAGGGATCCGAGGAAGGTCCCGGGAAGCTTCGGGATCTTCATGGAGACCGAGAACCACGTACTGATGATCCAGAGCTCCAGATATCTCGCTGCAAGATGGCTCATGAAGAAGGGCGAAGGGGCGGACAAGGAGCTGATCTCGGGCCTGGAGCGCTCCGTTCTGACCCTTCTCCACGACCTCGAGAACCCTGGCCCCTACGAGTTCAATTCCGATCCCTACATAGGTTACACCATGACAGCGCTGCTTAACCTCGAAGCCTTCGGGTCCAGGAGTGTTCGATACACCGCAAGAAGGGTCCTGGACAGGCTGAACTACGGTTATGCGCTCTCCCAGTTCAGGCTCAGGAGGCTCCCTCCGTTCCGGAGGCAGTCTGGTCGGGCTTCCAAGGGTTCGCTGCTTGGTGGTAACCACACGCCGATGGTATCGGCATGGCTCTCGAAACTTCAGGAGCCTCCAGGTTGGTCGGCAGTGGAAAGAGGCTTCGAGCATGCTCTGATGGCATCGGTTCTCCCCTATCGGCTCCCGGACAGGATCGTGGAGCTTCTTCTTCACAGAAAGGAGGAGTACTATGTCCGAATAGGCCACGGGAGCGGATCCTGTCCCGAGGTCTATTCCGGGGGTCCCGGATATCTGATATCAGGCGGAGGGGCTTCGAGAGGCCCCTTTTCAAGGATCGGAGTTAGACCGATCACGATCATATTGGATGACGGCTCCTCGGACCTGAAGGAAGTCATAAGGCTCAGCGGTCCGACCGGGGACAGGGGGAAATGGAACAACACCGGGGTCCACCGGAAGTTTGCCGTCGCCGCCGGCCCGGTGAAGATCCCGATGGGGTGGAAGCCTGCGGCGCAGGATGGTCTGTGGAAGGTCTACGGGAGGGGAGGTCTATCGATCGGGGTCCATTCCGATGAGAACCTGGGAATAGTCTGCCTGCTGGATGAGACCCCGGAAGGACTTCAATATACTTTGAAACATCTGAACGGGGACAGGGGAAAGCTCTATCACACCTTCGATTTTCCGGGCGGGAGCAAACTCCAGTACGACGTGCTTTCACCCCGATCCCAGTGGGTGATGACCGGCATTGACGGGATCGAGCAGGAGCGCTCATTTGACAAATGGCCCCTTCTTGAGGGTTCGTTCCTGAAAAGGAGAAGGTCCAAATGAAGATCGAGATGCGGCCCATAGGATTCGTCCGCTCTCCATTCAAGGAACCTGAGGGAGTACCGATCCAGACCAGGGCAGGGAATGACATAGAGGCTACCGTGGAGATAAAGGAGGAGTTCACTGAAGGTCTTTCGGACCTCGAGGGATTCTCCCACATCATACTTCTTACATTCTTGCATAGGTCAAGCGGTTATGAACTGAAGGTCTTCCCGTTCCTGGACGATGTCAAGAGAGGTGTTTTTTCCACAAGAGCCCCAAGGAGGCCCAATCCCATCGGCCTCCATCTTGTCAGATTGGTAAAGGTGGAGAAGAACATCCTCCGCATAAAGGACATCGACATCATCGACGGAACACCCGTTCTGGACATCAAGCCTTATATCCCCCAGGGAGACGAGAGGGAGAATTGCAGGCTGGGATGGTTGACGGGAAAGATAGAGGAGTTCGAGTCGAAGATCGCCGATGGCAGGTTCAGTCGATCCTCCGGCCGTTGACGGTTATCTCGTACGTTATCTCGACGGAGCTTCTCAGCATTGCCGATACGGAGCAGTACCTCTCCTTAGAGAGGAACACCGCCTTCTTCAACTTCTCCTGGTCAAGGCTGTCTCCCTCGAACCTGAAGCTCAAATGGATCTTCGTATAGACCTTGGGATGCTCCTCGGACCGCTCGTGGGTCTCGTGGACCTCGAAGGAATCGTATTCCACCTTCATCTTCTTCAGTATGGAAACGACGTCCATCGAGGTGCACCCGAGGAGGGACTGAAGCAGCACCTCCATGGGAGAAGGGGCTGTCTCGAACCCTCCCACGACCTTCTTAGTATCCATGGTTATCTGGTGCCCGCTGTCGCTGAAGCCCACATGGGCGAGCCCTTTTGTCGGTCTTACGTAGGCCATGATACATTCTCCTTCGGTATTGCGGGATGACCGCACTGCGGTTTTTAACCTTTCTCCTTCACTGTTTAGGCCACTTTTCCATATATAACAAGTTAAATATGATACCTACTTTCACCCCCTCATAACAGCGTCAGCTGTACACATGGAGGAAAGCAACTTGGACGAAGTCGAGAAAAGCCAGGTATCAGGGGCCAGCGAATCGGTTGCCCTCGAGGAGGGGGTGCTCAAGCGCTGGAGGGACCTTGGTATAATCGGAAGACTTCTCGACCACAACAAGGGGAGCGAGAAATTCAGATTTCTCGAGGGCCCTCCCACGGCCAACGCTCCCCCCGGAGTCCACCATGTTTTCGCGCGGACGGTGAAGGACACCGTCTGCAGGCACAGGAGCATGAAGGGTTACCACGTCCCGAGGATGGGGGGGTGGGACTGCCACGGCCTTCCCGTGGAGATAAATGTCGAGAAGAAACTCGGCATCGAGAACAAGGATCAGATAGAAGAGTACGGGATCGAGCCCTTCATCAAGCAGTGCAGGGAGTCTGTCTTCACACACATCGACCACTGGTCCAAGATGACCGACAGGATCGGTTACGTGCTGGACCTCGACCACCCGTACATCACAATGACCGACAGCTACATTGAATCTGTCTGGTGGTCCCTGAAGGAGATATGGAAGAAGGACCTGCTCAAGGAAGGCCACACCATCGTCCCTTTCTGCCCCCGGTGCGGGACGTCCTTGTCTTCGCATGAGGTAGCTCAGGGGTACAGGGAGGTCGAGGAGCCCTCCATATTCATCAAGTTCAAGGTCCTCAATCAGGAGAACACGTTCATTCTCGCATGGACGACCACCCCCTGGACGCTGATCTCCAACGTTTCCCTTGCGGTGAACCCGGATGAATTCTACCTCCGGATAAGGTACAAGGGGCAGGACCTGATCTTCGCCGAGCAGAGGGTCAAGGTCCTCATGAAAGCCGGGGAATACGAGGTGGTCCAGAGGATAATGGGCTCCGACCTCGAGGGTCTGAAGTACGAACCCCTCTTCGATTTCATTCCTCCCGAGAAACCCGCCCATTTCGTGACAACGGCCCCCTTCGTGACCATGGACGACGGCACTGGCGTCGTCCATATAGCCCCCGCTTTCGGCGAGGATGACTACAACCTCGGGATGGATTACGATCTCCCTATGGTGCAGGCGGTGCACCCCAACGGGACGTTCAAGGAGGAGGTCGATCCCTGGAAGGGAAAATTCGTGAAGGATGCGGACCCGCTGATCATCGAGAACCTCAGGAGCAGGGGTCTTCTGGAAGGCATCCACAACTACGCTCACCAGTATCCTTTCTGCTGGAGGTGCGACACTCCTCTGCTGTACTATGCCAGGAAGTCCATCTTCATCAGGATGTCCGAGCTCAGGAAGAACCTGATGGACAACAACGACCAGATAAACTGGCATCCCGGAAACATCAAATCCGGAAGGTTCGGGAAGTTCCTGGAGGAGGTCAAGGACTGGAACCTCTCCAGGGAGAGGTACTGGGGAACGCCGCTTCCTATGTGGAGATGCTCCGAGGGCCACGAGCATGTCATAGGCTCGGTGGAGGAATTGAAGGAGCTTTCGGGTCTGGAACACATTCCGGAGCTCCACAGGCCCTATGTTGATGAGGTTGTGTTCCCATGCGGGGAATGCGGGAAGGAGATGAGGAGGGTGGAGTATGTCATCGACTGCTGGTATGACTCGGGCTCCGCTCCCTTTGCCTCCCACCACTATCCCTTCGAGAATGTGGAGTTGTTCGACGGAGAATTCCCCAGGGACTACATAGCCGAGGGCATAGACCAGACCAGGGGTTGGTTCTACTCCCTTCTTGCGATCTCGACCGCCGTGTTCGACAAGCCATCCTACAAGAACGTCATCTGCCATGCTCTTGTCCTGGATGCGGAGGGCAAGAAGATGTCAAAGTCCAAGGGCAATGTTATTGATCCCTGGGACGTTCTGAACTCCGACGGTGCGGACGCGGTGAGATGGTATCTGCTTGCCGGATCACAGCCATGGAAGCCGAAGCTCTTCTCGAAGGAAGGGGTGAACGAGGTCAACCGCTCGTTCCTGGGAACGCTCAGGAATGTCCTGGGCTTCTACAGGACCTATGCGGACCTCGACGGATACATGCCCGTTTACAGGACGGATCCGGGAACCCGACCGGATATCGACAGATGGCTGCTCTCCAGACTGAACAACCTCGTGAAACAGGTGGATGCGGGAATGCTCGACATGGACCTGACCGGGACCTCCCAGGCCATCAAGTACTTCGTGGTGGAGGATCTATCCAACTGGTATGTGAGGGTGAACAGGAGGAGGTTCTGGGGAGCCGAGGATTCGATGGAGAAGAGGACCGCCTACGACACCCTTGCGGAGGCACTTCTTACGGTGGCGAAACTGTCAGCTCCCTTCATACCCTTCCATTCCGAGAGGATCTATCTGGACCTGGGAATGGCGGAACGGAATGATTCCGTCCATTTCGAATCCTATCCCGAATGCGATGAGGGACTTGTTGATCCTGATCTGGAGAAGAAGATGGAGCTCCTCAAGTCCGTGGTGGAGCTCGGAAGGGCGGCCCGGGGAGCGAAGAACATGAAGACGAGGCAGCCTCTTGCACTTGCCGTTGTCAAGGGGGCCGGACCCTTCGGCCCCGGACTAGAATCCGTCATAAGGTCCGAGCTCAACGTCAAGGACATAGATTTCGAAACGGAGCTCTCCAGGTTCTTCGAGATCACCGCGGAGCCGGATCCCAAGAAACTGGGCCCCAAGCTGAAATCGGCTTCGGGGAAGGTCAAGGACGAGCTTCTGAAGCTCGATCCCAGGGAGCTGGCAAGGAAGGTGAAGGGTTCGGGCATCGAAGTTGAGGTCGAGGGGAATTCCTATCACCTGGGGGAGGAGGATTTCCGGTTCCACGAGGTTCTAGGAGAGCGGTGGGCGCTCGGAGGAGAGGGGGAGCTCGAGGTCATACTGGACCTTCACATAGACGAGGATCTGGAGCGTGAGGGCATCGCCCGTGAGGTGGTGAGGAGGGTCCAGACCATGCGCAAGGAAATGGACCTCGAATACGATGCAAGGATCAGGCTTATCTTCAGCAGCAGCGATAAGATAGCCGCCGGGATACAGGCTTTCAAGGATTACATCCTCCATGAGACCCTTGCCGACGAACTGCACTTCGCTGAGAACGACCAGGGGAAGGTATGGGAGCTCGACCAGGGAGCGGTTACAATTTCCATCGAAGAAGTATGAGATATTCGGGGTACTTTCACTTTTCTTTCAATTCAATTTAATTAGTATAATGCAATATTGAACTTGGCTGTGTGAGCCGATGGCCCGATTTAGCGAAGAGATGGCTCTCCATGTCAGCCGAAGCCGGATAATGGAAATTTGCGAGAGGGCGGTGGAAGGCGTCGATCTGATATTGGAGGAACATGAAAAGGAATACATGCACCTCAAGGAAGCCTACAGGTTCGACCATTTCAATCCGGTAGAGATAGATATCAGGATCGAGCAGAAGAATGGCACGGCGATTCTGAAGGTGGAGGGGAGCTGCTCCGGAGAGGGGGCGCTTCAGGAATCGCATGTGAGGGCCAAGGTCAGGGAGCTGCTCAGCAGGGTGCAGATCGATATGGAATACGGGCTCCATCCGATCGAAA
>JBLIRK010000049.1:0-17220 GCA_048569615.1 Thermoplasmatota archaeon | reverse complement strand
ACCCACGAACATAAACTTGTTCTTTATTGCACCCACATCCTCTATCTCCTGGGATAAATACATGTGCTTGCAGTATGCCGTGAAATCCACGTCCAGGTCCGCTTCAATAGGGAGGTCCAGGGTGAACATCACCTTGAAGGAGACATAGAGCATGTCCGGGTCCTCAGGAAGTACGATCAGCTGCAAAGAGCTCTCATTAACCCTTACTGCTCCCCACGGATCGTCTATGACGGCAATGGTGCCAGTATTTGGAAGTGCCTGTGGATTGCTGTACTCTATGGTGGCCTGGTAGGGCCCCATCTTCAATTTCCACACCATCCGGTCGGTCCCGTACGGCGTCCATCTGTTCCATGCCGAACCCTGGAACCTGTATTCCTTGTATTCGGCATAGTATGTCTTGCCGTCCGGGAGGCTCCCGTCCTCGGCCTTGAAGCTTCCGATACCGAACACATCGTAGTTGGTGATGCCATAGATGGCACCGGCCTGTGACTGGCCGTTCACCGTCGCATAGTTGTCGCTTACGAAGATATTGTCCATACCGTCCGTTTCCCTTTCCCAGAAGCAGATGGACCTGAACTTACAGTCATATCCATAATAATAATACCTGTAATACGGAACAGGCGCAGCGAATTTGCTTGCTCCCGCGGGGGCGTGTATGGTAAGGGATGAGACCGAGGAAGCCTCGATGGTCGTCCCGGTTCCTGTCGTATTGTAATCGGAATTGAGGAGGACATAAACCTCTCCGGGGCTCATGGCACCCAGGGCGATGTCCTGGAGACCGTCGCCGTCGTAGTCCCCGAAAGCATGGGCTCCGAAACCCCTGGTGTCATCTGAGTAGAACCTCCTGGAATAGCTGGATGAGGTGCCCATCCTATGCTCCCCGGTGGGAATTGTGGAGGATCCGTCAATCATCCAGCACCATTTTCCGTTGTCCGGATAGGAGCTGCTGTAGGAATAGTAACCGGAATTGAATATCAGGTCCTCGTAGCCGTCCCCGTTCCAATCATGGATCAGGGGGTCGGCCCCTACGGAGTCGAAATAGTTCTGCCCGGTATAGGCGGCCCAGTCTATGTGGGGAGTGGAGGCAAGTGCAATTCCCTCATCGAAGTTCCTTATGGTGGACTTGGGGTACATCACCATGACGGCGCCTACGTAGTAATTGTTGTTATAATAATAATAAGGGCATCCGAGGGCCAGCTCGTCCCTTCCGTCGCCGTTCATGTCACCGGTATCCGCGCCGCCGGATCCCATCATGGAATAGTGATAGCTATAACCGTAGGATCCATAATCGTAACCAAAAGAATATGCTGGGAAAAGTCTTCCATCGGCATTGTTGTAGCTGTAGGACCCTGACATGGAAGCGCTCCCGTACCACCAGTTGCACTGGCCGTAATAGTAGTAATACCACCAGCTGTAACCGGGTTTGGAGTAATCATAGTAATACTGATATCCGCCGTCGCCTACAACCACGTCCCCGTATCCGTCGCCGTCGAAATCACCGATGGCGCAGTAGCTTCCGTAATA
The DNA here is from genome assembly GCA_048569615.1 of Thermoplasmatota archaeon. GTDB lineage: Archaea > Thermoplasmatota > Penumbrarchaeia > Penumbrarchaeales > Penumbrarchaeaceae > JAYEPK01. The sequence goes on along the minus strand of JBLIRK010000049.1, from coordinate 15,696 downwards.
ACCGTATGGCTCGCATATGAAGGTGGCATCGGCTGTCCCGAGCTTGGTTTTGGTGTTCATGGAGGGGCCGCCATACCATAGGGATCCCTTGGTTCCCTCGTAGCCAGCGGATTCGGTTGCCAGGAGATCATCATATCCGTCCCCGTTCACATCCCCGAAGCAGAAATCCGTTCCGAAGTTCTGCCCGCCGCTGGCGGTCCACCTGGCATCATCGCCGGATGCGCTTATCTCCGGGAACTTCAACTGTGTGGAGCCATCGTAAATGTAGAGTTTGCCGGCGCCTGGTTCGGCTGTGGCAAGGTCGATCACGCCATCGGCGTTCCAATCCACCTTAATCATTGTCCCGCCGAACCACCCTCCGCCCTTTCCGTATGCAAGGTACTCTGCGGGCTGTTCTGCGAGATAATGGTCGCCCTGTCTTGCTCCAGGGGGTATCACGATGGGTTGCTCATCGTTGGTCTCCGAATCGGCCGTTGTCGGTGTCGCAAGCATGATCGGAGCAAAGGCAGCAATTAAAAAAATCAAAGCCATTGCGGAAACAATCGTTCTTCTTTTTCCCGTGGGGGCAGTGGGCAAAATATCCATTATCATCACCTCTATTCGGAGCCTGAAAAGGTCACCCTTACTTTGAAGTAGCATACTCTTATATAAAGGTTTATTCGGACGCGATTTTTCCTGCCTTTAAAATTTTTGGTAGCCAGTTGATGATTTCAAAACCCTTTTTTTCGTCGGATTCATGTGTTGTTTTTCCCTCTTATTTAAATGTAATTTCATTCAAGGAGAGCGGACTTCCCCACTACGGTCACTGCTTGTCTTCCTCGACCTTCTCCACCCTCATGAGGGGGTATTTCAGTTCCTCGACCCACCCCATGTAGGCAGTGACCTTCACATCTCGATATCTCACGACAACCCTTGCGGAGAGCATCTCCTCGCTCAGCGAGCAGTATCCGAACCGCGAGAGTTTGGACCGGACGATCTCTCTATCGATCCCAACCCAGGATTCCTTGACATAGGGTTGTGCCCTCATCCCCTCCTTCATCGCGGCCTCGAAGGAGTCCATGTTCTCCAGGTTAACCGGTGCTCCCATGTATTGATGGTAGAGCGAAGCGAGCTTGATACCGGCCTCGAAGACCGCCCTTTCCCTTTCGGTGCAGTTGAAATATCCGTCCGTCAGTGTCATAGCAGCTCCTCCAATCCTTCCTCTTCTCCGATGTCGCCTTCTTCGTACAGGTCCTCTTCATCAAATTCCTCTTCTCTCTTGGATGCTCCCCATATCTGTCCAGGTCCCTGCGTCAGGGGGGACAGCGTATAGGAGAGCGCCAGTATCGAACATATTATGGAACCCGCAAGGGCGATCTCCGGCTCCTTGTTGCCGATGGCAAGGCATATGATCAGGCAAAGCGTGAAGAAACCCACAACGAGCATGAGCCTTCCCCTTACCTTCTTGTAGCGAATGTCCGCCACCATAAGCAGCGAGGCAAGGAAGAAGATAAGCGGAAGAACGATCACGGTGCCCGTTGTTATGAACTCTATCTCAAGTCCGATCTCCGATGAGAAGAGATACGACGAGGATAAACAGACCACCATGATGGCCATTGCCGGTGTGGGGAGCCCTATGAAATTCTTCCATCTATGGGCATAGATGCTGAATTTGGCAAGCCTGAGGATCCCGAGGAGGGCTATGCTTATGGATGCTGTTATCACTGTGAAAGGGAGCAGGGAATCGAAGAACCCCTCTGAAGGGTCCCTGTAAAGATTGTATACAAGGATAGCGGGGGCAATGCAGAAGGTCACCGCATCCGCTATCGAATCCAGCCAAACCCCGAATTTGTGGGAGGAGCCGAACCTGCGTGCAACAGGACCGTCCAGTCCGTCAAAAATGACACCCAGAAGGATGAAGAGCATCGCTATCCGGAAACCGTCACCCTTGTCTATCGAGCTCATGACGGCCATTATGCCGCAGAGGAAGTTCATCAGGGTGATCACATCAGCCGGTGCAATAAGCTTGGATAGCGGGATAGGCCTCATGGGCCGCCTGATCAGCCTCTGGGTGATCTTCCTACCTCCCCTGACAAGCCTCCCGTCCCTGCTGGGATAGAGCTTTCTCAACCCCCTTCTCCTATCCCCGTTCATTCAAATCCTCCTTTTCCCCGGAGGAGGTGCCGACCTGGCCGGAACAGCCAGGCTGGAAGAGCCGGCCTTGACCTTTTCACCAACGTCCACACAGAGGTCCATCCCCCTTGGCATCTTAAAGGAGAGGTCCACCCTTGACCCGAACCTGATCATTCCTATTCGCTGCCCCTTCAGGACAAGGTCCCCCTCTTTCCAGTAGGGAACTATCCTTCTGGCAACGGTCCCGGCGATCTGGGTCATCTCCCAGATCCCGTTTTCGGCCCTCAACCTCGTTATCACCCTCTCGTTGGAGTCGGATTCCTTGGAGAATGCCGGAGCATACCCTCCGGGGATATGCTGCACTGAGAGCACCGAGGCATTGCCGGGAGAGCGGTTCACATGGACGTTGTGAACGTTCATGAAAATGGAAACGAAGCAGTCCCTTCCGGAACGCTCGATCCTGACGATCCTGCCGTCGGCAGGGGATACGATACCCTCTCCGATGCTCCTATCGGGATCCCTGAAGAAAAGAAGCATTAGGATATGGACCGCAAGTATGAAGGGAGATATGATCAATAGAGGAAATGACGGAACCCATAATGCATAGATAAGAAGACAGACCAATGAGAGAGCGGGCATTATCACCAACCAGTTGGGCATACCCTTCGCAAGCCTCAACAGATACCTCCCGGGACCTTGCCTGAAACCGTGAGGGTAGCATCAACCTTTATACCTTTGGGGATGTTTGGCAACATTATGATCAAACTCAAGCTCCTCCAGGGAGACATATCCAGAGTGGAGGCCGATATCATAGTCAATGCCGCCAACAACCATCTATGGATGGGGAGCGGCGTTGCCGGTGCCATAAGGCAGAGGGGGGGAAGGACCATAGAGGACGAGGCGGTTGCAAAGGGACCGGTCGAAGTAGGCACCGCCGTGGCAACAACGGCGGGAGAGCTGAATGCCAGGTACGTGATCCACGGTGCCGTGATGGGACAGGACCTAAGGACCGATCCGCATATCATTGAGAAGACCACCCTCTCCTGCCTGGAACTTGCCGATGAGCTGGGAGCGGGATCGATCGCCCTCCCGGCCTTCGGTTGCGGGGTGGGAGGTGTCTCGTACCGGGACTGCGCATCGGCCATGAAAAGGGCGATAATCGGTTACGGGAATTCGCACCCTGATTCCGAAATGGAGCTGATGATGGTCCTTTTCGGTGGTGAGGCATACTCAGTTTTCCTGGAGCACTTCGACAGCCATGACCCTCTCACTGGCTGACGGCCTCCGCCGGATGAACATCACTGCGGTGAACAGGATCACCGGGAGCAGGACCGACAGCGGGATTCCGATGTAAACGAGCAGTTCGCTCGACAGGAATTCTTCACTTTGCTCCGGAGGCGGTTCCTCAATATCCTCATCCTCACTTACCACCTTGAACTCCAGGGAGGCATACTCGGTAGAGTAATACCCATCCCCGTAGGATCGTGCATCCAGTCTGTGGATTCCCTCGGTAAGCTCCGTGCAGTCAATCCGGTAGCTCCAATCGGGGCTCGACCATACCTCGTCCCAGAATCCTGAATCGATCCGGACCTCCACCCGATCCACCTTCAAAGGCGGACCTGAGGTTCCGGTGAATGTCACTATTCCCGCAAAGGTCCCGTTGCCATCAATCGGATCGATCGCAATCCAGAGAGTTTCCTCCACTTCCTCGACCACCGTAACCTCGTCCATTTCGGGATCGCTCCATCTTGATCCGGAATCCATCACCCTGAACGAGATGTCATGAGCTCCCGGGGAGAGCTCGTCAGTTCGGAATGATCGCCTCGTCGAGAGGATGCCGTCGATCGAAGAGGACCATTCGTATGCGTCGATGTAGGTACCTCCGTAAGCTGTCCCTTCCCCCTCGAACATGATGTCCTCTCCCACTACAGCTTCAACCGGCGATATTTCGATGATCTCAGCCCGGGGAGGTCTGTCGATCTCCCCTTCTATAAACACATCGATGACGGCCTCTCCGACAGATGTCTCACCCTCGTCGTCCCGGACCTTGAGGTGAACGGAATATGTACTTTCTTCGCCGTAAACATGGGAAACAAAAGGCTCCGGGATCCATCCGTAAACCGTGCCGTCCCCCATATCGAACATGTAGGAAACCACCTGCCCGTCAGGATCGTAGGAGCGCTCTCCGGAGAAATCGAGCCGCTCACCCACGGAACCCTCCGTGGGACCGTCCATCAGCGGGACCGGAGGCTTGTTCGTCATCGGATCGTAGAGATAAGAACCGGAGACGGTACCGGAGACAGGCGGGTAGGACCGGGAGATGGAGTAGCTTATGTTTGCCCTCTCCTCATTCCCGATACCCGGCAGGGAGAGCAATACAGATGTGGTTCCAGTTTCGATGGGGCCATCCATCACCTCGACCACTTCCTCCACCTCCCCGTGGATATCGACAACGGTGATTAATTCCATGAAATCGATTGGATAGACACTTGGATTGTTTATCGAGAGCTCCATTCGGGAGCCCGATGGATCGGCCTCGAGTCCGATGAAGGACAATACGATCTCGATATCCTCGGTGGGCTCGAAAAACCGGTTTAGAGTCCCGGGGACCAGATCATCATGGACGGTTTTTCTTCCCATAGGCCAATGGACCGTTGCGCGGATACCTTTGACATCATCCCCCAATCCGAAGTGAAGTATCATGGAATCCTGCTGCCCGTGGGCGGCGGTCCCTCCCTGGACCTCCCTCACGATCAGGTTGTCGTAAATCCCATCCCCGTCGGGATCGACCTCAAGATCCACCCTTGCGCCGATGGCCGCCGAGTTGGATTCCCTGCCCTCGAGCTGGACCTTGAGCCATTGGCTCCCGCCGTTTTCCTTTCCACCATCGTTCCGATATAACCTTATCCCGTAATCGGTCACTTTCTGAAGGTCCTCGTCCCAGCGCCCGCCGCCGGTTACGAGATCGGGCCATCCATCATCGTTGTAATCGCACCATGCCGAGCCATAAGTGTTCCATACCCTTATGCCGGTCTCACTGGATACGTCCGTGAATGTGAAACCGCCGTCGTTTCGATACATGTAGGAATACCCATAGGAGATGTTGTAGATCTGGGGAAGGAAAAGGTCCAGGTCCCCGTCGTTGTCGTAGTCTGCCATGGAGCAGGAGACCATCAGCTCGTCGCCTCCCCCCACGGCACCTGGTATCTGTTTGATGGGTATGCCGCTTCCCTCCCTCCTGTCCGTGAAGGACCATCCGTTTTCGGGGCCTAGGTTCTCGAAGAGGTATGAATCATCGCAGATGGGCCCCCTCCAGGGATCCTTGTGGGCAAGGTTCGTCACCCATAGATCAAGGTCCCCGTCGTTGTCAAGGTCGCCCCAGCTGGAACCAACGGAATGGCCGTAATAGGGACCTTCCCTTGTCACGGGATGGTCGTTGCCATGGCCCTCCACCCCCAGCTCCCGGGCGGCCTCCTCCATGGTCCCGTTCCCGAGGTTTCGGTACAGGTAGTTCCTCATTATCCTGTAATTGGAAACATAGCAGTCCATGAAACCGTCCATGTCGAAATCAGCCCAGCTGACGCCCCGTCCCTGATAAGGATGGTCTTCCTCCGACATGCCCGAGGAAACGGTGGCGTTCACAAAACCTCCGCTTCCGTCATTGATCCAGAAATGATCGGGATATCCGACCAGGGACGAGTTCTCGTAATTGGCCATGTAGATGTCTATGAATCCGTCACGGTCCATGTCGGCCCATCCCGCAGCAACCGTGGGAAATGTATCCGATGGGGCGCCCGATGTCACCCTGGAGAAGGTTCCGTCCCTCTCGTTGTGCCACAATATGTCCGGATACAGGGGGTGGTCGTTGGAGCCCCTTCCCCCTCCGCAGAAGATATCGAGCCATCCGTCGTTGTCGTAATCTCCCCAGACACCGGAATTCACCTGCGCATCTATGCCCGAATGAGCTGTGACATCGGTGAACGTATAGCCGGGCGGTCCGCTGTTCCTGTAAAGTCTTTTCCCATCGACCAGGAGGTCCTGGTAGCCGTCGTTGTCCAGGTCACCCCAGCTGAAATAATTACCTCCCGCGCCGGCAAGCCCGGCCTCGGCGGATATGTTCGTGAATGTGACGGGGCCTGCCCTGGTCGGTCCGCCGTCGATGCCTGTCGCAGGATGCGACAGCAAATTAGAACCAATGACCGGATGAGCGAGAAGCAAACCCGCCAGCAAAACAAGGGGGACCCTACCGGACATTGGATCACCTAATGAGGTTTGGGAATTTAATATGATTCTGTTTTCAGTCCCTTTCGAAAAGACCCTCGTCGAAGGGGGGGATCTCACCGGGGGCCTCGATCTCGGGAGGAGGCGGGAGCTCGTATTCCTTCATGAGCTCCTCGGGCAGGGGGACTGCAGGTCCCTCAGGGTCAATTTCCCCCATATCGATCCCGCTCAGCTCCATGGTCTCATCCTCCATCGGTCCGGTTATTTCTTCCACGACATCGGGCGGCTCCTCCTGGACATCCTCTTGAGTGGCGGCGTCCGAGGTTACTTTCTCCAGCTGAGGAAGTTCCTTGGTCTTTGCGGTCGCCCTGAAGACCGTGAACATAAGTGCCAGGAGGAAGATTACCAGAATGAACAGCGAAGTGAGCGATATGAACCTGTCCATGAACTTCCGGAGCATCGGTTTCTCTGTCACCTCGAATTCCACAGAGACCTCCTTGTATGCTCCCTCGTCATCGGTCACCTTCAGGGTCAGATAGTGCATTCCCACACCCTGGGCCTTGATCGTGATGTTCTTTCCTGTCTCCTCGAGGAGCTCGTAATCGAGGTACCATTGGAAGGAGAGAGCGTCCACGTCCGACGGAGTGTCCGCGGACCGGTAGCCCAGCGCGGTGAACGTCCTTCCCTCCTCTATCGAACTTGGAACGTCCTCAAGATGGACCTGAGGGGGCGGATTGGTGACGTTGAAACTGAACTCCGCACTTCCGTACTCCATATCGTCATCCGTGACCTTCACCTTCAGTACATGCTCTCCTTCCTGCGTCATGACGAGAACAAGACGGTCATCCGTCCCGATGGCAAGATCGTCAAGCCACCACTCGTATGTCAGGGAAACCATATCCGACGGGGTGTCCAATCCATTCTCCCCACCGGTAGCGTTGTAGACTACTTCACGGTCCTCCATGACGAGCTGCTCACCCTCTATGACAGGTCTGGGAGGTCTGTTATCGATCTGTACCGTGTGGTAAGCGTCCGAACTTCCCCCGTCGCTGTCTATGACCGTGAGATGGACCTTTTTATATCCCTGGGTCGGATAGGAGATATCGATCTCGATACCTTCAAAGTCGACCTCTTTGTCCCCGTCCACATCCCATAGGTACAAGAGCCCCTCCATGTCCCATGGCATATCGAAGGACGGATACGCCGATAGGGTGAAGACCTCATCCTCCTCCGCGGTTATTGTTCCAAGAATGTTTGCCGCGGGGGGTTGGTTCACGATTTTCAGAACGATCTCGTCCGCGGACATCTCTCCGTCATCATCCGTGACCTCGAGCCTCACGGTCCGCTCCCCGGGAGTGTAGAACACCAGTTCAAGGACCTTCCCGTAACCAACGGGCTTCGCAGCAGGCTCCAGATGCCACGTGTAGTTCAGAGTGCCCATGTCCGAATACGTGTCCGTGCTGTTCCATCCCAGAAGAGTTACGGATTCTCCCTCAAGATAGCTGGCATTCCCTGTGATCACCGCTCTGGGAGGGGCATTCCTCACATTCACGGTCGCTGATGCATTCCCGACAGCCCCTTCCGGGTCCCGGGCCTCGACTGAAACGGTGTGCGCTCCCGCATGGGATACGGACGCAGCAGCGGTCGTTTCCGTGCTCCAATCCCCGAGGAGCTCCCCGTCTAAGAAATACCGGAACTCCAGGCCCTCAATGTCCGGCACTGTGTCCCATGTGGCGGAAGCGTCGATAGTGAACACCTCGTCCTCCATTACAATGGGCGGAACAGAGAGCTTGACGGACGGAATCCTGTTGTTCACCTGGATGACAAGGTCCACGGAATCGGAGTACACGCTGTCGTTGACGGTCAACCGGACCGTCCTCGGTCCGCTTTCGTAGAAGATGAGCTCCACCCACAGCGATCTGGAATCTGTGTCGTTCAATCCGTTGCTGTCGTCAAGGTCCCATGAATAGACCAATTTGTCCCCGTCCGGATCGGTCGAGTTCATCGCCGTGAGAAATATCTGTTCCCCTTCAAAGACCGTTGCATTGGAAGGCTCGATAACCGCTTTCGGGGCCCTGTTCATTATCCTTATGGTTCCCTCCCCGACATGGGTTCCGTTGTAGGCTTCGACATAGTATGTTCCCGATGAAAGGTCCTTTACCAAGAGATCTCCATCTTCATTGCAGTATCCGATCTGCTCACCGTTGATATGGACCTCGGCTCCCCCTATCGGAAGTCCGTATAAGGGATTTGTAACGGTCACCTGAAGGTCATCCATCAACATGTCTGGGTCCGAGGCCACATCATCAAGGTTCACCCTTACCCTTTCGACAGGATTGTGATACTCCCGAATCATCTCATCCCAATAGGTGTCCTTGGTGAAATTCAGAAAACCGGACGATCCGTCATATACGGTGAGGTAGACACCCTTCGGAGGCAGATAGATGCTGATCCCCGTTGCACCGGGATTCCTTCCGTCCCCCTTGTGCCATTCGTCAATGACCGTGAGGTTGTAGGTATCCAGTACGTTCGACGCTGCCAACCTTATGTGGACCTGGAGTTCGCTTTCGACAAGCCTCTTCAGGAGGTCGCCCAGGTCCACATCGGTGAAGGTCAGGTCCTCGGTGCTTCCCACCAGTGCCCTGAATAGATGGGGCTCGTTCAGCTCGTTGTGGTGCATCCTCTCAAATAATTCCCTGGATAGTTCATCCAGCCCCGGAACCAGGGAGCTCATGAGCGCAGGAAGGTCCACCATGGATATCGAGGCATAGGCATACTCACCCGGACTTTTGTACTCCGTTGAAAAACGTTGGATTATCTCTTTACCAAGAGGTTCCGGGTCCAGGAGGTCCGGCGCCCCCATCTTGGAGATGAAGCTGTAGTTGTATCCGTAATAGGGCTCCTCGTCCTCGGCCCCGATGGCCAGGTCGAACCATGGTGAGACCTGGTAGAATACCTCCATCATGCCCATGGAGCAAGTATCGAAACCGATGATGTCCATGTGAAGGTCACCCAGGGACGACTCCGCTTCGATGAATGCGTTCCTGAACTCATCGAGATACATGCTCCCGCCGTCGTGGTTGTCGTAATTGAAGGCTCTCGTGGGGGGGACATCGGAGATTGATACATCGGCGACGGTGTTTGCCGCATACCAGCCCGATCCGTGGTCCCATATCACCATCATGGTCTTGTTCGCGGTATGGTTGGTTACGGAATAGATGATGAAATCCCTGAGGGTCCGCCAGTCCGACATGTCGATCTCATCGGTCCACAGGGGATTGATGTTCATCAAGGGGATCGTTGGGGAGGTGATCTCCGCTGATAAATCCTGTTCGATATTGTATAGGTAAGTGTTCTGCCCGCCGTCGAAATCCGCCAGTGCAAGTACCTTGACCCCGTCCTGGGGGATGCTGGATTCCATTTCGTTGATGTCCATCTTGAGTGGATTTCCCCACTGGGAGTTGTCCCTTCCCAGATCGTTGTCCCCGGCCATGTACAGGAGGAGGAGCCATTCATCTCCCTCTCTTGAAGGGAGGGGATCGTTCATTTCCCTGGGATCGGCCGTAGAACTTCCAAGGGCCGAAAAGAGGACGGTCGCAGCCATGCTGAATGCCATAACGATTGCCCAGCGCTCCACGGATTGCAATCATGACCACCGTTTATAATATTGATGGTATCATGAACCCTCACAAAAAATTTTCTCCATATTTGTATCACCTGTGATATTACAATTGAGGGGGCAGCTCGTTGAAGGAGAGGATGAAATGGGAACCTTTCGTTTCATCCCTTGATATCCTGAGCCTCCCTCCCTGGAGGTCCATGATCCGGCTTGCTATGGGCACCGACAATCTCTCCCAATCGATATTTGTCAAGGGGGCATCCTTCTCGAACATGGATGCGAGCATGGATTCCAGGTCGCTTTCGGAGAGGTCCACCATGGCGGCCCCGATACTCATATCCAGTCTGCCGTCGCATTGATCAAGGCTCACAGTAACGGTCTTCCCCCTCGGACTTGTTGATATCACATGCCTCAGCAGGTTGGCAATGACCCTCCTTGTGCAATGCTCATCCAGCGGGATGTGAATACTTCTGTCGAAATCCTCCATGACGATGGCGACCTGCCTGCTCCTCCCGAGCTCCGAAAGCTCCCCTGCGACCTTCTTGGTGATCAAACATACATCCTGGAGCTCCAGTTCCGGGTCGGCATCCCCGCAAGAAAGCATTATCACATCCTGGATCTGCTCGATGAAATAGATTATCTCGCTGATGTTCGAATCGATGGTCGAGATCTTTTCACCGGTCTCAGGGGTGATCGGACCGTAAAGCTCCGCGAGAATGAGCTCCAAATAGGTCTTGATCACGGTTATCGGGGTCTTCATCTGGTGGGCCGTGTTGTCCACATATTTTGCCAGGTCCTCCATCCCCGTCTTGACCCGACCGCTCCCTCCTGTTTCATCCTTCACGGATTTGAGTTGGATTCCTTTCTCTTTACCTTTGTCCTTCCATTATCGCTGCGGGCGAAGACCTTTGACCACCGTGAACTTCAGACTGGCCATCCCCTCGATCCCCGCCTCTACCACATCTCCCTCGACCAACGGACCAACTCCCTCCGGGGTGCCTGTCATTATGATATCGCCATTTTCCAGGGACATGACATTAGAGATATCGGATACTATGCGCTCGAGGGGATAGACAAGCAGGTCCGTGCTGGAATCCTGCCTTGCCCCGCCGTTCACCTCGAGCCAAATCCTCCTCCCGCGCCAATTGAAGTCCTTCGCTGGAATTGCTTCGGGACCGACAGGGGCAAACGTATCGTAACCCTTGGATTCGGACCATGGGAGCCCTTTCTTCTTGGCGGCGGATTGCAGGTCCCTGGCCGTTATATCGAGCATCGGAAGAAAATAGGAGATATGGTCCATCGCCCGTTCCTGCGGTATGTTCTTTCCTCCCCGTCCTATGATCATTGCCAGCTCGATCTCGTGATGGAGCTCATTGACACCTTCCGGAATTACGATCTCACCCCCGTTTCCAAGGAGAGAGGACGGGGGTTTGAGGAAGAAGGTCGGCCTATCGGGGACCTCATTCTTCATCTCCTCCGCGTGTGCGGCATAGCTTCTCAGCAGGCAGATGATCTTTGTGGGTCTGAGCTCCATGCTTCCATTTGGTATCCTCACGGTCGCCAATTGCTCACCTCGTGATGGGGAAGGTGCAGTTGGTATATAACTCCAACACGGACCACTCGCGCAATTATTGAATAGTGAGGGAACGGTTCACAGGATATGCGATTGCATTTCCTGGGGACCGGGGGGAGCTGGCCTACGAAACGTAGAGGCTCCATGTCCATCGCCGTCATCTCGGGCCCGACCGCAGTGCTCCTTGACTGCGGCGAGGGTACTCAGAGACAGCTGATCAACTCCTCCGTTTCACCCATGAAGATCGGGGCAATATTGATCTCGCATCTCCACGGGGATCATTTCCTCGGTGTTCCAGGCCTCGTCCAGACCATGGCCCTGAACAACAGGGAGGATGAGCTCTACCTATTCGGGCCTGAAGGTCTCATAAAGGCCTGGGAAAGTGCTCTTTCCATGTGTCCCTTCAGATGCACTTTCCCCATAAAGGTGGCTGAGCTATCGGGGGGCGAGCAATTTGAATTCAAAGGAATTGAGATCAGCTGCGCCCACGTCGATCATTCGATACCAAACCTTGCTTTCAAGCTGAAGGAACGGGACCGTCCTGGAAGGTTCAACCGCTCCAGGGCGATCGAGCTGGGAATCCCCGAAGGGCCCCTCTGGGGAAAGCTCCAGAGGGGCGAGCGGATAGAAGTTGAAAAGGATGGGAAGATCTCGGAATTCGGTCCCGAGGATGTTCTAGGGGAAAGGAGGAAAGGGGCTTCCATCGTCTATTCCGGCGATACGGGGCCTTCTGCTGCCCTTATCGAACTTGCAAGGGGAGCCGATGCTCTGGTTCACGAAGCGACGTATGCCGCTGACATGGAGGATCTTGCCAAGGAGGTGGCGCATTCCACCATAGGAGACGCAGTGAAAGCGGCCCGGGAAGCTGAGGTCGGAAAACTTTTCCTCGTCCATTCCTCCCCGAGATATACGAAGGAATCCCGGTTCGATGCCTACAGAAAGGAAGCTCTATCCGGTTTTCCTCATGTGGTGATACCCGAGGACATGGAGGAGTACGAGGTCAACCGTTGAAACGGTAGCTTCCCGGGGACATTATGTAAAGGGGCAGAAGTATCTCGAACCGTCCTAGGAGCATTACCAGTATCAGCATCAATTTCACCGCCCAGTTGAGCGATTCTATTCCTTCGGGAACCGAGAATTGGCCGAATGCCATCCCGGAGTTCGATAACGATGTCACGCAAAGGGAGATCACGTCAAAAAGGGGCCCCTTGAAGATCAGAACGAACATTATGGATATGGCCAGAAGGCCGAAGAAGTAGAAGAAGAGCATATTGGCCGATTCAAGCGCCTTGTCCGAGTACGTTCCCTCTCCCCTTCTCAATGACTGAACGGCATTTGGGTGGGAAGCCCTCTTAACTTCGTTGAAGAATCCCTTGATGAGCATTATTACCCTCTGGATCTTCAGACCGGAAGCCATTGAGAGCGAGGAGCCTCCTATCAACATGAGTATCAGCATCAGAATCTTGTATGAATCGGGCCAGGACTCGGAACCGGCTATCTCGAAGCCGGTTGTCGTCATGGCTGAGATGGCGGAAAAAGCACCTTTCCATGCTGCACCCAGGACCGACACTCCATCAAAAAGGAGGATGATGAACACAACAACGGGGAAGGTCAGCGAAAGGATGACGTAGGCAATGTTCTCCGTATCGAAGAGGGTTCTGCTCCTTCCCCTTGCGGAGAAAACGGACATATGGACGTAATATCCCACTCCTGCGGTCATCATGAAGAACAGGACGATCATATGTACCCCCGCGCCGCCGGGAACCATCCTTCCGGTGGATGAGAAGCCTCCCGTTGAAACAGTGCTCAGGGAAAGGCATACCGAGTCGAAAATGGACATGCCTGAAAGGTAGAAGGCAAGGAAGGATGCCAGGGTGAACATCCCGTATATCATTGTCAGGTTCTGCAAAAGGCTCGTGAGCTTGGGGATCAGCCCGATCCTCGAAAAGATCTTCCTGTCCGCGCTCCTCTTGGCGACATCGCTGATATCCGAAAGGAACATGAAGGCGAAGACCAGGTAGAAGAGCCCTCCCACCCACTGGATGGCAACCCTGTAGAAGAGCAGACCGTGGCCCGCCTCCCGGATCAGGTTGCCGGGATCGAAGGAGGACAATCCGGTCGTGGTGAAACCGGCCATGGACTCGAAGAAGGCCGTTACGGGCCCGGCCTCACCGGACAGGATGAAAGGTAGGCTCCCGAGGATCACCAGGTAAACGAAGGATCCCATTGCCACCTTGTACTTGCCTTTGCGCGTGAGGCTGTCAAACAACCTCCGGAAGACGGTGAATTGAAGCATGTTGAGGATCAATCCGACCATGAATGGGACGGTGAAGACAGCGAGGTTCGAAATTGAAAGGTCGCCGTATAAGAGATCGACCAGGAAGGCCAGAGTGAAAAGCATCAGGAGGACCATGTTTATCCTGGTAATGGCCTTGAAGACCTGGGCGCTTCTCATTGAATGACCTCAGAAGAATTCCTTGATCCATTTCAGGGTAGAACTTTTGGTAAACACGACAAGCTTGTCCTTTGGGTGTATAAGAGTATCCCCCCGGGGTATGATGACCTTCTGCTTCCGGATTATGGCACCTATGACCATATCCCTCTTCTTGAACCTCATTATGGTGTCAAGCCTCCGGTTGGCCGCCTTTGACCTCTCCTTGACCTTGATCTCGAGCACCTGCACCTCGCCCTGGTTCAACGTTGCCATGGATTCGAACTGCTCCATGTGGAAATACTTCAATATATTGGAGAGAAGCACGGACCTCTGGGATATGATGAGGTCTATTCCCACCTCCTCCAGTATCGATTTCAGATCTGGCCTGTCCACCAACGCAATGGACCGGTTGGCGCCATACTGCCTTGCCAGAAGCGATGTGAGGATGTTGACCTCCTCCTTCTCCGTTACGGCGAGGAATGCGTCGGTCTCCGATATCCCCTCTTCCTTGAGCAGCTCCTTGTCTGTCGGAGGCCCGTGGATCACGAGCACATCCGGAAGCTTCTCCGAGAAGAAACCGCATCGGTCCTCGTCCTCATCCAAAAGGATCACGGATCTGTTGCTCTCCGACAGGATCCTGGCAAGATGATAGCCTATCCTGGAAGCCCCGGCTATCATGATCCTGTTGATGGGTCTCTTGATATCGGACCTCTTGGGCACCCCAAGCAATCTCGAAAGCTCCGTTAGGGATTCCTCGCTCTCTTCCAAGGATGCAACCGCTATGACCCTGTCGTTGTTCTCTATCCTGAGAGAGCCGCGGGGGATGAGCACTTCCTCATTCCTGAAAATTGAGACAAGGTTTACCTCCTTCGGAAAGGACAGTTTTCTTATCTCCTTTCCCGAGGCCTTCGAGCCCTTGTCCACCCTGACCTCGAGCACCCTCACCATATCCTTTACGAACACGGGCGAATCAAGCAGCATCGGTGTTGAGAGTATGTTGGCCATATGCGTCGAGGCTATCAGCTCCGGACAGAATGCAACGTCTATCCCAGAATCCTTCAGATCATCCACTGCCACCGGAGAATCGATGTAATCCTCCCCGTTTATCCTCGCCATCGTCTTGCAGCCTCGGTTCTTGGCGATGGCGCAGGCGGCCATGTTTGTCTCGTCGCTCCCGGTGACCGCGATGAATATGTCCGCTGAATTGATATAGGCCTTCTGGAGAACTGCCGGTGAAGCTGCGTTCCCGGATACGACAAGGATGTCCAGTGATTCGAGCTTCTCGGTAAGGGCCTCGTTCCTCTCGATGATGGTAATATTGTGGCCTTCCTCAGACAGGGTCTTTGCCAGGTGGTACCCGACTTCTCCCCCGCCTGCAATGATCACGTTCTTCACCCGATCACCCCGTATGAGAACAAAACAGGTGATTTTAATACTTTAGTTCCCGAAATCCTGAGCGGGACGGACAAGGACATCCATAACGATATGGTCTATCCTGGGCGCATATGATTTGATCCTTCTGGAGGATATGAGTCTGCTGATCCAACCAAGGGCCCCGGCCCTCTTTGATAGATCCTCGAAGGCGCCGTTTAGTCCCTTTTCCACGGGAAGCGTATCATGAAAATGGATTATGCATCCCTCCGGACGGGAGAAGCTCAGGGCCGATGGAAGGAATTCCGAGGTTCCTCCGACATAGCCCATGATCAACCTGTCGGCGATGCCCCCGGGAGAACATAT
>JBLIRK010000048.1:0-17622 GCA_048569615.1 Thermoplasmatota archaeon | reverse complement strand
TCATTCACAGGCTCCACGGTTATGGTGAACTCGTTGGAGATGACATCCTTGCCGAAATCGTCCATGGCCGAGATCTGCGTCGTAACAGTGCCATACCAATCCTCGACCTTGCTGGTGTCTATACCGAGATACACCTTGCCCTCCCGGGTCTCAACCTTGTTAAGGAAGAGATCAACATGGTCGGACTGATCGTTCTTCAAAATGGTGTAATGGAGGTCCTCGGGCTCCTGGTCGATGTCCGTGAAGTAATCGGATACCGGGACCAGCATGTCACTGCTCGCTCCCTCGTCTATCTCCGCATCGGGGATCTCGAGGGTCTCGGGCCTGTAATTGGGCTTGTTACCAACTACCTGGAGATTGTCCAGGTTGATCTTGCCCTCCGTATTGGACGTCACCATGATATTGATGAGCTTGGTCCCGTCCTCGGTGGAGGGGACGAGGGATTGAAGCTCATCAGTAGCGGTCCCTGTATAGGGATTGTAGTAGACATTCGCTGTGTAATCATACAGGACCTCCATATCCGAAACTATGACCTTGCCTCCGGCGTCGGCACCTATACGAATAGGAACATAGGTCCACTGGTTCCCGTAGTCATCCACCTCGTCAGGGAAGTGGTTGGACAGATACTGGTTCATCGGTCCCTGGAAACCGGAAGGTGTTGCTGATGTGTTGAAGTAACCGGAATGGGACCAATCCGTTATACCGTCATCACCGACATCCATCCATGGATCGATCGATTCAAGTGAATATTCTATGTTGATGTAAGGTTTGTAGGCATTATAGGAGGAAGATGCCCCGGGGGAGTAAAAATACCCTCTTCTCCAGGCATAGTAGTAATTATTGTAGGACGAGGACGAGCTGTAGCTGTCGTGTGGCTCGCCGCCCGGTTCTACGGATGTACCGTCCATTCGGAAGCATATTCCATAGTTGGTCCTTGTTCCATCCTGCCAATCGTAGAGAAGGTCCGTCAGGTCCCATTTGATGGGATAGTAATATGATGAAGATCCGAAACGATGATTGATGTGATACGTATCGTATGGGGACGAGTACATCCTTGGCCAATACGAATTTATATACGAAGGAAGGCTGGAATAAGACGAGTAATAAATCGAATACCCGGTATATGATGTTGTAATCGGAGAGGTCAGCGCATACAGACCGTAATCCCTGTCCCCGATATGATAATTGTAAACTCCGTTGTATCTGTGATATGTGCCGTAATGCTGAGATAGCCATGTCAGCGAGTACTCCTGCAGGTTTGCTCCGGGTGGAACGAGGAAACTGGGATTGTTGATATCCCAGCTCAGGTATCCTCTGTGGTAAGCGCTCCTATAATAATAATTGCCTGATTTGTAAGCTGGGGTCGAATAAGTAGTGCTTGTCTGGTGGACATAATATCCTGCGTAGGATGATCCCGGCCGGTAATACAGGTAATTATAGGAACCGCTGCCGTAATGATAACCATTTGCCCAGTTCCAGCTGGTGCTGGGGATCCTGACACTCTTGGAAACAGCCCCCGGGGGATGCTCGAAATTCACTTCAGCGGAGGTCACCACCGCCTTAGTTGGGAGCTTCACATAGTAGATATCTCCCTCCTCCGAGGGATAGATCTCGGCTGTCTTGTAGGAGGTCTTTGAGGCGCTCATGAAATTGGTCTGGTTGCCCCAGGCTCCGACCCCGTAGCCGGAGAACCTGTACTCCGGCCTCCCGTTATCACCGACGTCGATGGTTACCTCTGTCGGATAGCTGTTTCCATCCGAAGGTTTTGCCGTAACATCGAAACTGAGCAGATCATACGTCGCATTGTTGTAGATCATGAGATTTGCCGTATCGTTCATTCTTGTCTGATCTATGATCAGCTCGCTTGCTGTCAGATTGACGTAATCGTTCCCTTGTATGAAGGTGAACTCATTTGAATCTATCGCCTTCTCCTCGGCTGCGACATTTGTCAGCGATACCAATACGAATAACAATATTATGCCAATGATCAGAGGTTTGTTCATTTTTTTCCCCCTTGAGCTAGTCAACATGTAAAAATCGGCTGAAACCTATGGTTAAAGGTCAAGTATAAGATTATATACTTTTTCTTTCCATTTTTCCCTTGTATTTAAAGTAATAAGGTATTACTAAATGTTTCTGGACCACCATACTACTTTAGCATGCTTTTTCATCTTACTGGAACCACATATTTTCAAAGCGTTTGGAGTTGAATTAAATGAAAAAGGTTATTGAAATAGTTGAAATCACAGACCCTGGAGGCAAGTTTTCGTCATAATGATAAAAAAAAATACAACGAAAAAAAAATGTAAAAAACATCACGTCAGATCCCCGATGAATTTGACCGAACCAAGATAAATTCTGAGATGACGTTGACATATTGTTTTTCAATACTATCACTGTTAATTATATGAATATAAAAAATAATAAAGGTAAATTGAAAGGTATAAAAGATTGATGTCCAATTTCCGCATTCCGGATGCGGATCTAGCGTTTTCTATTCATCACAGACTTTAAATTTGTTTTTGAAAATTCTGAATTTTTCTCTTAATTCAGTTATATTTCAGTATATTCTCCTATTTTAGTAATTATATTAGATATAAAAAAAAAGAGAGAAACCCCGATCAAAGGACGGGGTTTCTCGTTTTTTCCTTCCGAATGAAGTACTATCGGTCTCTCATGGGAGGCAGTGCGTCCATATGCTCCATCCCCGGTGATGTTCCCGGAAGGGCCGGACCCTGATCCGCAAAACCACCGCCGATGAAGCTGGGAGCGATCTCCACGATCTTCTGAAGTAGGGTTTTTGGCTTGCGCTGAGTGCGGCGTCTGTTGAGGTCCTCCTTCCAGTGCTGAATATTGCGCTCCAACCTCACATTCAGTACGAAAAGACCGATGATGACAACAGCACACACAATAGCCACGATCATGAAGATCAAAGTCCAGGTGTCGATCAGCGATTCCTTGTCCCCGGAACGCTCGGGATGGCTGTTTGCATCGAACGGGTCCGTCTTCTCATCGCCCATAAGCTCCTGATAGTTCGAGAAACCATCGCCATCGAAATCCATGGTCCCGTCAAGCTTGTTGAAGGGGTCCATCAACAGAGCGGACTCGATATCGTTGGGAATACCGTCCTTGTCCGAATCCTCGTTCATCACAACGAACTTCTTGAATACAAGATCCGAGTAGGACTTGCCGTCATATGCCCTCACGGATAGATTGTGCTCCTCGTTGGTCAACGTATTGGTATCGATGACCACCTCCCAGTTCGTTCCCGTGGGTTGGCTCGCCTTTCTCCAGATGCCACCGTCAATACGGTACTCCACGAAGTTGACGTAACCGGATTCGTCCGTCACAGT
This sequence comes from Thermoplasmatota archaeon, assembly GCA_048569615.1. GTDB lineage: Archaea > Thermoplasmatota > Penumbrarchaeia > Penumbrarchaeales > Penumbrarchaeaceae > JAYEPK01. The sequence goes on along the minus strand of JBLIRK010000048.1, from coordinate 14,269 downwards.
CCCATCGACAGTTATAGTTCCTGTCTGCTCACCAGTCAGGGAAGTGGAAATCTGAACAACAGGAGGATCGGACGGCTCGGCGGGTTTCGCTGTCTCGACAGTGATCTCGAATATCTGAACATCGGAATAGTCCCTCCCGTCGAAACCACGGATGTAAACCATATAATCCCCATCATCGAACTCCCTGATGTCCACCAGATACTGCCAGACATAGGCTCCCTCAGCCACCGTCCAATCGTCCAAATAGAGTATGTCCCCTTTCTTCGTGATTGCGACCTGGATGTAATAGAGGCTCTTCTCGATATCATCCGCGGTCCCCTTGATGCGGTATAGCTCTGTGATAAGCTGGCCTTCGTAGAGATTCTTGACCACAACGAGAGGCGGATCGTTCACGGAACGGACCCTTACGTTGAAACTGGAGGTCACCTTGTTCTCCCCGTCAAAAACCTCCATCGTCACCGGCACTACTCCGTTAAAGTCCAGGTCGAGATCGACGTGAAGCCGACCCGATCCGTCAACGGATATGCCGACCGAAGGATCAGAGGAATAGAACTTCACATTCAGCTCCTCGACCTTGTTATCGATATCCGAAACATATTCGGAAATGAAAGCCGTCGGAGAGATGTATCTGTCATCCTCGTTCATAATGATGTCCGGTATCGGCTTGATGATCGGAGCGTCATTCACCGAATTGACGTAGAAACTGAAGGAAGTGCTGTATTGACCTCTCAGATCATTCCTGTCGTCGGATACGTAGACCATTACATGATAAGGTCCTTCAGCCGTAGTGAAATCCGGATCCGAACCGAAAAGCAGAATCCAGTTTTCTGGATCTTCCGTATATTCGGGCGGAAGCACTGTGAGATAGGCCTCGTTGTCCGGTCCTCTGAAAATCTTGTATCCATCCTCGTTGGACCAGGCAAGTTCGGCAGGAGCCATATCCGGTCCCATGAGCTCGAAATCGAAATAGAGAGGCTGATCCTCAATATCATAGAAATAAGGCGCTCCGCTGCGGTGCACCATCAACATCTCCTTACCCGTCGCGACATCCCTTCCAGAGGGAGCACTATATTCGAGGAGAATGGAATTGATGCCCTCACTGGTCGTGATGTCCTGAAATTCCATGGAACCGAATGGCAGATCGTTGACTGGCTCGACTGAGATCTTGAACTGGTTGGACCAGGCGTCCTTTCCGAAATCGTCAAGTACGGAAATCCGAGTCGTAACTGTACCGAACCAGTTCTCGTCCTTTCTGGTGTCTATCCCGAGATAAACCTTGCCGTCCCTGGAATTGGTTGTGGTCAGGAAGAGATCAACATGCTCAGACTGGTCGTTCATTCTGATCCTGTAGTCCAGAGTTGTCGAATCCTGGTCGATGTCCATGAAATAGTCCGAGATCGGGATCAACATCCTGTCAACGGAACCCTCCGATACTGAAACATCGGGAATCTCCATGGTCTCGGGCCTGTAGTTGGGTTTCTTCCCCTCCATCTGAAGGTTGTCAAGTACAATTTTTCCCCGGGTGTTTGACATAACATTGATGTTCACCATTTTTGATCCTTCCTCTGTGGATGGAACCAGGGACTGCAGCTCCTTTGTAGCCGTGTCCGTAAATGGATTGAAGTAGATGCTGGCGGTATAGTCATAAAGGACTTTCATATCGGATACTATCAGCTTTCCTCCGGAATCTGCACCGATCCGAATGGGAACATATGACCATTCGTTGCCGTAATCATCGACCTCGTCCGGGAAATGAGTGGTCAGATATTGGTTCATGGAACCCTGGAGACCCGAAGGTTTTGCCGATGTGTTGAAATAGCCCGGATTCGACCAATCCTTAATCCCGTCGTCACCTACATCCATCCAGGGTGAAATAGAATCGAGGCTATAAGCGAGACTGATATAAGGCTTGTACGCATTATATGAGGAAGAGGCTCCCGGAGAATAGAAATATCCCCTTCTCCAGCCGTAATAATAATTGTTGGCTGAAGAGGACGTGCTGTAGCTGTCGTGGGGCTCACCACTCGGTTCGATCGGGGTGGCATCCATTCTGAAGCTTATCCCGTAATTGGGCCTGCTTCCATCCTGCCAGTCGCCCAGAAGATCGGTCAGGTCCCACTCGATGGGAACGTAATATGAAGAATACCCGGTTAGCATGGGAATATGATAAGAATCATATGGCGTGGAATACATATTCGGCCAATAACTGTTAATATACGAGGGGATCGATGAATATGATGAATAATAGATGGAAAGGTAATTGTATGAGGTCGTTATCGGTGTGGTGAGAGCATAGAGACCGTAATCCCGCTCGCCAATATAGTAATTGTAAACACCGTTGTATCTGAAATAATTGCCGAAATGCTGGGATAACCATGTTAGCTTGTATTCCTGGAGATTCGCCCCAGGGGGCACAAGCATGTTTGGATCGTTCAAATTCCAGCTGAGATATCCCCTGTGATACATACCGCGATAGTAATAATTGCCCGATTTATATGCAGGCAGAGAGTATGTTGTGCTTGTCTGATGGACATAATAACCCGCATAGCTTGATCCGGGATAATAATAAAGATAATTATATGATCCGGACCCGTAAACCCAGCCTATGGCCCAGTTCCATGATGTGCTCGGAATCCTCACGCTCTTCGATACCGAACCGGGCGGGTGCTCCAAATTGACGGAAGCGGATTTCACCACGGCTTTCGTGGGGAGCTTCACGTAATAGATATCACCCTGCGGTGAAGGATAGATCTCGGCTGTCTTGTATGAGGTCTTCGAAGCGCTCATGAAGCTCGTCTGGTTGCCCCAGGCGCCGACCCCGTAACCCGAGAACCTGTATTCGGGTCTTCCGTTGTCACCGACATCTACGGTCACCTCGGAGGGGTAAACACCGTCATCCGAAGGAGCGGCAGTAACGTCGAAACTGAGCAGGTCGTAGGTCGCGTTGTTATGGATGAATAAGTTTGCTGTGTCGTTGTACAAACTCCCATCGATAACAAGTTCCTTTTCGGTCAGATTGACAAATCCGCTCCCTTCGCCGAAGACGAATTCATTGGTATCTATGAGCTTCTCTTCGGCCGCAACGTTTGTGAGAGATACTGCTACAAATAGCAGCATCGAACCTATGATTAGAAGCCTATTCATTTTTTTCCCCCTTAATATAGTCAACGTCAAAGAATCCTCTTGAAACAAATGGATAAAGGTAAAGTTCAAAAATATATACTTTTTCTTTTCGAATTTCCCCTGTATTTAAACTTATATGGTATTACTATATGTCCCTGGCCCATATTATACTTTTACGTTGCTTTTCCCCATTTTGGACACTTCCGATTCCGCAGATCAAAAAGGCGGCCTTTAAAGAAAAGATTGACGAATTAACGGATAATATTCCACATGGGGAAGGAATATAGTGAGATTAACAACAAGTGATTTTCTAATGCGATTTTAACCAGAAGAATATCCCGTTAAAATTCCCTTCAAATCATATAATTCTCACAAGTCCTCTCCTTATTGTTTTATGACAATATTGAACTTAATTAATTGATTATGAAAAAAAACACTATATTTTTAAAAGGCTTTCATGAAAGTATGTCAATCTCCACATCACATATATCCATACTCGGATTTTATTTTTGTATGTGAATCAAATTAGACAATGAAGATTTCTGTAATTTCATGTATATTTGACGAAATTTCGATTTAACTATACCCATCGGGTTCACATTAAACTAAAAAAAAAGCCCCTGTCAGAATGGACAGGGGCTCGCCTCGCAGATCGAAGGATTTCGATGATGTCTTCAATGTTCCCTCATCGGAGGTAGGGCCTCAAACGTTTCGGTTTTTGGTGATGCACCCGGAAGGGCGGGACCTTGCTCGGCATATCCGCCCCCGATGAAGGTCGGGGCTATCTCGACTATCCTCTGAAGGAGGGTCTTGGATCTGCGGTGGACGCGCCTTCTGTTCAGGTCCTCCTTCCAGCTCTGCATATTGTGCTCCATTCTTACATTCATGAAGAACAGACCCATTATGATTACAGCGGAGATTATGGACGCTATTATCAACACCAAAGCCCAGGTGTCTATCAGGGGCTCCTGATCATCCTTGCTTTCGGGATGGTCGTTGGCATCGAAGGGATCAGTTTTCTCCTTGCCCATCAGCTCATTGTAATTGGAGAAACCGTCGCCGTCGAAGTCCATGGTACCGTCAAGCTTGTTGAACGGGTCCATCAACAATGCAATCTCCACTTCGTTAGGAATGCCATCCTTATCAGAATCCTCATTGTATACATCGAACTTCTTGAAGACCAATTCGGAATAGACCTTCCCGTCGTATGCACGGACCGAGAGATTATGGTCGCCGTTGGCCAGCGTATTGGTATCGATCACTATCCTCCACACCGTTCCCGATGTCATGCTGGCTTTGCGCCAGGTGCTCCCGTCCACACGATATTCGATAAAGGATATCGTCCCCGAATCATCATCCACAGTACCTTCCACTATTACCGTGTCCTTCAAAACCCCGTCCATGGGGGTTGTTATGGTAACGACGGGCGGATCCGAGGGTTCGGATGGTTTCGGGGTTTCCACTTTGATCCCGAAGGTTTGGACCTCGGAATAGTCCCTTCCGTCAAACCCGCGGACATAGACCGTATAGTCCCCATCCTCGAACTCCCTGATATCCAGAAGATACTGCCATACGTATGCCCCCTCGGCGACCACCCAGTCGTCAAGGTATAATGTGCTTCCCTTCTCGGTTACCGCGACCTGGACGTACTGCAGGTTCTTCTCGATATCATTGGCTGTTCCTTTGATGCGGTACAGTTCCGTTATCCGCTGCCCTTCGTAGAGGTTCTTTACGATCACAAGAGGCGGATCGTTGACGGATCGTACCCTGACGTAGAAACTGCCTACGACCGTATTTCCACCGTCGAAGACCTCCATTGTGATAAGGACTACCCCGTTGAAGTCCAGGTCGAGATCGATATGCAGACGGCCGACGGCATCGATGTAAAGGGAAACAGAGGGGTCCTGGGAATGGAAGCGCACCGTAAGATCATTCAAGGAATTATCAACATCCCTTACATATTCGGAGACAAATGCCGTGGGAGAGATGTATTTCTCGTCCTCGTTCAGGATGATGTCCGGAATGATGGATATCACCGGGGCGTCATTGATAGAATTCACATATATTCTGAAAGTGGTTTTGCATTCACCTCGCACATCGGTCCTGATATCGGATGCAAAGACATTCACGTACAAGGGTCCTTCGCTGGTTGTGAAATCCGGGTCCGAACCAAATAGAAGGATCCAATTATCCGGGTCCTCAGTGTACTCCGGAGGAAGGACCGTCAGGTAGGCTTGGTTGTCATTGGTTCTGTATATCTTGAATCCGTCATCGTCCGACCATGCCAGGTCGACAGGTGCCATTCGTGCGTCCAGGAGCTCGAAGTCGAAATACAGATGATCGTTCTCGATATCGTAGAAATAGGGTGCCCCGCCCTTATGGACAGTGATGAACTCTTTGCCATTGGCAACATCTCTTCCTGCTGGTGCGTTGTATTCCAGCAGAATGGAGTTGATCCCTTCCGTAGTTATTATGTTCGGCATTTCTGCCGTCACGTAGGGCAGGTCGTTGACGGGAAGGATGGTGATCTTGAAATCGTTCGACTGGACATCCTTGCCGAACCGGTCCATTGCGGAGATCTGGATCTTTATCTCTCCGCTCCAATCCCTGTCCTTGGTCGTATCGATCCCGATATACCTCTTGCCGTCGGAGGGATTCACCGGTGTGAAATACAGGTCCGCATGACCGGAACCGTCATTCTTCAGGAACCTGAAATCCAGTGTTGCGGGGTCCTGATCTATATCGTGGAAATAATCAGATATTGGTATCAGCCTGCTGTTAACGGTTCCCTCATCGATCTCAATATCCGGAATATGATCTGCCGTGGGTCTGTAATTGGGCTTCTCTCCCTTCATCTTGAGGTTATCCAATGTTATCTTTCCTTGTGTATTGGACTTTACCATTATCTTGATGAGCTTGGCCCCCTCCTCGGTCGATGGGACCAGGGAATTCAATTCCTTGGTTGCCGTGCCGGTATAGGGATTGAAATAGACGCTGGCGGTGTAGTTATAGGTCACCCTGAAATTCGAGGCCGTTATCTTACCCGCCGAATCAGCACCCACTTTTATTGGAACGTACGTCCATTCGTTCCCGTAATCATCCACCTCGTCCGGGAAATGGGTTCTGAGGTATTGATTCAGGAGTCCTTCCCAACTATCCAGAACCGTCGAGCCAACATACTCACCCTGGTACCCCCAATCCTTGACCCCGTCGCTTCCTATGTCGACCCATGGATTGATGGAATCCAGCTTATAGCTGTAGATGAGCTTCGGTTTGTAGGCGTTGTAGGATGTGGACGCGGCGGGATGATACATGTATCCCCTGTAATAATACAGCATTCGGTTCGCATTGTTGTTCGTATATGTGTAGCCCGAATAATGAGGCATGGTGCAGTAAGGTGTCCTGTACATCGCGACCATTATACCGTTGTTTTTCAGGCTTCCGGAATTCCATTCCTGCAGGAGACCTTTGAGGTCGTAGACAACATTGCTGTTGTAGAAGTAACCGCTGGTCGTTCCATGGTACTCACCCACGGAATATGTGGATGCCGGAGTGCTCCTCCAGGTCGGATTGATGTTTTTAAAATCATTATATTCGGCTGATAATCCTCCGTACTGGTTCGCCGTACTTACAGACGTTGTGGTGGAAGGCCATGAGGATGTGACAGCAAATGCACCGTATGTCCTCTGACCCATGTGGTATGTCCCGGAAACCCCGGGCCATGTTCCCGAATACCTGTAAAGATAGATCGGCCAGTTAAGCTGATACTGCATGACATTGGCTCCAGCCGGAACCGTCAGAGAGGGATCATTGACGTTCCATTTGAGGTATGCGTTCGCCATCGGATACCCGTATACGTAGGTATATCCGCTCGTCTGCATGGTGTAAAGGTTTGGAGAGCCGTATGTGGTGCTGTATGTCGTACCAGGATAATAGTAGGAATAACCGTAATCATTGTAATGATACCAATAACTGGATGCGAAATTGTTCCCGTTGTTCGGGATCATCACGTTCCCGTTGACGGTAACGTCAAGATGCGTAAGGTCTACGGTCGCTGATGTTGCGACGGCCTTGGAGGGCAGTTTGACATAGTAGGTGTTTCCTTCCCGCGAAGGGAATATATCGGCTGCCTTCAGCGAGTTCTTGCCTTGGTCCATGAAATTGACCTGGTTCCCCCAAAGACCCACGCCGTACCCCGAGAACCTGTACTCGGGCCTTCCGTTGTTCCCGATGTCGATCGTAACTTCGGACGGATAATCACCGGTCGGTGACGGACCGGCAGTTACATCGAAGCTCAGGAGATCGTATGTGGCATTGTTGTATATGAACAGGTTCGCCGTATCGTTCATCAAAGTACCATCGATAACCAGCTCTTTCTCCGTCAGATTTATAGGATTTCCCAATTCTCCGAAAGAGAACTCCTTGGTGTTGATGGTCTTTTCATCGCCTAGTACATTTGCTAATGATACAATTGCCAGAAGCAAGAGTATCCCCAGGACAAGGGGTTTCTTCATTTCCTTCCTCCTTCTAAGGTATGGTCGAACAGGTGTAGGACTCCAATATGAACAAGCCGACATGGTCCGAAATAGGGATATAAACATTTTCTATTTGCATTTCCCATGTATTTAAGGATATTCTAAGTTCCCTATACAAACCTGGACCTATTGAAAAAACGGATACTTTTTAGGGTTTGAAAAACAGTGAAAGCACTAACGACAATATGGCAAGTAATACGAACAAAAACATGCCGATCAGCAGCAAGATCGACCATCCTGGCATCCTCTTTCTAAATCCCTTGCCGGCGAAGATTATGGGGATCGGGCCGATGAAGACAACACCTCCGATATCGGCCCCCGAAAAGGCTTTCTTATCCCTATAATTCTCAGGGACCCTATCCCTTTTATTATTTGCCATCATCGAGTAGAATAATAGGAAGAGCCCTAAAAATAATGTGATAATGAAGATGATCCCGGAAAAACCTTCTATGTGTATCACTGGTATTATCAAAAACAGATAGATATCCGCCTGTCCAGATATAAGGGAAAAAATCAATGAGAAAAGGGATATCAGCAGAAATATCACTGCGGCCAACCTCGAAACCCTCAATTCTGCCCACCTTTACTACCCATTGAGCACGGTCAATGATTAAGCTTTCTCCGCGAATCCGCCGGGAAGGTTTATCAACAAGCCGTTGATACACCCGGCCATGGAGCACACGACAGCCGCCCTCTTCGGACCGGCAGACTGGACAAGGAACGTCGGCAAGGAGACCTCCTCGACGTCGATCGGAATAGGGGCCCTCAAGAGGGGCGAGAGGATAATAACGACTGTCTATCCTTCGAAATATCCTGAAAAGATATGGTCGCTGCTTTTTCCGATGTACCTGTCCGGAAGCGTATTTTTGAATGTGCGGAAGATCGACAGGGAGCTCGGTGAGACGATCATAGCACTTGACCTGCTTGGAATGAAAAAGGGCAGGATCCATGTGGGGGAGCTCGTCGATACGTCACTTCTAAAGAACATTGTAAAAGGAACTGTGGTGGAGACCTATACTCCCTTCGATCCCGAGCCCGCTGCGCTCAGGGAAGAGCTTTTCGAACTGCCCATCGTCGATAATTCCGGAAATACGAACGTGGTCGTCGATCAAGCCTTCAATGTGAAGGGGGTGGGCTGTGTTGTTCTGGGTTTCGTCACCTCGGGGATCGTCGAGAAACATCAGGAGCTCTTCACGAAACCGGGAGGAAACAGAACGGTTGTCAGATCGATCCAGCTCCATGACAAGGACCATGAGCGGGCATCGGCCGGTTCCAGGGTCGGTCTTGCCCTCAAGAACATAGAACCCGAGGACCTGCCGAGAGGATGCTCTCTCTCCCCCGCGTCCTCCCGTATCGAGACCATGGAGAAGGCCAGGATGAGATTCAGGATCTCCAAGCTTTGGAAGGATGATATATCGGGCGGAGACAGGTTCCACCTATCAAATACACTCCAGTTCTCTCCAGTCCGGCTGGAGAACGTCAGATCCCGCAAGGACGCGGATATTCCTGCCCTTGAGGCGGACGCGGTCCTCGAGGGCAGAATGTGGCATATGCCTGGGGACAGGTTCGGACTGGCTTTCCTCGATTCGAAGACCTTCAGGGTCATAGGCTCGGGAGAAATTATTTAGTCAGCCCGGTAGATAATGAAGCCCCGCAGGGAGGGGGCACAAATCTGGAGCTAGGCATAGTAGGCAAACCCAACGTGGGCAAGTCAACCTTCTTCGAAGCCGCGACCCTTGCCGGTGTCGAGATAGCGAACTACCCGTTCACGACGATCAAGGCCAACCGCGGCATGGGATACGTCAGAAAACATGATCCCGGTGCTGACCTCGGTGTCGTGAGCAGACCCAAGAATTCCATAGTCCTCGACAAGACCAGATTCGTGCCGATAGAGCTTCTGGATGTCGCGGGCCTCGTCCCGGACGCACACAACGGAAAGGGACTGGGCAACCAGTTCCTCGACGACCTCAGACAGGCCCATGCTTTGGTTCATATCGTGGACGTTTCCGGCTCCACCGACAGCGAGGGAAATCCCGTGGACAAGGGCTCTCATGATCCCGCGGATGACCTGGTCTTCCTCGAGACCGAGATAGACTTCTGGTTCAAGGGCATCATACTCAGGGATTGGACGAAGATAAGCAGGATGTCCGAATCCTCCCATACGCCTGTGGAAAGGCTGCTCTCGGAAAAACTGAGCGGGCTGGGCATTTCGACACACCACATAGCGGAATCCATACACAGGCTGGGACTCGAGAGCCATCCGACAAGATGGAGCGACGAGGATATAATGGACCTTTCCAGAGAGCTCAGGAGCACGTCCAAACCGATGATGATCGCCGCCAACAAGGCGGACAGGGCCACCGACGAGCAGATCGAGGCCTTTGTCGGGAAAGCATCCAACTACAAGGTGATACCGACATGCTCCGAAGCGGAGATGGCCCTGAAAAAGGCCTCAAAGGCGGGATTGATCGATTACATACCGGGCTCCCCGGATTTCGAGATAAAGGATCCCTCGAAGCTCAATGAAGCGCAGAAAAAGGGGCTGGAAAGGATTAGGGAGGTCCTTCTGAGGTTCGGCTCCACGAACGTCCAAAGAGTCCTGGAAACGGCGGCTTCGGAACTGCTTGACCTGATCGTCGTCTACCCTGTGGAGGACGAGCATCATTTCACCGACAAGGACAGGAACGTGCTCCCCGACGCCCACCTGATCAAGAACGGATCCACCGCCAGGGACCTTGCGTTCAAGGTCCACACCGATCTCGGGGAGCACTTCATCAAGGCCATCGACTGCAGGACCCACCGCACCATAGGATCGGACCACCCCCTCAAGGACGGTGATGTGGTGAAGATACACTCAAATGCCTAGGAGAAAGGTGCATCGATTTGCAAAGAAGGATACTGGTCATAAGCGGCCATTATAGGAAAAATGATGATGGGGTCACCATCGAGCTGTTCGGCAGAACGGAGGAAGGCATCTCCATCACGGTCCTGGTCAACGGCTTCCAGCCCTATTTTTACATAGTTGAGCCCCGGGACGAGGTCGAGGAGTACCTTTCAAAGGACCCGATGGTAAGATCTTCCGAGCACAGGACCCTCTGGTTCAACGGAGAGGACAGGGACTGTCTGAAAGTTACTATCGTTTACCCTTTCGAGGTTCCAAACTACAGGAAGAAATTCCAGGACAGGGGATACACGATACTCGCAGCCGATATACCCTTTATATTCAGATACTACTATGATAGAGACCTTGGTGTTTACATCGAGGTGGAAGGTGAGCCTTCACCTGAAAAAGGCTACACCACGCAGGAAGTGATGGAAGCCTCGGAGGTCCGGACCACCTCTCCCTTCAAAGTGAAGCTGAAGGTCCTATCCTTCGACATAGAGAACTCGATAAGGTCGGGGGAGCTGTACATGATCGGACTCTCCCTCGGATGGCTTCCCCTCGAGGGAACGGAAGGGATTGAATCCTGGAGCGTCGTCCCCGGGGAGGACATGGACGATCCCAAGGAGAGGGAGGATTTCATCATAGAGGGACTGGAAAAAGCGGTGAGGGACCACGACCCGGACATTTTGACAGGATACAACATCGACGGTTACGACATTCCCCAGATATTGCGGAGGGGGCAGCTCCTGAGCCTCGAGGGATTATCCCTGGGCCGGGACGGCTCCTTGATAGACAGCGCCGGTTTCAGGTCCTGGAGGGCCAAGGGAAGGATAGTCGTCGATGCCTGGTGGCAGGCAAAGAGGACCTTCCGACCCAAGAAGGAGACGCTGGAATCCGTTTCCAACCTCCTCCTCGGGGAAGGCAAGGATGACATAGATACGGCGAACATAGAGGAGGAATGGCGCACCCGGAGGGATGACGTAATAACCTACTGCAAGAGGGACGCGGAGCTGGCTCTTCGCATATTGGACCGCACCATGGCCCTTGGAAAGGGCATCGATCTTGCGTTCGTGGCCAAGCTCCCGCTCTATGATGTTCTGGGCGGGACCACCTCCAATCTCATTGATTCCATCATGATAAGAGAGGCCGACAGGAGGGACATAGGCATTCCTCTGACACGGCACGAGACCAAGACCTCGAAGATCGAGGGAGCCTACGTTCATTCCATTGAGCCGGGTCTGTACCACTGGGTGGTGGTCCTCGATTTCAGATCCATGTATCCCTCCCTCATGATCCAGAACAATATCTGCTTCACGACGGTCACCTCCAGGGAGGAGGGTACACTGAGCTCACCCGAACCCGGGGTGAACTATATTCGCCCGGAAGAGAGGGAAGGGCTCGTTCCCCGGATACTTAAGGACCTGATGGAGGAAAGGAGCGAGGCGAAAGGGAGAAGGAAAAACGCTGTGGAGGATTCCGAAAGGGAGCACTACGACGGCCTCCAGGAGGCCATCAAGGTTCTCATGAACAGCTTCTACGGCGTCTTCGCATCATACTTCTACAGGTTCACGGACAGGTCCATCGGCTCCTCCATCACCGCCTACGCAAGGGAGAGCATCAAGAGCATCATCGATGTATTGGTCTCCGAGGGCATGGATGTGATCTACTCGGATACGGATTCCATCTTCGTCAAATCTCCGGCGGACGATCTGGATGGAACCCTGGACTTCGGCCGAGAGCTTTCCCAAAGGTTCTCCAGGGGAGCCCAGTTCCTCGAGTTCGAGAAGGTGTTCAGCTCCTTCTTCACCCATGGGAAGAAGAAGAGGTACGTGGGAAAGGTCATATGGCCGGAGGAGGACATGGTCGTAAGGGGTTACGAGATGAGGAGGACCGATTCCTTCGATCTCCAGAGCGAGACCCTTGAGATCATTTTCGAGAAGCTCCTTGACGGAGACAAGGAAGGGGCCCTCGAGCTTGCCAAGGATACGATTAAGGAGGTCAAGGAAGGAAACGCACCCATAGAGAAACTGGTCATATCGAGGTCCGTCCAGGAGGTGGAGGAGGACAAGATCGTGAAGAAGTACAAAAATCCCGATTCCATGGCCAATGTCCAGGCACTGAGAAAAGCCAGGAAGCACGGTATGGAGATGGTGCCAGGAATGAAGGTCTCCTGGATAGTGGTGGACGCCAGGGCCAAGCCCCAGAGAGTGGAGCCCTTTCTCGAAACCGGGGAATTCGGATTTCGCCCGGACCTCGACTATTATGCGGAGAGGCTTGCATCCACCTTCTCCAGGGTCACGGAGGTCCTGGGGGTTTCCGAGAAGGAACTGCTGACAGGGGTGCAGCAGACCTCCCTTTTCGATTCATTCTCGGGAAAGGGAAGCGACGAAGCGGAACCCAAAGATGAACCGCAAGACAAAGATAAAAAGGACGAAGCGACTGACGAGGGAAGGGTAAATTCCACCCTGGACATGTGGATGTAGGTGTATCAATGAAACGGGTCTTCCTTCTGTCCTTCGACCATTTCTCCGACAGGACCATCGAGCATCTCATCCCCATACTCGAAGGCACTCCCTATCCGATGCGTTACAGGACAACGGAAATGGATTCCTTCAGGTCCATCGGGCCGGAGGAGCCCGTGTGGGACGAGATACCCTTCGGGGAGAAGGAGCTTCTAGATGAGGACAGGGCGATATACAGCTCCCTATCAGGTGTAAGGAATCCTTCGAAGAACCAGATCTCCCCTCATCTCCTCAAACCGGAGGATGCTGATATCGTTGAAAACCTTGAAGATCAAGTGGAAACCGGGGACCTTGTTCTCTCAATTGTGGAATGCTCCTCCTCTGACAAGCTTCTGATGGCATCCTATTTCTCCTCCAGGGTGATCAGCAAGGATGCGTTCTCCATATGCTTCATCACCAGAAAGGCACCCTTCAGGGATGTAAAGGAGGTCGAAGTGCTCAACAGGGAGTTCCTGGACCTGTCAATGAAATTCCACGGTGTCGTGGGAATCTCACCAAGGGTGGTCAGGTCGGGGAATTTCATCAATATTGCACACATGATAAGACACCTGGTGGAGATGAACTTCCGTTCTGGAGTCATCAATCTGGATCAGGCCGATCTTCTGATAACTTCCAAGGGCGGCTCCGTACTGGTGATGACCTGGGGAGCCGCAAGACCGGGTGGTGATCCTGCCGCCACATCGGTAAAGGACGCCCTAACAAATCAGCTCTGCGACCTGGACCTGTCCACTGTAAGGAAGGCGCTTGTCAACGTCGTCGGCTCCCAGGAGCTGTCCCTTGAGGATTCGCTTCTGGCATCGGAAGTTCTTAGAAAGAGGGTCCGAAAGAACGCCAGGATAATCTGGGGTGTGAATATCGTTCAGGATATAGGGGAGGACATGGAGGTATTCCTGATACTGTCAACGACCCCCATGGAGCTCCTTCTTCACTGGTACTCAAGGCAGGGTTGAGGCTATTTCAAGGTGCCGGTCCTGCCGCAGTCATCGCATTCGAAACGATAAGGTCTTTTCTCGGTAGGAATAGGTACCAAGGCGCCGCATCGGCACTTGATATGGTCGAACTCTTCCTCCTCATCCTCTTTCTCCTTTCTCAGTACCACCTTCATCTCATTTTATTTGTTGTTGGTTGTCCCTTCCAGTACAAGAATTCAAAGCTTTCCATGGTTTTTGGGACCAGGTCCAAGTCTTCTGGGTACAGGTTGCATA
>JBLIRK010000047.1:0-17939 GCA_048569615.1 Thermoplasmatota archaeon | reverse complement strand
CGTTGTTTTTTCCGAACTGGAAGACGAGAATTTTACCGGGCTGGGCATTAGCGCCGGCGGCGGTATGTGCAACGTATGCCTGGCGTATCTGTCGATACCGCTGGTGACCTTCAGCATAACAAAGGGTGGCGATTATCTCGACGATGCAGATCTGATCATCGCGCTCCCCAAGATCAAGACGCACATGCTCTGCGGGCTCACCTGCGCCTCCAAGGTAATGTTCGGCATAGTTCCCGGCACGGAGAAGGTCAAGTACCATACCAGGTTCCCAGACTCCCTCGACTTCACCAGGGTCCTGCTCGACCTTGACGACATGGCTGGAACCGATCTTTTCCTTGTCGACGGGATAATCGGAATGGATGGAAAGGGTCCTGCCCAGGGGCGCCCGAGGAATATCGGGACAATACTCTCGGGAACCGACCATTTTGCCATCGACCTCCACGTATGCAGGATGGTAGGACTGGATCCCGACGGAACCAGCATCTTCAAGGTAGCCTTCGAGCAGAAGAGGATCTCCAATGATGAGGAATTGAAAATATCCGGCAGCGGGAAGGACTTCAGGTTAAAGGAGAAGTTCAAGCCCTCTTCCGGAGGTATCGGAAACCTGCTTGTCCCCAAACCGATAAGAAGGACCCTCATAAATCTCACGGCGAGCAAGCCCAAGATATCCCACAAGAAGTGCGTGGGATGCGGCGTCTGCAGGCAGAACTGCGCAGGCGAAGCCATAGAGATCAAGAATAAAAAGGCAAGGATCGCCTATTCCAAATGCATAAGGTGCTACTGCTGCCACGAACTCTGCCCCCACGATGCGGTCTATGTCAACTTCAGGGACGCAGGGATATTGAACAGGCTCATAGATATAGGATACAACATATTCACAAGGTAGAGGTATGCCCCCGGGAGCTCCCGGAAACCATATTTCTATCTTCACGGTTGGTTGAAAGCTGTTAGGGGGAAGCGAATTGGACGGCACGCAGGTTGTTTGGATGCCCACGCTCAAGGATATTCAGGTAGCAGCCTACCGGATAGAGGATCTTGTGAACCGCACTCCCGTGATGACCAGCAGGTCCATCAACGAAATTACGGGAGCGAAGCTCTTCTTCAAATGCGAGAATTTTCAGAAAGTGGGTGCCTTCAAGTTCAGGGGAGCGACCAATGCGGTGCTCTCGCTGACGGAAAAGGAAGCCGAATGCGGAGTGGCGACCCACTCCTCCGGCAACCACGCCCAGGCCCTGGCCCTTGCAGCAAGGAACAGAGGTATTCCCGCCTTCATAGTGATGCCTGAGAACTCCCCCAGGATAAAGGTGGAAGCGGTCGAGGGATACGGTGCCGAGATAACATTCTGCAGGCCCACTCTCCAATCCAGGGAGACCGCCTTGAAGAAGGTCGTAAAGGAGACCGGGGCGCATTTCATACACCCCTACAACGATCCATGGATCATCTCCGGGCAGGCAACGGCAGCCCTGGAGTTCCACGACGAGGTCCCAGGTCTGGAAATCATCATGACCCCGGTGGGCGGGGGAGGACTGCTCAGCGGTACCGCCCTTGCGACGAAGTCCGTACAAAAGGAATGCCTGGTAATAGCCGCCGAACCGAAGAACGCGGATGATGCATACCGCTCGTTCAAGCTGGGAAGAATTGTGCCCTCGAACGATCCGGTCACCATCGCCGACGGCCTCCGGACCTCACTGGGCGAGCTCACATTTAAAATAATCATCAATAATGTTGACGATATCGTAACCGTTTCCGAAGAAGGCATCATATCAGCCATGAGGACCATCTGGGAGAGGATGAAGCTGATAGTGGAGCCCTCCGCCGCAGTACCTCTGGGGGCTTTGATGGAGAACAAGGTGGATATCAAGGGTAAAAAGGTCGGGATCATACTCTCCGGAGGAAATGTCGATCTCGAAAGGCTGCCGTGGATGCAGAAATGATATAGTTTCCACACCGAAAGGAAGTATCATCCGGGAAACTAACAGCTATATATCCTTCCTTTGCATAGAGTCCATGGTATCAAAAATATACCAAGGAGTGGGATTATGTTCTGCAACCAGTGCCAGGAAACCCTGAAAAACCATGGATGCACCCAGAGAGGTGTGTGCGGGAAAACGAACGAAGTGGCGAACCTCCAGGACCTTCTTATTTTTTCACTGAAGGGTCTGTCCTTCTTCCAGGTGAAACTGAGAAATGAGGGGAAGAGCGACAAGGAAGCGGATGAGGTCCTGATGGAGTACCTTTTCTCCACCATCACCAACACCAATTTCGACCAGGGCAAGATGCTGGAGTTCATAGGGCACACATTGGAGACAAGGGACCGCCTGAGGAAAGAACTCGGGATAGGAGCTGAAGGGCTGCCTGACCATGCGGTATGGGAATTTTCCAACGAAGAGGAGGCATTGAAAAAAGCCCAGACCGTTGGCCACCTATCCATCGAGGACGATGATTTAAGGTCGCTCTCGACCATTATCCTATACGGCATCAAGGGCATATCGGCTTACCTCCACCACGCATACATGCTTGGAGCATCCGACGAAGGGATTTTTAATTTCATGAACAGGGGCCTGCTCGCATACGGAGATCCTAATATCACCACGGAAGAGCTCCTGAAGCTGGTGGACGAATGCGGAGCCACGGGAGTGAAGACCATGGCGCTGCTTGACGAGGCAAATACATCGAAATACGGTATTCCAAATCCCCACAAGGTAAGATTGGGCGTGAGGTCCAATCCCGGCATCCTCATCTCCGGCCATGACCTGAAGGACCTGGAGGAGCTGCTGGAGCAGACCAAGGGCTCAGGTGTGGATGTGTATACTCATGGAGAGATGCTGCCGGCGAATTACTATCCCTTCTTCGAGAAGTACGAGAATCTGGCGGGCAATTACGGGTCCTCCTGGTGGTACCAGATCAAGGATTTCGACACCTTCAACGGCCCCGTGCTGCTTACCACCAACTGTCTTGTACCCCCGCTGGAGAGCTACAAGGACAGAGTGTACACCACAGGTGTCGTCGGTTTCGAGGGTGTGGCCCATATCCCGGACAGAGCGCCCGGAAAGGCAAAGGATTTCTCGGCCATAATTGAACATGCGAAAAGATGCCCTCCACCGAGGGAACTGGAGCAGGGGGAGCTCATAGGCGGCTTCAACCACAGGACGCTGTGGGAGCTAAAGGACAAGGTCCTTGAAGCCGTCCAGGCAGGAAAGATCGGGAAGTTCGTGGTCATGGCCGGATGCGACGGCAGGCACAAGACCAGGGAGTACTACACCGAATTCGCAAAGGCCCTTCCGAAGGATACTGTCATTCTCACCGCCGGCTGCGCAAAGTACCGATACAACAAGGAAATCAGGGACGACATAGACGGGATCCCACGGGTGATCGATGCGGGCCAGTGCAACGATTCCTACTCGCTCGCCGTATTTGCCATGAAACTCGCCGAGCATCTGGGCGTCGATGTCAACGATCTGCCGGTTGTTTACAACATAGCATGGTACGAGCAGAAGGCCGTCCTCGTCCTGCTTGCTCTCCTTCACCTCGGTGTGAAGAACATTCACCTCGGGCCCACACTTCCGGCGTTCGTGTCACCCAGCGTCCTGAACGTGCTAGTGGAGAAATACAAGCTCGGTCCCAATTCAACGGTCGATCAAGACATTGATTCCATGTTATAGATCAGAATCCTCGGGTCCTCCATTATTCACATCTTCCGGGAATCCCCTGGGAAGATTGATATGCAATGAGTCTGCATTTTGTCTATAACTCTAGTAAGGGGGAGCGAAATGAGAGGACCCGTTTCAATTGTCGTTCTGTCCATGTTGATCCTTTCAAGCATGGGAATTGCTGCCTTAGCGGAGGGGAAAATCAGAGAGCCGATATTCGGAGAAGAAACGCGGGAGGAGCCGGAAATGGTCCGACCCGTTGAGAATGGGAACCTGCTGCTGTACGTCAGAGACATCACGAGCCGGGACCTGGAAGACCTGAAGGAGGCCGAAGGCGTATCCGCAGAACCCGGAGCTCCCACCGAGACGATCGATGGTCACGGGACCGGACTATCCCCGCCTACGGAAGAGGGCTGGGCCAGTGCCGCCTATGGCATGCAGAAGGTTAACTCCATTTCCACGGCCCTGCCGATGGCCATTAACGCATCCAAGGACCTGAGCACCAGCATCTACTTCCCGCCCATGGGGAATCAGGGGAGCGAGGGATCATGCGTCAGCTGGTCCATCGGCTACTATACGAAGACGTTCCAGGAGGCGAAGGAGCACGACTGGAACCTGTCCCTCTGCACATACGGAGGGACATGGCCGGGAGCACCGGCTGTCAGCTACCAGAACAGGATAATGAGCCCGGAATTCCTCTATCATCAGGTGAACGACGGGGACAGGCTCGGAGGAAGCTACTACAGCGACAACATAGACGTATGCAAGAGGACGGGGATATGTACATGGGAGAAGATGCCCTACAAAGATAATGATGCCACCACATGGCCATCGGAAGCTGCTTGGAGGCAGGCTCCGCTTTACCGGACACAGGACACCACATACTACATGTGGGTAACCACCAACCAGACCATAACAAGCTTGAAAACCTGGGTGGACGGGGACAACCTTGCCACCATATCCATCAACGCCTACGAGTACAGCGACCTGACCGCCCATTCCATGGGCGACCTCTGGACCAACGCTACAGAATGCGGGACCAATACCAACCACGCAAACACCATCGTCGGTTATGATGATAATTTCGGCCCTTATTCCGAGGATGGTCAGACGAGGTACGGGGCATTCAAGATCGCCAATTCATGGGGTACCGGCTGGACGGGGGACAGTGATTCTGACGGCATGTACTGGATCTCCTACAAGTGCATGATGGAGCAGGTGCGGGTCGTATTTCTGATGACCGACAGGATCGGTTACGAACCCGAGTTACTGGCGCTCTTCAACATCTCCCATTCGGCCAGGGACGACTGCCAGATCACATTAGGTGTCGGAACGCCATCCAGCCCGACCCAGACCAAGAGGTTCGACAACTACCTACAGAGGAGCGGCAGCTTCCCGTTCCCAAGCAACCTGATGGCCATGGACATCACTGATTTCAGCGCTTCAATCTCCGATTACTACCAGAAGAACTACTTCGTTGGGGTGTACGACGGCTCCATGGCGGTCTACGGTTCCATTACTCACTTCTCGGTGGAATATTACAGCAACTATTCGGCAGGGAAGAAACTGCTTTCGGCAACCTCCACCGATCCTCCCGTCACCACGATCAACTACAATACGGTTTATGCGGACGTTATACTGCAGGACGTTGAGATACCGATCTTCGGAGCGGACAGGACGCCATCAAGCGCAACCACAGGGGACCCCTTGAATTTCACTGTGGTGGTCATCGACAACAGGGAGGTTTACGGAGCATGGATCGAATACTGGGTCGGATCGGGTTCGCATACCAATGCAAGCATGTCCATGAACGGAACCGAATGGTATCTGAACATCAGCGCCCCCCACACCCTTGAGGATGTGCATTACATCTTCCGGGCCAACGATACGACGGGGATGTGGAACCAGACGACCGAGAAGTCACTCTCCATGATCGACAACGACCTCCCTGTCATCGTTCCGCAGGACATGCCTACTGAAGCCACGACCGGGGATCCGCTGTTCCTCTTTGTCAACGTGACCGACAACATCGGCGTGAACAACGTAACCCTCCAGTACAATTTCGGGTCGGGCTCCCCCGAAATGAGGGAGATGACCAATACGGACGGAGATATCTGGACCTATACCATACTGGTCCCCGACCTTCTGACCAACGTGTCACTGGTGTTCATGGCCAACGATACATCGGATAATTGGAACATGACAACCCCAACGGTCCTGGATATCCTTGACAATGACCTTCCGGTGTTCGTCGAGGACCTGACGGAGGGAGATGCCACCACGGGGGAGCCGCTCCAGTTCAGGGTGAATGTCACCGACAATATCTCAGTCGATACCGTATGGGTGGAGTACTGGCAGGTTGGTGACGGGCATGCAAATGTTTCCATGACGGATGCCGGAGACGGCATCTGGGAGTGCAACTACAGCGTTGCCCACAACCTCACCGATGTGGGCTACATATTCCATGCAAACGACACATCCGACAACTGGAACAGCACCCTGCCGATCGGTGTGAGCGTAACCGATAATGATGCCCCCATATTCTCCGATGACCTTTCGGACGAGAACGCAACGACAGGCGAAGAGTTCACATTTCGAATCCAGATCTATGACAACATAGCGGTCGACATGTTCTTTATGTATCTGTATCGAGAGGATGACTTTGAAAATGTCTCAATGGCCTATGGAAACAAGAATAACGTCACAGTCACAATTGTCATACCAACTAATGCAGTGGGTCTGTGGGAATACTATTTCTTAGCTTACGATACTTCCAGAAATTTCAATTATACATCCATGTTCAATCGGACCATCATTGACAATGACGCACCATTTGTTGAAGAGGACCTATCCGATGACAACGCCACGACCGGAAATCCATATCATTTCATCATCGATGCGTATGACAACTGGGGAGTCCGGAACGTCACGGTGGAATACTGGTTCGGCGATGGTGAACATCAGAACCTGACATTGATCAAAGATACGGACCATCTATGGAAAGCATCCGTGAACGTCTCGAGATACAGCCTGGAGAGCCTCCATTACATAATATGGCTCAACGACACCAGCGGTCTGATGAACCGCACAACGGAGAAGGTCATGGAGGTGAAGGATATTTTCCTTCCCGAGGTCAACCTTTCAATGGATATTGAACCGACCACCGGGGACGAGCTGAACATCACAGTCGAGGTTACCGATAACATAGGTGTCGCGGACGTTACTTTAAGATACAGAATCAGTTACAAATTGGATATTACCAATGTGGAAATGCACCATCTCAACAACGATACATACTATGCGGTCATAGAGATCCCGCATGTGACGGAAAAACTATTCATCTCAATCATGGCGGTCGATATCAATGATATTCACTTCATAACCTTATGGAAAGGATTCAACATCACGGACAACGACGCCCCGATCCCCGCTTCCTTCGAAGATGTCGAGATGGATGACATCGATGAGCTCGTCCTCAATGCATCCGGATGTACCGATAACATCGGTATAACAAACTACACATGGACCATAACTGGGCCGGTCGGGAGGACACTTAACGGGCCCTTCAATGTGACATGGCTTCCCGCCGGTAACTACACCGTAACACTGAACATCACCGATGGAGCAGGAAACTACGCGCTCATTTCCTTCAACGTTACTGTCAGCGAGCATGGAGATGCAATAGACCCGGAGAAGAACAGGTCCATCCAGGTAGAAGTGGATGTAAGCAGACTGGTGTTCGAGGAAGGGGAGCAGATTTCATTGAAATTGAACGTCACCAATACGGGGGAATTAACTGAAGATGTGTATCTCAGAATATATCTGGATGGAGTGGAGCTTACCGAATACCCCATACACAGAGTGATCGATCCCGAGGAGATATGGACCTTCACCGCCGACCTTCTCTCCTATATGGCAACCATCCCGGTGGGAGAGCATAAGGTAACATTCACCGTCTCCTCCGGAGACGAGGAGCTCTTCGAAACAAGGGATATCTTCATCGAGATCGTGGAGGAAGGAGCGCTCCCGGACGATGATGACATAGACGATGATACAACACCAGATGACGATACGACCGATGACGATGCGGACGACGATGACGGCTCCACGGGAACGGACGATGACGAGAGCAACAAGCTTGCCGGATGGCTCAGGGACAACTACCTCCTCCTCATCGCCGCCCTCTGCGCAGCATTAATCATCGCCCTGGCCATATTCCTGCTGACGAGGAAGAGGGAGCCTGTTCCGGTTGCGGAGGAACCAACCGCTCCAGCATCTGAAGAGAAAGTGGAAGAAGCCGTTGAATGGGAAGAGGAGTGATCCCAACTTCATTTTAGCGTATGGCTGGGTCGGATCGTCCGATCATTAATAATTACCTTCTCCTCCGTCATTCATCATGGTGATGATGGCATCCTTGGTGCTGGGATCGGAAAGCATGCATTCCACAGGAGTTTTCCAATGTCGCTTCCTGCAGCATTCCCTTCCTCCATGACTCGAGCGTTTCCTCCACCGTGCCATTGGCTCCCATAAAGGCACGTATATCGCATTCGCAGAACCTCTGAACTGCCTTTCTCCCTAGGCCTCTGCATAGTAGGATATCCACACCAGCTTTTCTCAGCAGCTCGGGAGGATGGCCGATCCCTCCCATGTGATCGCTCGTGTTCTCGATCACCTTCATCTCCATTGTCTCGGGATCAATAAGTGTATAAGAGGGTGCTCTTCCGAAATGCTCTCCTACAAGGCTTCCTGGGCCTCCTTTTCCCATTGTGGGTATTCCAATGATCATTCCATCAACTCCATAACTCGATCCGTGTTTTCCCTGTTTCGAAGTCCGTCCCGATCCGAATTTGTCACTATTAGGGGATATCTTCTGTTCATTTTATGTTCTCGATATCCTCCTCGAGGCCCTGAAGGTCCTCCTCGTGCTCGACCTCGTCCCTGAGGATCTCGAAGGCTATCTGGTATGTGATGGGGTCCTTCTTCTCCGTCATCTTCATGAGCTTGTCATAGACACCGATGGCGCACTGCTCCCCCTTGATGTTCTGTGCGATGATCTTCCTTACATGGGGATCTGACGGGATGTCGTAGCCGCAGTTGGTATGATCCATCCATTCGGCAGGCGTAAGAATAGGTTTTCCTCCAAGCTGTATTATCCTCTGGACCAGCATGTCCGCATGCCTAAGTTCATCAGCCGCGTGCTCCATCAGCTCGGTCATCACCTCGCCCTTCATCGGGCCCACAAGGACCTTTGAGCCGATCCAGTACTGGTAATATGCCAGCCATTCGTCGGCAAGGGCTTTGTTCAGGACCTTTATCAATTCCTCCACATCCAATCCTACAATTGATCTTCCCTTCGTTCCCATATTATCACACTCCTCACCCTGATTCCCTCGTGAAGCATATGGACAATCATTCACCTTCGGGGATTCTACCTAATGCCTTTGTTAACATATTAGGGTTTTCTTGACGATAGTGGATGAGTGGCCTTCACATACCGTTTTTATAGATACTCGATATCGATAAGCTCGATGCTCTCGGAGCCGTCAAATGAGGTCTCCAATACAAGACCGATACCTGGCGCGTAATACTTGAATTCCCTTGCGTCAGGTTCCAGAGGTGTCCAGTCGCAGGTCCTGAGGCAATCATCGAAGTTCCCGTGCGGAGTTGCCACGGACTCCCCCATTTTGATCACCGTTCCCATGTCCTCGGCTTCACCCTCGTAATACTCCTGCCGGTAAGTGAGCCCGCTCATCGGTTCCGCGAGCATGATGATACCGGGGAGCGCCCCATCGACACCGGCCTCCCAGGATCCTTCCTTGCTCACGACTTCTCCATCCTCCATCTCGCTGGAATCCTCTCCGAAGTACCATACGTTTCCGAGGATGTCCTGGGCGTACCAGTCGTAGGTGTCCTCTATTATCTCGCCTTCAAGTTGCACGGTATCCCTGACAACGACGCATTCCACCCCCATGACCGTTCTTGTCTCGTTGAGGACAACGACCTCGATATGCTCCCTACCCTCCTCCGTCTCTCCCTCGTATATCCATTTTGTGCCCGTTGTCAGCGGAAGATAGAAACCATCCACACCCTTCACGAAATTCAAAGGCTCGATGACTGGTGCGTATTCCAACTGGAAGATCGCCATTCCTCCATCCTCTTCTTCGTCCTCTTCATCCTCGAACAGGTTCTCCATCAGGATCGTTCCAATGATCCCAAGTACCAACCCGATGATTATCCAGAGCATGATAATTCTTTTTCGCTTCATTCTCATAGCCCCTGCAATTTCCGATTATACATCCTATGAAGAATATAAAAAGTTCTTATTTCCGGCACCATAGCAATGGCAATTCCCATCAAATCATTAATAATGGTTCCAAATCTTGATAACCCAAGGAGATGCGAGACCTATGACATCCAGGGAAGCGGAATTGAAAAAGCTGTACGAAGTGGACAAATTTCCGCTGTCCGCCAAGTACGACATGGACTGGGTCCACAGAAACGAGATGGGGCCAAACGTTCTGTGGATGACCGAGGCCCTCACCCAGAGGATGGATCTGAAACCTGGAATGAGGGTGATGGACCTTGGCTGCGGAACCGCCATGAGCTCGATCTTTCTTGCAAAGGAGTTCGATGTCCAGGTATGGGCGACCGATCTTTGGATCGAGACCTCCGACAACTGGGAGCGGATCAGAGAAGCCGGGATGGAGAACAAGGTCTTCCCCATACATGCCCAGGCACAGAACCTTCCCTACGCGGATGAGTTCTTCGATGCGATCGTGAGCCTCGACAGCTTCCATTATTACGGGACTGACGTTCACTGCCTGGAATTCTTCATCCTGAAGCTCCTGAAGAAAGGTGGTCAGATAGGCATCGTCTCCCCTGCATCTCCCAAACCGCTTCCGAAGCCGATCCCAGAACATCTAGGGCCGGAATGGTACTGGTTGAACTCCGTGGACTGGTGGAGGAATCACTGGGAGAGATATCCGGAGATGGAGATCAAAGTAGCGGAACTCCTTCCGGGAGGCTGGGATCTCTGGGTGAGGTGGCACAAGTTCGAGGAGCTCTACGGTTCCAGGAACCGGCCCGAGGAAGCTGATGAGTTCAAACAGATATTAGCGGATAGGGGGGAATACCTCGGATTCGTCAGGATGGTCGCAAACCGTAAGGATTGATGTTTCCCTATTATGGAGAAAAGGAGAGGGATCGGACTCTTAAAAACATTATATTGGTGTTTTTCTAAATATATTTCGGTTTATTTTCATCTCATCCATCTATTCATACCTCAGCGCATCACCAGGTCTCAACTGGGTAGCTCTCCAAAGAGGAGGCTGAATAACAACAACCGTTAAAACGAGGGTCATGATCCCGGCGATCAGGACCACATGAACCGGGAAGATGAGCGGGGAATCCACGTTCATCAGTTTCAATGACATGTAGTTCAAAAACACCGCTGTTGCGTAGCCCAACGGTATCCCTATGATCCATCCCGACAGAGCCAGGACCAATCCTTCCCCTCCGAAGATGGACCTGATGGACCAGGATGAGGATCCCAAACATCTGAGCATACCGATCTCCTTCGTCCTCTCGATCACGTTCATGGTCAGAGCGTTCATGAGACCGATCAGGGTCACGAAAACGATGATGGTGCCAACAGCGATCATTACATTGATGATGTTCTGGTTGAACTGCTTGGAGCTCTCCAGATCAAGATAGGGGATGTAGTTGTTAACGATGTATCCATTCGAAAGCATGGTATCCTCGATCTCGGTCGAGACCATGTCGATCTGTTCATGGTCCCCCGTTGTGGTGAGAATCCCGAATCCGGATACGATATCACCTAACAACAACCGCTCCTGAAGTGTTTCCAACGGAACGTAAGCTCCCCTTCCCCAATCACTGAAACCGTCCTCCAATCCGATGACCTCGAAGGATTGTATCCCGGTTGCCAGCTCGATATCTATCTTATCTCCGATCTCCTTTCCAGCATCCCTTGCAAGGAACCGGTTGAGAACGATCACATCGCATTTACCCGAGCACTCATCATGATCGAACCACCGGCCCTTACTGACAGTTCTTTCATGACGATACACGAACGTATCATGAGGGTGGCCGTATATGTTGAACTCGATACCTTCCAGGAATCCTTGACTTGCCAGGAAGGGAGCCACCCTTTCCACTCCGTCAATGCCATCTATAAGGCCCTGGACATCCTCTGTCAACGGATTCCCGCCCGTTATCTGGCCATGGGTCTCTATATCGGATCCGAAATCATCGTAGATGTTCTCCATTCCGTTGGATGAGGTATATCCTATTGCCACAAGTCCTATGAACATCCCGACAGCGATTGCGACCTGGACCGTTGTGGAGATGCTGCGCCCCTTGTTCCTCGATATGTTCCTGACGCTCATCTTTGCATTCCGGGGAATGAAAAACATCTTCATCAGTGGTTTATTGAACATGGTCCTTGCGAATCCATTGGTCATCCCACGGTCCTCCATCCCCTTCCTTACGGTGGTTCTCAGGCTCATTAGCAGAGCGGGAAGTCCCGCCACTATGATTATCGTGAGACCGATGAGGATGCTGAACAATACCACTGGAAGATATACATCAAAGGCAAGTGTCAATCCGAAGAAAGAATCCAGGAGAAAGATCCCTACAACATATGCTATTAGGATGCCCATGGCTGCACCCAAAATGGAACCTGTCAACCCCATGATGATATTGGTTCTAAGATAGGACCTCATCACCTGGTACTTGGTCGCTCCAACGGCCTTCATCTGGGCTATCTCCTTCCTCTGCTCGATAATTATCGTATGCATGGTGTTGGAGATGAGGAAAAGGCTGCAGAACATGGTCATGAATGCAAGGACGTAGAAGAACGACATTATATCCTCGAAGGTATCCTTGCCGGGATAATCTCCTTCGGTCCTGATCCCTGGCAGCTCCGTAAAAGCCTTGAAATCCGTATTGGACTTAAGGTAGGCTTCGATGAACCTTATGGTCTCCTTGGCCTTCTTCTCCGACGGATCCTCCAGGTCCAGACTTATGAGGTTGATCCCAGTGATATTGGCCAAGGAGTTCACGAAACCGACCGACGTATAGAAGACGGCGGTTCCCCATGTCGGAAGATCGGAATACGGGAGGCAGTGCCCTTTTCCTGTTATTCCCACATCACGAACCTTTCCTGTAGAATCATAGATCCTCGCGATGTCACCCTCATGCCCTTCGTACAAGGATGTTCGCCCATTTCCGACATCGGTGAGCATCCCTGCTCCAGAGGGGTGGTTTCCTGAATCCTTCTTTACAACATCAACGGATTGATCGTAAAAATCCATGACACCAACAAGCACGGCTTCGTTCCGTCTTTCACCGATGTACATCCTTGTCGAATATACCGATTTCAGCTCGACGGATCGAACATTATCAATTGATTCAAGGGCTTTGACATCGGCAGTTGTGAGTTCGAGATCGTTCATCCGAAGCTGGACATCGTAGAGATTGGAATCCGAGATCTCATCGGTCATGGCACCGTTCATGAGAGGCATAACCGAGAACAGTCCCAGCGCGCTGACCGAAAGGGCGATCGTCAGGATTGTGAAAAACGTCCGGGATCTCCTCTTCCCCAGATCGGCCAATGATTTTCTGAAAATTGCAGATACCATCTAATCAACCCCGTCATGCACCCTGCCATCCAGTATCCTGACCCTCCGGCCTGCTTTCACCGCCAATTCCCTGTTGTGAGTCACGAATATGATGGTCTTCCCCCGTTCGTTGAGCTCCTTGAATATGTCGAACATCCTTTCTGCGGTCTTTGTGTCCAGGTTCCCCGTCGGTTCGTCACCGATGATTATCTCCGGATCATTCGCCAGGGCTCTTGCGATAGCTACCCGCTGCTGCTCCCCGCCCGAGAGCTCCGCCGGAAGATTGTCAAGTTTATCACCCAAACCGACCATTTCCAGGTTCTTCATCGCCAATGACTTCCTATCCTTCGTTCTTCCTATCCCTGCGAAGTCCATGGGAAGCATGGCGTTCTCAAGCGCAGTGAGCGTCGGGAACAACTGAAAGAACTGGAACACGATACCGATGTGTCTCCCTCTCCATTTAGCAAGCTGGTCCTCCTTCATGTTGTGTATTGGACGATCATCGACGATCACTTTTCCTTTCGTCGGCCTGTCGATGCCCGTGATCATATTGAGGATTGTCGTCTTTCCACTTCCGGAAGGGCCGACGACAGCCACGAATTCCCCCCGGCCTATGGAGAGGTTCACATCTCTCAGAGCTTGGTATTCGACCTTGCCGGTCCGATAATTCTTATGGATATCCGATAGAACGATATGGGGCATTCTTTCATCTCCTTTTCCTTCGTGGTCCCTTTGACCTCGTAACAATTTGGCATAAGGTTCCAAGAGATATTTATGTTTTATTCTCATAGATAAAAATCTTGAATATCTATAGACTGCATATTTTGGAAAAGAAAAATAATTGTTACTGCCTTTGAAATTAATGGTTAGTAAAATAGAAATTAAATATCTGTATCTGCATCATCACTATGATCGGATGCCCCGAGACTACCCCGAACTACCCGAAGTATCATGGTTGGAACTTGAGATACTGAACAGATTGATATCGAGAGAAAGGTACGGGAACGAACTGCTCATGCTTCTCATCAAGACCCTTGGAAAGGACAAGGTCACTTCAGGCAAACTGTACCCCAACCTAAAAAAGATGGAGAAGGCTGGATTTATCAAACGGTTGAAGAAGCGAAAGGTCGAGGTCACCGACGAGCATGGCGGAGTTGCGGTCCTTCCCAGAGGTGTGGACCGCATTTATTTCGAGATCACGGACAAGGGAAGGGAAGAAGTGGATAGGGCAGAGAAGTTCATCTCCCACATCCAGTTCAACAGGATGCTTCACCAGCTGGATAAACAGGTCAGCAGACGCTTCAAGGAGATCCTGGAACCCCTGAAGGATGGGATAAGCATCGGCATTCTGACAGGCTCTGATTCTTTCAGTATCAGAAGGAGCCTGAAGATAGTTCCAAGCATGGAGGGGAAGAAATTCTTCCTCCTGATGATCGAAGAGGATGCAGAAAGCGGGCTTTCCCATTTCAAGGAGCACCTGGATCGGGAGATCGCCTATTTCCCCTCGAAACTCGACGATATACCACTTAAGAAGGATTACCTTGATGTGCTGGTATCAACCTATGACCTTGCCAGAATAAAGAACATGAGAAGCTATCTCGCCGAGGCAATAAGGATCGTGAAACCGAAGGGTCTGGTGATAATAGTCGAGTACGCGAAGTTCAACTCGTTCATAATGGAGCGGATATTCTCCCGGAACCTTTCTCCTGGGGATGAAAAACCTTTTACCGGACAATCCATGGACGAGATCGCTTACTTGATGGAAAGGAAACTCGAGAACGTTTCCGTGGAGATGATCAAGGAGCATTTTATTCTAACAGCAACAAAGAAATGAACATTGCTTATTGTTTGAAAGATGAAACAAGTGGGCCAACCCGAAAGGAAGAAATGATAGGAAAAAACGAGATAGATGGAGTTTGGACAAATATAAAATTGGATAAATACTGATAAGACCGCATGGATGAGGCCCCTGACACTCTTGGCGATGTTTCCGAAACAGCAATTCTCACTCTCATTTCCAGAATACAAGAATCAGAGAAAAAGGATCCTTTCTTCAAGGATCCCATGGCCAAGGTCCTTCTTAAAGGATTGGAACCACATTTATCACAAGATATCAAGGACCGTATCCTGAAAAGGAAAAAAATGAGCAGGGCTTTGACATCATACATTACCCTCAGAGCCGACAAATACGATTCCTATACACGAGAATTCTTGGATAAACACCCGGATGGTATCGTCGTCAGCCTCGGATGCGGTTTCGATACCAGATACTGGAGGGCGGTTAACGATCCGAAGAGGTATTTCGAGCTGGATCTTCCGGAAGTCATCGATCTCAAGAGGAAGGCATTGAAAGAGAAGATCACGTATACCATGATATCCCGTTCAGTTATGGAATTCGAATGGATGGATAGGATCTCAACGATACAGAATGAATATATACTCTTCATCGCCGAAGGACTCCTGATGTATCTTGAACCGGAGAAGGTCAGGGAACTGATCGAAAGAATGTCCGAGAGGTTCTCAAAATCCCAGCTCGCGGCGGAGGTTGTTGCAGAAAAATATACCAGGGGTATGTGGAAGAAAATGACGGAGAGCAAGATGAGGAGAAGGGCGGGAACAACTGCGGGATCCTCATTCAATTTCGGTATAAACAACGCAAAGGATTTGGAGAAATTCGGAAAGGGGATCGAAGTCCTGGAGGAATGGTCCTATCTGGAAGATAGAAGGGTCCGCCCCGGGATGCTCAGATGGTTCAGAAATTTCAAGACCTTCACGAGAGCGCAGTGGACGGTCAAAATGTCAATTGAGTGAGTGAAGATTGGAGGAGAAGTCAGGTATGTGAATCTTTTTTTTTCTTCGGAGAAGAAAGAAGTGGGCCAATCCGGATTAATACAACTTACTGCATGAGTCATGGCTCACACAGAATTTTTAACTTCAATTATCCGAATGACATCAATTGAATAGCTCATTTCCTGACTGCGTGGAAGCATACCGTGTTGTAATATTTTCCACCATCGGCTTCCATCATGGGTCTGTCCTGTATTGCATATTCATTGTCACAGGAAAGCCAATCTTTCCATGCCTGTTGGTGGCAATCCAATTCCCGGCATCCGATTTCTTCGACAAGGTCGGAAGCCTCCCAGTGCGCCTTCCACCATTCGCAGGTATGGAAATTGTATTCAAGCTCGTAGAAAGGCCTCATCTCTTCCGGGATGCCCTCATCGAACTCTTTCTGAAGCCCGGGAACACCCACAAGGATCTGTCCTCCTTTCTTCAGGAGGGGAGCGAGATGCTTGTCAAGATACCCCTCTTCATGGCCGAAATAATGGAAGGAATCCACCGAGATGATGATATCAAAGAATCCCTCGGCATAGGGCAAATCGTGAGCCTCGGCGTGGATGGGTATGATGAGGTCCTCCAATCCAAGCTCTTTGAACCTTTTGAAATTCTCGGTGGCACTGATCCAAAGATCCGTGGCATAGACGGTGACTCCGAACTTTCTTGCCAGATAGATCGAGGTCAGCCCCTTCCCGCAGCCGAGGTCCAGGACCCTCATTCCCTTCCTGAGGTCCATATCCCTCGTCATCTCTTCCAGTATCCTCACAGCGTTGGGCCCCATCATGTTTTCTATGATGAGTTCGTCATCCAGATCCACTTCACCGATCATCATTCTCACACCGTCCTGATCCATCCCATTATTACCTATTCAATGCGAAATGGCATCCTCCATTAAGTTAACCATCATGAAGGGAATCGTTAAATCCTTTCTCGATCCCATCATAGTGATTCCAGTTGATTCGATCCGTTAAATCAAACCCGATGCGAAATTTCCATAACTATGGCCACAAAAGGAGACGAGTGGGCCAACTTGAACGAGGAAATTTTCGGAGGAGATTTGTGAGCAAGCGATGCGACGAAGGAACATTGCGGAGTTAGAAAAATCCGGGAGAAGGTCCACTTATTAAATGAGATATTGAAAGTGGGGGAACGGGGGGTGCTCTTCGACGGAAATCAAAGATTGGAGGAGAAGTTACGGATGTGGAACCTTTTTTCTTCGGGGAAGAAAAAAGTGGGCCAACCCGGATCGGCGACACAGAGAATTACAACTTACTGAACGCTCTTTTGTCTAACCTTTTTTTACAAAGCAATTCAAACGGGTTGGAATAAAATGTCGAGAATTTAATTCCCACTTTCTCCAAATAGGACTTGATTAAAAACGAAAGTGGGCCAACCCGGATTTGAACCGGGGACCTTCCGGTTATCAGCCGGATGCTCCACCAAGCTAAGCTACTGGCCCACAGAAATCGGGTAGAAGGCCCATAAACACAATTCCCTTTTAAGGTTTTTTATCCGCTCTCGTCGGGGGGAGCGTCCGGAACAACCTCGGGCTCCAGGGGCCCCGAGGTCAGCTCTGGCTCATCCGCGGAAACAGGTGCCGGCTCCTTCACCTCTGCCTGTTCCGGTTTGGCTCTTTTACCGAGCTTGCTCCGGATCTGCTTCCTCTTCATGAGGGCGAACGCTGCGGCCGCGACAAGAAGGATTATCAGCAGAATGAGGAACCAGTTGGGGCCTCCGCCCTCTTCCTCCTCCGGAGCCACGGCATAAGGGTCCTTGATCTCGTTGAGGTCGTAGTAATATTCCGTGATGT
>JBLIRK010000046.1:0-18541 GCA_048569615.1 Thermoplasmatota archaeon | reverse complement strand
ACGAGGCGAGATGTCTTATCTGCCAAAGAGGATGCTTCATCTCCGAGGGGAGCACGGGATTCTGCGGAACGAGGATCAACCGTTCCGGGAGCCTGTATTCGAATATCTACGGCCTCGTATCCGTGATGATGGTCTCCCCCGTGGAGAAGAAGCCTTTCTACCATTTCCATCCCGGCAGTAAATGGCTCTCCCTGGGTTCCTACGGATGCAACTTCAAGTGCCCCGGGTGCCAGAACTGGGACATCTCCCACGCTTCCCCGAAGGGGAAGGGGAAATTCATCTCTCCGGAAGAGGTCGTTGAAATTGCTCTGAAAAAGGGATGCAGGGGAATCTCGTGGACCTACAACGAGCCCACGTTATGGCTCGAGTACACCCTCGATGCCGCGAAGCTCGCAAAGGAGAAGGGGCTTCTAACAACGAATGTGACCAACGGTTTCTTCACGGAGGATTCCCTTGACCTCATCGCTCCGTATCTGGACGCTTCCAGGGTTGATATCAAGGGATTCTCAAAGGAGAGCTACGGAAAGATAGCAAATATCGGCAAATGGGAAGGTATTCTCGACGTAGTGGAGAAAGCGAAAAATAAATACGGCATCCATGTCGAGATCATCACCAACATCATCCCGACCCTCAACGATGACCCGAGGCTCCTGAAAGGCATTGCCGGCTGGATGAGGGATTCCCTTGGGAAGGAAACTCCCTGGCACGTTACCCGTTTCCACCCGCACCTCGATCTCTCCCACCTTCCTTCCACCCCTCTAAGCACCCTGGAAAGAGCACATGAGATAGGAAAGGAAGAGGGGCTTGACTTTGTCTATCTGGGAAATGTCCCCGGTCATAAATGGGAGGACACATACTGCCCCGGCTGCGGGAAGGTTCTGATAAAGAGGTACATCTTCGAGATAGTGGCCAACAATATGGAAGGAAACAGATGTCCGGAGTGCAGAACAGAGATATCCGGCCGCTTCGAGTAAGTAATAAACATTCCTGATCAGATGTAACCCATCTCGTACATTTTGAAGATTGTTATGTATTTCTTTTCTATTTTATTAACGAATGTGTAATATTTTTAAAACAAAAAGCATAAATATCAACCATTGCATTATTGATCATGAACGATCTTGAAATCCAACGGGCGCTCTCGAAACTGGAGCTTCCGGTCTTCACAATTGACCATTTAATGGCCATATTAAATACGGATTACAACGGAACGGTCGTCAAACTGAGCAGGCTTGTTAAGAAGGGCGTCCTAGCCAGGGTGATAGGCGGATTGTACTCGCTGCCGGATACGGATCCTCTTTGCATATCCTCGTTCATCGAAGGACCATCATATATCTCCCTATGGTCCGCTCTAAGATATCATGGACTAACAACCCAATCCCCGAGGATCATCGAGATAATCAACACAAAGAGGTCCGAAACCGTAGAATTGGCACATGCGGATGGGCGTTTTTCATTGGATTTCATAAAGACGGATCCCAGCAGATTGTTCGGTTACAGAAAGGAATACATCGGAGAGCATGCATCATTTATCGCCGATCCGGAAAAAACCATTGTTGATTGCCTGCTCTATACCGGGCATACCCCACTAGAGGAAACAACATATGCCCTGAGCAGTGAGATGGACCGGAGTAAACTTATTGAATATTCAAAGAAGATCAACAAACAGAGCCTGAAGAAGAGGTTGGGCTATCTGATGGATAAGAGGGGATACGCCGTGAAACCGGACGACTTCGGGGACCTATCCTCATCATATGTGCGTCTGGACCCCATGGGAGAGAGAAGGGGAATACATTGCAGGAAATGGCATATCATGGATAACGGAGTGGAAATATGAACAGGAACGAGCTGGCAAGGTTCATCGGGGCAACCGGATTTTCACTTGGTCAAGTGGAGAAGGATTATTTCCAGCATATAGCCCTGTCATCACTGTCCAGGAATTCTGCGCCAAGCCTTGTCTTCAAGGGAGGCACGGCCCTGCAAAAGATGGGATACACCGACCGTTTCAGCGAAGACCTTGATTTCACAGCGGAAAACGCGATCGATATTGAGCGGATCATGAAGGACACGGTTGATTCCATTTCCAGATACAACTTCCTCTGCTCACCGGACAAGATCAGGGAAGGTGAGGATTCCTCCGGTTTCAGGCTCATGATCGAAGGACCTTTGTTCCGATCAAGAAAAGGGATATGCGCAATATCGTTTGATATTAGCACGAGGGAAAACGTTGTCTTGAAACCGGATGTCAGGGAGTATTCACCACCATACCCTGATGTGTCTCCCTATCTACTGATCACAATGGACCCATCGGAGATACTTGCCGAGAAGATAAGAGCTCTAATGACTAGAAGAAGACCAAGGGACCTATTCGACGCATGCAGGTTGTTGGAAAGGGGCCTCGTTATCGACAAGGGATTGGTGAGCAGGAAACTGGACCACTACGGAATAGCACTTGATGAAGAGACAATAGTAAGAAGGGCATCGGAACTTGATAGGAGGTGGGAACTGGAACTCAAACAGCTTCTTGGTTCCGTTCCCGACCATGGTGCATGCATGGCCATAATTGATAGGGCGATCAATGGAGAGTCCTGATCCGTAATGCCGCCAAGGGGAAGATCAGCAGCACTTCTTGTCCATGCTGTCCCTTTCCTTCTTCATGAAGGTCCTGATCCTGAAGGGGAGATACAGAGGGCAGATGCCAACTGCCGAGGTCAGAAGCATTATCGCCGCGATTATGTAGAGCCACCAGAGGCCCGAGATAACTCCTATTATGACTAGTGCCAATCCCACCAGGGCCCTTACGGACCTGTCGATCATTCCCATGTTCCTGAGCATTTCCATCACCTTATGATTGCAGATGCCGTAATGGAATAACAAATTGGTCCCTGAAGGTTCAGGTCCTCCCGATGGAACCCCCGGCAGGATACCTTGCCTATGATGGGATGAGTCTTCACTCTCCGGAAGGGAGCGAATCATCAAGGATCTCTATCTTGAATATCTTGTCGTCGTCCCACATCTCACAGGTCCTCTGTATGGTCCAGAGGTATTCCCCGTCCCACGCTATGGCCCAGGTTCCGTCTGCAACGGGGAAGATCGATCCCTCCAGGTTCCCATCGGCATCCCATTTACCGAGTCCCCTCGGACCGCCCCAGGCGGTCCAGAAATGCTCCCCCGTCCATACGATGGTCCCCACGTCCGCCCCGTTCTCGAAGGTCGTCTCCCCCACCTTCACACCGTCCATCGTGAGCTTGTAAAGTTTGGTCCCGTCCCTGGACCTGAGGCGGAGATGCTCCCCGTCATAGGTCAAACCCGAAGTTCCCCCGAGCTCCTTTTCCGGTATGTCGAATGAGTTCAGGATCTCGATATTCGTTCCGTTCAGCACGAACTTGTATATCTTGAGCAGACTGAAATCGTTGACGTAGAAATATTCCCCGTCGTAAGCGAGTCCCCTGGGGTTCATTATCACATCGTTCCCGTACCTCACCGAGCTACCGGTATCCGGGTCCACTTCTATGAAGTCCAGCTGCTGCCCTATGGTCCCGGAGCCCAGGCTAAATCTCCAGAGGCTCCCCTCGGCATACACCAGGGACCACCCGAAGAACAGCCCTTCTCCGATCTTCTTCACAACCCTCCTCGTCTCGTCCTCTTCAGCGTAAACATAGTTGAACCGGTCCTCGGGATCCCCCGGAATGTAATCCAGCTCCCTCTCCCTTATATCCCCGAAATCCAGTTCGGGCTCCGGTACGGAATTGTCTCCGAGGTCGTTCCCTTCTATGGTCGAATCCACAGTTTCGTCGAACCCTATGGGGTCCTGTTCCGAGTAGTTCCTGAAGCGGTTCTCCCTCACGACGACGGTGGAATCCATTCCCCCGGTTATGGGCAGATCGTAATCGATGAAGAAATTGTTCTCCACCACAGCCTCCGTCTTCTCGAAATGGAGCGACACATGTCCTCCCAGGAAGTGGTTTCCCTTTATCTCCACTTCCTTGTTGTACTGCTCCAGGGCTATGTCGTGGTACCCGTTGCCGTACATGATATTGGATCTGAAGACCGGACTGGACCTTTCGGCGTAGAGTCCTTCCGAATTTACCCACCGGATGATGGAATGGGAGACCTCAACCGAGGAATCCATCTGCATTATGCCCAGAACGGCGAACTCCACCACCACATACCTGAAAACGGAATTGTTCGAGTTGTGGATCTCTATGCCGTTCCAGTCTCCGTTTATCGGATCATCCGCATCCGATGTGAACCATATCATCTCATCCGGTCTGCCTACGGCCTTTACCGTTCCTCCGTTGATGCTGAATGAGGGTCTCATCCACGGCTCTTTGTAGCCCCTGTAGTGTTTGAAGAAGATGTGGGTGAGCGGCTCGATGGTGAGCGTGATCCCCGCAGGAACTGATATCCAATCCTCTACTATTATCTCACCGCTCCATGTCTCATCCGCTGATAAGATCCCCTTCTTGATGACAGGCTTATTATCCTCCTCCTCCTCTTCCTTTTCTTCCCTCTCCAGGCACAGAGAGGATGCAACGAGAAGTATAAGCACGAGTGAGATCGCAATTACCTTCGGTATTTCGGACATGTTCCATCGATTGGATTCTATCCAGTTATAATTATCGATAGGGCAATACCGTTATCAATCGGTCTTTCCTCTGTCCGCTCTCCGAAACGCCGTGATCAGACCTACCAGAATGATCAGGACGAAGGGCAGAAGGAGAAGGGAAGCAGCCTCGGGTCTCTTTAAAAGGAGCGTAACTTCATTCTTCTCCGGTTAACGATCCAGGCCGTAACAGGTATTACGAGGAGCGACACCGGGAAGGGGAACGGGATGTCCCAGAATGACGAGCGGCCGCTCCTGACGTATACGAAAGCATTTTCTATCTCGGAAACGAGCTCCTCGTAGGAGATCAACCCCTTATGCTCGAAGGTGATGTCGCCAAGAGGATTTACTATCACAATCTTTGGGACCTCCACTGCGTCGAACTTCTCGATGAAGGACGTTTCTTTCGCAATGGGCCAATCTGCCTCGTACTCGCCCATGAACTCGTCCATCATATCGTTCGTATCCCCGCTGTCCACGGAGACTGAGAGGAACTCAAGGTCCTCGTAATACGCCTGCTTCGATGTATGGTACGCCCTCACGATGTCCGGCATGTTCCGGTTGCAGACCGGGCAGCCTGTGAACATAATCTGGATCACGAGGACCTTTCCCCTGTAATCATCGGATGTGTGTACACTTCCATCGGAATCCGTTACACTGAACGGAGGAACCTTCTCCGCGCTTGCAGAAAAGGGAATCAATGAAAGGGCCGCAATGATGACAATCGTCGCAATTAAGAAGCTTCTCTTCATGTTCTCCCCCGGACCTGATGGATTTTTTTCACTATAATTCTTTTTTAGTTTTGAATATCAGGTTGAAGGACGGAGTTTCATTTACGCACTATAACCTTTAAGTAACATTAATTGGTGTTTTTTTTATATTCAAGGTGATGCGCCATGAACATTTGCATTGTCAGGAGAGAGCGAATTATGGGCATTATCACGGCTGCACTGCTCATTGCCGTGATCGTGGCAGTGATGCAGGCGCCCGAGGCGAAAGGCGATAAAAGGTTCAAGATCGAGGATGCATTCGCTTCATACGAGGGGTCCTCGCCGGATGAGCTGCTGGGCATGTCCATCGGGGACCTGGGGGACGTCAACGGGGACGGAATAGATGATCTGATACTTGGATCAAGGAGCTGCTATCCGAGCAATGTGGGAATGGCCTATGTCCTGTTCGGAAAAACTAGCGGTTTCGAGAAGAATGTTACGGCCGTTTCCCTCCCGTGGACCTTCGAGGGCGAGGACGACCATGACTGGGGAGGCGCCGTGGTTGCGGGAGCCGGAGATGTGAACGGCGACGGGCTCAATGACATCCTGATCTCGGCCCCGGAAGACGAGGAGCCCCACGGGATGCAGTCCGGTCAGACCTATCTGATATTCGGAAGGACCTCGGGTTTCGGCAGGAGGATCGGCCTCGAGTACTCCAACGCATCGTTCCATTCCGAGGGATTGAACGGGATGACGGCCACGGAATGCTCCGGCTGCTCGGTCGACGGTGTCGGGGATGTCAACGGGGACGGATACGACGACTTCGTCATCGGCGCCTACGGATACAGCAGCAATATCCTTCGGGGAGGGAAGACATATCTTTTCTTTGGAAGGGATTCGGGTTGGAAGATGGATACCAATCTCAGCGAGGCGCCGGCGGCCTTCGAGGGATGGGGGTTCAACGAGATGTCCGGAACCCAGGTCTCGGGTCTCGGGGACGTCAACGGGGACGGTTACGATGATTTCATGATCGCAGCCCCGAGGCACAATATTCCAGGCTCCAGTCTTGTCGGGAAGGTGTATGTGATTTTCGGCAGGGCCGAAGGATGGTCCAAGAACATGTCCCTGGAGAACGCCGATGCATCGTTCATTGGCGAGGACGCCGCGGACTGGCTGGGAAACACCATCGATGAAGTGGGGGATCTCAACGGGGATGGTTACGACGATATCGCGCTCGGGTCGCTGCAGGGGGACCGCTACATCTTCTTCGGAAAGAGCTCGGGGTGGGAGCGGAACGTCAGCGTGGTGAACGCCGACGTCCTGATGCAGGGAAGAGGATACATGTCCGGGGTGGGGGACGTGAACATCGACGGATATGACGACATAGTGATCGGCTACATGCATTTCGGGACCCACGAATATTTCGACATCTACTTGTTCGAGGGGGGCCCCGACCGGTGGTCCCCTGTCATGTCAGCTTCGGACGGGGACGCCCAGTTCAGGGACAACTGGGGGATGGCATGGAGGGCGGGGGACCTCGACAATGACGGGATCGACGATATCGCCTTCGGCGACCCGGATAAGTGGTTCACCACTTATTCGGAGGGCATCGTCTACCTCGTCCATTATACGAAGCTTCCAACGATACCGATGAACCTCACCTGCTCCCTCGACGGCGACGGAAAGAGCATTACGCTGGACTGGGAGCGTCTCCCGCTCCAGAACCTGACGGGGTTCAACATCTACCGGTCCTATTCGGGGGAGGACTTCAGAAAGATAGGTACTGTGAGCTACCATTCCATCGAATACATCGACGAGGAGGTCCGGCTTTATCAGAACTATTACTATTACATCACCGCGGAGAACGACGAAGGCCTGGAGTCCCTCCCGTCCGATATGGTCAGCACCTTCAACGACATCGATACGGACGGGGACCAGACGGGTAACTTCTTCGATCCCGATGACGACAATGATGGATTCATGGACAGCAGGGACGCATTCCCACTTGACCCGACCGAATGGCTAGACAGCGACAACGACGGCATCGGGGACAACGCCGATCCGGACGACGACAACGACGGGATCCCGGACAGCGAGGATCCGCTTCCGTTTCTTCCCATAAACGACATCTACGACATGCTTGAGATGCTCAATATCTCCGTTACAGAGTTGAAAGAAGATGACAGCCTCCTGAATATGATCGAATATCTCGATGACTCCATCAAGGAGAACCGGCGATCGATAGAGGAGCTTGAAGCGAAACTGGATTCCATCAAGAGCTCTTCCCTGGAGGAGATCGAGAACATATCGAGGAGGATCAACGAGACGGGGATCGAGCTTTCTATCGACATCGAGGAGCTCAGGGATATTATCCAGGACCTCGACCTCCTCTCTCTGTTCGATACTGAAAGAATGCCCGGTATCATCGAAATGCTCTCTGTCCTTGCGGAGGACCTGGAAGGTGTTGACGAGGAGTTGAGGGCGGATGTTCTGGAGTTAAAAGCCAATTTCACGGAGCAGCAGGGAAAGATCGAGGAGCGGGTAGGGGAGCTCGAGGAGACCGAACCTGATGAGGATTCATCCATAGATGACATCGCCTTGTGGGTGCTCGTGGTCATCCTCCTCCTGGCAGTTATCGTGCTTGGGCTCATGCAGTTCGGAAGGAAGGGGCCCGGAAGTGTAGAAGCGGACAAATCCCAGGAAGCGGAGAAACAGAGGACCGGAGAGGTCAAAAGGAGGGAACCCTCTATTGCTCGCTGCAGGAACAGGCTTACTGGGAGGGATATTTTCCTTCGGGGACAGCTTCATACTGAAAAGCAACCCGTTTCCTTCAGCCCAGGAGAAACTCTAAGAGCCTGGTCTCGGCCCTCGTGATATGCTATTTTTAGGGGCCTACACCCGGAGGGGGGACCGAATCCATGGGGTAGGCACGGACCTCTCATACGAATATGTGAGGATTAACGCGGAATATACCACATAATCATTTAGTAAATATAATAATGTTATTTTTTATGGCAAGATAATATTACAAATTAACACTCACATTATCTACAAGGTTATTAATACGAAGGGAGAACATAGGTGTCAATTCGATTTTTTTTCGAAAGAGTTGTTCAAATGAAAATACTAATGGTTTATCCCAGATATCCGAACACTTTCTGGAGTTTCAAGTATGCGATGAAGTTCATCCAGAAAAAAGCCTCGTTCCCCCCTCTGGGTCTTCTCACCGTCGCATCCCTCCTTCCGGAGGATCACGAGGTCAAGCTCGTAGATATGAACGTGAAGAAGCTCAGGGACAAGGACATAAAGTGGGCGGACTTGGTCTTCCTAAGCGCCATGGAGGTTCAGAAGGAGAG
This sequence comes from Thermoplasmatota archaeon, assembly GCA_048569615.1. GTDB lineage: Archaea > Thermoplasmatota > Penumbrarchaeia > Penumbrarchaeales > Penumbrarchaeaceae > JAYEPK01. Next base: position 9,869 of record JBLIRK010000046.1, on the reverse strand, counting down.
CCTTAAGGAGGTCATATCCCGATGCAGGTCCATGGAGAAGAAGATAGTTGCGGGTGGGCCCCTGTTCACCACCCAACCACATCTGATCCAGGGAGTGGACCATCTGGTCTTGGACGAGGCGGAGACAACCATTGCGCCCTTTCTCAAAGACCTTTCCACGGGCAATCTGAAGAGTGTATATTCATCCAAGAAGAGACCCGACATGGACAAGGTCCCTCTCCCTTCATGGAGACTTATCGATAAGAAAAAATATGCCACAATGCTCGTCCAGTATTCCAGGGGGTGCCCCTTCAACTGCGAGTTCTGCGATATAGCATATCTGAACGGAAGATACCCCAGGACCAAATCCCCCGGGCAGATGATCGGGGAGCTACAGAGCCTGTACGACAACGGGTGGAGGAAATCGGTCTTCTTCGTTGACGACAACTTCATCGGGAACCGAAAAGAGGTCAAGAGGATGCTCCCCCTCCTCATAAAATGGCAGAAGGAGCGAAAATATCCATTCACTTTCCTGACGGAGGCAAGCGTCGACCTCGCCGACGACAAGGAACTGCTCGAACTCATGTCAAGGGCGAACTTCAACAAGGTCTTCCTCGGAATAGAGACACCCAACACGGAAGGGTTGAAGGAATGCAACAAGCTCCAGAACGTGACCAGGAACCTGGAATCCTCGGTAAGGACCATTCAGAAGCACGGAATGGAAGTGATGGGCGGGTTCATCGTCGGCTTCGACAGCGATCCCTCGTCTATATTCCAGAGCCAGATAGACTTCATCCAGAACACCGGAATCGTCACAGCCATGGTGGGCCTTCTCAACGCCATCCCCGAGACGCCATTGTGGGAACGCTTGAAAGGGGAGGGCAGACTCCATGGTGAGGCAACGGGCTCGAACACCGATGGGACGATCAATTTCATTCCCAAGATGGACATGGAGGAGCTGATGGAAGGCTACCGCAGAATCATCTCAACAATATATTCACCGAGGGAGTACTACAAGAGGATAGATACATTCCTAAAGCACTACAATCCCACAACAAGGGCCAGGATAAAGATGAACGACATCAACGCCTTCTTGAGGAGCATGTGGAGCATCGGTATGTTCTCGAACGCCAGGTTCCATTACTGGAAGCTTCTGGTCAAGACCATGGCACTGCGGAGAAGGTCGTTCCCGAGGGCGGTGGAGCTCGCCATCATGGGACATCATTTCCACAAGGTCGCAAGGGTAGTGGCCAGGTCTTGATAGGATCCGCCATATTCCACCGATAATGGTCTCCGGGCATGTATTATGGCCGTTTCCGAAGATAAGTAGTTATAGTACCTGTGACTGGGATGGTCATCGCCCTTTATCGGGGCGTAAGGAAATATAGTATGTATGATGACAGGCGAGGAGGCGGGTTCAACAGACCCCCTCGTGAGATGCACGACGCGGTTTGTGCAGAATGCAAACAGAACACCCAGGTTCCCTTCAAACCCTCCGGCGACAGGCCGGTCTACTGCAGGGACTGCTTCCAGAAGAAAAGGTCCAGATATTGATCGTTTCCATTCATGAACGGATATTTGCACTAACCGCTTCTTCAAAGCCCCGCGGGAGCTTCTCCCTGCAGGGCTAATTTTTCTTATTTTTTTTCAGTTCTTATTCTGTCCCAATTGCGATCCTCCCGATCGGGCGTTTTCCCCTCCGTAGGATGCGTTGAAGAGACGCTCCAGCTCGTCATCCTGCCTGGGAGGCATCGGCGCTCCGGACTCCATGGGGGGAGGCGGCAATTCCTGTTTCTCCCCTTTCTTCCCGAACAGGAAGAAAATTATCAGAACAGCAAGCATGATGATCAAAGATATGATGGGCAAAACATAGACGATGGGATTCGTCCCTTCCTCATCCTCCGCCCCGGCACCATCCCCTTTGACGGTGATGGTGAAGACCATCTCCGCGGAATTCCCAGAGGTGTCGGTGGCAATTACCCTGACAACGTATGAACCAGGCTCCTCTACGAAACCCTTGATCCAGCTCCCCTGGGGAGCCAACGGGCTGTTCTCGATCTCAACGGAATCCAGCTCGATATTGTCAGATGCCTCTATCTCAAGGTTCAGCTCCGTGTTCAGTCCGACATCCATGTCCGCGATCCACTCTATGGAAGGAGGGATGGTATCGATCACCTGGACCGCCCTCTCCCCCACCTCCAGCATGTTCGCCGATACATCGACAAGAACAAGCTTATATGTGATGGGCTCGAGAGAATCCTCGGGAACCGGGATGAAACCTGTGTACCTTCCTCCGACCTCATCAAGATACAGCTCCTCCTCCACCTCATCCGGACCGCTCCATATGCACTGGACCCATTTCATCCCGATATTGTCAGAAGCCTTTGCCGTGACCTCGATCTCGGACCCCGAACCTGCCCCTGAAGGCGTCGAATCGGATATCAGCACGGGAGATATGAGGTCCCTCACATCGACCTTCGCCACATCGGTCTCGTCCATGTTGCCCGATGTATCAAAGACCCTGAAGAAGTATGCCAGGTCCCTGCTCTCCGTCACCGGTATCTCCAGCTCACCTCTGAAATCTGTTTCGCTGCCGATCTTCATCCTTTTGTGGGGACCGTCCCCGAACCAGTACTCCACGGAAGCGTATGCGACCTCGATGTTATCCTCGGCCTCGATCCCGAAGGTGTATCTCTCACCGCATAGGGCGGTTCCATCGGAAAGGTCTTCCTTGAACTCCGGGTCGTCATTGTCCACAATGACCACTGTCCTCTCGGGGAGGCGGCCCGAATTACCGTTCCCGTCCTCGGCGAATATCCTGTAGGTGATCCTTCCCAGGATGTCCGGTACCGTTATCTCCAGAGAATAGAAGCTGGAGAAGTCGTTGACCATGGTCCCGTTGATGAGCTCGCCGCCCAGGACGTATTCGACCCACACAGCGGAAACCTCCTGATTGTCCGAGACCTGCACCTGGAAGGTGAACGGATCCCCCGTGGTTGCCTCTACGGGACTGGCGTCGGATGCGATCGAGGGGGCTTCCGCATCCAATATGGAGACCGTCCGCTCCACGGTGGAGTTCTCATGATCCGAGGGATCAACGGCGTGGAAGATGTAGTGGATGGGGTCCAGAGAGTACCTCTTGGTCTTGAGCGAGTATTCGAACCAGTCCCCTGCGGTCCTGTCCATGGGCATCCTCTGCCTGTAGATGCTCTTGGACCAGAATTCCACCGATACCTCCTCGATCCCGACATTGTCCATCACCTCTATGGAGAACTTCAGCTGCTCCCCGGCCTTGACCTCCGTCTGTGTATCGTCCGATCCGAAGAACGGATAAATGTTCCCTTTGACCTCGACGATGTTCACGGGACCAGCATACCAGTTGTCCGATGTATCGTTCAATGCGAAGTGGTAGAATATCTTGAACTCCTCGTCCGGCAGGTCGATGGAATACTCGTACATGCCGGATCCCATGTCATCCATGCTGACATTGTGGTAGCCCGTATCTCCCCACAGGTCCATTTGATACTCCAACCAGACGGAATCAACGAAGCCGTTGTCGAAGGCCTCTATGGAGAAAGTGAGCGAGGTGGCCGATACCGCTGTCCCCGGCGTCAGGTCAAGCCCCAGCCACGGTCTCACATCATCCGCTATCCGGACCCTGTTGGAGGCCAGGGAGGGCCCGATATCATTGACCGCCTTGACCAGGTAGAACCACTCGTCGTCCACCCTGATCGTTGTGTCGTTGTACTCCAATGTGAAGGGGTCAACAGAGGAAAAGAGCTGCTCGGCTCCCATCACGGAGCTCCTCCAGATCTCATAGCGAATTATCGGCCGTCCGCCGTCGCTCAGGGGGGGCTCCCATCTGAGGTGCACCCAATCGTCACCCCTGGTAAAGGTCAGATTCCTGGGCTTCGTCGGAGGTGCAAGGAGGCTCAGCTCCAGCAGGAATCCGTCTCCGCCGTTGTCCTTTACCTTGTCATATCCTATCCCCTCGCTTTTGAAATCCGTCGACGAGCAGACTCCGGAGAGCATGACCTTGAAAGGAGTAAGGACCCTGATGCTCCTCGAGCTGTCATATCCGTCTCCTCCGAGGTATGTTCCGTACATCAATGTGGTGAGGTTGCCGTCAAGCTTCGCCAGGTACATGTTCTGGTTGGCGGTCCCGTTGAATGTCCTGTCGTCCGCACCATCGGTGGTCGGGAAATTGGTGGAGATGGTATCCCCGTAAACGAAGACGCTACCCTCATCGTCCACACCGATACCGGGATTCCTGTCATCCTCCGAACCGCCGATATAGGTGGCTGCCTTGAGGGTAGTAAGGTTCCTGTCGAACCTGGCAAGGAAGGTATCGACATTGCCGTTGTATGAAGTATCGAAAGCTCCGTTCGTTGTGCTGATGGTGCCATGTGTGAATCCCACAAGAACGATATCCCCGTCTGGGAGTATCCTGCAGCCCCCTCCGAATTCGTGGGAGCCTTCTCCGAAATACGTGGAGCGTTCGAGCTTCGAGCAGTTGTGGTTGAACCTTGCTATGAATATGTCCGAGTTCGAATTTATCGAAGAGTCATAAGCTCCAGATGTGATATGCAGGTCAGATGAAATTGTGTATCCGGCTATCCAGATGCTTCCGTCCTCTTCCACGAAGCTCAGACCCCCGATATCTCCCAGGGCTCCCCCGTAAAATGTGGAGAATATTAGGGAGGACCCCTGTGAGTTCAACTTGAATATCACCACGTCGTTGTCTGCAATACCGCCGGTGGTGCTGTTCGCCGTTCTGTCGTAGGCCCCGGATGTCGTAGGAAAATCGGTGGAGCTGGTGTAACCCACAACGAGGACGTTCCCGTCCTTGTCGATGTGCAGTCCCGATGAGGACTCGTTTGCCTTCCCGTCGACCAGGGTTGAGAACAGGAGTCCGGATCCACTGCTGTTCAGCTTTGTCACAATGATGGTCCTCCATCCAACGTTGGTATCGTTGTAAGCGTTTGCAGATGTGGGATAATCCGTGGAATACGTCTCCCCGCATATCACCACCTCTCCGTTCCGGACACCGATCCCTGTCGGTGCATCGGTCCCTGTGCCTCCCAAATATGTCGAATAATCCAGTGTCAGGAAGGTGGAATTGATCTTGGTGACGAATATGTCGCCGCTGAAACCTCCGTTGTAGGAGTTGTCCCAGCATCCGGGAGTCGTCGGGAAAGTGTTGGATGTGGTCGTTCCTGTTACGTAAAAGCTGCCCTTCTCGTCGATGGTGAAGGAAGCGGCGGCATCGCCGCCATTCCCTCCCAGGTAGGTGAACTTCAGGTATGGATCTATGACCACGGGTCTGCTCCCGTCGAACTCTCCGAGGTCGAAACCAAACATCTTCCCTTCCATGAGCCTGAAGCTGGCATCAATAAGGGACAAGTCGTCTCCATAGTATGCCACGAGACCGGTGTCATGGATGGCCATATCATCCGATAACCTGATCCTCAGATCGGCTCCGCAAGCATTGACCTCCTCCGCGCCTTCCACCGTTATCCTGATATCCGAGATGTCGGAACCCGGCGAGAGCCGGTACTCGTACTTGGGTCCGGAAGATGTGATCATGTACGTCAGGTCTATGCCTTCCCAGAGGTCCTCATAGACTACCTGCCCGTAATTGGGGGCCCCGGAAACCCATTTTTCCGGGTTATCTCCCAGGAAATAATTGCTCCTGTGGGGGAGCCTCCCAAATCCAACCGGGATCGTGTTCGAGGGCTCCATGAAGCGGAGGGCCACCATGTGACCGCCTGTGATCCTGCTGCCTTCGATATCGTCATTGACAAGCTTCCTCATGTTCAGGTAAACGGAGTCAGTACCCAGGGCGATCTGTCCGTCCTGTGTGTCGCCCATGAACATGAGAGACTCATCCCACTGCCCGTGGTTCTCCGTGAAATGACCTGCGAGTTCAGGATTTCCCTCGAAATATTCCGTCCAATGTTCGCCTCCCGCACCACCGTGCATGGATGCGAACGGCAGCAGGAGGAGGAGCAGGGATGTTACCAGGACTGCTTTCAGGTTCACTGCACCACCTCCTCCAGCTCCGCGAGGTCCCCGGCCGGCTGCGGATCGGAAATGAGGTCGAGGAAGCTTTCCGGGACGGTAGGGGGCTGCTCCGGTCCGTAGCTTTCCACCTGCACTGTTGAAACTGTCTGCTCCGGCAGGAAGGGAGCCGGCTGCTCCGCAGACGCGGGATAGGAAGGGGGCAGATCAGCGCCACCATGCCCCTGATGAACAACAGGGACCATGCTATCGGCAAAGTATTGCTGACCGGAAGCCTGATCCAAGCCCTCCGGGACCAGGGGTGTGCTTTCAGCAACTTCCTCTTCAGATCCCTTTCTGTTCCTCAGCAGAAGGAAGATAAGGAGAGCTGCAATGATCAGAGGAAGTATCGTCCCGAGGAGCATTATTAGCAAACCGGATCCGGAGATGGTGCTCGATGGGCTTCCGCCAATTTCCAGTGTGGCAATGTTTGAAGGCTCCGAGCTGCCGGCATCGTTCGAAGCTATGACCCTGTAGGAATAGAGGGCGCCATCCCTGATATTTCGGTCCGTGAATCCGGTGGAAGTTCCTTCAAGGATGGCGATGGTAAGGTAATCCCCCGAATCCACGGACCTCTGCACCTCTATTCTTAGATCCCCGGTCGCTGTGGGATCGATGGGATCCCACGTCAGCTTGGCAGACCCCTTTTCGAATACGGCCCTGAGGCCCTGTATCTGAGAAGGCTGTCGATAGATCGTTACGGTCACTGCATCGCTCGACGGACCGAACCCCATCTCGTTACCGGCCGATATCCGGTACTCGTAGTTCGATCCGGTCCTGGTCTGTGTATCCCTGAATTCGGACTCGCCTGCGTCCACATCGAAGTTCTCTTCTTCCATGGAGATCAGGTCGGTCCTCAGGACCGAATAACCTATGATCGGTGATCCGCCGTCATCAAGGGGCTCGGACCAGGCTATCAGGACATCCTCATCCTGGACCCGCAGAGAGATCCCGATCGGAGCCGATGGGACTCCCAGGGGTATTACTGTCAGCGGTGCCGAAAGGGCCGAGCTTCCCACTTCGTTCACGGCTCTGATGGAATAGAGATATTCGTTCCCGGAGATAACTGTGGTATCATTGAACTCGCGTACCCCGGGGCCGAAGGTCCTGAAGGGGATTGCGGGAGAGCCATCACCGCCTCTGAGGAGCTCGAAGGAGATAAGCTCCCTCCCCCCGTCATCCTCCGGTGTGCTCCATCGGATATGCACATGGTGCGGACCGGCCGATAGGAGAAGAAGCTCCGGTGATCCAGGGACAGAGGCGGGGGTTGCCCGTATGTCGACGGACCAAGGGGAGAGGCCCATGGAGTTGACGGACGCGATCGAATAGGTATAGGCTGCGCCGTTTTGGACATCGTTGTCAATATACGAAAGTCCCTCGACTTCCATATACTCGGGATCGTCATCACCTGCGGTCTTGCTTACCCTGTACCCGATCAGCGGGGAGCCCCCGTCGGAAAGCGGCTCTTCCCAGGTCAGTAGGACCTCGCCCTGTCCTTCCAAGGCCTTGAACCTCAGCGGTACCCCCGGAACCGTCATTGGCGAGGTCGTGAGGATTTCCGTGGGAAGGGATTCCCCGATCAGGTTCGAGACCCTGACATGATATGAATATTCGATCCCGTTATGGACCGATGTATCGTTGTATTCGAGGTTGTTCGGACCAAGTGTCCTTATCAGCACGGGCTGGGCGCCGTCATCTCCTCTGTAAATGTTGTACTCCCTAATGGGCATACCCCCGTCTGACACCGGAGGTTCCCAGGTAAGCATTGAAAATCCATCACCGGATTCCAATGAAAGGTTGAGGGGCGGGGAAGGTTCGGATACCGGTGTTGCGGTGACCGGCCCCCCGATCGGGGATTCTCCCACGAGGTTGACCGCAGATATCCCGTATTCATACTCGGTGCCGGACTCGACCACCTCGTCGGTCCACCCGGTCCCGTCAGAGTCCATCGGGATAACAATTTCAATGGGGCCGTTGACCCGGTATATGTTGTATCCGGTTATGGGGGTCCCGCCGTCGCTGACCGGATGCATCCATGTCAGGTCCACCTTCTTATAACCGCCCTCCGCCTTGAATTCTCCCGGAGTGTCCGGAACACCAAGGGGTGTAGCCTGGACCTCGGGGCTCGGAACCGAATCGAGTGCGGGGTTCTTCGCCCGGACATGATAGTAGTAGGTCCTGCCGTTGATCACGTTAGTGTCGTTGTAGTGGGGTATGGTCGACAGAGAGGCGAGCAGGGAAAAGGTCCCGGAGGACTCGCCCCTGTATACATCATATCCTGAGAGGTCCAGACTACCGGGGTTCAAAGGTGTGGTCCAAGTGAGATCGACAAAACCGTCACCTGCCCTTGCAGAGAGGTCCCTGGGCGGGGTCGGCGGGAGGTCCAGAGAGATCGAGAGAACGTATGCATCCTCGAACCCGTTGTTGTCGGGATGGTAGGAATCGTTCGTGGTGGGAAAATTCTCGTTGTCGGTGGAGCCGGCTGCAAAGATCTTCCCCCTGCTGTCGGTTCCGGCACCTGCGATGGAATCGATCCTTCCCCCGCCCAGATAGGTGGAATACTGCACGCCCGACCAATCCGGAAGGACCGACATCAGAAAGGGGTCCGAGAAGTCCTGGAGCGTTCCGATGACCGCCTCGCTGGTGACGGGGAAGGTATCGGAGGTTGTAGTGCCGGTTATTATCACACTACCCGTTGCTCCGATGCAGAGGAAAGCAGGGGTCTCGGAACCAGTGCTTCCCAGGTAAGTGCAGCGTTTGACCGTCGTGCAGTTGATATCCATTTCCCCCAGGAAGATGTCCGCATCACCGATATGGGCTGGGAATGCAACTCCGGCCGTCGTCGGGAGATCGGTCGAATAGCTGAGGCCGACGAATACTAGGTCGCCGTCCGGATCCATTTTGAGATCGTAGATGCCATCACCCTCGCTTCCCCCGAACAGGGTGGAGTATTCGGGAACGGAGCCGTTGTGGGCAACCTTCATTATATAGGCATCACTGCTTCCTTCTCGTTCCGTACCGTAAGCTCCTTCTGTCAGCGGGAAATTCGATGATCTCGTGTATCCGGAGATATAAGCATAACCTTCGGAGTCCACGGCGAGACCGGTCACTCTGTCATCGTGGTCTCCGCCTATGAAGGTCGAGTAAACGAGACCTCTCCCCATCGATTCAAGCTTGAAGAGGAAGCCGTCGATGTCGCCTCCGCCGTAGGAGCCACAGATGGGATCCTGGCTGGTCGGGAAGCCGTCGCCGTTGGTTATGCCCCCGACGAAAACGTTCAATGAACTGTCAAGAGCTAGGTTTTGTGGCCATTCTGAGCTCGCCCCGCCCACAAAGGTCGAGAAGATAAGGTTGGATGCTGTGGGATTGAACTTTGACACGAAAACGTCGTATCCGCCACCATGTGTGTCGTCGTAGGCATTGCCGGTTGTGGGGAAATCCGCGGAAGCAATACGGCCCGACAGATAGATGTTGCCGGAGCCGTCAAGCTCCACGACCATACCATGATCGTCCGAACTGCCGCCAATAAGGGTACAGAACAATATCTCTGTACCATTGTGATTCATCTTGAAAAGGTATGCGTCCTGGGAACCGTTCCAATCCACGGAATAGGCTCCGGGAGTGACCGGGAACTGTCTTGCTGTCGTGTCCCCGGTGACGTATGTGTTCCCTTCACCGTCAACTTTCATCCCGTAGGCCTTGTCGCTGGCGAGATGCATTCGAATCAAATCCTACTCACTCAAATGCATCACAAAATTTCTCGACATCATACACAACTCCATCATTCGGGATCACCCGGCAACCGAATGCGAGGTCGCCAAGGCGGGTTG
>JBLIRK010000045.1:0-20224 GCA_048569615.1 Thermoplasmatota archaeon | reverse complement strand
TCCAGTTGAAACAATCAAGCGGATTGAAATTATCCGCGGCCCGGGTTCGGCTCTGTATGGGACGGACGCTTTTTTCGGAGTTGTAAATATCATCACCAAGGAAGGGGGAGATAAATCTCTCCTCAATACCCTTTCATGGGTTCCCGGCGGCTCCGAGATCGAGTTCACGGGACTGAAACTGGTCTACAACGGGACCCAGTTCTTCAAGAGGGATTATGGCGCAGACTCGATATATCCGACCAACGATCTTTTCAAGGTCGTTGCGGAATCGAACCTTGGTTTCAAATCCGAGGATGCCAGCTCATCAGGTCGGAACTTCAGCATCCCGATCGAGGTTGGTGAGAAACCGCTTCAGGTCGACTACACCTTGTATCAGGAAGGCATACCTTCGAGCAAGATGATAAATGAGATTCCGGGCTTCAGCGTGAAGGTGGACACCGACACGCCGACGGAGCCTCCGGGCATACAGGTCCACGCAGACGATTTCGACGATCCGAACACCGTTGTGGATAACGACGGCGAGCTCTTCGTCACATGGAGGACGCCCGGCGAATACCGCTCCGGAATCGCCTATTACGAGGTCCGTGTGAACGGGGACGACGGGAGCATAATCACGACCCCCACCACATTCGCCAAGATAGAGACAACCGAGAGCGGAAGGATAGATGTCGAGGTCAGGGCCACGGACAGGGTGGACCATACCGGAGAATGGGCCGGCAACTACATCTACATTGACAAGGAGACCCTCGAGTTCACGAGCCCCTTCCCCGCGGAGGACCAGTGGTTCAACATCCTCGATCCAGAAGTGGGCGTTACCATCACGGATATCGGAGGAAGGGCCGTTATAGGGAACACCGTCGAATATACTGTATCCTATGACGGAGGAGAGAACTGGGGTCAGTGGATTTCGGCTGATGTGGTCCTGAACGCACCCTCGTTCACCGTTACGATCGAGCCGACCTTGATGGAAGGCTCCGCTAACCTGGTCAAGTTCAGGGCCGGGGACGAGGCCGGCAACATGGTGGAATCCGAGCCCCAGCAGGTCAATATCGACATATCCGGCGTGGACTTCGGCATGCTGATGGTGGGAGGCTCCGAGGATTGGGAGCTCTCATGGCTGGAGGAAGGGACGGTTGATCTGGGGATCACGGTTATGGACGAGCTCAGCGGCGTCAATCCCGACACGGTCGAATACCGGATGACCACCAGGGGGAGGCTCGATGTCAATTCCGCTCCCTGGCAGAAGATCCCGGACCTGAACGGAGGGAAGTCGATAGACATACTCATGGAGGATGTCGAGCTTGCAAAGGGAGATGGAAACTTCATCCAGTTCAGGGCAAGGGACATTCTTGACAATGCCTTCTCCTACACGGAGCTCTACAACATATGGGTCAACACGGAACCCGTTCCGGTGATCACATCGCCCGAGGACGGAGCCGAGTATATGGAAGGGGACATGGTGATCTTCGACGCATCCGACAGCTGGGACTACGACGGAGACCAGCTGACATACACATGGACGGACACGATCGACGGTGAGACCACAGTGATCGGCGAGGGGACCATCCTTGACTTCGAGAAGTTCGAGTTCTCGGACCTTGCTCCCGGCATGCATACCATCCAGCTGACGGCAAGCGACGGACTCCACGAGGTCCTTGGACCCATGGTGGAGGTATTCGTCGAGGATTACATCGAGCCCATCTGGCTCTACGAGATCGACACGGACGGGGACGGAATGCCCAATTACTGGGAGTACAACTACCATCTGGACTGGGAGAGCAGCGCCAACGGAGACTCCTGGTATTCAGCGGCCTCCCACGGCCAGAAATCCAAGGATGAGCTCTGGAAGGAGAACAAGGAGCTCTACGAGGGAGGCCAGGTCCAGGTCTCCACCCAGAACGATTTCGATGGTGACGGACATTCCGACTTCGAGGAATACCTGGTCGGGACCGATCCGACCAGGGAGGACCAGTTCCCCATCTATGTCAAGGATGATGTGAAGGGAGCGGAGGATGAGACGGATATCTTCCTTATCGGCCTGATAATAGCGGCCGTTGTCATGCTCGTCTTCGTATTGATATTCCTGGTGGTCAACAACGTCATCACAAAGGCCAAGGTCGAGGAGGAGGCCGCGAAGGCCCCCGAGATCGAGCAGGCCTTGATGAACGAGGCGCTATCGGCAGGGGGTTTGGAAAGGCTTGCCGCCCTCAAATCCGCATCAGAGGGCAAACCCGTTGCATTGGCACCGGCACAGGAAATGTCCTCGGCCCTCCCCGCCGCTCCCATGGATGCGGCTCCGGTGGAGGGACGGGCCCCTCAGCCTATGGCAGCCCAGCCGATGGCCGCTCAACCGATGGACCAGGTCTATCAACAGGATCAATATCAGCAGCAGTAGAAAAGAAGAATAATATCTTATGGCATTCGATAAAGTCCAAGAATAGGGGTGTGCAAATGGATAGAAGTGGGGCAATAAGCAAGGCCTTGATCGCAGTATTGATACTGGCAGCGCTGGTACTTTCCGGAATAGTATTTACGGGCACCGTCCAGGAGACCCAGGCGGCCAAATCAAGCGAAAAGGATGGTTACGGATACTACTACGTGGACAACAAAGACCCGAATCCGAAGGTGGATTACAACTGGATAAATGCGGTAAGCACCGGCACGGAGCTCCCGCTCTCCGGTTATTATGACGTGGAGGCGATCTCCCTGGACTTCACGTTCAACTTCTACGGAACGGATTATACCACGGTTTACACATGCGCAAGGGGGATCGTTTGGTTCGATTATTACAGCAGCAGCGCTCCAAGCGGTTATTCCAGCAGCATACCGGATTCCTCCCTGCCTTACAAGGAGATCCGCGTCTGTTTCGGCTATCCCTGGACGGACGAGTTCAATTACGGCGGTGTCCATTACGTGACAGGGACGGATTCCAACGGCAACGATTGGGTCTGCATCGAATGGAACAACAACTATTACGATCTGACCTACCAGGTTATTCTGTCCGAGACCGGCCTTATTAAGATGCAGTACAACGACGTCATGTCCACCTACAGCTCCTCCTACAACAACGGCAACTATCACTCGGTCGGGATCGCTGACGATGACGGAGGCAACTACGTTTCCTACAGCCAATACAACCAGGCAAACCTCGAAAACCAGCTGGCCATAGAATACTCCACCGAGGAGGTCGGCATAGCCAACTTCAAGCTTGAGGACGGCGACGGTCCCTACGACCATACCGCCTATGCCGAGCACAGGTTCTACGAGTTCTCCTTCGATGTTTTCAGCACCGGCGGCTTTTCCGACCTCTCTCTGGTCAGGGTCTATTTCGGTGATCCGTCCCAGAACATCTATGTGATCCTCAAAGTGGGAGGAGGCGGATGGGAATGGGAGATGGGAGGCGGTAATTCGAATGCTTCCCTCTATTTCGATAAGGACCTGTCCTATTCACGCACGGACCTCCTTTTGAACAATTCCGGTCTGAAGGCTGTTTTCTTCGTCAACTTCAAATTCGCCGTTCCATTCAACGGAAACTCGTCGATAACCATCTGGGCCAGAGGCCAGAATGCACCTCCGAGTCTCTTCCAAAAGGAGGATGCATTCTACTTGGACAGCGTTGTGAAGCTCCACGGGGAGCTCACCGTACTCAATGAGAAGGGAAGGGTTTTGAAGGGTGAGGATTTCACCATGGAGAAGGAGAACATCACCTTCACAGGAGTGAAGCTTACCTACAACACAACCATGGAGTTCTTCCCCCCAAGCAGCGCATTCTTCTTCCAGGTGACAGATGACGAGCTGATCACCCATTACGACATGAACTCCTCCGGAAGGAACATGTCCATCTGGTTCGTGATGCCCGGACTGGCGGTCAGAAAGCAGTTCTTCCCCGCCCTCAGGACCGGGTTCGGCACGCCCTTCCCTCCCGAGAAGCTCATCGGTGAGCTGTCTCCCATAGCCTTCAGGGTGGATGATTCCAAGCCCATCGCACCCGCTTCAGTGGTGCTCAGGGCGGATTCCTTCAAGGACTCACAGAGGGACGTGGACAACGATAATATAATCTATGTCAGCTGGTCCTCGGTATCCGACAGCGGTTCGGGTGTGAAGGGTTACAAGGTTTGGACTTCATACGATCCCTTCAATCCGAATATTCCGCTTCAGGAAGCCAAGACCACCCAGTTCGTCTGGGAGAACACAACGGAGGGAGTGTTCAGGATCTATGTCTGGGCCGAGGACGGCGTTGGACATTCCGGGGACTTCCAGGAAGCCTCGATAAAGATAGACAAGAAACTTCCCTTCTTCGTTGACTTCTCACCCGACCTTGACTGGTTCAGGACCCTTACCCCGGAGCTGACGATATTCGCCAAGGACAATCTAACGGTCTCCGACGGTGTATCCGGGGTCAGGCCCTCTACGATCGAGTATTCGATCTCAACGAGCGGCCAGGAGAACTTCGAGGAATGGATCTCAGCGGACCTCTACGATGATGAGACTTTAAATCCCGAGGATTCGGTTCCGGTGAGATTGACACCAAGGTTCGTGGAGGGGACCGAGAACTTCATCAGATACAGGGCAAAGGACTACGCAGGCAACGGATATGCCTATTCCGAGGAATTCAATCTCAAGGTCGATGTCACCCCCGTGGACTTCGTGGACTTTTTCCCAACAGTGAACGTCTGGCATGATCTCGACGTGGTAATGGACAGGGAGGTTTCCGTCTACCTGGTCGATGAGACCTCCGGTGTGAGGACGACCCAGATCTATTACAGGATCGCAGACTCATACGACGCAGAGAATGACGAATACAACTGGGTCACCGGAGTCCCACAGCAGAACGGTTGGGACAAGCTCCAGCCAAGGGACTACAACAGGATCGACGGGAACAGGTTGATATGGGTTCATTTCGAATACGACGGCTTCGAAGAGGGCGATCAGAACTTCATACAGTTCATGGTGAAGGACGAGGCTGGAAACGGAAATTACAGGAATTATTTCAACGACTTCATGACCCTGTCCCCCATGTACCAGGTCAATGTCAACACCCAACCAGTGGCGATAATCACATCGCCGACGCCGCTCCAGAGGTTCGAGATCAGGGACCTGATAACCTTCGATGCCTCCGATTCCCACGACTTTGATGTGGATGAGGGAAACCTGAAGTTCGAGTGGTATGTTGTCGAGCTCAACAAATCCCTCGGCTACGATGAGGTCCTCGAGAACATCAGGTTCGAGACAACCGGTTTCTACAACATCACACTCTATGTAGGTGACTCGGTCCACAGGCTCGATCCCTACACCGGAGAGGACACAAGGTCCGTTGCCAAGGTCAGGATAGAGATCTACAGGTGGATACCTCGGTACGACATCGATACCGATGGCGACGGGATGAGCGATGGCTACGAGTACGACCACCTGCTGGACCCCTTCGATCCCTCTGACAAATTGGAGGATGCGGACCGTGACGGCTTCGTCAATTTCGATGAATTCCTTGCAGGAACGGATCCCTGGAATCCCGCTTCAAAACCTCCGATCGAGCCAATGGAAATAGGAACACAACCTAAGGAGAGCGCTCCCTTTGGATTGTGGGTCTTCATGGTAATACTCGTGGCTGCAATTGTGATAGGGGCTGTGGTGATCGTGATAGGATACCTCAGGATACACCGCACGGAGCAGAAGGAGAAGACCGAGGAAGCAGAGGAGGAAGCCATGCTGGCAACTCCCCAGCTTGATATACCCATAATGCCACCGCAGATACCGATGGTCGATGCGTCAATACCGACACTGCCGCCGCCGGAGCAATCCTACGATCAGTCTGCGGCCCTGCCTCCCGCTCCGGAGCAGCAGCAGATGGACATGCAGGAGCCCCCCGCTCCTGAGCCAATTGGTGGTGAGACCTATCCTCAGCCCGATCAGACACAGCAGGAGCCCCAGCAGGAGGAGAATCCCCTCTATCAGGAGCAGTATCAGCAGGGACAGAATCCTCTGTATGACGGCCAGCAGTGACCCAGAGGGAATTTGGAGGCCTTCGTGATAAGGCCTCCATTTTTACCTTTTATTAATTCGCTTTTATACAAGATATCTATATATCCAATGAAACATTTTTCATTGGCATACCGGAGGTAAGAGGCGGATGGGAATACTGGACCGCATCCTGAACAGCCTGAAGGGCCTTTTCAGGAAGAAACAGCTCTCCATAGGAATATACGGCCCTCCCAATGCTGGGAAGACCACGCTTGCCAACAGGATCAGCAGGGACTGGACCGGGGAGCCGGTGGGAAAGACCTCCGAGATCCCCCATGAGACCAGGAAGGCCAAGGAGAAGAAGGAGGTCGTTATCAAGGCCAACAATTCCAAGATATCCTTCAACATAGTGGACACCCCCGGCATAGCAACCAAGATAGATTTCCACAATTTCGTGGAGGATTACGGGATGGACGAGGAGAAGGCCAGGGAGAGGGCCAAGGAGGCTACCGAGGGGGTGATAGAGGCCATAAAATGGCTCGACAACGTCGAAGGTGTCCTTCTTGTAATGGATTCTTCGCAGGATCCCTTCAATCAGGTCAATGTCACGTTGATCGGGAATCTGGAAGCAAGAAAGCTTCCGACCATCATCGTGGCTAACAAGTTCGACCTGAAAGAGGCCTCCCCAGCCACGATCAAGGAGGCCTTCCCCCAGCATCCAACCATCCCTATCTCCGCTCTCAAGGGATACGGAATGGACAGCCTGTACAAAGCGATGGTGAAGTACTTCAGCTGAGGTGAATCCGGTCATGAAGAAAAAGATCATCAGGGAGAAGGGGGACGGACCGGCCGGGATTTCCATCGACCTCATATCCACGGAGAAGCTCGAGGAGCTGGGCAGGGAGAAGATCCGGTTCATACTGGACCATGTCAAGACGGGCAAGGTCCTTGTTCTCGAGAAGGGATTGACCGCCACCGAGGAGCTGGATCTGATACGTATAACCATGTCCGAGATAGACCAGGATTCCTTCATAGGGGTAGAGACCCCCGGTTTCACGGGCAACGTGTCCCGGAGAACCTTCATTCAGAGGCTTTTCGGCAGGGCTCCTCCTCCGAGAATGATGGTGGTAGGGCCCGCCCATCTGCTGAAGACCATCAAGAAGGACGGCAGGACAATAGAGGCGCTCATCCTGACAAGGGGAGAACATTTCATCGAGGAGGGCAGGGAGATCACGGAGGAGGAGATCGGTGAGCCCACACTGCTCTCAGATATGAAGGAGGAACAGGAAGCCGAGGAATGACCTCCTCTAATCCTATATATCCGTGGACACATTCCACTCACAGGACAAGTGCATAGAGATGCCACACCAATGTTTGAACTGCGGCCGTATAATCGAGAGGGGCTCCAATGAGATACTCAAAGGATGCCAGGAATGCGGCGGAAAGAAGTTCATGTACGTGGACCAGCCCATGCCCGAGTCCAAGAGAAAGGATATCAAGGACAAGGCTGACATGGTCCGGGACCAGATGCTCAAGAAAGCAGATAGGGAGGTCCTGGAGCTTCTAAGGGAGAGGGGCATCGGCGAGATAAACGGGAAGAAGGTCGAAGTTGACGAGAGCCTGGGTGAGGAATGGATAAGAATAAGGCCGGAGAGGGAAGAGAAGATCGAGATAGACGAAGGCGAACCCAGAACCGGTCTTGAAGTTGTCAGACCCGAAGGGAAGCTCTCCGCCAGGGACCTGATCTCACAGTTCGACAGGGAGATGGAGAAGAAGGAGGCCAAAGCCCGGGAGCTTGCGGAGAAACCGAAGAAGGAAAGGGCTCCCAGGAAGAAGAAGGCTCCGAAAAAGGAGATCAGGAAACCTTCAGAGAAATTGAAGAAGAGAAGACCCCATAGAAAGAAGAAGGAAGGGGTCGATGTTATTCAGATAGTGGAAACAGGGGTTTACGAGATCGATCTCGAGAAGCTTCTGGACGACAATCCTCTGGTCATAGAGAAGGACGGCTCCTATCTGATACATCTACCTTCCCTGTTCAGGGAAGGCAGGGATAAGAAGAAGGAAAAATAGGATCTCCCGTCAGGCCTTGACGTGGTCGGTGATCTTTCTTGCCAGTGTGGGTGTGATGCCGTCGAGCTTCACAAGCTCAAAGGGTGATGCCTTTCTTAGTTTGTCCATGTCGCCGTAGCCCGCTTCAAGCAGTATCTTTGCCTTCTCCTGGTCCACACCCGGAAGGTTGAGAAGATTCTTCATTGCCTCCTCGTTGGGGTCGATCTTCTGGAATGTCGTCTCCTCCACCGATGGTGCAAGAGAGGGTCTTGGTCTCTCCTCGGATGGTCCCAGCTCCTCCAGCCTAGACCTTGGAGATCCCGCCCTGTTGATCATCTCGACCCTCTTGTTGACCCTTGCGGGGAACTCCTCGAAGAAGGATAGATTGTCCCTGAACCATCTGTCCCTGGCCTCAACTTCGTCGGTGAGCCTCTCCACATCCCTTTCCATCTCCTGCGTTATCACGAAGAGTTTCTTGTACCTGGAGCGCTCCATGTTCAGCGATTCGCTCAGCTCTGTGATCCTGGACCTGAAATCCGAGGTCTCCTTGTCGAGGGAGGAGCCCTTCAGCTCGAGCTTCCGGAGTTCGGAGTCCTTCTGGTCCACGAGCTCCCTGAGAGTTTCGATGACCCTCTCCTTGTCCTTCCCTTTCTCCTCCAGGTCTTTGACCTTTGCAAGAGCGGCGGCCATCTCCTTCTCCTGGACCTCATAGGCGTCCCAGAGCTTCATCAATCTCTCCTTGGCCAGTCTAAGTTCGTCATCGGTCATGTAGGGTCCCCCTGAGCTTCGAGAGCCACCTTATACCCGGGAATGAACGTATCAATATTTAAATTATTTATGGCGAAGGAGAGTGAAATCCAGCATCAGGAATACATCCGACTCCGGCGACAACCGGTCCGAAATGTCCCCCGATAGGAAAAAATTCGCCCCATACCCAGTAAAGAATATATCGAAAGTCTTCCCTAGCAAATTCGAGGTGCACCGCTTGTCAGTTGTCAGGGCTCCCTTCGAAAGAAAGTTGGTACTCATCATGATAGCAGCCGCTATGATGGTTCTTCCGGGTCTCGCAGGTATGCTGAGCGGTTCGATTCACGAGGAGACCGCACCGGGAAGGGACATATCCTCCATATACTGGCCGATGATCGGGAGGACAGCAACACATCAGAACAGTGGAGAGATCGGAGCCAGAGGACTGCTCGATCCGGTGGTTACCTGGTCGAATTCCACTTGGTCGCAGGGCGCGGTCGGTGCCGATTTCTCGGGGAACACGATCTTCGATGGTGTGGCTCCCTACGAACTTTTCGGCATCGTGGAATCCAACACCACACACGTTAGGATAAGGGACGGGACCGACGGAAAGATTGCTTGGTCCCTCGATGCCAGAGAGATCGAGGGAAGGACAACTAATGTCCTGGGGGTATCACCGGCCATCTCGAACGTGGATTCCAACGATGGCCTGGAAATAGTGGTCGTCATTTACTATCTCAACCAGTTCCAGGTGGCGCTCTTCGAGCCTGTCATTACACGGGACGCATCAGGATATCACTGGTCGGCTTCCAATTATTTCGATGAGAGGAAATGGCTCTCCATCTCTGCGAACAAGAACGTCGTGGGTGATGAGATAATACCGAGGTCCTCCCCCATTCTCCACGATATCTCCGGAGACCAAGTGGAGGATGTCATTGTCGGCAGCGGCAACACACTTTATTCTTTCTACGGCAACAACGGTACCCTGGATTGGTTCCTTGGGATCGGCCCCCTGGGAGAGGATGTTTCCACGGCTGCAGTTTATGATAACGGAGGTGCCATAAAGAGGCTCGTCGTCAACTCCCTTACGCTAACAGGACAGAACCTGAGGACGACCCTTGTCAACTTCAACGGAGACCACCTGGTCAATACCTCTATGCCTCTCGATACCCCGCTCCCGTACCAGTACACAGGACCTGTGCCGATGCCGGTGATCGGCCCGGTATCGGGGGACGGACAGCTGGATATCATAGTCTCATATCCTTCCAGGTCCGGATCGGGAAGGCTTACACTTTACTCCTACACGCTGGGTGAGAAGGAAACCATCTCAGGAATACTGGGCCTTCTGGAATCCTCACCCTCCCTTTCGGACATTGATGACGACGGAGACATGGAGCTGTTCTTCCATTCAAGATACACAACGACGAGCTTCATCATGCGGATGTCCTGTTACGATGTTGCCTTCGACGGCTCGTATTCATCGAGCGTCGTCTGGAACCGCGAGGCAACGCTGACCGCAAACGCCAGGTCCTCCGTATCGCCTCTGCTTTGCGACCTCGACGAGGACGGAGTGGATGATGCCGTTTTCAGAGGCCACGGCAAGATGACGGCGATCTCCCATGACGGCTCTTATCTGTGGAACCTTTCGATCCAGGACCCGCCCCAGCAGCCGGGGGACATACTCCTCAACTGGCAGGGTCTGATCGGAGATCTCGGAAGGGACGATTTCACCGACATCTATCTGGGAGGCAGGATGGTCTCGCAGCAGGTTGTGGACCTGATGGTCAAGCAGCCCCCGTCCGAGAACATATACTTGAGCGATCCCGACCCGGTGGACGGCAGGACGACGAGGATCAACTGTCTCATTCAGAACACCGGCACATCCCCTGCGAGGAACGTGGTCATAAGCTTTCTGGATACTCCCGAAGGGAGCCCTGCCGAACTTGTAGGTTACACTACCCTTGCGGAGGTCGTGACGACGGCAGAAGCGAGCTTAAAATGGACCCCTGATGGGTCCGGGAACCATGTTGTAACGGTGGTCATCGATCCCAACTCCACAATTATCGAGACAAACGAGGACAACAACGAGGATTCCCGCCTCTTCGAGGTCAGCGAGGCATTTGCGGACCTTGTGGTCAGCGATATCAATTTCCTCAGAGGAGACGGGAAGATGACGAACGGCGTCCGCCTTGTGGAAGGGGATCCCTCTACCATATTGGTCAGGGTTGAGAACATCGGTGAGAAATCGATGAACGGTGCCAGGGCAAGGGTCTGGGTCAACGGCTCCGCCCCCAACGGCGGGTCAGAATTCACGGACATAGGGCTTGTGGCTGTCGGGGATACGGTGAACGTTTCCGTCCCGTGGACTCCGCCAGAGGTATCCGGAGGGAGGGAAGAGGACACCTATGACATTGAGGTGTATATCGATTCGGGATCAATGCAGGAACTGGACAAGACAAATAACTTCGGGGAGAACTCCACACGGGTCAAGGTCAGGGAACCGATGGGTGGTTACGATATCCGGGGGATTGCTTTCGACCCGGAAGGCAATCCCGAGGGGCAGGTGGCGGTGGAGGCCACCAACAACAGGACCGGAGAGGTACTGGAGGACAGCACGAATGCCTTGGGGACCTATTCCATCTACATTCCCCCCACCGATTATCTGGACGGGGACAGGGTTGTATTGTACGCCCACAAGGAAAATATGTGGGCCGAAAATGACCTCAGGGTCTATTCCGAGGATGGAAGACGCGACGTGAACTTCAACCTCTCCGATACTCCTACGCTCTCCCTTACCCTGGAGGCAGAAGGCCCCCAGGAGATAGATGTCGATCCCGGGAAAGAATACAACATAAGGTTCTACGCCAGGAATTCCGGCAACATTCCCGGTGAGCTCACTGTTAAGGAAGAGGTGTCCGGAAACTCCTCCATTGGCTCCCAGGATATCTCAGTGCTCCCCGATACGATGCAGCTGGAGCAGGGAGCGAGCGAGCAGCTCTCATTGCGGGTCATGGTCCCCGATAACGAGCCACCCGGAAGGAGCTGCACGATCATAGTGACCGGAACACTGTCTGCCAACGGTTCATCCGTGGAGAGTACGCTCACATACATACTCACACTGAAAAGATCCCCAACTCTTCTGTACGAGTTCAGGGGAGAGACGGAACACGATCTGAACGGTAACGACAGGATCGGCATCTCCTTCCCCGTTTACTTGATGAGCACCGGGAACGTGGAGGTATCATACAATCTTTCGGTCTCCTCTTCATTGTCTCCCTATTCGGAGTTGAATGATCCGGAGGGGCGGCTGTCGCCGGGTGATTCAACTTTGGCCGAGGTAGTGGTTTCATACACCGGGACTGAGGATCAGCTGACGGGGGATATCCTCCTCAGGACCTCCGGAGAGCCGGATTCGGTTTCATGGAAGATCATACTGAAAATCGAATATCCCAATCTGGAGGCGGACCCGGTCATCTCGATCAGCGATCCAAACATGGTCCTGGGAGATACCGTGAATCTAATATCCACCATAAGCAACACGGGCAGGGTGGAGGCGAAGAACATCTACTGTGCCTTCTACGCTGACGGGATCCTGATCCAGGGATCTACGGTGGAGAAACTGGGACCGGACCAGGACGCCGTCATAGATACGATAACCTGGAATCCGACTGTCATCGGGGATACTGTGATCACGTTCATGATCGATCCGGACGGTGTCCTCATTGAGGAGGACGAAGAGGACAACAGTGTAAACAGGACCTTCCAGTTCTATCCGGACCTCTCCATTTCCAGTGTCAGTGTCGAACCCGCGTCAGGCCGCCCCGGTGATCCCCTAACTGTGACGGTCACCCTGAAGAACACCGGAAATGCTGCAATAAAGCGGGGATACAAGGTAGAGGCAAGGCTCGGGGGGTCTGAGGGAGATGTTCTCAAGACGGAGAGCTATGATTCGGATGTTGACCCTGAAGAGACAGCACAGGCCGTAATGACCTTGGATGCTCCGGACCAGGAGGGTTCGGTGAATCTGTATTTCTACATCTCTCCCTCCTCAGAAATGGAACTTGCCAAAGGAAATAATTTCTATACTTTCTCAGTGGAGCTGATGGGGCCGGAGGAGAACGGGTCCAACCTCCTCATCTATCTGATAATTGGAGGTATAGCGGTCATCCTGCTTGCCGGAGCCGGGATCTACGTATGGAAAAACGGCCTCCCCTCCGGCCCTCCACCGGAAGAGCGGCAGATAGACCTGGAGGCCGCACCGGGGGAGGAAGCGCCGGAACCTCCCTCCACCTCCGGCATAGAGGAGGAGGAGAGGGAGGAAGGCCCACTTGTGGAGATGACCCTTGAGCCTCCTTCACCGTTCGAAGAACCGATGGAGGAGATACTGGTGGCCGAGGTGGTGGAGGAGCCGGAGCTCCCCGGGGAGGAAGTGGATATGACCGGGGTGGAGGATGCCGGTGAAACCGTTGCAGACCCGGATGAGGATGACGAGGGATTGATCCCGGAGGTATGATTTCCTGCCATGGAAGGCACATCCCCAAAGGATTATTAGAAATGCCTTACATTGAAGGCCCATGATGGACCTGAAGATACTCAGGCTCAATTACAATCCCCCGGATATACTGGAGCTCGGATACGGGGACATGTTCGAACACATCGATGAGGTCACCATTGTCACATCACTGATGCAGACCTTCGAGAGATTCATCCTGGTCTGCGAGGTAGTTTGGAAGGAGGAGCCGAGGGTGGAATTTGTCAAGGACCTTGATCTTGTCGAGAGGATAGTGGAGATATCAAGTGACGGGAAGAGATCAATGGTCATGGTCTCAGGTCAGTTCCCGGACGTCTATACGGAAATCATCCGTAAGTTCTTCGATACATTCAACTGCTTCATCGAATTCCCCGCGAGGTTCACGGCCCAAACAATGACCGGTTCCATCGTGGGAAGGCAGGGTGACCTGAACAGGTTCCTCTCCTTCGCCCAGGCGTGGGGAGCAAAATACGAGATAATCTCAATCAGAACATATCAACCTCGGATGGAGGGAGTGCTTTCGACACTGACGCAGAAGCAGTATCAATGCCTTGAAGCGGCTGTGAGGCTGGGTTATTTCGACACACCGAGGAGGATAAACTCCAGGGAGCTTGCCTCGGAGCTTGGGCTCTCCCATACAACGGTTCTGGAGCATATTAAAAAGGGTCAGAGGTCTCTCTTTTCGTCCCTTTTCAAGGAATGACAGGCTCTGCTTGATTAAATTTTATTTAGACAGGCGTCCATTTGGATGGTCACAGATGAGGGGAAACGAGTTTCTGAAAAGGGCATCGGTTGAAACGAGGATCCTGCTCCTCCTCCATCAGCATGAGGAATCCAAGGATGCCTTCACCGTTCCGGAGGTACTTTCGCAGGGAGGAATGTCCAAGGAGCTCGATATCAGACAGAACAACCTCTCCAGGTCGCTCCAGGAACTCATATCCAAGGGATTTGTCTCATCAAGGTCCGCCCATGTCCTCAACAAGCAGAGAAGGAGGAAGGTCTATTTTCTGACACCGAAGGGCATCCGGGAGACCGAAGGGATCCTCTCCGATATATCCTCGAAACTGGTCCTGGTTCAGAACACCGAAGGAACCCTGGAGGAATGGACACTTGAGCGGTTCCTGTCGCACCTGGAACTCCACCTCCACAGAAGAGTGACCGTCCACGAGGCTCTGAACAGGTATCTTGACGGGAATGAAGCGGACCTCAATCTGCTCTCCTCAAAGGGCACGGAATCCGACATGACCGCTTCAATTCCCAAGGTCAAGGACTTCCACGGCAGGTTCGAGGAGCTGGACATACTTGGCGAGGTCATCGATTCCGAAGGTCCCAGGCTGCTTTCGATCCTGGGGATAGCCGGTCAGGGAAAGACCACCCTCGTATCCCAGTTCTTCACCGACAGAAAGCATTCAAACCTCATCTGGATGGCCTCGAACCGGTGGATGGAGCCGAGGTCATTCCTTATGGATGCCGGCAGGTCCCTCAAGATACTCGGAAGACCGGAGCTTTATCAGAAGATGAGCTCCGAGGACCTGCTGCCCCTGGAGGCGGGGGTGGATATCCTCCTCAAGGGAATTACCTCGAAATCGGCGGTACTTGTGATCGACGACGCGCACAGGCTGCCGCCGGACATGTCCGAGCTCATAAGGCTTATCAAGAACACGATCCTGAAAGGGGAAGGGAAGGCAAAGGTGATAATAATCTCAAGGGAGCGGCCGGATGCCTACACCAGGTCCGAAGCCCTGCTGAAGGAGCCAATTATCGAACTCGAACTCGGCGGGCTGGACAGGGAAGCTGTCTCGGAGATCCTCAGCAGTGTTGACATACCCCCCGAGCAGCACGATATGATATTCGACATCACCAGAGGCCATCCTCTTGCACTATCGCTGCTCAAGGCATCACCGGAGATCAGGCCGGAGGACCTCAGGCTTTCGCTGGACAGGTTCCTAAATGAGGAGGTTCTCGTCAATCTTACTAAGGAGGAAAGATCGGTCCTGGAGATGGCCTCCGTCATGGAGGAGCCGGTAAAGATCGACTGCTTCACTCAACTTGACGATGTCGATGCTCCAATGGTCTTCTCTCTCCAGAGAAGGATGCTGCTCAGGGAGTACGGTGACGGCAGCATGGACCTCCACGACGCTGTG
Organism: Thermoplasmatota archaeon; assembly: GCA_048569615.1. GTDB lineage: Archaea > Thermoplasmatota > Penumbrarchaeia > Penumbrarchaeales > Penumbrarchaeaceae > JAYEPK01. The sequence goes on along the minus strand of JBLIRK010000045.1, from coordinate 4,795 downwards.
AGGGATGCCGTCAAGGATGGCCTGACAGCCGAGATGGAGAACCACTACAGGGAAAAGGCCCTGGATTACTTCTCCCGGAGGGGCCGGGACAAGGACCTCCTCAGCTACATCAAGCTCTGCCGTGAACTGGGAAAGACAAGGGAGCTCATCGAACTGTTCTCGGACCTGGGAGAGTATCTTCTGGGCAGGGGCTACCCTATGGTGATGGAATCCCTAAAAGAGCTGCTGAGCGAGGAGATGGAGGAGCCGGTGAAGATCAGACTGATGCTTGCAATGTCCGAGGCCAAATTGATGGAAGGGGACAGGGAAGGCTCCATGGAGGTCCTCAGGGAAGCCGCCCGGATATGCGAGGACCTTTATCCAACGGGAGAGGAGGAAGGAGCGGTTCTGATGGCCAGGATCCTGGGCAGGTTCGCCGAGGTCCACCTCCGGGAGGGAGTGAGCAAGGAAGGGATGGACACTTACAAGAAGAGCCTCGGGATGGTAAGGAAGACCGGGAACCTCGAAGAGGAGGGAAAGGTGCTGAACAACATGGGCACAGCTTATCTGAGCCTGGGAGAGCTGGACCTTGCGAGGGATTACCTTACAAGGGCATTTTCAATTCTAAAGGGTCTGGAAGACGGCAGGGGAGCGGCGATCTGCAGATTAAATCTGGGTGAGGTCCATCAGAGAGGGGGAGATTTTCCCGCTGCGCTCAAGGAATACCTGACAACATCGAGGGAAGCCGAGAAACAGGGTCTTGACAGGGTCAGGTTCCAGGCCATGTTCCGGACCGGCAACCTCTACATGATGGTCCTGCAGCCCAGGGAGGCGCTCCATTACTACAGGTCAGCCCTGGCGGGCTACATAGACATAGGGGACCTGACCTACTCCATCCGTCTGGTCCATCCCTTCATCTCCTCGGCTTTGAAGTCGGGGAAGACCAAGGAAGGCGTCAGAATGCTCTCCAGGATCAAGAGGTCGATCCGCAGGATGGGGAGGCTCAGAACTCTGCTGGGCATTGAGGAGGTCGAGAGCGATTCGTCACTTTTGATGGCCACCGTGGAATTGTATCTTACGGTCCTTGAAAACGGGGGTAAGCTCGGGGAAGCGTCACTGGAGCATATCGATATTCTCCTTTCAGCATTCGATCAGGACAGGGCCTATGACGAGATCAACGAGATAGCCTTCTCGCTATCAAGGGATTTCAAGGGGCCCAGCAAGGATTATCTCCAGGCGGTGATCTATGTCCTAAAGGTAAAAGGGAGGGAGAAGGTCCGGGCCAGGACCCTGCTCCTTCTCTCCTCGACCTATCCCAAGGGATCGACTTCACACAGGAATATGGTCAATGAGGCCCTGGACCTGAGCAGGAAAGGGGGATTCAGGGACCTTGAGAGGAGCTGTCTGTCGATGCTCGCCAGGACATCATCCTGAATATTTTCCGTATAAGATTATGGAAAAAGGTCTAAATAATCCAAGAGACCTCTTGAAAAAAGAGTGATCCGATGATATTGGACCTTCCAGTCCAGATAATATATGTGCCTTTTCTGATATTCATGGGATTGGCCCTGGTGATATACGGCAAGGAGATACTCACCGTCCTCGCATTCACCGTGGGTGCGGTGGCAGGAGGAATACTTGCCTACATGATACTTCGAGGTATGCTCTACGGATACAATATTCACCCTGCCGTCGAGGTGATCGTCGCGGCAGCCTTCATAATATGCGGCGGGCTTGTTGGGAAGGGGACTCTTGCAATGCTTTTGGCACTCTTTGCATCCACGGTATTCGTGGACGTTCTCATGCCTTTCTTGGGAAAAGAGAACGAGATACTCCTCATGGTGATCGGCCTAGTCCTCTTCCTTGCGATGGTCCCATTCACCCAGAAGTTCATGAAGACCTTCTCATCCTTCCTCGGAGGTGTGGTCATAGCCATGGGTGTGACGCCTCTGCTCGGAGACATGGGAGATCCCACCATCAGGATCATTCAGATATCCATTGCCCTGTTCATGACGGTCGTGGGAACCATCCTTCAGGTGGTCATCGCAAGGGCCGTGGCCAAGAGGAAGGAAGAGATCAACTGGATACCCACCAAGAACCCGAAGGGAGCGGGATCCTGATCATTATCCTCCCTGCTGCTGCAGTCTCTTGATCTCGGCGCTCACGTCCCTCTCGAACCTCTTCCAGCCCACGATCACCTGCTGGACCGAATATCTTGGGTCCTCGATAATTATTGAAAGGTCGTCGAGCTGGTCGAAAAGAGAGGTGTCCACCGTGAACCTCTGGGAGAGGAACAGCAGCTTCATGCGGGCGTTCTGGATCTCCTGCCTTACAAAGAAGCGGAAGAAGAGGTCGGTCATGTCCACCTTGATATTGCCCTGTTCGATATCCTCCGAGATCTTCCTTATCTCCTCCTCGTCCTCCTTCTCGTCCAGATAGAGGGCCTTCAGCACCTTGATCATATGGAAGAAATCACCCTTTACCTCCAGCAGGCTCCCGTTCTCACTTTCTCTGTCCGGATGCTCGCCCAGCAGTCTGATCTCCCTTTCGAGCCTGTCAAGGCGGGATGCAAGTTCTTTGAACTTGTCTTCGCTCTCCTCTTCCGGCATCATCATGGAAATATACTAATCAATATTAATGTTGCACTCATCTTGCGAGTGAGAATGGTTGTCCGATGTTATGCTCTTTATTGGAATTTCAGCATTAGATATTGTAACCATAGGTTCTTGGTAGCAAGTGCCGATCCTATTCGATCTCTATCCTCTTTCCGTTTGTCAGAGGGTTCTTCAGGGGCATGACGATGTCGAGGAGGCCGGTGTCGTATTTTGCCTTGACCTTCTCAGCATCAACGGGATGACCTAGCATCCAGCAGCCGGAGATCTCCTTTTCGCCCCTCTTCCCTTTCAGGCAGAAGCCGTTCTCCATCACCTCGAGGTGGATGTCCTCCTTCCTGACCCCGGGGAGCTCTACCTGGGCGTAGTATTTCTCGAGGTCGTGGTTGATGTACAGGCAAGGCATTGTCACATCCGAATCCGGATAGTCCGTGCAGTCGTTCATTCATATCACCTAATAAAGGACCTATGCTAGGGATCGAGTAATATCTAATCCCAGCAATGTCAGGCATGCCCGCCATAACGTTTTGACAGATATCATATCAGCATGAGGAACAGGAATATCAGGGCAAGCAGCACGGGTTGGTGAAGAAGATAAATGAAGAGGGTGTGGCGGCCCGCCTTGGATATCCACCTTACCATCGTGATGTCGGTCATATCCTTGATCTTGAACCTGCGGCTGTAATCGGGGTAAAGGACACGTCCGAGGTAAGCTCCGAGAAGTACGACCCCGAAGGCGGGGAACAGTGGAAGGAAATCCACCGACTGGTATCCTTCGGGTGTCAGTCCGATCCAGAACAGATAATAGAAGGGAACATGGATCGTGTGAAGCCAGAAACCGAGGATTATTGAAAGGGGAGCCGCGAAGAGATTGAGCTTGAGATTCTTGAGGAAGGGATAGGAGAAGATCACGGAGAGACCTATGAGATGGAGTATTCCGAAATAGATGATGTAATGAGGGAAGAAGATGGCCGAAAGCAAGGTGATGAGTATGCCGAGGAAGAAGAGCTGGGCTCCCCGTCTGAGGAGAGCATTGATTATCTTCTTGTCGGTCCAGTTGAGGGCTCTCCACCGTGAATAGGAGAGCGAGAGAGAGATGCCGCAGAGGAATACGAATATCATCCTCCCCATGTCCAGGAACAGGTCGTAGTAGGGAGAGTCGATCCCTACGTCCATGTTCCCTACCCTTTCCAAGTCTAGGATGATGTGGGTGAGCACCATTCCGATGATGGCGAGGCCCCGGATGAAGTCCACCTCCCAGAACCTGGCGTATTTACTGCCGCGCACAATGACGAATTGGTTTGGGAGGATTTTAATTTTTTCAAAACCGAATTAATTTTTCAGAAGGATTTTTATTTTAAAAGGAGGGATTACCAATCCATGGCATCGGGAAGCTGCGAGTTGGAATTTCGGGAACCCGATGGAACAAGGAGAAAGATATCCTTAGATGGGGATTTCCATTTGGGCAGGGTAATGATCGCAGATGGCCCCTTTCTCTCCGTGTTGAGAGAGAACGGCACGATTGATAGGATCACCATATGCTCCCTTTCTGTGAGCAGGCTTGAGGAGGATCCCTCCGGCGGAGCTGAGAGGAGCCATGCTCGGTTCTTCTGGAGGGGAGACAGATTCTTCGTTCAGGACATGGGAAGCTCGAACGGCACATCCCTCAATGGGATCCGGATCAGAGGATGGAGCAAGGGGAAGGTCAGCGAACCGATCGAGATCAATTCCCGAATAGTTGTCGGTTTCGGTAAATACGAGATAACCATTGAGCCTGTTTACACAAAGGATGATGCAGGTACGGTGGATGTGGCCGGCATTTCAGTAACACTTCCCGGGGAATGTGCAGATCTGAAAAAGGTGCTTGTGGAATCATACAAGATGATCCCTGATGAGTATCCATCGGAGATAGAAAGGTTATTCGTTTGATCTACTTGCCGAATCTGGCATCGATCATCTTCATCTGCCCGACCATATGCTCGAAAAGTGCTTGTTTACTATATCGGTCGGAATCCTCCTGGTCCAGCCACTCTTCGAATGGAGAGAAATTCACCAATCCCTTAAGCTCCAGGTCCTCGATGCATCTATTCGAATTCGATATGAGAGATCCTATTTTGTCCCTTATCATGGTTGTTTCTCCATTGGAGAGCAAAAGGGCGGATATGGACGCAAGGGACAGTCCGAGGTCGAACCAGTTCGCGGTC
>JBLIRK010000044.1:0-21451 GCA_048569615.1 Thermoplasmatota archaeon | reverse complement strand
GGTGCGCGCAGAGAGAAAAGTGAACAACTTGTGGCCGCGTTAATGACGGATCTGCCCTTAGATGAGAAAAAGGATGTGATAGTCGCGACACTCTCAGGCCAGACAAATACGGCTCTGAACCTTCTCAACAATGGAGCCGATGTGAATGCAGCTGGCGATGCTACAGTAGTGATCAATCTCCACCAATCGAAGCAAACCGCTTACGTAGCTCCGGGACAGGATGGAATAGTCACATTCACTGGTACAGTTACGGCTCAAGTCGCGTGGAGTCCTAACATCCAGTATCTATATGTCGATATTGAAGCCTATGCAGGAGGGTGGCCGGTCTCAACTCCACCAAGATTGACCTTTTCAAGAGCCCAGAAGGAGCAATCATTTACCGTCTCCGTACAAGCTCCAAACGGTGCATCCTCTGACGATCCGCATGGTCTATTCGTCAATGGAACATGGTCGTATTCCCCAGGTGTAATGAGCGGTGAATGCGAAGGTGCTACGGCGATCATTGTGGTAGCCCAGTACTACGCATTGGATATTGGAGCTGACGACCCAATAGTCCAATGTGAGAGACCGGGGGAGGCGGAATTGACCATCTTCATTGAGAACATCGGTAACGGAAATGATGAGGCGGGTCTCGATGTAACTAACTTCGATGAGCTTCTGGATCAAGGGATCGAAGCAATGCTGCCGGACAATAGGTTCGTTATTGAGGAAGGAGAGATAAGGGAGATCCTCCTCTACTTAAAATCATCTGACAAACCGAGGCAGGGAACGTATGAGATAGAACTAGAAGCCCACTCATTTACCGCTGTGCAAAGAGGATACCCCCAGGAAAAGGCTTATTTCACCGCTTACATAGAAGTTGTTAGGGAGATCGAGGAGCAAGAGGAACCTGAAGAACCAGAGGAGCCACAGGAACCCGAAGAGCCCGAGGAACCGGAGCAGCCGGAGGAGCCAGAAGAGCCTGAAGTACCCGAAGAGCCGATCTCTGGCGATGATGATGATGATGATGATATCGATGTGGTTGAAGAAGACATCGGAAGCGGTGAAAAAGGATTCTTCGAAAGCTCCTGGGCACCGGCCCTGGCATTGCTGATGACCCTGATAATAGCCGGTGCAGTGGGAGTGTATTTCATTCTGATCAGACGGGGCAGGAAATAATCAGGCTTCCCTTTCGATGAGGGCCATGTAGAAACCGTCGAATCCCTCGCTCGAGGGACTCAGCCTCTTCTCCTCAAGGAGCTGATACAGCCCTTCATTCTGCTTCACGAACCATCTCACCTGCTCCTCCCCTTCGGACGGAAGGATCGAACAGGTGGCATAGACCATCCTGCCTCCGATCTTCAGCAGGGGGGAGTAATCCGTCAGTATATTCCTCTGGACCCCCCTCAGCCTGTCCAATGTTTCCTGGTCCAGGCTCCATTTGATATCGGGATTCCTCCTGAGAGCACCCAGACCGGAGCAGGGAACATCCAGGAGAAGCCTGTCCGCGGTTCCCTTGAGCCTTTTATATGATTTCGTCCCCTCCACGGGCCTGGTCTCGATGTTCTGGGCCCCTGCTCTTGAAGCCCTCTTTCGAAGTTCCTTGAGCTTCCATTCCGAATTGTCCATCGCTATGAGCCTGCCCCTGTTCCCCATCAAACAGCTCAGATGCAGCGTCTTTCCTCCCTGCCCGGCACAGGCATCGACCACTTTCAATCCCGGCTCGGCTCCGAGGAACTCCGAGACCGCCTGGGAGGCAGGGTCCTGGACCTCGAAGAGTCCTTCTTTGAACTCCTCCAGCCTGAAGGCGTTGCATTTGGTCCTGAATACAGCGGCATCGGGAGCCCACTGCACCGTGTCAGTGTCATGTCCGGAGCTCCTAAGCCTTTTTCTCAATTCGTCCCTTGGGACCTTGAGCGTGTTCGCTCTGACCGCAAGGGGAGGGTAGGTATTGAGCGAGTGGAGAACTGGGTCCCATTCCTTTCCAAGTTCCCGCTCCCCGAGCCTGTCGAGCCAATCGGGAATGCTCTCCCTGAGCGGCCTGAAGGACCCGGACCGCTCGAGCCTCTTTTGCATCTTTGAGAGCTGGAGCCCCCTGTATTCGTCCCTCTTGGGGAGCGGCTCTCCTTTGAGGATGTAAAGAGCCCCTAGAAGATGCCAGAGATGCCGGTCCTCCATGGACGGCTCCCTGTCGAGGATCATCCACAGGAGCCTCCAGTTCCTTATGATGTCGTAAACGGTGTTGGAGAAGAGCGCGATCTTCCTGTCGGACCAGTCCCTTTTTTTGGTCAGTGAGGAGCTGATGGCTGAAGAAGCATGGGAGCGCTCCCCAATGACCTCCCGTATGACCGTGAATATCTCCTTTGCAAGGTCCCTTCTTATCTCCAAGGGAAAACCACCGATGAACGATACAGGGACCGATTATAACTAATTAATCCGGGAGCTCCAGGGCGACCTCCACCCTCTCGACGCTTCCGCTGTTGACCTGCCCGTAATAACCACCGCCGTACTGATCCTGGTAGCTTCTCATGGATTCCTCGTAGAGTCTGTACTGCTCGCTGTACCAGGCGGACCTGCCCATGTTCATGGCATCCTCGTTCATCTTCCTCCCGGAGAAACCCATGAACAGGGAGAGGAAAGCAATGCCTATCCAGAAGAAGTAAACCGAAAGGAGAAAGGTGGAAATTGCGTAGAAATCAACCAATTTCTCCGCGAACATTGCAACCTCCTCCATCCTTTCCAATTCTATGGTATAAACCAGGACGGCATTTCCGATAATATGGAAAGCAATCGCTGCAAGAAGGAATATAGATATGCCCCTGATCAGCCTCCTGGTGAACCTCTTTCCGTTGGGAAAGTAGAATTCATCCGTAAGATGGCAGGTCATAAGGTAATTCGCGGAGGCAAGGACCGCGGCTATCACGGAATTGACGACCGATATCATGATGAAGGTTTCCTTTTGGAGTTCCGCATCCCAGTTTCCCAAAAGGAAAAAAAGGAGCAGTAGCAAGGGTGATAATATGTATATCAGAGCGCCAATGGTCGCTCTCCATCTATGTGTCCCGTCCAGGTCGTTCCTTCCCGCCAACATCGCCCCGGCTCCGAGGTAATAGAAGAAAGGGGCGAAAAATAAGGAGCCCATCCATAATATCAAAGGTGCGATCCCTGCGACCCCATCGTCCCTCGCCTGGGTAAAACAAATGGAAAGTGATAAGAAGGACAGAGAGAAGAGAAGCATCGCTATGAAGAAGAACAGCATCCCGAGCCTCGTACCCGTCCTCTTCTCCACTTTCTCATGACAGTTGGAGCAGAAGTTGTATTCCAGAGTACTTCCGCATCTCGGACAGTAAACAGCCATCACTCTCTCTCCGGGGCGCTCCCCCCTCTGGAAATGCTGGCATTGATATTATTTGTTTCCTGAATTAATGAGGATTTAACCCCTGTAGTAAACCTTGCCTTATCCATTCACATGATAAGTGATAAATCGAATACGATCCTTCCCGAAGCGATTGAGATGGGAGAGGAAAAGAAAAAGCCTGGAATGGTAGAGGAGCCCTGGTGGTTCACGAGGGGCCCCCCTCCGGAGCAGGATGGTTTTCAGTATCCTCCATTATCACGATTCGCAAAGAGAATGAAGGGTAAGACCATCCTTCTTGTGATACTGTTCCTCTTCATCACCGCCCTGTTCATACCGGACATCGTTGAATACTTCGCCAAGGGCGGAACCTTCGACCTGATATGCGGGAGCATACAGGTCTGCCTCCTTGTGTTCATGTTTCTCCTGGTATCTGCAGTACTTATAGCCACAATCAACGGAAGGAAAGCCGTAAAGATCGGATTCTCCAAGAGATCGCTCAGGGTCCACAAGGCCAAGTACTATTTCCATACGGGAAGGACCCGGACCGTTCTGAACCTCTTCAAGTACAGGCTCTTCAAGCCCATGTTCAAGCCCGATGACTGGATGGATGTCACATACAGGGACATCGAATCCATTTACCGGGTCTGGCATTTCGGAGACCAGCTGGTCATCGATACGGGAGATTATTTCTTCTATATCGAGGTGATCATGTACGAGAATTTCTCCGGCTACTACAGGACCTACCTTGCGAAGAAGCACGGACCGTACAAGGACATCCCAAGGAAAGAAAGGTCGAAATGACCTTATCGGATGCAAGTATTGGGATGAATGATGCAGAGGCCCATGCTCGTAACAGCGGCGGTCATTCTCAAAGATGGGAGGATACTTATCGCCCAGAGGCTCCCCGACTCGAGGTTCGAACCCAGCAAGTGGGAGTTCCCCGGGGGGAAGGTGGATTTCGGGGAGCACCCCGAGGAAGCTTTGAAGAGGGAGCTTCGGGAGGAGCTGGGAATAGACATTGAGGTGGGAGCTCTCTACCACCTCGCATCCCATGTCTATTTCCGGAACGGTCTCGAGCGCCATGTCGTCATCCTTTTCTACCTCTGCAAAATCACTAATGGAACACCTGCTCCCCTCGACTGCCAGGACCTTAAATGGACATCAAGGAGCGAGCTCCCCGATAACATCTTCGTCGAGGGTGACAATGAGATGGTGAGCACGGTGATCGAAGATGATGAACTATGGTTTAGAATGTGAAGACCCTGGCGAAGACCTTCGCATCACCGATGTAGTTGCTCAAGAGCGCCGTCTCATCCGGCATGTGAGCCGTGTCCTCCAATTTGGCCCAGACTGCCGCCGGATAACCCGCTCTCCTGAGGATGGCGGCGCATGTTCCGCCTCCGATGCCGCAAGGAGCCGCATCGATGCCGTACACCTCCTTCACAGCCTCGGCGAGCATTGCCACCACCGGATGGTCCGGAGGCGTCGGAGGAGCCGCCTGATCGTACTGGAGCGTCTCTATCTCCATCTTCACATTGTGCTCCCTGGAATGCTCCTCCGCCCTTCTCTTGATGAAATCCAGCACTTCGATGGCCCTGTATTCGGGCATCACCCTGCAGTCCAGATAGCTCACATCCTCACCAGGGATGGTGTTGATGTTGGGAACGTTGGCCTCACGCTTTGAGGGAACGAAGGAGGACCTCGGATAATCGTAGAGGTCGTCCTCATGGGGATATCTCTCGTTCAGTTCGTCGTATATCGAAACGAGGAACCTCATCGCGGCGAGATTTGCATTCACACCTTTATGGGGAACGGAGGCATGGACCTGCTTCCCGTAAGTCTTGACCCTCACCCACATGATGGACTTCTCGGCCACCTCTATCATGGATGCGTCGGGCTCCCCCGCATCCGGTACGATGAACAGATCATCCTTCGAGAACAGCTCCTCGTGCTCCTTGATGAGATACACCATGCCCTTGGCCGAGCCCACCTCCTCGTCCGCAACAACGAAGATATTGACGTCCCTCCTCGGCCTGATACTGCCATCCATCAGGGCCTTTACCGCGAACAGCGAAGCAACCAGGTCCTGGCCGTTGTCCTCCACTCCCCTTGCGGTCATCCTGTCCCCATCAACTCTCAGCGTCCAGGGGTCCCCGGTCCATTTCTTCATGTCCCCCGGTGGTACAACATCCAGATGAACGAAGATCCATACCTTGGGGAGATCCGGTTCGGTCCCCTTCACGGTGAAAAGTATGTTGGGTCTCAGACCGCCCGGAACCCTATCGTCCGGAGCGTCGTACCTTACGATCGAATCGAAACCCCAGTCCTTGACAAGGTCCAGCAGCCTCTCCGCTTTCTTCATCTCACCATCCCCTTCGGATTCGGGGGCTATTGCAGGTACGGCGAGGAGCTCCCTTGTGAATTCAACCATCATTTCAATATTCTTGTCAATAGTAGCATAGAGGTCTCCATTCAATCAGAACACCCCAGCCCGGAATGGGCTTCTCGGACAAATCATTATCTATTGCAGCCTCAACCGGGTCCAGACCAGCCTGTGGTCCGAGGCCTCCCTGTCATCATCGATCCGGGACTCCTGCACCGAGAAACCCGTGCTGAACAGGATGTAGTCGATATGCTGGCTCTCTTCATCAAGACCCGGGGCGGGAAATGTAGGAGCTGTAAGCGGACCGCTCCTGCTGTACTGGTCAGCGCTGTGCCAGGCGCTGAGGAGCCTCAATCCGGTCGCATTCACAAAAGCGGGATCGCCCTCCGGAAAGTCCCTGCCGAAGAGCTTGGGGTTCATGTAGGCCATGAAGCTCTCATCCGGCTCCGTGTTGAAATCACCCCCGACTATCATCTCCTCTTCGAAATCCTCCAAAATATCCTTCAGCTCTGAGAGCTGCATCCTCCTCTCGCTCTCTTCCAGACCAAGATGGAGCGACACGAGCCTCACGGGAACTTCGGCCATCTTCACCTTGCAGGAAATTGCTACCCTCTGGGTCTCGTTGGATTCCAGGAGATGGACCTTCCTATCTTCCATGGGGAACCTGGAGAGTATCGCCACTCCGTGGGTTCCCTCCCCGGGGTCCGGACCCCTGAAGAGGTGCATGTTCAGCCTCGAGGACAGATAGAAGGCGGGATCGATATTCCCCTCTGCAAATCTGAGCGAATCGCTTTCCTGGAGAAAGACAATGTCTGGGTCCAGGTCCCGGAGCAGTTCGTATTGGGGGACCGGATCCACCCTGCCCTCGTTGCTGAAACCGTGGTGAATGTTGAAGGTCACCACGCTGATGGTCTCACCGACCACGAGGCTCCTGTTCTCTGCTCCCCCTGAATAATTCACCACGCTCATTACACCGGTGAGGATGATGAACGTGATGGTGACCGCCCCGATCGTTATCCACTGGGTCCTCAATCTAGGCGACAGTTCCGAGAGCTCCCTTACGGTCCCAGAGCCTTTACCAGCATCGACGGTGGGAGAGCCCTTGTCGATGTGGAGCGTCCTCTGGCTGATCTTGACGGAGGGTTCCTCGATCCTTGCCTTGGAGCATGAAAAACCGGTAAGAGCAAGGGCCAGGACGCCTATGAACATGAGAAGAGGGATCGAACCTTTGAGGAGGAAACCCAGCGGAACGAAGGACCAGTTCATGGAGACGGTAACCAAAAGTATCAGAATGAAGGGAAGGGAAAGTCCGAGTGACACGGCTCTTCCGAAATGGTCCGGAAAGGTCCTCGTCCTCTTCTTGTGGGGGAATCCGATGACCCTCCGTCCGCTCCTCCCGTCGATCTCGAAGCTTTCGCCTGCAAACGGCCGATGATCGGTAGCGGCATCAAGTATGACCCATGTATCGACCATCCCTATCCAAATCATCACCAATGGAGCGGTGGGAACCGGATACTTGAAAAAGAACAGGTTCAGGGCGGCAAGGACCAGAAATACATTTCCGATCACCGCTCCCTTGGGATGTCCGAAGGACCTTCTGAGGGAGAGCAGGAAACCGGATGAGGAGAGAAGGGAGATAAGGAACAATCCCTGCGCCACGATGGTCATTGAAAGGACCCACTGGAATTCCATCCTGCCCCCCAGCCATCCGGCGACCACGGATGGATTCGATATCACAACCATGAATACGAAGATCGATGCTCCTATCCCCCACGCGGGGGACCATGCATCGGCCATGCCTCCGGTGATCTTCGATCCCGGCGCCCCCTTGCCTCCCCTTGACCTTGCAAGGACTATCCCATCCTTCATTCCGTAAAGGGAGACCGCCATCAGACCGCAGATGATCCCCGAGAGCATCGGGGAGAGCATCGGCCCCATCGCCTTCGGAACGATGGAAGGGTCCAATCCTCTCCCCAGAGCATAGAGCGAGGTCAGAAGCAGATACGCTATGCCGAAGGAAGCAACGATGGACTGGGAGGAGAATACATCCGGGTCAACCTCCCTCTCCCTGCGGTGAAGGGAGAGTACCAATGTGAGGAAAACGGAGGAGCCCGCAAAGGTAATGGCGCTGAAGACCAGATGCAGGGGGTCCTCCAGACCCATACCCATGGGGAGCCGGGCGAAAACCGTTACAGCACCCGAAAGAAGGAAACCCGTCTTCCAACCGGATCTTCTTACAAACCGACCGATCCCTAAAGGTATCAGAACAAGCAGAAGCAGCGCCACATGCGGGGTGATGGAAAGGTTGACGAGGTTGTAGTAGTAGATCGAAGAAATGAGCTCCCTCGCAGACTGCAGGAGTATGAGCACTCCTAGGGCGGATGCTACGCTCCACATGATGATGTGGTACGGCCCCGATTTGAGAACGACCCTCTTCCTCTCTGGGTCCTTCGTCATTCCACTTCCCGTCCCGGGTTTGTTTTTCCCCATATGCCATTGCCATAAATGTTTATCATATTGTTGGTCGATAACCCCGCGGTGGACCGGATGTTCTTCGATTTTCCAGCATTCAAGCATGTGGAATGGATAGTGGACAGACCCTCGCCGGCCTATGACATGGCGTGGAGCAATATCGCACCGAAATGGAAGGGGGTCATAGATGCCGACCTCGACCATTCCCTGCTCGCAGGTTCCAAATCCACCGGGGAGCAGAGGCTTGTGGAGCATCTTTCCGCCGAATACGGGGTCGATCCGTCCCAGGTCATGCTCACCAACGGTTGCAGCGAGGCGAACTTCCTGGCTTACATCTCTATTCTGGGCAGGGGCTCAAAGGTCCTGATCGAGAAACCGATCTACACTCCGCTTCTCGAGATCCCCAGGGCCATGGGATGCGAGGTCCACACAATAAAGAGGAGGCCGGATGACTATCTCCTGGATATAAATGAGCTGAAGGAAAAGGTCGAGTCGTTGAAGCCTGATCTGCTTGTCCTTCAGAACCTCAACAATCCCTCGGGGAAGGGACTTCCAGCAGACCAGCTAGAAGACGTTGCCAAGATTCTGGATAAAAGGAACATCCCGGTGCTTGTCGATGAGGTTTACAGGGACTTCGCCATAACCTTTTCCGCCGGGGAGCAGATCCATGCTTTCCCGTCCATGTCGGAGATCTATGACAGATCGATAATAACCTCCTCCGTCACAAAGGTCTACGGAGGGGGAGGATTGGTCACAGGATGGCTCATCGGTCCAAAAAGGGTCATCAACAAGGCCAGGAGGCAAAAGATCTTCACAGTCCCGATGGTTAGCTCCATAGGGAACCGCATGGCGCTTTCCATGCTAAAGAGAAGGCAAGAGGTGCTCCCCGCGGAATTCGATTCCGTAAGGGAGAAATTGAACCTGGTCTCTGCCTGGGCAAAGGGAAGGGGTGACGTCCGATGGTCCGAACCGGACGGCTGCGCAGTCGGATTTCTAAGGTACGACCTGGACGTCCCTTCCAGGGAGTTCTGCGAGAGGCTCTTCATGGAGCGAGGTGTAAAGGTCATCCCCGGGGAGTTCTTCCACATAGAGAAGGGCTTCAGGTTCTCCGTATCCGCATCCTACGACAAAGTGAAGGGTGCGCTGACGGAGATCGATTCATTCCTTGATTCACTGGGTTGAGCTCAAAGGAACTCGTCAAGGGACGACAGCCTGTCCCTTGTAAGATACCTTGCCTTTGACCTCCAGTTCCTCATTCCGGAGAGGCGGTCGACCCTTTCGATCAATCCCTCCATGGATTCGAAGACCTCTGGCTCGCTTTCAAGGGCTCTCCTCACTGTCTCCCTTATCACCCATACCCCCAGGGGAGCCCAGTAGTCACCGGTTATCCACCTTATCACCGTGACGCCCGCGTTCCTTCCGATCCTCTTAAGATGCTGAAGCGAGGAAAGCCGTGCCGCATAATACGCACCTGTTATCGAGGATGCGTAATCCTTCCTTCCCAGTGGACCTTCATGGTCGTGGATCACCGGACTCTGACCCCACAGCGATTCCCTCTGCCACTGCTCCAGCATCTCGTATCGGAAGGGAGGAGGAAAGAACGCGATGAGGAAATGGTTCCCGAACTTCTCACCCTGGTATAGCAGGAACATCTCCAGGGGCTCGAGGCCCACAACCTCCTCCTTCAGGGAAAGAGAGAGTATATCGTCAACAGCCGTGATGGACCATCTTGTGGGCACGAGCCTCCTTTTCTTGCCCTCTCCCATAAGTCCAACCGAGAAGAGTCTGACGAGGTGCTGTAGCTCTATTCCGGAGTGGTGAAGGTTAACCGATGCAGAGCTGGCGTCGAGATCGGTATCCCCTACAATCCTCTCCACCGGATTCGGGACCTTCGGATTCTGCGAGAGGTCAATCCGGTCCACGTTCACGGAAGGGCCCATGGGCATCGATATGGAATCTACCTGGGGCCCCTCCAGGCCTCTGGCACCCATCCTGCTTATCTGCATTTCCGTCTCCAGTGATCTAGCGGAGAGAGCGAGCTCCTGGACCGAGGAAAGGACCTTTCTTCCCCTGATAGGGAATCTCCTTTCCGCCTCAACAAGAGGCTCCGAGCCGATGATCCTGGGATCCCTTGATAGCCTCGCATCAAGCCTGTACTTACCCCTCACAAGCGACGACCTGAGGGAATACACGTCCTCCATGGAGCGTCCGAAGAGGAATTCCTGCGACTCCATCCTTTCTGGAAGGGGGATATCCAGAGGCGCCGTGAGCGGACCCACTGTTATTCGGGGGTAACCCGCCCTGCCCACGAAGACGGACGGTGGAGACGGGCCATCTACCTTGTTTCCCACAGTTTCCACGGGCCTTACCCTTTCCTTTATCTTCTCAAGGAGCGGGCACCTGCCGAGTCCGCACAGATCTCGCGCTCCCTTGCACTGGACGCAGTAGGGGAAAGCCATATTATATCAACAAAGCTAGTGTATATTAAAACGGTGCCCCCGGTTATATGAATAAAGGACAATTTCAAATAAGGCCTTTCATATGGAGGCCCGAAATCGAGGTGCTAGCATGCCCAAAGAGATCGATCTTAAGAAGATGCGCCATGGAACCGAGCTTTTGAAAAGGGGTTTTGCCAAAATGCAGAAGGGTGGGGTTGTCATGGACGTCACCAACGCGGAGCAGGCCCACATCGCCGAGGAGGCTGGTGCCGTTGCTGTTATGGCACTGGAAAGGGTCCCGGCGGACATCAGGTCCCAGGGCGGGGTGGCAAGGATGGCCGATCCCACCAAGATACTGGAGATAATCGAAAACGTTTCAATTCCCGTCATGGCAAAGGCCAGGATCGGCCATTTCGTGGAGGCGCAGATCCTCGAAGCACTCGGGGTTGACATGATAGACGAATCGGAGGTCCTGACCCCGGCGGATCCCCACTACCATATCGAAAAGACGCTCTTCAAGGTGCCCTTCGTTTGCGGAGCGAGATCGCTTGGGGAGGCCCTCAGGAGGATCCACGAGGGAGCTGCAATGATCCGGACCAAGGGGGAGGCCGGTACCGGAGACGTGATCGAGGCGGTCAGGCACCAGCACGCGATAATGGGATCCATCAGATCGTTGAAGGGCAAGACCAAGCAGGAGCTCTTCTCCGTTGCCAGGGAGATCGAGGCTCCCTACGAACTGGTCGTCGAGGTCGCGGAGCTGCAGAGGCTGCCCGTAGTCAATTTCGCAGCTGGCGGTGTAGCAACACCAGCCGATGCCGCCATGATGATGCAGATGGGGTCCGACGGCGTCTTCGTTGGTTCCGGCATCTTCAAATCAAAAAACCCGGAGATGATGGCCAAGGCCATTGTCCAGGCCGTAACCCATTACGATGATCCGTCAACACTTGCAGAGGTCTCCAAGGGAATAGGAGATCCCATGAGCGGTATCAACACCGCTGACATACCCGTCGAGAAGCAGCTGCAACACCGCGGTTGGTAGTCTTATAAAAAAATTGAAATACTAGACCCCGTGTTTTTTTCTGGGATGTATAGGGTATAAGTCCCTTTCATATTCGTACCTCAAGGCAGGTACCCCAAAAGTCTAACTGGTTGGGCCTCCCGTCAGGCCGTCGCCTGTGCATCCCACCCTTGCAAGGAGAGAGGGGGGCATATGGAGCTGGTCGACAAAGCAAAGCTGATGCTGAACAACTGCCTTTCACCCAAAAGGTCCGACAGGATGCTGATCCTCTGCGACCTGAATACCATGGAGATAGGACAGACCTTCTTCAGAGCGGCGCAGGACCTGAAGCTGGACCCAATCCTGGTCGAGATTCCCCTGGGTGATCACCACGGGGCAGAGCCTCCGGTTGTAGTTGCGGATATCATGATCCACTGCGACGTTATAGTCGCTCCCACCACGTATTCCATAACATATACGAATGCAACAAGGGCGGCACTGGCCAGGGGAGCGAGGGTCGTTACCATGCCGGGAATGACAATGAATATGCTCGAAAAAGGAGGCCTGGAGGCGGATTACGAGAAGATCGCCAAGGCAGTAAAGAAGTTCGGCCGGAAATTCAGCAGGTCCCGCAAGATCAGGGTGACCTCGCCCGAGGGTACTGATATTGAGATGTCCATAGAGGGAAGGGAATGGATAGTGGAGGACACGGGTCTTTGCCAGAAGCGGGGATCCATCACAAATCTGCCTGCAGGAGAGGTATTCATCGCTCCGGTCGAGAGGTCCGCCGAGGGGACCATAATAATGGACGGGGCGTTTATGGGCGCCCTCGTGGAAAGGGTGGAGATGGAGGTCAGGAAGGGTATGCTCACAAAGGTGAAGGGGAACAAGGAGTCGAAGACCATAATGGACAGGGGAAGATGCGCCAGGACGCTGTGCGAGTTCGGCATAGGGATGAATCCGAGCTCAGGGGTCATCGGTAACATCCTGGAAGACCAGAAAGCCAAGGGCACCGTGCATTTCGGATTCGGGGACAATTCCACATTCGGAGGCCAGGTTAGCTGCGACATACATGTCGATGGAATGGTGCTCAAACCCACGGTCCTGATAGACGGTGACATGATAGTGGAGAAGGGAAGGTTCATATTGGAACTATGACGGGACGTCTGCGGTATCCCGCTGTTTGGGTAACCTTTTTTAACCAGTATCCGTTCAAAGGGCCCGATAGGAGGCTGTTGCCCATGGCCAAAGATCCTTCCAGTGAAAAGATCCCGTTGGAGAAGCAGATAGAAGAGCTACAGGACCCGGTCACAATAGTAATCCACATAACGGACCAGGAGAACGAGTACCTCGAGGAGGTCAAGAACCAGCTGGACCAGCTATCGGAGAAGAGCGAGAATATCGAGGTGAAGATCGTCAAGGAGGAGGGCGAGCCCGGGGACAATGTGAAGCATCTGGTGGATCATTTTCCGGCCTTTGTTGTCCTGGATAAGGACGGTAACGACCACGGGATAAGATTCTACGGCGCCCCCATGAACAACATCTATGACGGGTTCCTCAAGACCATAATCATGCTCTCCAGGAAGGAGACGGGCGTTGGGGAGGAGGATCTTAAGACCATCGTTGAAGCGGGCGAGAAGGACCTCCAGCTTCTCTTGACACCCAATGCGCCGAACACACAGACAACAATTGAAACGTCGCTCAAGCTTGCCTACATTTCGGAGGGTATAAGCGTTTCTGTGATCGACCTGATACAGTTCCCGGAGATGGCGGAGCAGTACCACGTGCTCGGAATTCCAAAGACCATTATCAATGAGGAACAGAGATATACGGGTCCATTCGACCTCAAGGACGGTCTGGATATATTGACTAAGAACATCTCAGACGCCGAATGAGACCCGCATCACCCATTCTTGGTCAGTTCTATCTTGATACCCTTGATCGTTTTTGCGCATCCAAGGAGGTCACCCTTCTTGAACAGGGCTTCGGCTTCTTTGTAAAGTTTCTCGGCGCCCTTGCTTACCCTTCCCTTCTCCTTCATCTTGTGAAGTGTTGTTTTCACCGTCTTCAGAGCCTTTGCCATGTCGGCATGCACCCTGCCGACCTTGATGGCTATTCCAAGGGACCTCCTGTAGTGCTCAAATGAGGAATCCTCGTCATTATTGGAAAGGGATTCGTCACCCTTATCGAGATAGTCCCTTGCTTCGTTAAGCTGCGGAAGCGGCGGGAGCTTATCCAGGAAACCCACCAGCTTCTCCCTCAATTTTCTGATGTCGATCTTCACTCCAGCCTGTGGCTGGACCGAAATGTCTATCTCGAGGAGGTCCTCCATCTCGTTTACTAGCTTCCCCGACGGAACCTCTTCCGAATCCGATATGTCCCATATCACGAAGGGCTCCTCGGGATCTCCGAGGGCCTTGGAGTCGCTTCTCCTTAGCTCCTCTATCCTTTCAATGGCAATAAGCCTGGCTATACCCGCGATATCTTCCATATCGCCTACGGATACCTCATTCGATTCCTTCTCGGTTGGAGGGGCGGTCTTCTCCTGAACAGGCCCACCCTCCCTGGATCCTTCCTCCATCAACTTCCTCTTCTGGGCCATGTCCAGGGCCAATCTCTTTATCCCGTCGCCCTTGATCTTCTTCCCCGGTGTTTTACCAGCCAATGCCTCATCGGACTTTGTCCCGACGAGCATTCTTTTCCTTGTAAGTATGTCAATGCCCGGAGAGTGGCCAGGAGCAGATGTTTTTACCTGTTCGGAGCTTCCCCCCGGCAGTATCCCGCTCTTCTCCATCTTCTTTATTTGGGATTCCACCCTTTCCCATGTTCTGAAGAACTTGTTCCAATCGGCTGCGTCATAATGGACGTTGAGATTCTCGATATCCTCAGCCAGAAGGGATCCATTTACCTCGTCCTCGGTCAGCTTCATGTCCTTCAGAGTGTTGAGCCTTTTTCTTGCCCTCCAGTTGTTCTCCAGCTCCACAATGTCGTCCTTGAGCTGGTTCATTCGGGAGTTCATCGAGGATATCATTTCATCATCGGGATTCCCGTAGAGATCGGATGAACTATCCAGGATTTTCTTCATCCTGCCGTTGATGGAATCTATCTTTTCCCTGAACTCATCCTCCTCGATGTTCTTGAATACTTCGTTTGCCAGGCTGTCCAGTTCCTGCATCTCGGAGAGCATCGACTCGATGAACTGCATTTGGAAGAGGGATTTTAGGGATTTGACCTCTCCCTGGAGCTCCCTTATCCTGTCTCCGACGCCTTCCCTTTTGCCCTTCTTGATCTCCTGGGTAAGGTCCTGGGTGCTTTTTATTATCGTTTTTGCCCTATCGTCATCGATGGAAAAACCAATCTCCAGGATCTCCGAGCAACGTTCGAGGTAGGAGCTTTCCATAGCCTTGTCAAGAGCCTTGTCCAGGAGTTTCCTTGAACTTCTGACCTGCTGCGGAACCTCAGTGAACTGCTCGTTCTTGATGATTTCCTTGAAATCCTTCAGCTGCCTCCTCATCTCTCCCGCCATTCCCTCCGGAAGAAGGTTTGCGGTCCTGTCAAGGACCTCCTTGTATTCGCTCCTGTAGGATGCGTAAAGATCCCGCGTTCCCTTCTTCATGACCTCCCTCAGACCGCTGTAGATCGCATTGGCAAGCTCCACATCGCTCTCGATATTGGGTTCCTTCTCCATGACAAGAACGGACCTGTCCCCTTCGAATCCGGCGACGTCAAGACCCATTTTCCCTGCGAGGCTTATGAGTACATCGATGTCCTCTATCCTCTTGCTCTTCAGATCGGTCATTGCTCCTTCCATTACGGAGGATATCCTCTCTTTTCCCTCTTTTATAAGTTCAAAGGCCTCCCTCTGCTCATCGCTCTCTATCAGGATTTCAGCCTTGTTCAGAAGTGTCAGGATCTCCATTATTTCCTGCTGGTCCGCGCCCAGTTCGGTTACCTCATCCACCATCCTTCTGATATCCTCCCCGATCCTCGATATCTCCTCTGCCAGTTTGGATCTGAGCTGGACCTCCATCTCGGACTCAAGCTTGTAAGAATCCTCCAGCAGATCGAGTGTGGATATCTCCCTTGATGTTTCATTCAAACGGTCAAGTTCCTTTTCCAACCCGTCCATTTCGAGATCGTATCCCCTTCCCTCGAAGAGCAGTGCCCTGCAGTCACCGATCTTCCTGTCGATCTCGTCCGGCAGGTTCTCCACATAGAAGTTCTGGATGTCCGTCTGGATCTTTGCCAGGTTGGAGATCACCTCGGTCATCCATCCCTGAGACCTCTTCGTAAGTACTCCCCTCACCTTTTCCAGAGAGGTCATCCATCCTTTCTTCTCGATCCCCAATCCTCTCAGCCTGAGAAGTTCACCCTCCGTGGATTGGATGAGGTCCTTGATCTCCTCCATGTAATTCTCCCGGAGTATCTTCTCCACGTTCTCGAAGACCTCGTTGGTTAGGATCTCAGACAATCTGTAATTGTTCTGCTTGAGAGACCTTTCGATGACCCTGCGAACCGGTTCGACGTTCCTGGCGAGGGCGTCGTCCATTCCGAGGAAATCGACCTCTCCGAGAAGTGTGTCGAGCGATCTGAGCCTGCTCCTTATGTTGGAGACCTTTTGGGCCTCCTCCAGTGATTTCACCTTTTCCATCAGCTTCTGGGTCTTGTTGAAGGCTTCCCGGGGCGATAGGCCCCCATCGATCTCGGAGACAAGGTCATCGTAATGCTCCCTTATCTCCGCAGTATCCGTCCGGTCCTTCTCAAGTATGACCAATTTGTAATCGCTTTCCTTAAGCAGCCTCTCGGTCTCCTTGCTGTAGAAGGAAGAGGAATCCTCCTCATGTCTCTTAATGAACTTCAGATAACCCTGCCTTATCGCCCTCGGACCTGCTTCCGTCTGGTCCATGAATTCGTTCAATACCGACTGCAGGCCCGATGTATCGAATTGGTTCTTTGCCTCGTTCATCAGGGTCTCCATTTCCCGCAGCTTTGAGCCGTGGAAATGAGCGCTGCACTCGAGATAGTATTCCTCTAGCGAGACCTCAAGCTCCTTCAACATGAAGGTTGCACCCTCGAGCTTGCCCTCATCCTCGAGCTTCTCAACTTCCTCAAGACGGATCTCAAGGTCCTTGTTCTCCATACCTATGTCCCTGACTTCCTTGAGCTTCTTCTTCAGGTCCATCTTGACCTTTCCGTCATCCTTGATATCCATGGACCTGAGGTCAGTGAGGAAAGGAGTCAGCTCCAGGGCGATCTGCTTTGCATCGAAGAACCTCCCCTTTGCAAGATATTCCTTAAGGTTGGCAACCTTGGTGCTCAGATGCTGATGGAAGGAATCTTCGACCTTGTACCTCTCCAGAAGGTCCTGGAATTGCCCAACCTGCTCCTTAAGGGATATTTTGAGGTGCTCAATGACCTTGACCAGGCTTTCCACCTCGTCCAGCATCTCCGGTCCCTGGGCCGATAGTGCTTTCTGGTCCAGTTCCTTGAGGAAAAGGAGTATGTTCTCGTATTCCTTCTTGAGGTCTTCCCTGTAAGACAGAGGATTTTCATTTCGCTCCACCAGCAGCCTGAGTGAAGATAGGATGAATCTCAGAATACCTCCCCAGGAGATATGTATGTCAAGGTCCTTGACCGCCCTGTAGGATTTGATCGATTGGGTAAGCTCGTCCTTGCGGAGGTGGATCTCTCCCTTTGCCAGTAGGGCCTCGAAATCGCGGGGATGCTGATCAAGTATCCTGCTGTACATATCCATGGCGTCATCGAGCATCTCCATTCTGAGAAGGATCTGCGCCATCCCCCTGAGGACTTCCTCATTGTGGGGATAGAGCTCAATTCCCTTCTCGAAGACCTTCTGTGCCTCCTCAAGCTCGCCCATCTGGAAGAGCACCTTGCCGAGGATCACTATACCCCGGTCGTCGTCAGGAACAAGCTCCAGGGCCTTCTTGAGCACCTCAGATGCCATTTTTAGCTGGTCCGATGCCTGAAGGGAGATGCCTGCATCGACAAGATTGGAAGGATCCATCAGGGGGTGCTCCAATCCTCTTTTAAAATAATCAATGGCCTCCACGTCCTTATGAAGATCGGAATATATCAGACCCAGACGAACCCAGGAATCCCCAAAATCCTCCTTGTAGGAGATCGATGTCTTGATGGAATTCAGGGCTTTCTTGGTGGATCCCAGTTCATGCTCCAGGTGTCCTTTGAGGTACCACAAAAAGAAGTTATTGGGCATATTGAAAAGAAGCGAGTCCACATCCGCCAGTTTGACTTCCAGTCCCTCAATGAAATATTGCTTGAAATCCAGTGTGGGCACTTTGCCATTCTCCAGGGCCGACCAGCAAGTATCGCAGAACGGGATCTCTTCATCCCGTGCTTCCCTTGATGAACAGAAGGAGCACTTCACCGAACTCACCATGGCCTCGTCAAACAAACCCATCCAACCAGCTGTCTGACCTTCTTCTTTCAATCCACCGAAACCTTATGTATTATCCATTGATATATTTTTCATTAATATTTATTTGGATAAGAGAGGTATTCCTCAGCACAGGTATCCTGGGAGCTCCTCCGTTTTAAGGAAAAACTGCTCCTTCGAAACAAGATCCTTGATCGATACGCCTCCGCGTTCGACCTCGTCCATACCGATGATCATCAGATGTGTGCAGTTTTGGTTGAGTGCGCTTCCGATTACCTTCTTCAAAGGTCTGACGGTCGTTTCCATGATGCATGTGGCACCCGACATCCTTGCTATCCTAGATGCCTCCATCGCGGTTTTCATCGAGTTCTCATCCAATGCGGCGACGTAGATCCTTTTCCCTTCCTCCTTGACGGGGACCTCATTGTTCAATGCCACAAGGATCCTGTCAAATCCCAGTCCGAATCCGATCCCTTCAACCTCGCTTCCGAACACCACTGATAGCGAATAGGC
Organism: Thermoplasmatota archaeon; assembly: GCA_048569615.1. GTDB lineage: Archaea > Thermoplasmatota > Penumbrarchaeia > Penumbrarchaeales > Penumbrarchaeaceae > JAYEPK01. The sequence continues at coordinate 2,896 of JBLIRK010000044.1, read as the reverse complement.
TCCTCCGCCGCAGATCTGCTTCTCCGCCCCCAGATTGGGGGCGTCTATCTCGAAGACCACCCCGTCGTAGTAATCCAGACCCCTGATAATCGATGGGTCCAGCAGCACCCTGCAATCATTGGTGTCCAGGAGCTGAAAAACATTCCTCAGCTCTTTGACCGTTTCCTGATCAACCTGGGGGAAGCTCTTCGTGAGTGATCTGGACCACTCCTCGATCCCATCCATGGGAATGGTCCCGGAGACCATCCCGACCAGTCTTTCCGCTTCATCCGTACCTTCGAGCAGCTCTCTTATCCCTTCCTTATCCTTCTTGTCGATGGCAGTATAAAGGGATGAATTAACCTCCCTCTGCAAGCCCCAGCTTGAGAGTATCGAGGAGAGAATGGCCACATGTCCGATCCTGACAACAAAATCCCTGAGACCGAGGTTGCGCAGTGAGCTGATCGCCGCATTTATGACCTCAGCATTTGCAGCAGGGCTTCTCGTGCCTATGTATTCCAGACCCATCTGCCAGAACTCCCTGAACCTGCCCTTCTGTGGTCTCTCGTACCGAAAGCAGTTGCCGAAGTAGAAAATGCGGATCGGTTTGGATCTTTTCTTCAATTCGGAATTGTACATTCTCATAACAGGAGCAGTGAGCTCCGGCCTCAGAACCAGGTCTCTGCCGCCCTTGTCCCTGAAATCATAGATCTGATCGATGATCTGGGGTCCCGAACGGGCTATGAAAAGCTCCGCATGCTCGAAGGTTGGAGTGGAGACCTCCTCGTAACCGAAGGAGGCTATTGCTCCCCTCATGATCTCCTCTGCTTTCCTTCGGACCTTCATCTCCTCCGGTCCGAAGTCCCTCGTCCCCCTTGGTCTCTGAAATTCCACCATTTCCGTTCCCTCGTTCTCCTGCCCTAATAGATACTATTATATTAATGTAAAATCTATGTATCGCTCCCCCGAAAGGGACTTCGAAAGAAGGGATAATACCGGCCATTTGAGGTGGATAAATATTATATAGGGGATGCTTCTTACACCACTTCCCCCAGGGGTGGACCGGGATATCCTGGACCATGTCCAGAGGGGGATTTGTGCACCCCGCGATGCATGCATCACGGGGGAAGGAGATAGGCAGAGGTTAACACCATTGATGCCGATGAAACTCGTTCATATGCGTCCGGACGTCTGTTGAGCCGGTAGTCTTGCGATTGCTACGCCGTTTGGTGAATGGCTTGGCTCGGGCGCCGATGAAGGTCGTACCAAGTTGCGATATGCGGAGGGTAGGCACATGGAGCCTTTAATCCTCTGATTGCCTAATGGGACTTCCTGGCGCAAGCCAACCCCACTGGGGTGGGGAACCCGGGGAATTGAAACATCTTAGTACCCGGAGGAAAAGAAATCAATAGAGATGCCGTGAGTAAAGGCGATCGAAAACGGCACAGGGCAAACCGAATCCCCTATGGAAACATAGGGGAGATGTGGAGCGGTCCGGTTACATCTTCGTCCAAGAACCAGAAGTCAGTTTGGAACTCTGCGCCATAGAGGGTGAAAGCCCCGTAAGGGTAAATGGAAAAGATGATTGCCGGAATCCGGGAGTACCGTACGTTGGAACTCGTGCGGGAATATGGGTGCCAGAAACATCCAACCCTAAATACGTCCCGAGACCGATAGTGCACTAGTAGCGTGAGTGAAAGCTGAAAAGTACCCTTGACGGGAGGTGCAAAGACCCTGAAACCAAACGGTCACAGACTGATAAGGCGGGAAAGCGCGAAGCGCCGTCTTATCGTTCGTCCAGAAAAACGAGCCAGGGAGTTTCGTTCAACGGTGAGGTTAAGTGGTTTACCCACGAAGCCGAAGGGAAACCGATTGCCCGCAGTTTACGAGGGGCAGGGTGTGCTCGCCCGGAATCGTTGGAGGAAGACCCGAAGCCCGTCGATCTATGCCTGGGCAGGATGAAGCCTGAGGAAACTCGGGTGGAGGTCCGAACCGGTGTTGATGTGCAAATCACTCGGATGACCTGGGTATAGGGGTGAAAGGCCAATCTAGGCGGGAAATAGCTGGTTCCTCCCGAAATATCTCGCAGGATAGCCTCAGGGGAGATGATTCGTGCTGTAGAGCACCATATGGATATTTAGGGGTAGAAATACCTCGGTGTCCTAATGAACTCCGAATGTGCGAATGTCGAAGATCCTGGGAGTGAGGGCATCTGGCGTAAGGTTGGTGTCCGAAAGGGGAACAACCCGGCCCGGCGTTAAGGTCCCTAAGTGTCAGCTAAGTGTGAAAGTCAAAAAGGGTCTATGGTCTAAGACAACTGGAAGGTGGGCTTAGAAGCAGCCATCCTTCAAAGAGTTCGTAACAGATCACTAGTCGAGATCATAGGCATTGAAAATGGACGGGGCTAAGTTGACCACCGATACATCGGATATTCGCAAGAATATATGGTAGGGAGGTGTCGTGCGTGGGTAGAAGTAGGGCCGTGAGGTCCTGTGGACCGCGTTCGAATAAGAATCCTGGTATAAGTAGTAGCAAAGAACGGTGAGAATCCGTTCCGCCGGAGGGGCTAGGGTTCCTCGACAATGATCGTCAGTCGAGGGTTAGTCGGTCCTAAGGCATACCTTAATCGGGAATGCCGAAAGGGAAACAGGTTAATATTCCTGTACCTGACTGTATTTTGCCCCTGGGTACGGATTGGGATAGACCGAGCAGGCTTACCAGCCTGTTCAAGCGAGGTAAACCCGTGGAGAGTTGTAATGACGAGAAGCGGATGAAGACGTGAGTAGGATGGCGTAACGCCGTCTTCGGTTGACTCCTGGTCCCCGTGAAAAGCCCAGTGGGGTCGTGCAGTCAGACCGTACCGAGAACCGACACAGGTGCCCCTGGGTGAGTAGCCCAAGGCTTGTTGGTCCAACCG
>JBLIRK010000043.1:0-21516 GCA_048569615.1 Thermoplasmatota archaeon | reverse complement strand
AATCCGTGAGTTTGCCCTGCAAATTATTCAAATAAATCTGTTGACTCTGAATCTCATTCGTATAGAGCAAGACCGCCATTGCTCCGTCCTGAGGATTTGCGAGAGATTTTTCCCTTAATGCATTCAATTCACCAGATTTCTTTTCCACCCCTCATTCGGTGCAATATCTATTCTCCAGCAGCGTTCCCTATTCGTTCCTGGCAAAGTACAAGCCACATTCCAGGGGTTTCGATTTCGTGAGCCTCTTCGGTGCGGACCACGGAACAAGGATAAACGACATCCAAATAGCGGAGGACAACAGCATACTGTTCACGGGAACGACGGAGTCTGACGGGACGTATCCGCACCCGGTTACACCGGGAGCACTGAACATCAGGGTGAATGGTTCGGAGAACATTTTCGTAACCCGGGTGAACTCCTCGGGAACCGAACTCCTCTTCTCGTCCATCCTCGGAAGCTATTACGATGTTTCGGCAGAATGCATCGAGATGGACCGGGCCGGGAACATCTATATTGCGGGTAAAGGATCCTCCTTCCTCAGGATTCCCGGGTGTGGGAACATAACCCCGATAAAGGCTCCGGACGGCTTCATTTTCAAGCTGAACGGCAACTGCTCCAGTGTCCTCAACCTGACATATGTCGGAGGCGAGGGCGAGGACGGCATCGTTGGGGCAGTATTGACCGATTTCGGGAGGCTCACAGTTTGCGGTTCGGAGGATTCCGAGCATTTTCCAGGAACGTACCTATTCAATACATCCTCCATCTGCAACGTATTCGTGGCCGAAGTGATGATCCAGTCGATACCCAGCTCCCCGGTTAACTTCACTGCGAGGGAGGACAACGGTTTCATAGCACTGGAGTGGGAGCCTCCGGCTGATGACGGCAACAGCCGGATCACCAATTATTCGATATATAGAGGAACGAACCTTGAGAACCTTGCTCCTATGTCCAGGATCGGGCCTCTTCAAAACTTCACAGACAGTGATGTGGAGATAGGCAAGTTATATTATTACTCCGTCTCAGCCGAGAACAGATTCGGTGAGGGGTCTTTGAGCCATATCGAGGGAAATATCTCGACGACATTTCCCGATCCGCCGAAAGGAATCAGAGCGGTTTCATCCATAGATGCTATCACAATAGAGTTCGAACCTCCGGAATTTACCGGTGGGGTCCCCATAGACCGATACACCATCTACAAGAACGGTACTTACCTTACTGACCTAACTGCATATACATTGAATTACATCGACCTGGACATCGGATTCGGGGCTAACCATACTTATCACATCTCATCATGGAACAGGATCGGTGAATCAGCCCTGTCCGAACCGGTCACGGTCAGGTCCAAGGACGTCCCTTCCTCCCCCCGGAACCTCACATGCACCGCAGGATCCGACTTCGTGGACCTTAGATGGATGGAGCCGATCTACAACGGTGATTTGGACATAGACCTCTACCAGATCTACAAAGGCGTTGATCCGACGAACCTATCCTTCTATCGCTCCGTAAGATATGATACTATTCATGTCAGGGACGATCTCATCGAAAAGGGCGAGACCATATATTACCAGGTCATGGCAAAGAACCAGCTTGGATTCTCGGAACCCTCCAATACTGCGCAAGTCTCGGTATTGAGCCTGCCGCAGCCACCCGTGATAATCTCTACCGAACCGGGCCACAATAAGATAACGATCCTGTGGAAGGAGCCCGTGGACGATGGCGGGAGCTCCATTATTGGCTATAATTTGTATCACGGGACTTCATCCGACCATCTCACCCTCCTGATCCAGATGGATCCGGGGATCCTCGAGTACTCACATCAGGATCTTATGGAGAACCGCCTGCATTATTACTTCGTAACGGCGGTCTCCTCCATCGGTGAATCCCAATTGAGTCAGATCGTCCACGAAAGACCTTTTCTCGTCCCGACACCTCCCTTGGAAGTAGAATGCGTTCCCAGTATGTACGGGATCGAAATCAGGTGGGAGCAGCCCGTCTCGAACGGCAATCTGCCGATAATGGGGTATTGCGTTATTAGGAGGATTGCCGGGATCCCAGAAGAGGAAATTGGGAGGACCAGCGGTTCGGCAAGGAGCTTCCTTGATGAGAATGTCGAGAGGAGAATAGAGTATTTCTACTCGATTACAGCAGAGAATGAGGTCGGCGAATCAGACCATAGCAAGGAGACTTCGGCAAGGGGCATGTTCTCGCCCGAGCCCCCTTCAACAACATGGATTACGGTTGAGAACAGCTCGTTGGTGATACATTGGGAGCCGCCCCTGGACGATGGGGGTGCAGAGATCACCACCTATAATGTTTTCAGGTCAGATCCCAACGGCATGGAGGTTTTGATCGCTATTAAAGGACCATCCGACCTGTCCCATACCGATCTTACACCCATCAGGGGGATGGAATATACATATTTCGTGAAAGCCGTGAACACGGTGGGGCATTCCGATCCCGGCCACAGGGCAGGGGCAATGCTGCCCGATGTTCCAGGTGCGCCTACGATGCTCAATGCAACAGCGCTTGAGGGCAGGGTGGTCCTGACGTGGAGTGTTCCCCCGTATGACGGAGGCTCGGAAATACTTGGTTTCAAGGTTATCAGGAGCACAGGCTCAGGTAATTTCGAAGTGGTCGGATCTGTAAAGGATCGGACGACGATTTTCATCGATGAGACTGCGCAGACAAATACGGTCCTCAGATACAAGGTCATTGCCATTAACTCCGTGGGCGAAGGGGATGCCAGCCAGTCGTTTGAGATATTTGTAGGTGAGCGAACGGAGAGGGAAGAACGACAGGATCGCTACGATTATTTGGTCCCGGCCCTCATTGCTCTATTTGTTATCCTTGTTATTTCCGGGATCATTTTCATACGGAGAATGGGGCAATTTGAGGGGATGACCGAGAATTGGGAGGAAGAATGATGCTTAGGGACTGCTTGTTTCTCATGGTACTCGCTGCTTTGGTGCTCCCTGTTGGGCTTGTGAATCACACCGGAGGTGATGAGGAGGCGGGTCCATCGGCATTCCATGAGCAGATATTTGCCGGCTCCCCGACGGGGGGCCACTTCACCGAGAACCTAGGCCAATGGGAAATGGACCTTGAACTTGTCGCTTCTGTAGGGTTCGGCCACGTAGGTCTTTCAAGGGAAGGATTCTTGTTTCACTTCCCTGGACCAGAAGGTGGCGGAGGCTGCATACTTACTTATGATCTTATGGGTGGAAGCAGAGCAGTACCTTCCGGAAGGGAATCCCTGGGACAGGTCAACAATTACTTCTACGGCAGTGATCCGTCTGGATGGGTGAGCGGAGCCCGGAGTTTCAAAGGAGCGAATTACAAGGAAGCCTGGGACGGCATCGATATCAATTTCAATATCGGAGAGGAAGGGGTCAAGTACGAGTTCGTTGTCGCACCCTTTGCCAATCCAGAGGATATCTCTCTGGAGATAGCAGGACACAGGGCGGTCAATGCTCGTTCCGATGATCTCGTCATCGAGCTGGAGGATGGGAGATACTTTGCGGAAACGGAGTTGAAGGCATTCTATCTGGATGATCCGGATCGTTCTATTGAAGTTGAGTTCACCTTTACCGAACCGGACCGAATCGGTTATATTTTGGGGGACTACGACCGTTCGAGAGCAATAGTGATCGATCCGCTGCTCTTGAATTCCACCTATATCGGCATAGAGGCTGGCGAGGGTTGCACCAAGATCATTTCCGGCCCCGACGGATGCATATACGGCATAGGAGACAGCGGGGGGTTCGGTTTCCCCACAACACCAGGGGCTTACGACGACACATGGGACGGTTACTACGATGTCATCGCATTCAAGATGGACGCCGACCTGACCGAATTGGTCTATGCAACATATATTGGAGGTAGGGATGGTGATTTTGCAACCGATATCAAATATGCGGAAAGCGGGGAGGTGGTGATATGCGGTTATACTAATTCCGGTGATTTTCCTGCTACCAACGGCTCGTACCAGGCAGATTTTAATAGATCGGGAACGGGCTTTTATGATCTCTTTCTGCTCCGGCTGAACAGGACTGGAGGGAACCTTCGATATTCTACATATATCGGATGGGGAGGGGAGGAAAAGAATCCTCGTCTGGGGCTTGGACCAGATGGAACTCCGGTTCTGCTGTCTTCCATCTCTAATTCGAGCATTCCGGTCAACGGCTCTTCTTATGACAGTACCTTCAACGGAGGAATATTGGATCTACTGCTTATCAAGATGAACAACGATTCCTCAAGACTCGAATACATCACTTTCATAGGTGGCTCCGGCGACGATATCATGATGGATATGGAGATGACGTCCGATTATGTCCTATATTTCACCGGATACACTTATTCGAGGGATTTTCCGGTGACAGCTACCGCATTGGAGCCCAGCTACAACTCATCCGGAAGGATCAACGGTTTTGCCGCCTCATTCGACATGGTCTCCAATTCCATTCTCAACTCCACTTACATCAACCATTTCCAACCTCAGGCATTGGTGATGGATGAAGAGCGGAACTTCGTAATCACCGGAGTCACGAATTCCACCTCAATCGGAACGACCCCAGGAGCGTATCAGCCCAGGAACGGAGGATATTACGATTGTATGGTCATGAGGATAGACAGAAATTGCTCACGGTTATTGGCTTCAACGTTCTTCGGGGGGTACAGCAATGAGACTGTATTCGATGTCGGTATCAATGAGACCGGATGTGTGTTCATCACAGGTATAGGCGGTCTCGACTTTCCAACAACGCGGGGAGCATATTCCGAAACATCCGCAGGAGGGATCGACGTCTTCGTTTCTACATTCTCAAGCAATCTTACCCAGCTTATCTATTCCACCTTCATCGGCGGGTCCAGGTGGGACTATTCCAGTTCAATACTTGTGGAGGGTGGTGAGAAAGCATACGTCGCAGGGGAATCAAGCTCCAATAACTACCCGACAACGATAGGAAGCTATCAACAGGTCTTTGGAGGCGTTACGGATATATCCATCTCCCGAATGAAATGCCCCAAGGTCTTTCTCCCGCCGACGAAACCCAGGAACCTTACCGGTTTCATGGTAAACGGCTCGGTTGTTCTGGAATGGGATGAGCCGAAATGGGACGGTGATACCCCCGTAATCGGATACAACATAACAAGGTGCGAGGAGGAAGGGGAAGCGGAGATCGTCGGAACGACGTCGGAAACGAACTTTCTTGATACATCCATAGAGAACGGTACGACCTATCTATATTTCGTGACCGCTTACAACAGGATAGAGGATTCCGCTCCTAGCAGGTCCATAGAGATCTGGGAGACAGATCCGCCGGAAATGTGTGCTGATCTGACACCTTCGGTCCATCCTCCTGGAATGGACCTTCTGTTCTCTGTCAATATTACGGACAATTCAAGGATCGATCAAGTGAAGGTCATGCACTGGATCGATGGGAATTCATTGAACGAAGATATAATGTACAGGAAAACCGGGGACAATTTTGTTTTCGAGGTCCAGATCGATGACGCCGAGATGGACATACATTACCGGTTCTTAGCAGTTGATATCAAGGGCAATTCTCTCCTGACAGACTTGAGCACAGTTCGGGTCAGAGGTGATTTCCTGCCGGTCTTTGTCACGGACATGACCCCCGGGGAAGTTGATACCTTGGGGTCCGTTCTCTTTTCGGTTGAAGTTTCGGATAACTGGAGTCCGCCGAAAGTATGGGTGGAATACCGGACCGGGGAAGGGCCTATCAGGATATCTGAAATGGAAAGGACGGATCAAACAGTGTATTCGCTAGAAGTTGGAGTAACGGGATATCCTGGTGATATGATCGAATATACCTTTGGGGCTGAGGACATCCATGGAAACAGGAACAAGACAACTTCCAAGAACATCAAAATAGTGGATAGAAGCCCGCCGGTATTCAAAATGGACCTATCCAGCCTGATCGCCACAACCGGAGATCCCTTCATCTTCAGAGCCTCTCCCTACGATGAAATACGCATAACTTCCATGAAGGTATCTTATTGGATCGACGATGGGCATGTGGAAACCGAAGAATTGTCAGAAGGAATTGGCGGCATATATGCAAAGGAAGTCGTTCTGCCCCACAGAACAGGCGTCCTTCGATACCAATTCACTGCAATGGACCTATCGGGAAATGAGAACTCCAGCGAGGTATTCTCACTTCCGATGATCGACAATGACCACCCGGAGATCTCGGAAATAGCTCTGGATGATACTGCTGATAACGGCGGCGTTCTTACAGCCTCTGCTCTGGCAACCGACAACATAGGGATAGATGAGATACGCTTCGTTTACTGGTTCGGAGCGGGTGAGCGGTTTGAGATCGCATCGACCGGTGAAGGTCTTTTCAAGGTTACCGTCGATGTTCCCTTCGATGAGCCGGAACCACTGTTTTGCATGTTCCATGCTGAGGACACATCGGGAAATTTGTTATCCACACCGCAGATGTCAGTTCCTCTGGTGGACCGGATACCTCCGTCGGTTCAACAGATGGATGATATGATCGTCTATTCCAATGAGTTGGTAAGAATAGAACCGGCGGTCGATGATAATATCGGCATAATGTCGATACTATGGACCGGTCTAACAGCCGATCATGAAGGAAGGAGGTGGGAGGGCAACTTTGAGGGCCCGAAAACCCTCAACATAACGGTAACTGCCGTGGACATTTCGGGTAATGAAGGATCCATGAGTTTCACGGTAAGGATACTTGATGATGACCACGACAGCGATGGGGACGGGCTCCCCGACAGCTTCGAGGTCGAGAACGGATTGTCACCGGATGATTCCACGGACGCATACTTGGACATGGATTCGGACGGGCTCTCCAATCTCGAGGAATATCTTCTGGGTACGGACATTGGAAGGGAGGACTCCGATTCGGACGGGATGCCCGACGGCTGGGAGGTCCAGTATGGATTAGATCCACTCTACTTCTCCGCATTCAATGATGCGGACGGCGATGATTTGACAGACCTGGAGGAATATCTGGAGGGAACCGATCCCAAGATACCGAACATCACGGAAGAGGAAAGACAAAGGGACAGGACAATGCTCTATGCATCCATTGCAGCTGCCATTGTCTTGGTTCTGATCTCGGTATTCCTCATACTATTCGGAAAGAGAAGGTCGAAATGAGCGATAGCTATTTTATCCGTTCACTCCTCTCCCCAGCCCTCGTCCTCTCCCTTCTTCCTGGTTATGACCACGACAAGGATGATTACGGCAACGATCACGAGCAGTAGTATGATCACACCAGCTATGCATAGTCCCGTATAGGATCCGTCGTCATCATCGTCATCATCACCGGCAACAGGTTGCACAAGCGTTCCGCGGAAACCCGGAGCAAGATCCTGGCCTCCCTCGGAATCAGAGAAGTAATAGGTGTATTCCACCCCTTCTTCGAAGTTCTCGGCCTTGATGAGTATCTCGTATTCCCCGGGTGGACCTTCGCTAAGTTTGAACGATCCCACATCGTTGTCGATCACGATATAGACCGTCATTCCCTCGGACCCCTCGACATTCACGATCCAGTCGCCGTTGTCCCTGATGGTCACATCGGCAAATGTGATCTGCCATGCGGGAGGTTTATCGGGATCTTCCGGGGTCGTGAAGGTGCCGGCGAACTGCGGAGCCTTTATGTCGCCGTTGTCGCGGTCCGTGAAGAAATAGCTGTAGGTCGTATCGTACTCGAAGTTGGAGCTCTCTATCACAAGAGAATATTCTCCCGAAGAGCTCTCCGGAACCTCGAAATAACCCACATTCGAGATCGCAATGAATATCGATAGGTTCTCCGGCGCCGTGACCTCGACGCTCACGTTCATCTGCACAATCTTCACATCGGCCGTAAATATCTTCCAGGGATCCATCATCATTCCTGTGGTGAAACTCCATGAGAATCCCATCTCGCTGAAGAGCGGCCATCCCTCGGCGGAGATTGCCCCGTATCCCACAGTAACAGTGTAGGTTGTATTGGGTTCGAAGGGAGCATGCGTGATGGTCACGAGATAACCCCACTCATCCCATTTGAAGGAAATGTTGGAAAGTCCGGGATCGAATGTTATGGAGGTTTCGACGGTGGACTTGTTCATTACTTCCGAGAACTCGATGATGATGGGTGTGTCAAGGTAGACATCAGTACCATTTGGCTTGTTGTATGTTATATTGACATAGCCTGGTGAAGTCTCCTGGGAGTACACAAGAACGGGATCCACCTCCACGATGGCTCCGTAAACGGTAAAGTTTGTGGTGGTGTTGGCAAGATAACCCGATCTCAACCCCTCGATCCGTCTCAAATTCTCGGGGGGTTTTACTTCTAACGTGTATGTACCATGCTGCACGTCCTTTATGAGGAAATCACCATTGGCATCCGATATGGTAGGTGGTGATGTGACATTTCCCCCACTCCACAGGTAGATGGCGGCACCCGGGATACCATCGGCATAGGGGCCGCCTGAACCCAGAACGGTCCCTGCAACGTCGGCGAAGGTCCTGTTGGTGAGATAGAGGGTGGAGTACCAATCGGTCCATCCGTCGGTCGTAATATCGTTCACGATATACCTCTCGTAGAGTTCGGAAGCCTTGATCACGATGTCGTATGTTCCCCTGGTAACGGTGAATGAGAAATTACCATCCGCATTGGTGTGCTCCCAACCGAACAGCTCAGTTCCGTTCACCAGCTGTTTCTCGAGGGTGACATTGATCCATTCAAGCGGAGAGCCGATGGAATTGACGACGCGCCCGGATATCTCTGCGAAGGGGATCAGCATCAGCTCAAGGTCTTCTATTCCTTCTACGGTGAGCATGATGTCCAAAGTGTCTTCCAGGGTCTCATTATAGTACCTCAATGTGAAGTTGCCGGGATAGGTTAGGACATGGAATTTGCCCGTCCCGTTGATCTCGATGTCGAGACCCCCCTGTGCCGGGTGGTCGATGTCTGTGATGTTTAGGAACCCGGATATGGGAGAGCCGTCCTGGTCCTTGAGCGTCCCGTTTATCCAGGCGGTTTCGTCCGGGAAGGGATCCAGGAAGATGTTGAAATTCTTCTCCCCCCTGGTGTTCATGTCAAGCCTTTCCTCGAAGGGGAAATAACCGGGTATGTCAACACTTATCTGTGCGGTCTCAGCTGCCCAGGTCCTGTAGAAACCGTCGTAGGTGGAAAACCTCCAGAGGTCCATGAACTCGGCTCCGTCCATGTAATATTCAGGATACATGCCGTTCCTGGTCGGTTGGCCCGGGGGATCGTAAACGGACTTGCACTCTATCTTCCTGTAGGACAGCGGCTCCATAGATGAGCTATCCATCAGGAAACCATATATGCTGAAGTAATCTCCTCTTCTGTACATCGTTATATCCGGCAGCTGGCCGCCTGTTTCAGGGAGCTCAATCATCTGCCTGACCGGGGCCCATTCATTTGGGGACCGATCCTGGAGGTTCTTCATGGTCTCGATGGTCAGGATTGTTCCAGGGACTGCCATTATCTCTATCCTTCCGTTCTTGTCTGAAAGGAATTCCCACCCGTAGGAACCCGTAGGTCCGGACCTGCCGGCTACGTAAACCCAGATACCTGGAAGCGGATCTCCGGAAGCATCCTTAAGATAGAAATGAAAATGCTCCCCCCATTTAAAAGGCTCATAGTTTCTTCTGACAAAGTAGAGCGTCAAACTGTTATCAATACCGGCGCCGATCACAACATTTTCAACCTTTGCCTCGCCCAGGTTGGTGTAACAAGATATGTAGTTGTATTCTCCGGAATATGCCTTGCCGGACCACTGACCGTTGTCGTCCGTATATCCTTCGATATTGAAGTTGTAGTCAAGCTTATGTGACCCGACGAGCCTTGCTGTGGGTATCGGTAGACCCGTCTCTTCATCAAGTAAAGTGATAGTAAGGTTTGTAAGTGGAGGCTCCTCTATTATAAATTCCTCCAGTATCACCTCATATTCATACGGTCCGGGACCCTTGGTGTTGACCTCGAAATATTTTTCAGAGTGTCCGATACTGTAAACCCTGAGAGTCCTAAGATCGTTCTTTGCTATGTGGAACCTCATGGTGCCGTTAGCGTCCGTATAATTCTGGTAGCTCATGTAGTATCTTCCGAAGTCCGAATATCCGTTCATGTTAAATCCCATGCCAGCACCGAAAATGGGACCGCTTGAATTGACAACAGTCAGGTCAACTGGCACGAAATTTGATAGGTCCACCGGGATTTCAAGTTCCAGATCAGATGTGCTCTGGACGTAGAAGTAATCGAAGTTCATACTAGTATTGGGCAACAGTTCCTGGCTGGGATAGAAGTAGAAGTTCCCCTCTCCGAAGGCACCATCGAATTCATACCATCCCTGTCCATCGGGACCGGTCACACTACTGCTTTCTTGCATGAACCCGTTGTCTTTTGGATATATCGTTGCTCCTGCTGACCCTGTAAGTGGAATTCCTCCCGGCATGAGAATATACCTGAACCTGTTCTGCATGGGGGTGTCGAACTCCTCATACATCGTGATATTCATTTCATAATGATTTACGCCCTTCTTCATGAAGAGAAGTCCATTGCCCGATCTGAAGTTCCCGAATGAGCTGATGTAAAGGCTGGTCCATGTTCTGGTCATGTTGGGGGCCAGGAAGTTGAACCGACCCTGGGAGTCGGTTGTATTGTAAATATATACTTCAGTCCAGTAATCGGTGTCTCCCGACAACCTGACCTGAACACCCGCCAAAGGCTCCCCACTGGACCCGTTGGTAAGGATCCCAGTAACGGTATTATAAGGATCGGGTGGAGGATCAAGAGTCAGATTGAGATAGAGATGCTGGTCGGGATCCACAAGGTGTTGTTCATAATACCTGTGTTTAAAATCCTTGTCCCTTACCTTAATCACACATACCCCGAGCTTATCAAATGTCAGATTGAGTATGCCTTCCCCGTTGGCATCCAGGTCATAGTAGGTGGAGAGGCTTCCATAAAATGAGGTCCTGTGGTATATCCTGTAATTTGCAGCAGGTGTGCCATTCCAGTCCTCCACATCGAAATGGATGTAACCGTTATGGTACACAGGCGGCGGGGAGGGCGGTCCCTCGGCTCCATCGGTCCCAATAATAATTGGTATAAGACCTGTGATCATAAAAAGCAGTGCAAGAACGAAAGCAACTGTTTTTCCGTTTGGCATAAACTCATCCCCTGATCAATACGGTTTGTATATGTCCAGGCATGATATTAAAGGATTATCAAATCAAGTTGCCTTTTCCATTTGGGATTAGTTTTTTCCGAGATGTGGATCCCATGGTTCCGTGATCTCATCGACAGGATGTGATTCCATAATCGAATTCATTTCTCGCCCGTTAGAGCATTTTTAAAGTCAATCGCTTTTTTCCATCTGTTCTCTTTTTTCTTCTCGAGCGCCTTCATAATCGCCAGCGAGACATTTGAAGGGATCCTTTGATCGATGGATCTCGGAGCCATCGGTCTTCTGGATACAACCGAGAATATGATCTTAGTCGGTTCTCCGACGAACGGCCTTGTTCCGGTAAGAAGTTCGTATGCCAGCACACCAACCTGGTAGAGGTCCGTCCTGGAATCAGCTTTTCCGTAAGTATCGGAGTCGATCTGCTCCGGAGCGGCGTAGGAGAGCGTAGCCTTTATGTTGCCTGCCTTTGTTGTGGACCCGCTGCTGCTCATCAATAGTTTGGACAGCCCCCAGTCAGCTATCTTCCATTGCCCCTTCGAGTTCATCATGATGTTCTCGGGTTTGATGTCCCGGTGAATGATTCCCATACCATGGACGATCTGGAGCGTATCGAGGATCTGGCAAACGATCTCGACCTTCTCCTCGACGCTCAGGTCATCCATATAATCCCTCAGAGTACCTTCTCCCATGTACTCCATCGAGATGTAGGGGATGGGTTCCAGACCGTAGGAGTATATCTTCACGATACCCGAATGGTCCTTTGTCTTCTTGCAAATGTCATCCCAGTTCTGGGCTTCATGCATGAACCTCTTCCTCTGTTTGATCGCTGATTCCTCGAAAAGGGAGGAGGACGGTATCTTGAGAGCCACTTTCCTGTTTTTCTTTTCATCTTTTGCTAGATATACTTCGGAGAAACCGCCTTTGCCAATCCTCTTCATCATCAGGAAGCCGGGCACCTCATCCGAATGGATTACGGCTCCCTTCTTGGGGTACTCCTCGATGGTCTTGATCCTTCCTCCCTTCTCTATGACCACCGTTGCGTCCTCGGGGATCTCAAGATCGATATCTTCCTGTATCTTCAAGGGCGTCGGAATCTCCTTCTCCACGGGCTCCTCGATCATCGGCTTGACCTCTTCTTCCATCGAGGGAGGCTCGATCTCCTTCTCTATGATCTCCTCTTCTTCCAACTCGAAGTCTTCCTCTTGCTCTTCTTCTTCGGCTCCCCAATCCAGTTCTTCTTCCTCTTCCAGCTCTTTTTCTTCCTCTTCTTCCTCGGACGTATCTTCCTCTTCGGTGCCTCTGCGTCTTTTGAGTACTGCAGCGATCAAGATAACGGCAATTACCATCAAGAGAAGAATCGCACCGCACACGGCTCCCGCTATGCCAAGGTATGATGCACTGAACAGGCTCCTTTCGGAATCATCATCATCTGCTGTGTCGTCATCGATAATATCGTCATCCGCTGTGTCGTCATCGACAATATCATCATCGACGATGACATCGTCGTCATCATCCGGTATAGGTAGGGCGTTAATGTAGATATTGAATGTATACCAGATGGTTTCAGTACCATCCGTTGCGGAGACATTTATCGAGTAGGTTCCTGCCGTGCAGTTCTCCCACTGGATGTATCCGTTCTCCGGATCGATGCGAATGGATGATTCTGGGGATGAGGATATTCCGTATACGATGGTATCATTGAAATCTATATCATCAGCGGATATCCAGAGGTAGATATCCTCTCCCTCTGTTTCGTTCACGTCTCCGGGCAAATCATCCCAGAACGGTGGATCATTCGTATTGTGAACCATCAGTTCGAACGATGTGGAATTGTAGCCACCGTTACCGTCATGGACCGAAATATCCACGTAATGTTTTCCGACGTGATCGTTCGAAGGCGTTCCGGAAAGAACTCCCGTTGTGGAGTTCATGCTCAACCATTCTGCACCGGTGGATAGCTCCCATTCCATCGTGTCGTTGGTAGGATCGATATCATCTGCCTCGTATTGTACCCAGAAGAGTTCGTCCTCAGTTGCGGTCAGCACATTTTCTGAAATTATCATCGGATCGTCGTTCGTATTGTAAACTGTCAATTCGTAGTAGACACTGTCCTGTCCTCCTTCTCCATCGTGGACAGTAACGTTAACTCCAAATGTTCCAACATCCTCGTTCCGCGGAGTCCCGTGAAGGTAGTCACCTTCAAGGACCAGCCATTCTGCGTCAGTGGACAGCTCCCATATGAAATCCTCATAATTGGAATCAATGTCTTCGGCATAGAAATTGTGCTCATATAGCTCATCTTCGTTCACGAATTGATCCTCTTCCTCATAGATTTGTGGTGGATCGTTCACCTCCATCACTGTCAGTTCGAACATCTTGCTAACGGGGATCCACCTTGGGTCGTTCAGTATTATCTCCACCCAGTAGGTCCCTACATCGTCGTTGCCTGGGAAGCCCTCAAGAGTGCCGTTCTCCGAAAGTGTGAGCCAATCTCCCGCATTGGTAGCAATGTCCCAATATAATGCCTCGCAACCGGGAAGAACGGAAATGACGTCAAAGACAGCTGAATAGTATGTGTCTTCCTGAGCCACTCCAATATCTTCTGTCGTTATCAATGGAAGCCCGTAATCGATCCCTTGAAGATAGGGATACGAAAGTCCATCTGCAATGCTCCAGATGGTATCAAAATCCCAACCAGCTTCAAGAAAAGTTGATTCGGACATCATTTGAGATGTGGTCTTCCCCTCTCCGCCGTCACTGCCATCGATCTCGGATGTTTCCAAGTCCCAGAAACAATCGTAAATGGAACAAAAAGAAACGGCAATGAAACCCCCGCTTGTTTCTATTCCGTATACTGGGCCCGTGGAATAACAGTGGACCAAGTCTCCATCGCTGATGCCGACAAAGCCACCTACAGATATCGATCCGGTGACAGCTCCCATTGAATAGCAGTCCCTGATAGTTCCCCAATTATATCCGACAAATCCACCGGGATAACTTATTCCATTTACCACTCCCGCTGAATAACAGGAGGAGATAATTCCATTATTCTCTCCTACAAGTCCCCCTGTATATCTGCTAAAGCCGGTTATATATCCTAATGATGAGCAGTTTGTAATTGTTCCATTTCCCCCGTAATCGTTATTATACCCAATTAATCCACCAGTTCTCTCCCCTCCAGTGACATTTCCATAGGAAGAGCAATGATTGATCGATTGGAAATTTGCACCATAGCCCACCAAACCACCAACATCACCATTTCCAGAGACGTTCCCTTTGAAGTGACAATTTGACACAATTCCACCGTTTAACGAGCCAAACACACCTCCCACTTGGGAGATTCCATTGACATGGTTTTCCATCCTGCAATCAACATATGTTCCCGAAATCACCTCTCCAATCAAACCACCTACGTTGTCAACTCCAACTACATCTCCATTTGATCTGCATTCGAACATTGTTGTAAGTGTTGCTGATCCGATTAATCCACCAGTTTTATTCCATCCATTTACACTCCCTGAAGATGAACAGTTCATGATCAAGTTCCCTTCATCAGACATGCCGATAAGACCACCCGTCCATTCTCCCCCTTCGAATATCGTACCATCAACTCCTCCATTTGAAGTGCAATTTCTGATCGAAGCAGAAGATCCCATACCTAATAGACCTCCGGTGGCCGAGAAACCAACGACATCCCCCTCAGAACTGCAGTTTTCGAAGACACCACCAACGTCAACGCCTACAATTCCTCCTACGAACCATAATCCGTTGACCATTGAATAAGAAATACAATCGCGTATCAAGCTCTTTGAATCTCCACCGCATATCCCACCAATAGAATAATTACCATAAATTCTGGATTCGGTTCGGCAATTATCGATAATATTATTCATGCTAAAACCAGCTATTCCTCCTGCAACACCAGGATAGTCTTGTTTATAACTGATAATGTTCCCATAGAAATTGCATCCCTCAATCGTACTATCAATTACAAACCCTGCTATTCCTCCCACGTATCCTACACCCGATATGGATCCTTCATCGATGGTAACATTACTAATTCTACATCCAGAGCCTACATCGCCGAACAATCCGACATGACTCGTACTTCTATCAATATAAAGTCCTGTTATGAAATATCCATTTCCAAAAAAATTTCCTTTAAACATATTAAGAAATGAACCGATAGGGGTAAAACCCTGACCGGAATTCCACGAGGAAGTTATCGAAGCATCAATATCGTTAATTAAAGTGAAATTAGAATCAAGGTATTCATTTACACTTTGAAGCTGATCCACATTGCTAATCTGGTAAGGATTGCCAAAAGATCCATCACCTCCTGCGAAGGTTTCCCGGGTAGGAGAGCCATCCGTTTCGATGATTATTGGTACATCATCGATGGGAAAGAAAATGAAACCGGAAAGCACCATGAGAATAGTGATGGGATAGACTGCTCGATGATTTTTCATACTGCTACCACAATGGAAATCATAGTTGTTATTTCTTAAAATCTTTTTGCATTTCTCTAAAGAGGGTCCGCTTTGCCATTGATTTCGGTCATCATTGCCAGATATCTATTCTCAACATCCACAGATCGGAGGCGAGACCCGCAGATATAACATCATAGAAAAGGGATACCATCTCATTCGGAGCGTCCATAATATATACTCCCAGGGAGAGCGAGAACCCCCCGGTCTTCATGCCCAGGAGCATCATCGGAAAGGAGAGCGTGAAGCTTCCGCTCACCGCGATCCGAACGGAATCCGGGAGCTCGACTCCGGGAGGAGAGAAGCTCCCCAAAGAGATGGGAAGCTCCACTTCGCTGAAGACCATCAATCCTATCCTGCACCTGTACAAAATATCCATGGGGAAGCCCTGAAAATTCCCCGCACCGGTGGGATCGGTCAACTTCATGACCAGGACCTTGAGGTTTCCATATAACCAATCAAAGAAATCGGCAACTGCCTCCCCATCGGCTGAGAAGAAGAGCTCCAGTCCGCTTCCGGCGGTCCCCGAAGAATCGGTTATCAGCACATCGAGGAACATCATGACCTCGATTACGAGTTCTCTGACGACCGAGAGGAATCTTTCCATGAAGAGCTCCAAGGCTCTCTGCAGGAAAGGGACGACCATGTCGAAGCTCAGGCCGTATTCACCATATGTGATGGACCAGGCTTCCTTGATCGACGATATTGCTATGGAAATTAGAAGCGTCCTGATATCACCGGGGTGCGACCCGGAGTTTCGCTCCCCCGGGGTCCCGCCTCCCCACCTCCAGACTCCGTAGCCGTCTGCATCCCGGCTGTACCACCCGTTCTCCACCTCACCAATGCAAACATCGTCCCAGATCAGGCCCGACGGCCCCCTGAGGAGCACGATGATCGATCCCTGGAACCCTGGATCATCATCGAAATAGATCATCATCTCATCCGATAGCTCTATCAGCGATATCTCCCCCGGTTCCGCTTCCAGCCTCCATGAGTTGATGATAACTCCCTCCCTCGTTTCCACATCGATCCTGGATGCGTGGAGCGGCACCTGCCTTGGATTGAATATCTCAAGTCTTACGAGCCTCCCTCCCCGGACCTCTATCTCGTTTATCCTGGGAGATACCTCGGAAGGCAGGACATATTTCATCCTGAATCCGGCATCTATCACGGCGTTGATGCCAAGGATCGGTATGGGAATGAAGGGCTCCACCCCAAGAGTCTCTCCAAGCGAGATCTCGCAGGACCGGTACTCGTCCAGGGCAGGAGCCTGGAGAGAGAACCGAATGGGTTCGGATCCCGGAAGGTCGTATTTTCCCCCGATGGATATCATATGGGAGGATCCCGTCATGAAGGGATCAAGCTCGACCGTCATTCCAAGAGGACCGATGTTGAAGGTCAAGGTGCCGTTGAAATCCGTCGTGGAGTTCCTGTCACGTGAGAATGAGAGATAGCCGTGCATACCGATGGAAGGTATGTTGATCACAGCCCTAAGCAAGATCCCTTCACCCCCTGTCAGGGCCTCCCTTTCGGTATGGATATCGAGAGATATCCCGCCCAGATCGATGGAGGCATCTATCTCCTTCACATCCAGAAGTGAGCATATCATGTCCAGAAATCCCGAAAGGCCTAGGTCGACTATTTCCCTGAAGATATCCTGGACGCTGGTCCTGACGGTCGCGGCCGCATCCATTGTAACATTCGATATGACCCTGCTCACCTCGGCAAGGTCGAGCTCCTTCCCACTGACCAGGTCGGAGATAAGGGGAGGAACCTCCCTGAGAGAAGTCATTGTATCACCTAGGACCCGCTCACCTAGGGTCTGGACCTTCTCCATCAGTATGCCCCCGGCTTCCAGGGCTGCATCCTTGATGAGGTCCACTATGCTCCCCTTGTTCTCGTATTCGATACCCGAGAGCGGCCACTGGGAGCCGAGCAGGATATCGACCGAAAGAACCGCTTCCATGGACCTCGTATGGTTGAAAAACAACAACGATGAGTTCAGTCCGGCTCCGTAGTCCACTTTGTATAAAGCGTTGAGCTCAATCCTGAACTTCGAGCTGTATGGGGAGCCGTTGTGAAACGGATCCGTATGATACACCCCTTCTATCGGTACCAACTTGGCATTTGAAACGGCGGACCTCGAGATGCCGAGGAACAGGTCCATCCTTTCCACTCCTTCAGGACCCGCAGCAATGGAATTGGATGTGTCGGGGACGGTCCATAGGACCCTGCCGCCCGATATGTTGCAGCCCCTGTAGAACTCCTTCTCTATTCTCCCGAGTGCATCCCCGATCAGGTCCTTGATCGAATCGGTCAATCCCCCAATGTCCAGGTCGATCGAGAGGAGTCCTCCGGGAAGGGAAGGTCCCCTGGTTACACTGCCGGTCAGGGCTTTATAAATGAATCCTGCTTCCCTTCCTCCGCTCCCGTCCCCAAGCTCCCGCTCGTATGCTTCCCGATAGGCCGAGTCCAATCCATCCGTAAAGTACTTCAGCAGCCCGGGATCGGTCTCAATATGGGAATCTATGCCCAGACCGACGATTCCCATGAGTTCCGGATGTTCTGCAAGTATCTCGAGGGTCTGGGGGTTCTCCGTCGGAAAGCAGTAATCCTTGATGATAATACCTTCCTGGGTAATGGAGTGGTTGATGAGGTTAAAGGAGATGTTGCCGATCAGGAGCTTCTCCATGTGGTCCATGGAGGCTTCCATCTGCCCCGACCTGTTGGCGTAGAGGTCGAAATTCGCAGAAAGGAATCCGGCAACACCGAGCTCCAGAGAGCTCTCCATGTCCGAGAGGTAGTCCAAGAATCCTTCCATATCCAGCTCTCGTAGTATGTTCTCGGATAGGAACTCAACCAGCTCGCCGAAGGGATCGGTTTGAAGTTCTGTCATCTGGGATAGAGGGATCCTTCCCCCCTCCAGATCCGGCATGGAATCCCTGGTCCACCCTTTCCAGCTGCTCTGCCAGAAGGAGTTCCCGGGTTCCAAGAGCAGAGAAATGGAACTGTCGACGGCCTTCCTGATCGCTATCCTTCCCTTTTCCATCATAAGCTCCTCTGCGGAAACCCGGTCATCCGAGTACGTCCCAAGATAAGAGGCCAGTCCGGAAAATACGCCCGGATCATCCAAGCTCGATTGAAAGAAGGGAGGCTCGATCTTTTCGAAACTGAACTCCACCGATAGCCGGTGGATAGTGGAATTCCACCCCAGCAGCTCCTCGCTCCTGTCGAAGTATTCCTCCCTGGAATGCTTCCTTCCGTCAGGGGAGAGGTAGAATTCATTGGAAGGATCACCGTCCCAGAGATATAGCTCGAAGGTCCTGGTCATGTTCGGTATGGTGATCTCCGGGTATCCGTCGATCGTATCTCCTTCCCAGGATATCCAAGGCATCCTGCGGTTCATTATGGTGGGTGCTTCTTCCTCTCCGTACAATCCGGTCCCGTATAGGGATTCCAGAAGGATCTCCCTGGCGGACCTGTCGTTGCTATTTATGATGTCCCTGCCCAGGAATGTCCGGGAGAGCGCGTTCACCGCATCGACACCCAGTTCGTAGAGCTCGGTCAATCCGCCCACCAGTGCATAGAGCTCGTCATCGAGCCCCAGATAGCTTATCATCCTGACCAGGACCCCGTCAACAATGGACATGAGCAGGGGTCTTGCCATCATCTCCAGGGATGGCGGATTTCCCCCGCTGAACAGTCCTTCCCCCGCTATCAATGCCATGGAAGGGTCCAATTTCTCATCTGCAAACTCGAAGACTTCCGACACCCCAACAGTGGCTCCCCCCGATCCGGGAGCTTCGGACAGGGACCTCGATATATTGGCATTGAAATCTTCATCGATCGCTCCCAGATGGGAGCCCGCCATTAATGCAAGTGCGAGGTCGGCGCATGCAAGCAGCTCCTCATTGGTGATCACTGGCCCTGTCGATCCCGCTCCGAACCTTCCGTATCCCATGGAGCATTTCATCTGGGCGAGGGTGCCAACCATGTAACTGAAGATACCGGGCAATTCAGTGCCTTCCAATCCCATCTCGAGCCTGTCCATCCTTCCTATGATAAGTGGTTTCAGGGAGTGTAGGATCTGGGAGAATTCAAATGATTTATTGATCATGTTCCTCTCCCCCCGTTCAGAGATCGAAACACCGATGTTGTAGGAGACGTTTACGCCTATCGAATGGGTCTTGCGGACGGTCCGGTCAAGACCTATTGTTTTTTCCTTTTCCGCAGCGGGGCTGGGCGCGGCACCCTCAAGACCAAGTATTAGGGGGGTGCAGTCGATAGAGATATTACCGATACCGATCCAGTGTCTAGGGGCAGATCTGGTGTGAACTGCCAGATATTTCTCTATTCTCTCCCTCGCCATACCCCGCAGCCTTCCTTCCAAGGCCCCGTCCAGGGTGCCTGAGATGAGCCCCTTCTCCATCTCGACCTCGCACTTGAGAAGCTCCTCCCGGCCGCATCCGGCCAGAATGAAGCGGATATCCGCCTCGACCTGGTCGAGGTCAGCGAGGAGGCCCGCCATTACAGCAATGTCCCTTGCTTCAAGCTCTTCCGTTCTCCGCAGGTAGAGTTCGTAGGTCACGAATCCAGTCGAAAGTACAAGGAGGAGGACGGCAAGGTATGCGAAGGCTTCCCTTCCGCTGTCATCTTTGCTAAGGATTGTTCTCTTCATCCTCAACCTCCAGTTCCAGCGAGCCTCTCCCGATGGGGAGCACTATTCTGATGCTCCTTTCTCCTAGGGTTCTTTCCCATCCGGCGAACTCGCCGGATATCCGGATCCCGATGGGAGGATACGATTCTATCATGATGAAGGCCCGAAGCCCATCGGGAACGCAGCGAGAGAATCCAATGAGGTCTTGTTGGAAAGGCAGATCTTCCCCTGCAACGATGCTGCAGTTCCCGTTCTCCAGAAGTACCACGAAGTTCTCATCCAGTGTGAACAGGAGCGATAATAGGGTCCCGTTCCCACCGGCAGGTTCGAATGTGCTCAGCACCCTACCCATTGAATCAACCTGGACCATCCTGAGCTCAAGCAATCCCTCCTCCGTATTTTTCTCACCTACCAGTATGTCCCCTATGGAGATCATGAGAAGGAGGGAGGTCATGAGGAGGAACATTGAAAAAGGGGTTTCAATACCCCTTTCATCTCCGGAGAAACTCCTCATTCGGCTCCCTCCCAGATGAATATGGAGAGTGTTCCAGGTGATATTCTGCCCTTTTCCTCGACAAGTATTGCGACGCTCCTTATTGGAGAGCCGATCTTCAAGACGCTTCCCGGAGAAGTTGCATCTCCATCGATGAAGTAGGACTCGGCACCCCCTTCTCTGCCTCTTACCGCGAGCCCTATCTTTCCGGGGAGGGGAAAGGGACCCTTGTTCGGGTCTAATCCGATCTCTCCGTCGCTGACCTCTATCGCTCCGTTTTCGTCCGGGTCAAGGCCTCTCCATGCGAGCACGAGCTCGATATCCTTGGGATCGATATCGGCAAATTGGTGCTCCCCTCCGTTTCTGTCAAGGAGATGGATGGACAGCGATACGACCATGACTACGGCAATTGAAAATGCCAGCAGGTCCCCTGACGGGGAGACGGTACCAACGTCCCCAATCCTCATTGATCCCTATAATCGCTGAGAAGTAATAAGCATTTTCCCGCCAGTGATAATTTTAATATCATAACACAGCTTCTGTTCCGTATTAGAACTGCAGGTACAGGAGGAGAGAGGAATGGACATGGAACATGACAGGAGGATGGGAACAAGACCCTACGTGAGAGAGCAGACGAAACCGAACCTTGTATCGGCATCGCTTATACTAAGCATCGT
>JBLIRK010000042.1:0-24341 GCA_048569615.1 Thermoplasmatota archaeon | reverse complement strand
TTGGTTATGTTTACCCAATTAGCTCCTATCGTGATTCCAATCGCTCCAGAACCTGGATTAACAATAGTAGCCTTTGGATTAACTCCAAGTATCGTTATTCCGTTCGTTGTAATCGTCACCTGTTCGTTGTACGTTCCCGGATTCACGATTATCGTATCGCCGTCAGAGGCGATTGCGAGCGCGCTTGAGATCGATGTATGAGTCCCTCCACCCCCCTGGTCCACGACCCACACGGAGGCTCCCCTGACATTGTCCGTTTCATTGAGTAGTATGAAAGCTCCCGAAAGCACCACCATCGCAGCAGCGATCAACGAGCCGAGATATCCATTTCCCATGCAGGCTCCCCCATCCTTATGTAAACGCCCCAATCCCTTGAGGTTTTTTTTTCTTGCCTCCATGAAAATGCTCAACGTATTAAGTTTGCTGCCTCATGTTTAAAATTGGTAACAAGTCCTATGAGCGTCCAGATATTCCGTCTTCAGGGAACTCTTATCCAGCACTCATTGCCGTCAACCATCCTTTCTATAACGAAATTTGAAAGAATGTAATCCTGAAAATACGGCTGGTTCTCCCAGAGACCGTGGTCCAGGTACCAATCCTTGACGAAGAGCCTGACACCGCTCTCCTCCATCTCCTGGATCACGAGCCTCCCGTTGTATATGGCTGCATTCGTCACGTCAAGTATCGTCTCCCTGTCGGCCTCGATGGCGTAGCAGTGCCATGCCAGTATCTTCTCGTCCTCCGCGCTGTTATCCCTCAACCAGTCCCCGATCTCGTCCATGGTCCTCATGTAAGGTCGCTTGTCCATGCTCTCCTCCATGAACCAGTCATCCGAAAGGAAGGCTCCCGCGGAGAGCGGTACAGACATTACTACAAGAGCCATGAGAACCACCGAGGACCTTCTCCTGATCCTCAAGGGTGTCAGGGTCCTTCTGTATCCATTTGCGGTCTTCTGTGTCTTCACCTTTATGTGGGTGTCCCTGAACACCCATATAAGAAGACCACCGACCAAGGCGGCGGGAACCAGGAACTCCATCATGTAAACCTCGGTCCATCCGTAATAAACGTAGAATGCCAGGTAACCCACCACAAGCATGAACAGTATAACCGAGATCTGCTCCCCCACCTTCTCCCTCCATATCGTCGAGAGCAGCTCCGCGTTCTTGATCACGACAGAAGCCCCTGAAACATAAACGGCCCCAATTCCTGACAGCAGGATATCCTCCGTCCCTATCATGATGAGGACAAAACCCAGTATGCCGCCGGTCAGCGGAACAAAATGGTTCAGCCTCTCCATCAGACCCAATCTGAAAAATGACGACACCATGAACATTGCCATACCCAGTACCGGAAGATAGATGCCCCAGAACGGGAAACCTTCGGGAACGAAGAGGACGGCGCACAGGGACAGTGCCGGTGCGAGAAATCTGATCAGATTCCAGAGATGCTTCCACCGATCGAGGATCAATATGGCCAGGGAAAATAATATCGCAATGAGGCCGGCAGCCCACTGCAGACCCGATGGTCCTTCCGCAAGGAAAAGCATTGGTACGAAGAGTCCGGCCGTAACTATGGGGAGTCCTTTTGGTGCTTCCTTCAGGACCGGAAGCGCCATTCCGTAGGTGATGCCGATTACGGGGAGCGCGTAGATCACGATCCCGGCGATCTGGGGCTCCTTGAACGTTATCAGATAGAGGGAGATCATCCCGCCGAATAGCGGCATGAGAGCGAGGAGCCTGCTCTGGAGCCTGTCGGCGAGATATAGGAGCACGATCCCTCCAACAGAGCAGTAGATGACAACATTCCAGATGTCCCCCGATAGAAATACGTTCGAAAATGCAACGGAACTCCCTAATAATATCGACAACGACAGGTAGAAACCGTTATCCTTCTTGTATGCCCTTGAGACGAATATTGCGACGATCGGGAGCACCATCAGCCTGGCCATCTCCAGTTTTCCAAGCTCCATCTCGAATAACATCCTGATCAGTGCCGGCCATAGGAATGCCGAAGCATACACTCCCTTCCACCTGTCCTTGAACAGCGATATCAGCAGAACGGACAGACCTCCCATAAGAAGGAGCATCATTCCTGCTGCGACCCAGGAGGTGGGCTGGAGTACGAATGCGGCGTTGTCGAATCCCGAATTCCTTGACATGTCAACCGCCCATTCGGGGGTCAGATTGGGAACCCTTGTCCATCTTAGTTCTACGAGCTTGTCCCATCCGAAGAAAATGACCAGTGAGAATATGCCCAGTACCATGGGAGCTAAGAATCCGCCGAGGAAGGTGAATGCTTCCTTGAAGATCCTCCTGATGTCGAACCTGGCGGTCCATAAAAGAGCAGGAAATAGCATTAACAATAGGACAAGGGCGGATCTCCTAACGAAGAAGGCCGATCCTATAAGAAAACCCGCAAGGAAGAAATGATACCATTTTCCGCCCTTCGACCCCAGTACAAGAAGGTAGATCCCCGGTGTGACCATTGCCCACGCCATTGGCTCCGAGAGGACCACATGGCCGTATCTCAGAGGAAAAGGGAGCACCGCAAGCAGAAGAGTGCCCAAAAACGCCGTCCTAGGACTTGACACGATCTTCTTCAAAGTAAGGTAAACGAACAGAAGCATCACGGCGGAACAAAGGACCGAAAAGAACCTCGCCGATATCAGGGAGACCCCGAAGATCCTGAACCATACCGAGAGAACCATGGGATAGCCTATGTAGGCCCCTATCTTTCCAGTGATGAACTCAAAAGACCTGCCGAGGATGAAAAAATAGGCATCATAGGAGAAGATCTCCTCGTCTGCCTGGAGGAACATCACGAAGGTCATGAACAACCTGTAAACCGTCCCCACAAGTACTACAAGGACGCCCAGAACGAGAGCTTCCTTCCTTAGAAGCTGCTTAAAACGCTCACCGATCTCCACGCCCCTTCAAGGTCGCAAACAATATATTAGCTGTTCCCGCATGATATCAAGTAGGAAATCTATTATTCCAAAATGACCTTATTCAGGATTGCCGAAGGGGGTTGAAATGAGCGGGATCAGAATGGACCTTGGCGAGATAGACGGGGAGCTCTTCGAGGCGGACATCGGCAGATTCATCACTGCCAGGACGGCGGTTGTCGGGATGAGCGGCTCCGGAAAGAGCCATCTCATCGGCGTCATCTGCGAGGAGCTGTCGGAGAACGGAACCTCCTTCGTAATAATCGATCCCGAAGGGGAGTACAGCTCCCTGAAGGAGAAGTACGAGGTTGTCTGGGCCGGGAAGGATCTGGAAGCCGACGTGAAGCTCTCAAAGAACTCCGTCAAGAAGCTCGCACAGGCCGTGGTCAATCAGGGAGCCAGACTGATCCTCGACACCTCGGATTCAGAGAATTCGGCCGAGGAGATGGAGGTGATCTCAAATTTCCTGGACCACTTCTACAAACTTGAGACGGAGGAGAAGCGTCCCATCACGGTGATAGTGGAGGAAGCCGACAGGTTCGCTCCCCAGTTCGGGGGGGAGAAGGTGCAGAGGTTGTTGGAGATCTCCAGGAGGGGCAGAAAAAGGGGAATAGGCCTAATGATAGCCACCCAGAGACCCCAGATGGTGGACAAGAACGTGCTCTCCCAGTGCGGGAACCAGCTCATAGGGAAGCTTCGCACAAAGAACGATCTGAAGGCGGTTGACCTCTTCTTCGCCTCCTCGGAGAGGCTGAAGTCCCTCCCGGAACTGAGGCTCGGGGAGTTTTATGCCTTGGGAGAGTTCAACCCCCAGGGAGGACTCCTTAAGGTCAAGGGAAGGACCACATCCAGCCTCGGCTCCACCCCCAAGAGCAAGAAGAGAAAGGCGGAGTTCAGCGTGGATGATTTCGTTTCCGAGGTGGAGGATGCTCCAGGACTTGTAAGTATCAAGGAGAGAAAGGAGACACCTGCAATCGAAAAGAAGAAGAAAAAACACAAAATAAAAAAAGAGAAGGAGAGCGACGCCAGGGCTTCCATAAAAGGTGTCCCCTTCAAACTGAAAAAGGAACAGGCCCTCTCCATAGCCGAGGACAATCTGAAGAAGACACTCCTTACCGGAAAGACAAAGGAGACCATCGAATCAGTGGAATCAGTATATTGGCCCTTTCTCGTTTGCGGCATCGTCCGGTCCAAGAGGGTGCTTTTTCATATGAGCTCAAAGGAATACAGAGCGGTCCTGGACCCGGTCATGGTCCGGTTCCTGAAATTCAAGGAGGGCTACTCTCTGAAGGAGGTCTTCGACATCGATGACAGGCTGGCGGGGGTAGGGAGCTCATCCAGAAGGGATTCATGGAAGGACATACGCATCCTCAAGGAACTCCAGAGGGAGGACATGACGGCGAATGACCTAGTGCCAAAGACAGGACTCTCGCTGGAGAACGTCCGCACTTCCATTAAGAGCCTCCAGAAGAAGAAGCTCGTCACCTCCGCAGGAAAAGCAGGGAGCACATCCATCTACAGGCCGCTTGTCAAGATAAAGGACGAGCAGGTGAAGGACCTGAATACGGAGATACCTTCGATGAAGGATGTCGGCCTGAAAGCGGAGGATCTCGTGCTGAAAGGGATAGCCGACCAGTCCATGGCCGATGATCTCATCAAGGGCCTCTTCGATGATTCGGAACTTGTATCATTGGAAAGGGTCCATATTCCCTTCTACAAGGTCTCGATCGTCCACAGGAAGAACAGAACCAAGCGTTTCCTTATGATAAACGGCAGGTCCGGGGACTTGATCGAGCTGGACGGAAGAAGTGAGGCTCTTCTCAGAACTGAGGATCGGTGAACTGCATTCCATTCCGTACCGGAACTGATTTATCTGCATTATTCGAAATGAATCTTGCGGTCCGGTAAAAATGTGGATTGTCAAAATTCTGCGTTTCCTACAGTACCGGACCGCAAACTATCTCGTTTTCATCCATTCGTAGGTTTCCTTCAAGCCAGTGGCAAGGTCGGTCCCGGCTGTGAAACCGAGGTCCTCCTTGATCTTTGCCACATCGGCAACGGAGCGTTTTATCTCTCCTTTTCTCCTTGGCTCCTGCATCACCGGAACCTCGCTTCCGACGGTCTCCAGGGTCACCTTCATGAGTTCGTTTATGGTCGTTTCCTTGCCGGTGCCGACATTGTAGGTCCCTACAGCGTCCTGGATGTAGCCCTCGAACATCGCCCTCACGGCATCCTTGACGTAGAGGAAGTCCCTGGTCTGCTCCCCGGTGTCGTAAATGATTATCTCCTCTCCCTTGATTGCATGGTCCAGGAAGCGCATCACGACGCCAGAATAGATGCTGTCGGGGTCCTGCCTGGGACCGTAAATGTTGAAAAGTCGGAAGGAGACGTTCCTCATTCCGTAATGATCGTTGTATAGCTGCAGGATCCTCTCCGAGGTGTACTTATGGAGGGCGTAGGGGGAGATCGGGCAGACATGGTCCTCCTCGCAAAGGGGCAGCGTATTGTCCTCGCTGTAAACGGTGAAGGACGATCGGAATACCACCTTGGGGCACTCGATCTTTCTTGCATATTCGAGGACGTTCAGGGTCCCGATGTAGTTCCTCATGCCGTCGTCGAAGGGATCGTCGAAGGATGTCATCACATCCATTCTGGCTGCCAGATGGAAGATGCAGTCTATCTCCCCTTTGTCTATATCGCCGAGCCACGGATTGTCCACGAACTTCCTGGTGATGTCGATGTCCATCAACTTGAACCTGGGACGAAGCCCGGGGGAATACCTGTAAATGGACTTGAGATCGTCCAGATCGTCCTCCATGGATGTCCATTTTGAGAGGTTCTCCTCGTGGCCGAACGAAAGGTCGTCCAGGATATAGACCTGGTACCCTTTTTCCAGCAGGAGATCGACGAGGTGGCTCCCGAGAAAACCGGCTCCTCCGGTTACGATCACGTTTCTCATAATTCCACACCTGCTAATACGAAGTGAATGCCAACAATGAACATTAAATTATCCTTTCTTCCGTTGAAAGTATAGCAGAAATGTTTATGAACGCAACCCTGTTAATATACACCTGATGAGAAAAAGAAGGCTCCTGGCTGTCTCTATGGTCCTTCTGCTCATTATTTCCGGTAATGGACTCGGCCGGACCCACCACGAGGACTATGACGATGCCAGATTGAACGAGGAGACGATCCAGCTGTACATCCAGACGATCCTGGAGCAGATCGGAAGCGTCCTCCAAGCGATCCTCGAGGACGACCGGGAAACCATCGACAGCGAGATGTCATCGATCTTGGATTCCGCGGAGGATGTACGGGATACCCTCTCCCGCATACCGGAGGAGGTCGATTCCTACGGCCTGCTCACGGATAAGAACACCCTCCTGCAAGGCACTGTTCTCAATCTGTCTCTGGTGGTATCATCATACAACGATAATGCATGGTCCCTGCAAACCCTATCGAACATCTCAATAAGTGATTGGAACCTTTCATCCCTCAGGTCCCGCCTATTCGCAATTAGCAGGGCTTTCCATCTTCTTCCACGATCCAACTCTCTTGTCAAGGCTCATCTAGAGGACCTTGAAGCAAATCTAAGGGAATTCATCGTATCGGGATACGGCTCCGAGGAGCACCTTCTTACCATCCGGGAGATAGGCCCGCAAATTGAGAATAAGAGCTTGGAATCCCCCCGGCCCTTCGATGTCGAGGTAGAACTCGTGAATGATATTGCAGCCCACTGGTCCCGGGACCTGACGAACATCTCCCTTGAAAAGGACCCCGGCATCACATTGATGAACATGACAAGGACCCTTGGATTGGCCCTGCCCGAGCCAACGAGCGTCATTTATACTTCTTTAAAGGGGATCTCGGAACAGATGGGGACAGCCTCTGATTCCATCTCCTCATTCAGGTATAACCAGACCGGATTCCTGACCAGCATGAATGAGCTCGAGGATGCGGGGGGGAGTGGTTTGCTGGAGATTTATGAAATCTACATCTCAACCTACGGTTTCATCATCAACATGACGGAGGAAATTGACCACCAGGAGGAGATATTTAGCTGGGTGATGAAATATCATATCGGGGGAGTGGATGAAAGGATATCCGACCTCCGAGACCTCGTGAATGACTACGAAAGCAGGTACAAAGCCCTTTCACTGCTCTACATCAGGCTCCAGAACCTATCGCTCCAAACATCACTCCTACAATGGATGAATGTTCAATATCCTGACTTGGACGGCTCGGGCGAGCTCTCCTCCGGCGAGCTTCGAAACCTAACATTTCCGGAGAACATCCTCGAAAGCATCCTTGATCTTGGAACGGAAAAAGAGAGAACACTGGGGGAGATCCAGAGCATAGGCCCGCCCTGGGATGATATCTTGAGAGAGCTGTTCCTCCCACTCGATACGGCAGTGGATTCAACATTGGACCTTACCAGAGCCCACATGGACCTCGTAAGGGACCTAAAGAAATTGACGGAAGATCCCATACGATCGTCGGCCGTTGAGAAGATCTCCTTGCTGAAGAGGGCCGCCGGAGCCCTGGCAACCATGGAGGCGGAGTTCTCGTCCATGGAATTCTATTCGCTCGAGGTGGCATCCTCCGATGTCGGCATGGATACGACGGCACTGGATCCCATCCAGGCGCTCCTATCCCTCTACCGCGAAACAGTAGCCAATCTTTCACGCGAACTCAACTTGACCGGTCTATACATAGGAATTGACAACAGGGTCGTACCATACGACGGTACCATTACTGTCAGAATACTACTCGTCACCGGAAGCGGTATCGGACCCGATGCTCTCCCTACGGGAGAGCGGATCGATATTTACATCGACGGTATGGTCCGGGGAAGCAGTACCACCACCGAAGGATTGGCGGTATTCCAGGGAGATGTGACCCGGGATATGGAACTTGGCGAGCATCTGATCGAGGTAGTACATCAGGACACGGGCAACCGTAGCAATATTACATTCAGAGTGAGAAAGATGCACTCGTATCTCTACATAGGCGCTCCTTCGGTCTATATTGAACCCGGTCGATCCGTTACTGTCACATGGAGAGTTCGGGATGAGTTCGGAAGGCCTGTAAATGGGATAGTGGAGTACAAGAACGATACTGCAACCGTCAACGGCGACCTTGAACTTGACATGATCTTCCCAGAGCATGGCGAGCATGAGATGAGGATACACTATGTGGGGGACGAATGGACAGAAACCTCCAATGCAACTATGACGTTTAACGTGAGCTATATTCCCGTGATCAATCTGACGGCCGAGAACAGCACCATACTCCTCAATGACACGATTAACCTGTACCTGGAACTGGGGATCGGTCATGGCGGTGTTTCCCTCGTGATCGATGGGAACGTCACCGATCTTGGAACTTTCCACTCGCCCGAGCTCAGGACCGTTGAAATGAACGCGTCTGACCTCGGACCTGGGTTCCATGACCTTAAGGCCGTTTTCAGAACCCATACGAACATGGTGAGGGACGGCGAAAGCCGCATTCTTCTGCTCCTCGTACTAAATAACTGGTCGGACATAGACGATAAAGAGGAGAATGAAACCGAGCCGCCCGTCATCGTCGACGATGATGATGACGAGGAGGAGCCACCCATCGAAGAGCCCGATGAGGAGGACGATGAAGAAGGCCCCAGGGAGGAAGGGCTCCTCGTCAGGGTGTGGAAATTGATAGCGCTTGCCGGAACTCTTCTCATAGTGGTAATCCTCGTCTTCCTCGTAATAAGGAACAGAAGGGTAAGAAAAGAACATCTCAAGGTTGTGCTCCCAAAGGTGCTCTCGAGGAGACGCATCGAAAGGACGGACGAGGGGGCCGAAGAAGAGTTGCAACCGACACAACCATCCTTGGACCCGGACCTCTCAAGAGCAAGGAAGCTCCTCGGGAGCGGGGAAACCGACAAGGGCAGGGAAAAGGTCATTGTCTCATATCTCAAGGTGCTGGACAGCGCACCGGAGGGTATCGGTCTTTCGAACATAGATACTCCGAGGGAGGTCGGGTCCAAGCTGAAAACGGCTGGGACCGACTGCAAGACTACAGATGACCTTACGGAAGGATTCGAAGGGGCTATTTACAGGTCCAGCTCTCCTTCCCAGGAACAGGTGGAAAGGGTGGACAGGTCCGCCGGCAGGATAATAAGAACCTTCGGGAGCGAACAATGAAGAAATGGGATTTCCACGGGATATCTCCAGGCGTTTTAATATTCCACTGATGAATTCTAATTATCGGGGATGACGGCATGCTTCTGATAGGGACCGTGACTCCTTTCACAAGGACATCAGTGGAGCTTGAGGAAAGCAGGATGACCATCTATGAGATGCTGGGAGAGGACGGGGAGGTTCTGTTCATCGGGATCGGGAATATAAAATACAACCTCCGGCAGCATCTTCCCGGCGGCTGGTTCCCATTGATGGGAGCCAAGTACTACAGGACCTTCAAGAATCTCGATTCCGAGAACCTCGAGACGTTGAGGAATAACCTGATAAAGGACCATGTTGACATAATCGGGAGACCACCCAGGTTCAACCAGCCCCTTTCTGTCTCCAAGGGCCTTCTTGAGGACTACGATCCGTTCCTTTGAGCTGATAGACCAAAGTCAGTGAAGGGACCGCGAAACATATTATAATCGTTAATTCATTGGACCACCTGGGGAGCTGACCCTGCCTGTTGTACTCTGAAAAAGGCATCACTGCGGCGGCTTTCTGTGGGAGGTTCTTTGATTGAAGGAGAGCGAAGAGGACGCATTCCAGACCGAGCAGAGGAGCTCTGTCCTTTCCAGGATCCTCAATTTCCTTCAGGAAAGGGAGTGGTACATAATCGTGATAATTGGAGCAGTGGGCGTTGCCTGTGGATTCATTGGCTACGGTCGCTATTTCAACGCAGCGGACGAGCCGATAAGCCTGTGGGACAGGTTCTATTTCACGTTGCAGCTGATCGGTATGGAATTCAGCAGTGTTAATGCGGATGTTCCCCCAGAGCTGGAAGTCGCCCGCTTCCTTTTACCAATTCTGACAGTTTATACGATAGCTCGAGCCATTCTGGAGATCTTCCGATACAAAATCGGTCTGCTCAGGATCAGGCTGATGAGGAATCACGTTGTCCTCTGCGGACTGGGAGAGAAGGGGAGCTTCATCCTGGAGGACCTGAGAAGGAACGGCGACGAGGTCGTCGGGGTGGAGATCGAGGAGGACGTGCCCTCGATCAAGGCTGCTAGAGAAAAAGGAGCCAGGGTTGTAATCGGTGATGCGGCAAGTGAGAAGGTGCTCTTGAGCGCTGGCATCAGGAAGGCTGAGATGCTGATAGTAACGTGCGATGACGAATCAACCAACATAGAGGTCGCAAAGAGGGCTAGGTCCCTCAGGAACGGAAGGCCTTTGAGAACCTTCGTCCACATCAAGGACATGCAGTTCTGCCCGCTGGTGGAGAGGACCAAAGGTCAGCAAGGCATCAACCGTATAAGGTTCTTCAATGTATTCGAGAGCGGGGCAAGACAGCTGTTGAAGGAGCACCCTCCAGATGAGATCGCCGGAGCTGTGTCCAAGAATGATATAAGGATCGCCATCGTAGGATTCGGGCCCCTTGGAGAGAACGTTCTCCTTCAAACTCTCAAGATCGGACATTACGCACGGAACCGAAAGCTGCATATCACGGTCCTCGGGGAGAATGTGGAGAAATCCGGCAGGGTCTTCAGGGCGAGGTTCGTCCAGCTGGACAACATAAAGGATATCAGGGTCAGGTTCAAGGACATCGAGATGGACAAGTCGGGGCGGTTCGATCCGGACCTGATCTTCGATGGAAATGAGCCCATGGACGTAATCTACATATGCCTCGAGGATGACACTCTCTCTCAGTCATGCGCATTGAACATCAACAAGAATCCAAGAGGCGTTGTGGCACCAATCGTCATCAACATGCTTGAGAACGTCGGTTTCGCAACGGTTCTCCAGAAGGAAAAGAATCCGTATATGGTCAAGAACAAGTTGCACATGTTCACACCCATCAAGAAGGCATGCGAGAGGGAGACCGTTGTAAATGAAAGTCTGGACAATATCGCCAGAGCGTTCCACTTCCATTACCTGAAGATGAAGAAGAAGGAGGCCAGGAAGAAGAAGATCGAGCTTGACAGGAGCGAGCCTTCCCTGAGGCACTGGACGGAGCTTCCCGAGGCCCTGAAGGAATCTAACAGACAGGCGGCCGATCATATCGATGTCAAGCTCCGGGCCATCGACTGCAGGAAGGTTCCTTTGAAAAAGTTACAGAGGTCAC
Organism: Thermoplasmatota archaeon; assembly: GCA_048569615.1. Taxonomy (GTDB): domain Archaea; phylum Thermoplasmatota; class Penumbrarchaeia; order Penumbrarchaeales; family Penumbrarchaeaceae; genus JAYEPK01. The sequence goes on along the minus strand of JBLIRK010000042.1, from coordinate 13,111 downwards.
CCGGGTTCAAGTTCTCGAAGAAAGAAATAGAAGAACTGGGAAGGATGGAGCACCACAGATGGAATGCCGAGAGGTTCCTCGATGGATGGGCCCTTTCCGACAAGAAGGATATCCTGAATAAAAAGAGTCCTTATCTAAGGGATTGGACCGATCCCGAGCTTCCGGAGGATATCAAGGATTATGACAGGGAGTTCGTAGTATCGATACCTGACATACTTGCCCTGGTGGAGCCCAGGGGCTTCAAGATTGCTCGGAATAAGAAGCGATGATCCTAAATCAAATACGGTCCATATTCTCAAATTTTACCTCATATGGAGCCCTCGTGCCCAACCATATGATGGGTTTTTTCCTTTCCCTTGCATATTGCACTATCTCACCGGTCCCTCCTTTTCCCCGGGCCGATTTACCGTCCCAGATGGCAAAGAGGATTTGACCCTTGTCTACCATCAGATGACCGCAGGCCTCGTATGAAAGGTCCCTAAGCATGATGGAAGTGATGATATCATCCTGTTCACCCCTACCCATCTTCCTGCTTCTCCTGCTCAGGGACACGACATCCACTGTATCTGCTCTCTCGATAAGAGCAAGGAACTCCTCCCTGGACCCCTTGCTTTTAAAATCGTTCAGATAATCATCGATCTCCAGGGGAAGGACCGCATGCAGTCTGGCTTTCTTGAACTTCTTGAGAATGGACTTTGCGATCAGTCTGTCCGCCCCTTCGGCAAGAGGGCTCATAACGATGAAGGAGTTCTCCATCCTGCCTCCTAGGAATTCCAAAACAAAAGAATCCAGCTTCACAAGGAAGAGAGGGTCCTCCGGAACCGTCCGATGGCCTGTGGTGGAAATGATCAAGGACCTTGAAAGCTGCATCAATCCCTCCCCTTTTTTAATGGGCTGCCCGGAATCCAATCCGGAGCGGCTGCCTCCGGCCAGTCCCCTTCCTGAACGTTCCTTATCCCAAGATCGGATGTGTCATTCACCTTCTCCTGCAGTATGGTATGGACCGAGAAAATGCCCTTCGCTCCTTTGTCGAGGTACCTCCGGGATGTGAAAAGGGTCAGGACCTTTCTGTCGTAGAGTGAATACCCCTTCGTGTTGTAGTCGTGTCCTCGAAGCAGAACTTTACAGTTGACGAATGTCAGGAATTCCTCCAGTTCCTTTCTGGTGAAGTTCGCTTTCCTGCTCACCTCTCCCCTGTATGAGGAACTCTCAACGGGATCACCCCATAAAGTATCCAATATGGCTCCCCTGTCTCTCTTGGAGATGGAGGATAACTCCCTGTCTCCGCCTTTTGGAAAACCCCCGTGTAGAGCTATTATCCCGTTTGCTGTCCTCACAAAGAGCGGAAGGTCAGAGAAGATCTGGGTAAGATGCGAATGGACCCTTTCGGATCCCCCATCGGGAAAAATATCCATGATCTCAGTGGGGAGCTCATACGGACTGAAGGGGAGCAGCTCGAAGGCCTCGTGATTGCCCCTCAGAAGAAAGACGTTCTCCGGATACTTCGCCTTCAGTGCAAGTACCCGAATGATGGTCAACATACCCCCGTTCTCCACATCTTTAGGAGCCCTGTCTATGTAATCTCCCAGGAAAACAAGCCTGATCGAGCCGGTTTCGGTCTGTTCCTTGATATAATCCACCATCTCCCTGAACTCCTTTACGATAAGGTCCAGGGTAATGAGGTCTCCGTGGATATCCCCGAAGAAGAAAACAAGGTCCGGCCCCCCTCCCCTGGGGGATATCTCAATGATCGGAAAGGGATTTGAGGCCGAAAGCAACCCATTCACCCACTGAAGCCATTCGATGACCTGTTCCATACCTAGGTTTCCAAGTGCGGATTGAAGGTCATCTGAACCGAGAAAGGTGTCGGTCATCTCCTTCATTTCCACCGAGATCACCTCCGGAATCTGATCGCTAGAACATGTCCTCATCGAACTCTATGTCGATCTTCCTCTTCTTCTCCTTCTTCTCCCCGTTGGGTCCGATCCTGACATCGGACCTGGTGGCAACGACATCCACATCCTGCCTCTCCCTCCGGGCTGGAGGTCTTTCCATCTCCTCGTCGTCATCACCGTCTATGTCCACCCTGCTCCTGTTCGCAACAACATCGATGGATCCTATGTTCTTATGATGCCCGGCATCGAGGTTCTGAATATTGATGATGATCGGACCTCCTCCGTTTGTTTGAGCCTGGCTTAGAACGGGTTCCAGACCCAGCTGCTTGATGATGGGGCTTGCCTGTGGTTTGGGGACGATGGGTTCTATCGTCAAATCGAACTCCCCAAGGCGGATCTCGGAGGTGGACGTGATCTCGACAGGGTCACTCTTCTGCTTCTTATCCCATCCGGGAAGGGTCTTTCCATTGATCATCGTGCCGTTGGTGGATCCCATGTCCTGAACGAAGAACCTGTTGTTCTCCCAGAAGAACCGGGCATGGCATGACTCACATTCCTTTCCCGTCCCCAGGACAAGCCTGGATATCGTCCTCGGGCATGCCGTCAGGTGATGAAGGGTGCCGCCGTCCAGGGCGAAGGTTACCATGGGTCCTTCCACGGTCTTATCCCTTCCTACCTGGAAATCACCCGGGACCTCTACCTTCTCCTTGCAGCCACTTCGGTCCGTGTAGGTTATCACTACTTTGTTCAAGGTCACACCTCTTCAGGGATGGGAGTATGGGACGGGTTCCATATCGAATATACTGGTTATGCATTAAGGTTTACGATTTATAAAAATTTATATCCAAATTCGGGGTGAGGATAATAACGAATCACCTTTTTTAACAGGGGAGGCTGGATATATCTAATATACCAGTAAGTTCATTTCATAGACATTCTGGGATTTGCATATACAATTGCATCGCAGAAGATGGCATCCAATGAATGGGGGTGTAAATTTGACAATAGGTCAAGAGAGAGATGTAAACATAAGGAAGGTTATTTCTGAAGATCTCAATAATACCCGGAGGAACCTCCAGCAATTCATCGAGTTCCTCCCGTCAGACTATCAAGAAGATACGATAGACACAGTCCAAAGACTTCTGCTGGACCTGAGAAATCTCGATAAGAAGATCAATCTTTCACCTGTAGGCGACACATATAAACTGAAACTGGATCCAACAAGGGAAGCCTTAATGAATCGGGAACTCCGGACCTTCGACAAGGAGCTTTCCCACAAATCATCGGTCCTTGCCAAGGCCACTTCAACATTGAATGACATGATGCTCGACGGGAAGGTCAAGAATATTACAATGGAGCTCAACAAGATCAGGAAATATGTAAGCGATCTCAGAAACGATGTTGAACACAGGGATGATATCATTAAGGGGGTGAAATTCTAATGGCTGGAAAGAAGTGGGCACACGGCTCTCCAAATACGATCGCACAGCTTTTCGGAGCAAAGGAGATCGACAAGCTCCTTTCATCAAACATCGTCGTGGGACCGGACGAGGTAATGGTTCTGATCGAGGATGGAAAGATCACGAACACATACACCCAGACCAAAGTGAGCCAGGTCCTGGGCACGATGGGAGATAAATTCAAGAGATTATTTGGAAAGGGCAAGGATGTTGAAGTGCTATTTGCCGACACATCGGAAAAGAAGATATTCCTGCATTTCGGCCAGGAATACGATCTGAAACCCTACACGATCGACGATGACCTTGTATCGGGGAACCTCGCCGTCCTTTTCTCCATAGACCGTAGCAATATAGCCAATCTATACTCCCAGGTGGCAAACAAACCTGACATGGCAATTACGACCAGGGATATCAGGATCCTCGTTCAGAATGAGATCGCCACAAGGGTCTTAAAACCCACAATAAAGGAGTTCTCCACCGAGGATATCGGAAAGAGAACCACTATTAAAAAGATAGAAAACGAATGCTTGAGGGAGATCGGGAGGGTCTTCGAGCTTTATGCAATCGAACCGGTCAGGTTCACGATTTCCTTCGACCTCACCGCAATAGATCACGTTAAGATGGCTACAAGGGAGAGGGAGCTCTCTGGCAAATTGGAGACGGGCACCTACGAGAAGGAAATTGTCAAGGCGGAGGAGATCTCGGAGATCGATGATTGGAAAAAGGACAAGATAGCCGAGAGGGAAAAGAAGAGGATGCGCAGGGATATCGATCTGGACAAGGAGGCAAGGGTTTTAAGCCACGAGAGGAAATTGGAACAGGAGGATTTCCGCCACTGGGAGGAGCAGCAGGCCTACGATCATAGGGTGGAGGTGGAGAAGAGGAAGGAGAGGGACAGGATCGATATGGAGGATGAGATCACAACCGCAGAATTAGATAAAAAGAGGAAGATCACAGACTCTGAACTCGATATCCAGAGCAGAGTGCATGACACAAAATTAGAGGGAAAACTCAAAGAGGCGCATACAGATTCAAAGGTGAGGGAGCTGGAGTTCGACCAGGACATGATCGAGATGCAGGGTCTCATGCAGATCAAGGCGCAGAAGGACAAACTGAAGATGGAAAGGACCGAACACGATACACAGATGAGGGTCGCCGAATTCCAGGGAACAAAATTAAAGGAACGGGAGCTCGAAGCCCAGGAAAAGATCTCCATGGCACAAAGCCAGGCCGAGGGTCAGAAGTACAACCTGGATGTATACGAGAGAGCCCTTGACAGAGCCGAACGAAAATCTGACCGGGATCTTTCACATATAGCCAATATCGTCAGCTCGTCCAGGCAGAACGTTCCGCATACTCTGGTACAGGGGGCTTCGGAGACAAGTGCAAAGGTGGATGTAAGGGAGTCGGGAACAAAGAAAAACGAGTGCCAGCAATGTGGCGGCCTAGTCGATGAGGATACCAGATTCTGCCCCCACTGCGGCGAAAAAATGATTTGATAACGAGGGAAGTTGATGTCATCCATCATTGAACAGACCGCCGAGAAAGAGAAACAAAAGAGGATCAAGGAACTGAAGAGGAAAAGAGAAATGGAAAGGCTCGAAAGGGAGAGAAGGGAAAGAGAGCAGCAATACCAAGGCACAAAGCAAGTCCAGACCCCTCCAAGAAAGAAGTTTGGGATACGTCTTCCAAATTACGAGAACAAGGTAGAGCAGGCGATAGAAAGCAAGGATGATGAGAGACAGAGCTTCAGCTCCCTTCCGGATAACTTCATGACCAAGAAGCCAAGGAAACCTTCGCCGGAATCGGTATGGGGAGGGGGAGCTCCACAACCTCCACAGCCTCAGCAGCAGTTTCCACCTCCTCCGCCTCCGCAGGAGCAGGCTCCTCCACCGGAGCAGTATCCACCCCAGCAGCAGATGCAGCCTCCGCAACAGATGGCCCCACCCCCTCAGCAGCAGTGGCAGGGTCAGATGATGCAGCAGCAGGCCCCGCCGAACCTGGGGCAATTGATTGATAAGAGCACAAAGGAGCAGCTTATGGACTATTTCTCCAATATTATCCGGAATAGCACTATCACTTATCTACCCGGATTGAACCAGGGGAAGTTCAAGTTCCCCGATTATGGATACAGGAGGTTGATCGAGCTCCTAATCGAGAACAAGGATTTCCTCAGGATATTCATCGACCTTGAGGACATCCAGGGAGTGAACTTCGTGAAGATCAGCCAGTTCATAAGACCAATGGACAATCCGGCCGATGAGGGTGATGAAAAAGTGCTCGGAGCCGAGAATTCCGTAAGAGGCATCGAAGCTCTCTGCGATATCCTCTACAACGGAGAGGCCGAAATGGATCCATATGAGAACGAGTGGAAGCACCTGAACAAGGTCCTTGACTGCTTCTCCCAACCTGATGTTAAAGGTAGGCAGAGGTCATGGAAGATCGAAACGGAGAAGGCTGTGCTGAGCCTGTCATCCAGCAATACCGGGATCTCAATCGAATACAAGGCGGTTGTCAAACCCAAGTGACGATTATCCGTATATGTTCTTCATCGGATCCCCGCCGCCCCTTGTAACCACACTCTCAGGAGGGGGGGCGCTGATCGGAAGCATCTTCCATCCCTGACCGGGTTTGATGCTTATCATTCCCCTTGAAATTACCAGGTTGAATAGCTTCTTCGCATCCGGATATGGAACATCCGTGAATATGGCCAGCGGGATGATGTTCATGCCGATATCAATGAACATCGATAGCAGATAGGCTGTTTTCACCCTTGTTGTGGGGTCCGATCCGTTGTACTTCAGGAAAACCTTGGTGTCCCTCTCCTTCTTGTAATGGTCCATGAGCTTCTCTAGGTCATCCTTCTTGATCACCGTCTTCAGCTCGGCCATGTCTATTCCCCAACCCTCCTGGACGGTGAGCTTGTCGATCTGACCTACAGCTTCACCTCTATCGCTCCCGAACTGTTTCATGGCAAGGTCCACATCCTCGTAGGTTACCTTGCCCTGTGCAAGGAGCCTCCTCGGAATTACCGCCGAGTGGCAGGACATCGTCTTTCTCTGGTACTCATCCCTTGGACCGGGAACAATATGTGAAAGGCAGATGTACTTCTCTCCCACCGGCAGGATGGACCTGACATCCGAGACGTATTTCACATCCGTCTGAGATACGGGAATGAAGTATCCCATGAAAGCGTCCTCGAACATCTTGACATCCACTCCCGACGAATTTGCCTTTATTCTGTAACCCTCGTGGGAGCCGTAAACGAAATGGTCTATCTTGAATTCCTGCGGTTCTTCATCTTCGCCCATTACCTCACATCCTTGTTTGATATCTATTCATTATGCACTATTATTAATTTCAAATTTTCCAATGAATTGTATCAAGGCCTTGTATTCCTCGTATGGATATTCAAGCTCCGATTCAATATCCGGATTGACCTTGGGGAGTTCTTTATCGTCCTCATCCCTCTCCGTTTCTATACCAAGGAAGAAGAATTCTGGACTATAGGACTTCAAGAGCTTGTTCATCGAAGGAAGCCCTTCCTTGATTAGGGCATGGCCGACCTTCTTCCTCTCCTCAATCTTCTTAATATCTGGTATCCCCTGCGGAATTCCCAATTTCTCGAGCTTCTTGCTCTTCAGTTTGTCACACATCGTGAAGATCACGGCAGGTTTCGTCTTGGACCCCCTCCAGTCGATGGTCTTCCTGAAGACCTTCTCGAACCTCTCAAGAGATCCTGTGTCCTTCTTCAAGGACGGTATATCAAAAACGAGTAATGTCAACTTCGCCCCCGGGAGTTCCTTGAGTTTCTTGATGTCATCTTCCCAAACATCCTCATCTTTGATCCTTTCAACATCGTGTATGCTGAAATTAATATTTGACTGGGTCGTTATCTCTTTGCGAGCTATGTTCTTCTTCAACCATGCTGAAATGCCGAGCTCCCTGAACCTCATGGTGATGCTTATCTGGTCCGGATATGGTTTGTAGGGCCACAGACCGCCCCTGAGATTGTTGTAGTTCTCCCCGAATACGACCTGATGTTTCGTTGACGTCGAGAACCTGAACCCGCTCCTTTTCTCCTCCGAATACCTTATCATGGACCCATAGAGGAGGGATAGGAGGACCCTTTTCCCGGAATCCTCCAATCCTGCGAGACAGACCTGCATGTTCTCAAATCCGTTAGATCACCACTTGCTGGTGAAATCCTGGGAATCCTTGATATCGTCGGGCATCTCGTTTGCGATCCGCCTGAAGTGGTTGATGAAGGCCTCGTACTCCGGATATGAATAGGCAACCTCATCACCCTTCATCTTGGGGGATTCGAAACCCTGCTCCTCGTCGAATTCCGTCATCACCTCGCTGAAGAGGTAGGCCGCCTCGTCGAAGGATACGCCTTTCAGACTTCCGCCCTTCAGGTACGCCAGGGTCTGCTTGTAGAACCTTCTCATGATGTCCTCTGCGAACTTCTTTCTCTTCTTCTGGTCCTTGAAACCCGGATAGGTCTCGTCCAATCCCATCTCCTGGAGTGTGGATTTGGGGACCATATCGAACTTTGTGAAGACAATGACCGGATAGATCTTTCTGAGCTGGGCATCCGTTTTCTTCGAGTTGTAGCTGGCGATCAGTGAGATTAGGGTCGCCATCTCCTTGTCATAGTTTATCATCTTCATATAAGGTTTGGACCTGACCTTGGCGGATATCTTCTGGGCATCGATAAGGAATACAAGGACACGTGATTCCAGAAGCTCCTTGGCCTCTTCGGGTATCTCCTCGCTCATATAGCCGTCCGGTGTTCTTATTATGTCCTGGACATCCTCACCGGCCACATCGTAGACCGAGAACTCCAGGGTGGAATAAGGCTTGGCCCAGCCCCTCTTCTTGACCCATGAAGGCATTGCCGCGGCTGCCGCCCTCTTGTAACCGAAGAGGAACGATATCTTCGAGGAGTGGCCCTTGATGGTCGCGTCTGGCCACTGGCCAATTCTCAAGGAATTGTACATCTCACCCATGTATGCGGCAACATGCGGGTCCGCTGTGAACTTGAAGTTCTCCTTGTTCTCTATGTTGTTGGTGAACTCGATCTGGGCCGCATATAGGAGCGCAATGAAGGTGGTCTTTCCACAAGCTCTATCCCCTAGTACTGCAACTGGCATTTCATAATCCCCCGAATAATTGATGCTATCAATGTAATAGACCAAATCAAATATAAATCTATTCAATCCAGACGGTTATCTAAATAAATCATTTTATGTTTCTTAACCAGTTTTCACGAAGTCCACTTTGACGTTGTCTCCGTCCGTGGACACTGTCACCCTCTTCCGGATAGGTTCTGTAAGTTCACCACCACTAGCTGTCAAAATGATCTCACCATCGGTCGTGATTGGAATGGCATATCCACCAGATGGAGATGTTACAGCATAGAATGAACCGGCATCCGGTGTTATTGAGACTCCACCCATCCCCTTACCAGCGCCGTAGAATCCTTCATTGTTTTTATCATCATAGACAACGCCAGTGATAAAGGCACCATACTCGGACGATCTGCAGAAATCCTCGGTGAGATAATGACCATTTGAGCCTTCCACAAATCCAATTCCTATTTCATTATCAGGGCTTAGAAGACCAAGGACGAACCCTCTATGCCACTTACCTGGTGCATCTGAATCTTTGACTAGAAGGTCATGCAATTGAATTGCATTCATCCCGAATGCGACATTCTCACCGATAATACTGCCGGAATAATCAGAATCCGCAATTCTTTGATAAAATGACCTCCCATCGGAGTCTTGATGATATATTACCCCATTTGAGCCCATATCACTCGAATGTGCACGGGCAACATCGGACAAGATCTTGTTCATCGCCAACGGTGGTTTCGATGCCACATCGATGGGTTTATAGGTGAAATCGGATACATCCGTGCTTATATCTATCCCAAGCCTGCTTCCCTCAGTAAAGGGATCCGCTCTGGCACGATTTATCAACTCAAGTAAAAGTTGCTCATCATCGGTTGGATCTCCATGATCGTATATCTGATCAGGTACAAGATGCTCACCAGATTCCGATTCTTCTTCCTCGGTATCTTCCTCTTGAATCGGCTCAACCGATCTTTCTATACAAACAACTCTCAAAGGTATTGTCACATTCTCCGGATAAAGACCGATCCCGGTCGATTTATAACCATCAAGTGTTAGTGAGCTTTCGAAGGTCCCTTTTTGTAGCGGTGCCGCTTTTACCGTAAGCTTTCTCTTCTGATTCGATAGTTCCATAGGATCGGGGGAGCCATTTCTGAATATCTGGTTGTTATCATATATGCTACCTTTCATATAGACATAGGTTCCTTCTGGAAGGGTAAGGGATAAATCCTTGAAACTTGCATTGCTTTTTTCGACTTCTCCGAAGTCCAACATCTCAGGGCTGAGGATGTAATCTGGGGGAATCAAATCATCCTGATTAATCGCCTCACAAATTAAAAAGACCGGATACTTTCCATTCAGACCATTTGTTGATGCATTAATCTCAAGAAGCCCCGTATAGGTTACGGGATCAGTTGGAGTTGCAATTATCATCAATGGTTTCGATTGACCGGGAGGAACAGAAATACTCGCGGAATTGGACTTGAAAATACTGACTTCCTGATTATCAACGGTGAATTCGCAACTATCCGTACTTAGATTTATTAGTGTTATGTTTCCTTCACCCTGCGTTCCAATCTTTACATTTCTCATATGAACAACATTTGGGATCACATCCAATATGGATCCGTCTTCATCAGTGATCTTTGTGTTCTCTTTATCCTTATCACCAATTTTTACATTGCCGAATTCCTCCCTTAACGGAAGGGTCACAATCTTGGCTTGAGAAGACGCTTTCCCTTTTCCTTGATCCCCATACTCTTTCTTCACGGCCCGCTTGATATCCATTTTAGTACTGGGTTTGATAATTTCCCTCTTGAGTTGATGATCTACCAATTTTTCTATCTCGATGCTCTCATCCTTTGATGTCGTTTCAAACCCTTTTTCCAATGACTCGATGAGGTCCTTTATGATATCTTTCGTTTCTTCATTTGCAATACCCGTATCGGGAAGTCCGTGCTCACTTTGAATATCTTTGATGGCCTTTATTGTAGTTAGACCTGGGAAACCGCGCTTGTCAGTTATTTTATAACCAAGTTTCCTTAGGTCATCTTGGAGCTCTTCAATATCAGTTGATAACTTCCTTGGTTTTATTGGGCTAACTTCCTTGGACATAATTGAGGTCTTCGACCTATCTTTCTCTTTTCTAAAAGGCATATCAAATCACCCCTAGATGAGATTTGACCTATATCAAAATAAATAGAATGCATACCTTTTATTTGAAATTATCAATATTTGATATTCCTACCGATATCATTTCCCAAGTAATGCTTCCCTGAACTTGTTGGCCCCGTCCCACCTATCCTCCTTCTTCTTCTCCAGGGCCTTCATTATTGCCAGTGATACGTTGGAAGGTATCTCCCTGTTGATCGCCCTTGGGGCCATTGGTCTCTTTGCCACAACAGCAAACATGATCTGGGACGGCTGGCCTTCGAAGGGCCTTGCACCGGTCAATAATTCGTATGCAAGGACACCGACCTGGTAGATGTCTGTCCTCCAATCCACTTTGCCAAAGCTGTCCTGGTCTATCTGCTCGGGAGCTGCGTAGGAGAGCGTTGCTTTGATATTTCCCGCCTTTGTAGTCGATCCGCTGCTCGAGATCAAGAGTTTCGATAAACCCCAATCGGCTATCTTCCACTTTCCGTCCTTTCCGAGCATGATATTTTCAGGTTTAATATCACGGTGGATAACGCCCATGTGATGAACGGAATGAAGAGTATCCAATATCTGGACGATGAGGTCGATCTTCTCGTCCATATCGAGTTCATCCATGTGAGTACGGAGTGTCCCGCCCTCCATATACTCCATGGCGATGTACGGTATCGGATCCGTGTCGTAATCAAGGACATCCACGATCCCTCTGTGCCTCTCCGTTTCCTCAAGGATATTACTCCAATTCTCTGCCTCTTGAACGAACCTCTTCCTCTGCTTGCTCGCCGATTGCTCGAAAAGAGCGGAAGATGGTATCTTGAGAGCTACTTTCTCACCTTCCTCGCTCTCCGCAAGGAAGACATTGGAGAAACCTCCCTTGCCGATGAGCTTGATCATCTCGTAGCCGGGAACCTCCTCATGGTCCATCATCTTCCTTTTCTTCTTCTTGGTATCTATCTGCCGGATCTTTCCTCCCTTTTCGATCACGACGGTGGCATCATCCGGAATGTCAAGTTCAGGAGCCTCGGGACCTTCCTGTTCCTCTTCCTCAGGCTCTTCCGCCATTGTTAAAATTGGACCTTCAGCCTCCGCTGCACTTATCTCCTCATCTTCCTCTTCGGCTCCCCATTCCTCTTCATCCTCGTCCTCGCTCTCCTCTTCCTCTTCCTCTTCCTCTTCCTCTTCCTCTTCCTTGGGTTTCCTTCTAACAAGGAATAAGATTATTCCGACAACGACTGCCAGGAAAGCGATGATTACAGAAACCGGAATACCTATGATAAAGATGCTCCCAAGGTCCAGACCATCTTCATCTGCATCATCATCGGTATCGTCATCTTCGACCTGAGATGAACCGGACCATTGGATGTCTATGGACTTGACATCGGTTGTTGCATTCAGACCTGACAGGTCCTCCGCATAAAAGATGTAATACAAGGTCGCATTGCCGATATCGGGAACCTTGAGCGTATAATAGAAGAAACCCTCACCTTCGGTCATGATTATAGTGATTTGGTCTTCTTCATTGAACCAATACTCCAGCCTGACCTGCTTGACACCAATATTGTCCTCCGCAACGATCTTGAACAGGATGTCCTCTCCGTTCTTTGCTGATGAGGGAGTGGAATCAATGCCGAATGTCGGAGCTTCGGCATCTATCTCTTCGTCATCGTCATCATCACCGGGAATTATTATATCGTTGACCATAATCGAAAATGTGTGGTAGATGGTTACATCACTCCCGTCGGTTGCTGTAACGTTTACTAGATAGTTCCCAACGATCGTGTTGGTCCATGTTATAGATCCCCTTTCCGGATCTATCGAGATATCGGTCTCCGGATCGGACGATATTCCGTATATTATCACATCACCAAGGTCCATGTCAGAAGCCACAGCATTCAGTGAGACATTATCCCCCACGGTGATATTCTGATCCGAAGGTACATTCACCCAAGCAGGAGCATCATTGACATTCACAACAGTAAGTTCGAATTCGGTGAAATCGAAACCTCCCTTCCCATCTTCAACCGATATGTTTACGACTTGGGTTCCGACATCATCATTAGTCGGGGTTCCGAATAATAGACCGGTTGAAGAGTTCAATGTTAACCAACCAGAGGTATTGGAAATGCTCCATGCTAAAATGTCCTCTGTAGGATCGATATCTGAAGCCTCGTAATCCACGCTGTAGAACACATCTTCGGTCGCCTCAATGACATTAGATACCTCAATTTCAGGGGGGTCGTTGGTGTTTTCGACAGACAATGAGAAGATCGTATGGTCAGATCCACCTGTATCGTCATAAACTGAAACCTCAACTGAGTATTCACCAACATCACCATTGCCAGGAACACCACTTAGTTCTCCAGTGATGTCATTGAAACCCATCCATGATGGCAACGTTTGCGTACTCAAGGTCAAAACATCCGGTACAGGATCCTCGTCGCTCACATTCACAGTGTAGCTATAG
>JBLIRK010000041.1:0-26906 GCA_048569615.1 Thermoplasmatota archaeon | reverse complement strand
ACCGACTTCAACAACCCCGACACCGACGGTGACGGCCTCAACGACGCCATGGAGATCACCCTGGCCCTCGATCCCAACGACTGGGACACCGACAACGACATGCTGATCGACGGTGTCGAGATGGGCGGCTCTGACTCCACGGACGGACATCTTACGGATAGCGATAATGACGGCCTTCCGGACCCGTGGGAGGACAATGACGGCGACGGCATCCTCAACATAGAGGAGCAGGACCTTGTGATGTGGTTCTGGCCCTGGATAGTCCAGTTCCTCCAGGGTTTCGATCCGGACCCTTATCTCATATACCTTCTCGCATACAGGTTCAGGATAAATCCGAACACCAATGACACGGACGGCGATGATATCTCCGACGATAAGGAGACGCAGGCCTATGCGCCCGGCCCCATCAACAAGAATTCAAGGTCGGAATACAATTACCACCAGATCACCAACGAAACGGGTCAGGGCAGATGGATACCCGACAGGTTCAACACCGAGCATGACCTTTCCAACCCGGCCTCGGGGTTCTCTGTCTGGACCGAGGGCAGATATTCCTGGTGGAAATACTGGTTCACCAAGTCCTACGAGCTCGGATCCCTCCCTCTGCAGACTTATAATGTTGTACTCTACAATATGAACCCATGGCTCGTATGGTACATCCTCTGGGATATTTATGGCAGGGCCATGAGCGCCGAGGAGTTCGCAGAGCTTTTCTACAACTGGAACCAGCCCCTTTCCACATACGACGGCTTCGTAACCTATGCGGACTGCCTCAGCTGGCAGTACAGGGGAAAGGCTACAACGGACCCGAAACTGCTCAGGTGGAACATGTACGATACAGATCCTTCATCCTGGCAGATTCAGGGTGTAAAACCCCCGGGTGATGATACCGACGGCGACAGGATGGAGGATAACTGGGACCCCAGACCCACCATCCCCGATGATAGGCTGGACACTGCAATAGCACTCAGGAGGATCGGATACCCGCAGCCCGGCGGCGGTCTCGAATGGTATTATCCCGCCTTCGGTGCGGGCAACCAGTTCCCCGTGTCCTCACTCTTTGCACCGACCATGAATAATCTTGGAAACGACGGATTCTTCATGCACGACTACTACGGTTTCCCCTACAGGATCATCGACTCCACAATGAACAAGGGAATGGACCTGGTCATGGAGATCATGATAGGAATTGAGAAGGGCCACCCGATGTCGGAGTTCTTCCAGAGGGGCTTCTACAACTATCTGAACGTTTCCATTACCTTCCATAACGGATCCATCGATGTTGACCCGGCCGTTTGGGGAGAAGGTCCCACGGCGAACGTATCATACGATATCGATGACGACGTTGACGGGGACGGCATCCCAAGGGTTGTGGACGTCAATCCCATGACAGGGGCCTGGATCTACAATCCAGAGGAATCCCAATATCCGATGTTCGCCCTTGGATTGGACGACCTTAATCCGGAGAATATACCACCGGCGGAGGACCCGTTGATATTCGACGAGTTCAATCCTGCCGACTTCACGATCTCCGGTTTCGGACCTTGGCCGGGTCCCGATGATCCATATTATGTGGAGGCGACGGGACAGAGGCATGACGGCTACAGACTGCCGTTCATAAATGTTTCAAACTATCCGGACCCGACCGCCCTGCACTTCCAGGGAACCAACATCTGGGTGTACTGGTCCGACATGACCTTCTATACTGTCAGGTTCCACTTCATGGTGCCCGAGGGTGTGATGGCAGGGTTCGTGGTCATGGACATGATACTGGATACGGAAGAGAACATCCACGTGGAAGAATCATTCGACGCTTTCACCGGCTATCCGTATATAGCTTACTGACGGTGGAGAAGCTGCAGGGGGCCTTTATGGCCCCCTTTTTTTTTGTACTTCCAACTAGGGTACTGTATAAATAGTAATATAACCTTGAAGAAAAAGCGGTCCAGCATATCGAGTGGTTTCCTGGAGGTTTTCCCATGAAGAACACGAAGAAACTGGCGGTGCTGCTCATTATACCTCTGCTTCTTACGGTTCTATTGCCAATCATAAAAGAAGCAGAGGGCGGCAAGCCTATCTTCTCGGCCAATATTTACGTCAACTGGGACGAATGGGAGTACAATCAGAGGGCATGGGATATGGAGGTGGACGGCAACGGCCGAATTTATATTGCATATACAAGCACTAAGATGTACTATCCGGACCCTTACCTTATACACTCGGATGACGGGGGGAAGACATGGTCTTCCTCCTTCAGGATAGACGATTGCCTTAGGGATGGGAACGTGAGCAATGACCGCTCGTCCCAGAATGCGCCCAAGATCGCTATTGCCTCCAACAATACGGTCTATGCGGTATGGGCCGATGAAAGGGATAAAACCTACTTCATGCCCCAGACAAGGCACATCAGGATCGCCTGGTCCGAGGACGGTGAGAATTTTTCACGGAGCGTGAGGATCGATCCCGTGAAGAAGGAACCGAACTGGGATGCCTCTTTGCCCGATATAGCCATAGGTGCCAACGACCGCATCTTCGTCGCTTGGCAGGATAGAAAGGATTCCGGTGCATACAACAACATCTGGTCATCCTATTCGGACGATGGCGGCGTTACCTGGTCGGAGATGCAGTATATCAACGATGACGAACTATGGGCCAGGGAGCACGATTATGTTAGATGCGTCATGCACGAGAATGACGTATACGTCACATGGCAGGACAGGAGGGGTGATGGCAACCAGTACCATCCTTGGCTGGCGGTCTCCCTCGACGGGGGAGAGACATTCGGCGGCAACATAATGCTCTCCGATGATAATGAGCAGTATAATTCAAGGCAATGGCCTTCCCCTGCGTTGGATGATTCCGGGAACCTATTCGTGACCTGGCGGGACAAGAGGACCGGGAACGATGAGATCTGGTTCACGAGGAGCGAGGACAAGGGTCAGACATTTTCAACAAATATGAGGGTGTCCGTAACACCGGATGTTTCGGAAGATTGGTATCCCAACACGGCTGCCTTCGGTGATGGGACTTTGGGAGTAGTGTTCCAGAGATCCGTACCTTCCCAGCAAACCATGGACGAGGGTGAGATCTTCTACATCAACTCCTCCGACGGAGGAAGGACCTGGGACTCGCTGATGAGGGTGGACGACACCGACAGATATTATCATGACCTTTCCCTCCAGGAGTTGCCGCTCCTCACGTATGACAATTCCGGGAGAGCTCTTTCCACATGGACGGATCAGAGGAACAATTACGGAAGAGGATGGGAGGTCTATTTCTCGTCCCACAGCGGACCTGTGGACGGACCGAACCTAAGGCCCCTTCTTTACGATGTCGAATTCTGGGGTCCCTTCGAATTCAATCGAAACGTGGGTTCATCAAGTGTGAACATCACATTCTCATGCAACTATTCCGATCAGAACAACGATATCCCCATAGAGGGATATCCAAGGGTGCATCTATACAAGGACATCGGTGGAACCGAGCCCATCCTTGAGACACCGGTCGTTATGTCAAAGGAATTCGTTAACGATATCGACTACATGGACGGATCACGTTACCTTACAGCATTCCAGATACCCTATCAAGGCCAGGTTTACTGGCGGATAGAAGTGGTCGAGGAGAGGGATGACGAGCCTTTGTTCTCTCCCGTCATGGTGGGGCCGCTGATAGATGCTACCCCTCCGAAATTGACGGTGATCGAACCCCAGGAGGGTATGTGGTATGGTTCCGAAACGGTCTTCTGCAAGGTTCTCGTGGAAGATTTCGAGGGCGGTAATGTAAGGTCGGGCTCCATTAAGGTCAGGAAATCCGTAAACGGACTGGACAACCTAGAAAAGGGGGTTAAACTAGCCAATATCAATATGATCGACAACGACACATACGAAGCCTGGGGAAACATTAGACTAAATCCAGGGCAGGACAATTATGTCGTTTATGAGGCAATGGACAAGGTAGGGAACGGACCCGGTCTTTCCCTCCCGGTCAATATTTGGGTCGATCCCGAGCCTCCATTCTATACAGCAATAGGTCCCAGGGAGGAGCAGGTCTACGAGGGCGTGAACTGCACTATACAATGGATGGACCACCTGCCCGGTTCTATCACCAACTCCAGCGGCCTCAACCTTTCTTCCGTTCAATATGCATACAGGACCACCAGCGGGCCATCGTCGGAATGGATGGAACCGGATGGATTCATCGAACTTCCGAACGAGGTCTATCAATACTATGTGAACCTCGAATTTCCCGACGAAGGGGTTTATAACTATATCAAATGGAGAGCGGCTGACAATATCGGAAATTACGATGAGACCAGCGAGTTCAGGATCAAGGTCAACGTTCCCGACAATTATGCTCCGGTCTTCGTGGGAAAAGCGTATCCAAAGGGAGTCGTTTCCCCCACGCCTCATTTCTTCTGGGACGATGCCTTCGACGAGGAAGGAGACAGGCTCTATTACAGTGTCATGATCCTTAGGCATCCCGGAGACCTTCCGCTGACCCCTTGGATAACCCTGGGAGAGCGGACGTTCTATGATGTTCCGGACCAAGAGGGATTGAATCCCGGCTATTACGTTCTGAGGGTGAATGTCACAGACAAACTGGGCGGATACGACCTGCTCGATCATATCTTCAGGATAATGGACAAGGGAACACCACCTCCCCAGAACATCCCTCCCATCGGACCTTACTATCTGAGCAACAGCTCGGGTTTTCTATTCAGAATGAATTCCTCCGTTTTCTCATATCTTCTGTTTAATGACATGAAGAACCTAAGCGCGGTCTTTTGGGAGAATGGCGAGCAGATCTTCGAGGATGCTGTTTTAAAATTGGTCGCACCATTGACTTATCAGATAAGGTATCCGGAAGGTGCACCGGATAAAGGTGAGATGTATTTCATAATCCTCAAATATGATGTGGTGAACGTCAGTTTCGAGTATGGAAACATATCATACGATGAAGCGAGAATCTATTTCAATGTGTACAGAGAGAACGTAGTAACCTGGCAGTCTTCCCCTTCGTCATCGGAAATGGACCTTGATTACATGGTCAGATTGGGCAGCAGGACATATCTGGGCGACATCCACGAATGGACGAATATTGGGAACACGACCGGTCTCCCAAAGGGAATGGTGGAAGGTCTGCCCATAGGCCTCTATTCCCTCCAGGTGATGGTAACATCACAAGGCAACTATTCCCGTGTCTCCGAGGGGATGCTTAAGGTCAACGATTACAATCTCACCTACGAGGCGCCCGGCGAGTTCAAGGCCTACAGAGGTGTTGGAAGGGGTTTCAGCTTCGACCTGACGAATTTCGCAACTTACTCGGACAATGCGACCGTCAAGCTCCTCGGAACGCTTGCAGATGACGGCTGGGCCTATCTTGACAAGAGCGGGAGCAGGGAGGCCGTTTTCAGACTTGAGACCCAGAGGCTGCTCACCGAACCCGTACCTGCCGAGGTCTTCATCACGATTTTCCCCGACAGCGAGGTGCAGAAGGGAAGCTACAACCTGAGCATCATGGTCCAGTCCGAGGATAAAAGCGACCCGATCTACATCTATAACATAACCATTAATATCGGAGACAAGCCCAGGGAAAGCTTTGGCGAGGAGGTCTCGGACAATATATACAAGTTCCTCACGGATACATTCCCCTTTTTAAAATCCATAAGGCAGTCCCTTCTTGTTCCGCTCTTCCTCCTGTTCGTTCTGGTGGTAATCGTCATTATCTCCGGAGCAGGAATATACATCTACAGAAAGAAGTTCAGGAAATCGAGGAAGGAGGATCCCTACAGAGAGCAGAGGGAAGTTTACAAGGAGCTCTACGGGATCGAGCCCACCGACGAGCAACTGAAGCAGATGAAGGAAACCCAGGGAGATGATTTCTTCAGCGACATCCCGGATATTGGCACAGGGAAGGAAAAGGCCGAAACAACGAAATTCGACGAGTCCTTCCTTGAAACCGAAGGGAAGAAGAAAAGCAAGGAAGATGTCAAGGAGCCTGAAGTGAAGATCGAAGAGGGACCGCTTCCCCCTGAAAAGGAGGAAATGGACGATGAAGGGGGAGGAACTGAGCCTCCTGAAAGTCCATTCGATGACGAAGGGAGTCTGGACCCGGATAGGATCTAGTTAAGCTCTCCTTAAAAGGACATGGCCCTCCGATAGCTTCGTATTCCGTATAATACCCCTGAAACCCAAAATATAATATCTCAAGGAGCGGAATAATGGCTGGTCACCGGATGGGAAAAAAGAGGAAAGGCACAAATCCCAAGAAAAGGAAGGGAAGAACTTCAGAGTCTCAGGATTCTACACTTGATGCTTTTGTTAATAAAAGGGACGCCTCTGTACGGTCGGAGGATTTGGTAATCGAGCAGAGCGGGAACCATGCTGCAAAGGTCGCCGAAATGGACAAGGAGGCAGAGATAAAAGAGACAACTACCCGGGCCATCGATTCCATTGCCGTTCCCCGCGAGACCGAGATATCCTTTCCGCAGGATGATATCTCCTCCAGGGAAGCCAGGACATTCCTGGATGGATTGAAGAAACAATACAAGAAAAATGGGACAGTCGGTATCTACTTCCACAATGATATGGACGGCCTCAACGGTGCACTCCTTATCAAGAGCATGATCAAGCAAGGATCCAAGGGAGAGATCGATGTCCATGCATCTCACCTGGAGTACAGCGAGATTACCAAACTGATACTCGATCCCGGTATTACCTATATCTTCATTGATATGGAAATAGACCTCAAAGGGGACAATATCTTCCGCATAGACCATCACGGACCGACGAGGGACCTTAAGCTGATAGACGGAAGAACCTTCGTCCTCACCCCCCCGGAGAATGATTACGAGTATCCTTCGACGGCCACAGCGTTATGCAGCTACCTGCTCTACATATCGAAGGGAGGTGGTATGTCTTTCTTTGATTTTCTCAACAAGGGGCCTTGGCACAAAGACCAGTTCGAAAGACTGCTGATCTTGCTTTCATCGGTATGCGACAACCTATGGCACCTTAACTTTCTGGTGGACATACCAATAAAGAGATGGATACCGGACCAGGAGGAGGAGAGATATCTGGTCCTGATCTCGATATCGGCATCCATCACGCTCGGAGAGGGGCAGAAAAGGGACAGTATCGTTGAGAAGTTCTTCTCGATCGATATGGCACCCGAAGGCTACCTCAATGCCATGTGTCAGAACATACCGGCTGCCCGGAACATTATGGATTTCGCCATCCAGATATCAAAGGAGGCCGAGGGATTCTACAACAGGATATTCTTCAATCTGACCGATTCCATCGACCAGAGTCTGGGCACACTTGAGAGAGACAGGGATACCCTGGGAAAACTGCTCGATTCTATGCCAATAGACATGAAGGGCAACCGTGAGAAGATGATGGAGCTCCTGAACACCAAGGGCAATCTTGAAGATGAGCATTGGAGAAGGATAAAATTCTACGGGAAGGAGCTGGAGAAGCTCGAAGCAAAGATCAAGGTAGAGGAGAAGAGACTTCTAAGGCTCAGGGGAGCAAAGAAGCTGATCTCCACGGAGAAAGGACCCAGACTATGCATCATGCTGCCAAAACAGACCTCCGTCCAGGCCAAGGGCATACTGGCATCGCTGCTCTACTATCAGGGATGGAAGAACGTAGTTATCGAGGAAAGGGGATCGGAATCCTACTGGGGCTCCCGTGGCTTCACCCGGGAGACCATAGACGAGCTCTTCTCTAACCTCTCCCTGGGCTATGAGGAATTAAAGGATTATTTGCTAATGGAGAAGGTGTTCAGGGAGCTGCCGGAGGTCTTCAAGAGGTCACATAACATTTCCGGCAACATCAGTTTCTACAAGACATACAGCGGAGGAATGGGCGGCCGCGGTCTGATCTACGGCGGCATGCTTACCGGCAAGGTCCCATGGATCTTCTCGATACTCGAGGAGACGGGGGAAATGGAGGAAAAGATCAGGGAGCTCATGGCCCACAAGCAGCTGGGAAATGCGCTGCAGGGGCTAACGGAGGGCCAGTCCACCGTATCCACTGCCCAGGCTCTGAGGGCCAAGTTCAAGTCAACGGGATGGCTCGTCGTGCAGCTTATCCAGGGCTCCCAGGGTGCCGATGTCATGCTGGGCAACTTCAATATGGCCGTTCTCAGCCTGGCAGGCTACAACGAGAGGGTCGGATTCAAACTGACAGAGCTACCCCAGCCTGTAAGGCATATGGAGCACGGCAGGTTCGATGTGGTGGACTAGTCTGCATCGTGACTATATCGGCTGTGTCCTTTCCCTATAAGCTATAATCCCTATGGCGACCACTACCACAATGAGCAGGAATATCACGATCCTCCAATTGATCTCGGCCTCCGCTTGAGGTGTGTCTCCCACGACGACGTTCTGCCACACCCCCCCGTTGTCCAGATCGTCCGTTTCCCTTATCTCGTTCCCGGGGTCCACAACTACTTCGAAGGTATGGAAATCGTCCTTGGAAATATTGTTCTCGGAAAGGTTGATCCTCAGCTTTGTATATCCCGTCCCATCCTGGGGGATATGGGGAACGTATCCGAAGGCTACCTCCTTTCCGTCGATCCTCAGGGATACATTCACATTGCTTATATCCCTGTAGAGTGACTTTACCGTAATATTCGCTTCCAGGGAGCCCCCCATCAGAGGATCGGTGAGTCTCCTGTTTGCGAGCTTCAGATATCCAGAAGGAAGGACGAGGTTGGGTCTCCTAACCTCGATCCTGACGGATTTGGACAAGGTATCTCCTATACGGTTACTTCCCGTGAATGTCAGGGTCAGCTCCTCGTTGTAGAACGAGTTGTTGCCACCTTCGGGTGTGAAAACCGTAACGGCATATCTCCTTACCCCGTTTGGGGTCAGGCTGGCATTTACCCCCTCCTCAGGGAATTCAAGCTCACCCTCCCATTCTACTCTCCAATCCTCCAATGTCTGAATATCCGGTGAGAGATGTATGTTGACCACATCCTCCCCGTTTCCCATATTGTTCACGGTAAGGTTGAAGACCCTCATCTCATCATAGTCAACTCCGAGGACGTCTGGAATGTCCAGCTCGAAATCGAACCTGTAATTGGGGGGAGTGTCCACCTGCACCTGGAACGTGTTCCTTGTTCCCTCCGTAGTGCTCCCCTCGAAAATGAGGGAATTGGTGAATGCCGGAGAATTGGGGGAAGTGATGTTTAAGGTCCTTAAGACCTCTCCGTTGATCGGGATCTCAATGTCTGCTCCCTCCGGGAACTCCACAATCCAACCGTCGGGTTTCTCCTTGGACGCAACCGTGACGGTTATGGGCTCGTTTCCAGCGTTTCTTATGAAGTACTGAAGGTAGATCGTTTCTGATGGGGACATCTCCATTTCATGTTGGTAATCCTTAACGAGGTCTATTTCGAATGAATAATCCTCATCCTTTTCGAACTCCAGGGCAAGGTCGTACTCACTGGTGGATTCATTGACCATGAGCTCCTTGTTGATCCTGTAGGTCATCTCCATTCCATATTCACCTGTATCGATCCGGGATGAGATGTAATATTCGTAATAGGGCAGATCGATGGAATACGTCCCATCGGAGTGGGGGATCTCGAAGGCACCTCCCTGGTCGGCGGTGAAAGTTATCGGCTGATCGTATTGGGGTGTGAAGTGGATTTTTCCATTCGTGTCCTTGTAGAACACGGTGCCTGTGAGCCTCCTTGCCTGAACTCCGGGCCAAACCTGATCTGATAGGTCATCGCCAAGGTTCACATTGAGTTCGGCCAGATAGCCGAAATCGGGCAGTCCGTTAGTATATCTCATCCCCTTCACGTTGTAGATATCCGGAAGCAGGTCAGCTTTGAATATCCCACCGGGTCCGGTGATGATGATAAGAGCCTCCCCATCCATTGGCTCCAGTACCAGCTCCATTCCGGGGATCCCCTTCTCGTTATCGTCAATCTCCCCGTCACCGTCCTTATCATGGAACAATATGCCCTCCAAAGGTATATTCTCTGGAATGAGCGGTATATCCCAGAGAGCATAGGATTCCTCCGGAAGATCAAGCACCGATACGTCGTCCCTAGGTGTCTCCTTGTATCCCTCTCCATCAACAGTGATGGAAAGCCTGGTGTAGGGGACCGATATGCGGTAGTCCCCGTTATCGTCCGATATGACCCAAATTGGATCTCCGCCATCCTCCGGAGTGAATGTGACGTTAATACCGGACCTTCTCTCCTCCGGATCGATGGTCCTATCCCCGTTCTGATCGTCATAGACGGCACCCCTGACCTCCACTATCTTGTTGAGGGCAAGGTCGAGGTCATACGTGGCGCCCTCCACGGTTACTCCGGTCTCCAGATAGTATTCAACTCCAACATCCTCTCCCAACTTGCTGTCAACTGTGGCGAAATTGTATCTCACAGTATACTCTCCAGGGAAGAGGATGACAAAGTAAGAACCGTCCTCATCCAGCCCTGAGGCTTTCCATAGTCCGTCGGTCTCGAAGAAGAGCTCACTGTCCCTTATTCCATCGAACTCCGGAGTGACAGATCCTTCAACCGGGAGGGCTTGTGTCATCTGGAAGGTTCCGGGCGACGATCCCATGTCCAAGGAAACAACCTGCCATACCATGTAGTGTGTACCGGGCCTTTCAAGATGGGCTTCTAGAACGAAATCTCCCGAAGGCGCCTCCACCTCGAAATTGCCGTTGAAATCCGTTATATCGGATACTATCGTGACCCTCATACCCTGGATCGCGTTGAAATTCACAACGGTCTCCGGAGGATACCGAACTATGGAGTTCTCCTCGAAGAAGAGCTGACCTCTGTAGGTGACAGTGTGATCCACTATCATGTCCGATGCAAGCAAGGATGTGGAAGGCTCCACCATAAGGGGTTCGTTGACCTGGAACAAGTGCTGCAATCCTTCCATTTCAAGTTCACTGACCATTTCAATGGAATACTCGCCCGGGGGTAGGAGGAGCGTTGAAATCCCATCCGCATCCGTTCTGATGGTGGTGGTCTCATCCGTCAGGTGGGGTTCCATGGCTATTACATTGATCTTGAAATCTTCAAGAGGCACCTGGGCCACCTCGTTCTTGCCGTAATATTCCCAGAAGAACCTCAGCTCCACCTGTCTGCTCTTTGCTTCCAACTGGGCATCGGTGTCATTAAGCCCGAAGTTCATGACCGAGGGTGTATTCTCTACAACAACCTCCCTGGCAAAATGGTAGAAACCGTCTATTTCGACCTCCATCATGTATTCGTTTGGTGGAAGGTTGATCTCGAACAGTCCGTCGATCCCAGTGATAGTATCCAAGGTTCCGTTCCCGTAAGTGAAGGTCACACGTATGTCCTCAAGACCCACCTCGGCAGGTACATCTCCAAGACCTTCGTTTATCACATACTCCGGCGCACTGTAGTTCCTGTTGCCGTCCTTGTCCCAGTACACCCTGCCCTTTACAACTGCGGTCTTATCCGCTCTGATGTTCAGGTCGAGTTTGTTTCCGGTGGCTGGAGCGGATATGTCCTGCAGATGGATGTAGGTCACATTACCCGGAGCCGTGGTATTGATCACAACGACCTTGTAGTCCGCTCTTGGCAGAAGTCCCGAATAGTAACCTATCTGGTTGGTCCAGAAGACTGCAACCGAATCATCACCGATCCTATCGAACCTAACCTGGGTCATGTTTATCGGGGATGCAGCAAGTTTAGTCACAACGCCGTTGACCCTGAATGCAGGCTCGAGCAGAATGGAATCCTTGTATTCTTCCTTCCACTCTATCTCTAAGGTATCGAGGTAAGCCCAGTTCGTATCCTTCTCAACCGAATGGACGATTATATCGTAGGTTCCGATAGGAAGCGATGCCTCGAACTCGCCCTTCTGGTCAAGGAAGAAGGACCACTTCCTCGAGCCATTACTCCTCTGGACAAGGTCCGCGACAGCTCCCACGGCGGGCCCGCCGTTTGCTGCTCCTTCCTGGGTGGTATATGGGTATAGGGCCCTGATGTTTATCCCGCCCTCGGGATGGAGGGTAACATTGATGCTCAGATTATCCCCCTGGCCGATCTTGAATTTAATGTTGTCATGCCAGAAACCTTCACTCATTATGTCCATTGTGTAGATTCCAGGGAAGAGCCTGTCAGTGGTATAGTTGCCGAAAACATCGGTGACCATATCCATGACATTTCCTCCCTGGTCCATTATCCGGACCGTTTGATTCGGGAGCGGTCTATCGTTGAAAAGCTTCACATGTCCGCTCACCATTGAATTGTCTATCCTGATGTCCTTGGTCGCTTCACCCGAAAGCTCCACTTTATATTCTTCGATGAGCGTCTCCTCAACATCATCGTTCGCATATACGATATCATATTTTCCCGGTACGAGGTCCTCAAACTTGTAGCTGCCAGTTTCATCAAGCTCGTATGGACCGTAGGAATGGCCATCCGATCCGCGCAGCTCGAAGGTCACCTCCCCCTCCGTGAGGGGTTCGTCATCCTTTTCGGTGTATTTCGAATCCTCATTGAGGTCCCAATACAATTTGCCTGAGAGTGTGTGGCCTGGAACCAGAAGGTCGAGGTATTTTCTTCCGCCGTTTACCTCCCTCATGGCAAGCTTATCGGATATCATCAGCTTGGTATTGTTGAGAAGGCTTGTCGGCTGTCCGGTTGATTGGTCTACCTGGAACTGGTAAAGCTTGTCGTACTGGTTTTCAAGAGGACCTTCAGTGACGACCAGCTGAACCTCCCCCGGAGGTACGATCAACGAATATTCGCCTTCGGGTCCTGTCAGTACATTGCCGTGGGGGATCCCGTAATCATCCAGTACCGTGACCCGCACATCCGGAACGCCCACTCCCCTTTCGGTCCTTACTTTTCCGGAAACTATCGCACCATCGTAGTACATTATGTAGAACACACCTTGTCCCAGTCCGGACTTGACATCCCCTCCCTGTTCATAGTACAAATCGAGGGCCTTCTTCGAAGACATCGGCTCGTAATCGTCTGGGAAGGAGGAGTTTGCCTCATCTTTCTCGGAATAATATAATGTCCTGTACACGAGCTTCCAATGGGTCATGTTCCATGCTTGCATCGCGGGAAGCGACTGAAGGCTATCGAACATACCGGGAACGGATTTCCCGTCATTTGGCGATCCCACATCCTCCGGGGCATAGCCCACATAGGTCCTGTAGAATAGAGAATGATAGAACATATCCGTGTAGTACATATCGGTATCAACAATCCTGAACTTGTAACCCAGCCTTTCAGATTCCTCCCTTGCCTTTTCCATGGTTATCGGATTGTCAGGATAATCCTCCCATTGGGGGTCGTCATTGGAGCCCCGGGTGTTCTCCTGGGCATAGACCTTGTATTCCAAATAATCCTCCACATTCCTGTCAGCCAGGGTTATCGGAGCATAGAAGATACCGGTATTGGATGCGGAGAACGGGAACAGCCTGTAGTCCACAGCGAAATATCTCAATGATTTTCCGGTCGTTCCTCTGATATCATGATAGAGGTTTACCAGATTCTCCTCTCCGAGGTGCATCATCGCTCCTCTTGCAGCGGCATATTTCGCATTGGGATTGGTTATGCCCTTGTAGGGTCCGTACTTGTCAGGATTGTTCGATACGATATCCCTATATTTACCCGGATTCTTAAAGATCCTCTGGATCTCGGGGGCGCTCAGGGTGGAGTTCTTATCATCACCCAGGTACTTCACCAGCACTTCCCAGCTCTCAGGCGAGAACTTGCCCTTGTTGCTTGCCCAATCCCCTTCGAGAAGGCGAATGGTCATCAGGGCGATCGCTTCAGATTCGTTCTGGCTGGCTATCATGGACCCTGTGAACTGGTATCCGTTCTGGAAGTTATCTGCGGCCGTGGGATGTTTTCCCAGGAGCAGCTGGTCAAATCCGTAGTCCCACCAGCTCATGAAGGCGGGTCTGTCCTCCGGAGGTACGGTCTCATTGTCCATCAGGATATCCTGTTGGGCGAGCCATTCGTATGAATCCATCCAGTATTCGCTGTGCAGAGATGATCCGAAGGACCCGAGATACCTGAGCTCTGGATCGAAATCGCCCTTGCTCTCTATCGGAATGGCCGCGTCAACCGCATAGAAGACGTTGGGGAGCATCACGACAAAACCCACGCCAAGTGCGGTCATAATCTTCCTGAACTTGAAGTAGTCCCTCTTTTTCCTGTATTTCATATATGCGAAGTAGGCTAATGACAAACCCACCACCGGGAAGACCGTCAGAAGGATATAGTTCCTCACGAAGAAACCCTCCCATTCTTCCGCAACGATAACAAGACCGAGCACCAGGATGAGTACCGCTATTATCGAGTACACTATTGAAAGACCTTCGGCCTTGAATTTCTCCACTATCTTAACGACCACCCAACCGGCAAGAAGCGCGAATGCTGGTGTGGCGTTGAAATTGAAACGGATGGCGGAAAGTGCCATGTATATGGCAACGATGGTCCAGATGACTATGACAATGTAGTCCTTCTTCATCTGCTTGGGGATCTTTATTACAGCCATGACCACACCGATGAGGCCAAGGAAGAAGGTTGCAGGACCGTAGGTCGTAACTACCCGGCTGACATCCGGGGCCTGGGCCTCCGCGATGGTGGAATAAAGTTTGTTGGTCCCGAAGTAGCCGCCACCGGTGAATAGCAGATTTGCAGTATCGGGGAAGCCCACCTGGAGGATGAAGTACGAGCTGCCAAGAAACAGCGCCAAGGTGGGTATCACAAGCAGCCAAGGTATGTCTCTAGTGGGAACGATGAATGCACCGAGGACCACTACCGCAAGGAAGATGTAGAATCCCTGGCTCCATACCGCCACGGACATTACGAAATAGTAGGGGAACGAAAGTACGATAACCGTTCCCATGGTTATGAATATCACAAGGAAGGTTCCAAGAGGGTCCTCGTTCCTGAACCTGTGCAGGAGAAGCTGAACCAGGTAATAGATCAGCAGTATGGCCATCATGTAGGCGTATCCCTGCCAGGTGAGAGCTATCGTCGAGATGGAAAGGCCGGTAAGGAATGCGAATCCCAGCGCAAGTTTGTTCTCCATTATGAATGAACGAAGGCCTAGGAGCACCGAATCCGGTCTTTTCCAGTCGGAGATGTAGTTCTTGTCGCTCTGGACCGAAAATGACCTGGACAGGAAGTACATCGTCAATACCACGAAGAACACGACAAATGAATCGTGGTCCGTGAAACCCAGCGTTGACCTTTCTATATGGGACGCAGTCAGTGCCAGGAAGAGAGCCGCCATTATCCCGGCCTTCTTACCGAAGACCTCCTTTCCGAGCATGTACATCGGGAAGACCGTGAGGGCTCCCCAGAATGTTGGGGCGAACTGGAATACGAACCAGGTGGAGTTCTCCACATTGAATCCGAAAAGAGGGGAGAGTATTATCCCCATGACCGCAATGGACCAGTCGAAGATAGGGGGCCTGGGATTGCCGCCAGAGATGGGGTAGTTAAGCAGCGGATCTATGGTGATATGGTGATGGTCGCTCTGGACGAAATCTATGACCCTCTTGTGATAGGACGGGTCATTACCAACGATGTTGGGAGGCCAGGTATCAAAGGATATCTGGTAGTAGAAATACTCCCTGAGGAGAAAGGCGAAAACGAAGATCCCCAGCAGAATGAATATCGTGTATTTGTTCTGCTCGAACCATTCGCGTAATCCGCTCCTTCCCGGGGCTTCCTTCTTCTGGGTATCCTTGACCTTGGTCTCTTTTTCTGTGGATTTCTTACTTGGGAGATCCTCCTTTGGAGATTTGCCCTCCGCATTGCTGATCTCCTTTTTCATTTCCTTATCCACTTCCTTGGATGCGCCCTGCCCCTTCTTCTTCGGTTTGGCACCCTTGGTCTTGGATGATCTTGCCCTGCGAGCCATCTGTGTTCACCTGCTGGTTGCCTTCGCCGTCCCAAACCAAAAAATAGTCTGGATTGGGGATAGTCAGCGCTATTGGGGAGCCCAAATATCCTTCTCTTACTTATTCGTTTTTATGGTAGAGGAAAATACTGGGTCTCCGCGGTCGACTTTTCCCGTTCCGGACGGGCGCGAACCAAGCAGAACGGGACCCGAGAAGAATATGACAAGGGACATCATGATAAAAACCTGGAGGGTCACATCGGAATTCAGATAGACCCCGATCCTCTGAAACCTGGACAGAATGAATATCGCAGCCCCGAAACCAACGACCATACCGCTCACCGCCAGAATGGGTGCGAGCGATATCCTGCTAATGGAATACGGACGGGGAGAGAGGACCATCTCCAGCACGACAACCTCGGGAAGGACCATTACTATCGTCAGGATCAACAGGCCGGGAAGGTCCGTGAGAGATGCTTCCTCCACCCTTCCCAGGGTTACAAGCGAGAAAAGGACGAGACCGGCCATTCCGGGCCACTTCTTCTCCCACATTAAGGACACTATCACAAGCAGCAGAGGGAGGGCCCAGACGGGATTTGGATCTATCAACAGCACAGAGACCAGACCGAGATAGAGCACGAGCAGGTACCTTATCATTGGCTCATCCTCCTCAGGCCGGCAAGCATCCGATCTCCACGCTCCCTGCTGTCTATCTCGATCACGCGTATTCCGGCCGCCCTCAAACCGATGATCATCCTCTGCTCTTCCTGATATCTGTCGTACAATCCTTCCAGGAGCTCCGGATTCAGATCCTCCCTGGACAGGTGGTAGGGCCATCCGAAGCTTGTTATGAGAACGACCCTGTGCCGTCTTTTATGGGCTCCCTTCAGCGCCCTTATCATCGACGACCTGTTCGTTTCGAGGTCCGAAAAGAATACAAGCAGAAGACCTGACTCCTCCTCGCGGTTGACCGTCCTCAAGGCTTCGAAGATGCCGGTGGAGCTGTCCCTTGACATATCCTTCCTTGATCCGCCCACAAGGAAGGGACCTACCTTATCTACTAGGTTGCTTCCGGTCCTTCCCTCCACATTTCCATCTATTCCTGATCCACCGGGATAGTCCCCGGTCCTTACTGGATTTGGCACCTTGAAAAGCGACAGCAGGATCGTATCCACATCATGTTTTCCCGGAGAGAGGTGGCCCAGTACCTTGTTCTCGTCGAAGGTGACAAGTCCCACGGGGTGGTTGTTGTTAGCCATTACGGTGACTGTCTGGATGGCGAGGGCGATGGCATGGTCCATCTTCGACCTCTTTTTAACTATCTCCCTCATGGAGTCGGAGATATCCATCATTACAACGGTCGGTAGGTTCGTCTCCTGTTCGAATTCCTTGGTCATCAGTTTTGTGAGCCTGGATCCCGCCTTCCAGTCTATGTCCCTGAACCTGTCCCCCGGCATATAATCCCTGATGGACCTGAAATCGGTTCTGTAGGTCCTTGTGTGCCTCTTGTGGGCCGGTCCCGTGATCTCGAATTGCTTCCTCTTGGACATCAGCTGGGCGAGAAAGATCTCCTTCTTGGATGCCCTTACGAAGATGGATGTGGATGGATCGACATTTCTTTCGGTTTTGAACAGCGATCTAGATTCACTTATCTCCATCTCCACCGGAGGCATGCTGAACAGGCCCCTTTCGAGCGGGAGGAGGGAATATACGGAGCTTAACTCCTTTCCAGGCGACACTATGCCCTTTGCAGATGCGTCCCCCGAAACATGATCGAACCCGGCAGGGATCCTGTCCCGGACCTTGACGGCAATAGGCTCGTCAGAGGACACCTCCAGCTTCAATGGTATGGGCGTCCCCTTGTGAATGACGTCTCCGAGAGCAGACCTTCTGATCCTTATTTCCGCCCTGTTCAGCAGGCTGTGGAATTCGAGCCTGCGGTAAGCAAGATAGAAAAGGAACAGCACACCCGCCATGCCCACCAGAAGATTCCTGAAAAGGTAGGCCCATAGGAACATCAGCATGACGGAAAGCACTAAAATCCTGCTCTCGAGCGTGAAGCGGCTCCCTGTCAATCCGATACCTCCATCTTGTGGACAATCCCCAGGGTGGAGCCGTCCCATTCACAGGAAAGCATAATACCGCTTTCCCCCAGTGGCATGACCACGATCAAATCCCATGATGCCCAGGAAGATGTCCCGTTGATGCCCTGCAGGATGTAGATACCCGTCCCGTTCCCAAGATCGGCAGGACCCTCCGATGGAGAAAAGGAATGCCATCTTTCAACATTTCCAGCTCCCAAGGTGAAGTTGACCTCTTTATCCTCATTACCCAAGTTCCTGAAACCGATCGTCAGGATGATCGGATCTCCGGCCCCCGTTGAGGTCTCAAGAAGTGCCGGGTCCCCCATGCTTCCAGCAAGGTATAGTTCCACCCCCTCCGAGGGTGATCTGACAAGATAGCCCTCCTGGAATACTTTGATCCATATGTGGGTATCGAGGTACTGCTCACCATCCGCGAAGAGAAGGAACCTGAGCTTGAAGGAGCCGATCTCGATGACGGAGAAATTGCAGGGGAGCTCCACCTTCTCCTGATCCTGGAGATGCACCTCGAGGGATGGTTGGATGCTGCGTGAGATCGTTATATTGTCCAGGTCCCCGACCGAATAGTTCTGAGCCCTCCCTTCGATGGTAAGCACCAAGGTATAGTTCATCTTCCTGTTCTCGTGATTGGCTATGCCGACGAACATCGACATCTTTTCCTCAAGGAGGAAATTCCTGGGATAGTCATCCGCCTTTCCTCCGCTCCCCAATATGTAAAGTTCAGTGAAGGCCTCCCCCTCCCTCGGCACGACAATGATGTAGACGAGCATACCCACCGACATCAACATCATGATCACGATGCCGACGGTCAGGATCCTGTCCGTCCTGGAATAGTCCCCCGGCATGGAGAGAACGATGGATATTCCGAACCTGTCCGGGACCGGTGTCCTTAACCTCCGGACGTAGGCCACCGATCCCACGATCAGAATGAAGGTATACTGGGAGAACAGGATTGGGAGCAGCCTTATCCCGAGGTGCTCGGGGTCCCACTCGTAGGTCCAACTGAGGAAAAGGCCGATTAGGGGTGTTATGGCTATGGACAGTCCCAGGGAAAGGGCAATCCTTTCAAGACCGTCCAATCCCTTTCCCTTGGGCCATTCCTCGTAATCTCCCTCCTCATCTTCCCTCTCGGAGGAGGGTGGGACTTCGCTTCCGTCCTCGTTGACATATTTCTTTCTCCCGGGATAAAGGGCGGATATGAGTACGTAGCCCGGAAAGAACAGAATGAAGGGCAGTCCGAGGATCACCCTCAATGCCCGGACCTGCGCTCCGGTCGCTTCATTGATGATGATCATCAGGACGAGGAGCGTTGAAGCAGCCGCTACAGCTATGAGATCGTAGGGCAACTTCCGGAACTCCACCCTCATGGAGCAAAGTTACCGACCATTACGGTTATATGGTTTATGTCCCGGTGGGTGTTGGGCTCAAGGCTGCCCGTACCTATAGCGGGGTCTCCTGCTCCTTTTGCGGTTTGAACCCAAGGCCGTAGACCTCATGCAGGTCAGAAATGACCATAAAAGCTTCGGGGTCCTCTTGAATGACAATTTCCCTCGCTTTGTAAATAGACCTGCGCGTAAGGACGCAGAATATCACTTCCTTGTCCCTACCGGTGAAACCACCCTGTCCGTGGAGTATGGTCACACCCCTTCCGAGTTCCGAAAGGATCCGCTTCCTGATCACATCCCATCGGTCGGATATCACATAGATACCTTTCGTATTTCCCAATCCCTCCACGACAACATCCACGGTCTTGGACGATATGAAGAGGGCAACGAAACCTATAAGTGCGTATCCAATGCCACCAAAAGCAAATGCCGCTGCGGAAATGACGAGGAAATCGAATACCAGGAATGCCTGCCCTGCGGTTAGGACCCTATATTTCGAAGCTATCTGGGCTATGATATCCGATCCTCCGGTTGAGCCCTGGGCCCTGAACACGAGCCCCAATCCCGCCCCCAGCATCACCCCTCCAAAGATGGCCGCGAGAAGAGGGTCCAGGTCCCGAAGTATGTCAACATCCGAGGGATCTGAAAGCAGGTAAGCATGGGAATGGATGATCCTTTCGTATACAACCCTATCGATGAACTCGACGGAGAGTGAGAACAGCGTGAAACCGAAAAGTGTGCGTATGCCGAAACGCTTCCCGAGAAATCTCATCCCCATCAGAAACAGCGGGATGTTCATCGCAAGCATCGTCACTCCGAGGGGGAGCCCGAATTCATTCCTCAAAATGATGGAAATGCCGGATATGCCCCCTGCGGAGATCTTGTAGGGATCCAGGAACCACAGGAGTGAAAGCGCCATCAGCACGGAACCTGCAATCATTATGGAATAATCCTTGACCATCCTGAAGCCGGTACGCTTTGTAAGACCTCCCTTGGACGACATCGGATCACCTACCGGACGGGATGGGTTGATGTCCATTGTCTATTTCAACATTGTCTAATCAACTCTCGATCATTCAAGGGGTTCTCAATCCTCGTCCCAGTCTTCCAGCTCCTCCAACTCCTCCATCTCTTCCTCCCCTCCGCCGCCTTTATCCCCTTCGGGAGGCCAATCCTCGATCTCATCCTCATCCCATAGCGGGACCTCGTCGAGCTCTCCCGGGGCCGGTGGCTGAGGGCCGGTTGCGGTAACTTCTTCCAGGTCCGGAGGCTCAACCTGATCCTCCTCAATCTCTTGAGTCTCCTCTTCCCCTTCGAGATCAGGAGGAGGTTCGTAGTGGCCGGTATCAACTTCAGGCTCCCCAGCTCCTGCCGGGCCTGGTTCCGGAGCCTCCTCGGCTATCCCCTGGTCCGGTACGCGCTCCTCCTGGATCTTCGGATCTTTCTTCTTCTTCCTTTCGGGCCTGATATATCCCGAACCTTCCTCGGTCTCTTCAACTCTCGGATATGATGCGGAAGGCAGGTCCATGGGAACCTCACCTGGAGACAACGGAACCGTAGCCGGAGGAGGAGACGATGGCAGATGGAAGCCTATCTTCTTCGGTTTGTTCACCTGTATGATCTTCGTTTTCTCCCGGGATCTGGTCCTTGAGATTATGACACCAAGGACCAGGAAGAGGAGGAGGACGCCGACGATTATGATGGCCATCCAGGCAGTGAAGGGTATTCCTTCCTCACCTTCACCCTCGTCCCCGATACCGGCGAAAATGGTAAAAGTCCATGTATCGAAATTTATGTTGCCGCACCTGTCAACGGCCTGGACCGTGACCGTATGCTCGCCCCTTGGCAGGTTCTCGTAGGCGAAAGTCTTTCTCGTTCCTATGTTCTCGAACTCCCCGTCGTCCAGTTTTATAGAGATGTTATCTATTCCGGACGTGCCGTCCCTGGCTATCCAGTACAGTGTGGCTCTCGCAAAATATACAACAGAAGCGGCAGTATCGATCAGCACCTCCGGTGGTGTCCGATCGACCACGAGCTTCTCGTTGCTCCTGTAGAGGATCTGGGCCGTGTTCCCGACAAGATCGATGGCAGTGACGGTGAACGTATAATTGCCGTCTTCGAGGACGAGATCAACGTAGGATGAGTTCAAGGGGGGGTACAGCGTTCTGTCCCCGTATTCAACCGTGATGTTGGAAATTCCGAACTCATCGGATAGGATCCAAATCAGCCTCAGATTCGGATCGTTTGTGTATCCGATCGGCTGGTCATCCCAAAAAAGTGAGGGGGGTTTGATATCCAGGAGTAGTCGGATACTGACCGTGGCAGAGTTCCCTGCCTTGTCAAAGGCGATCAGATCGACAATATGGTAACCCTGTCCCTGTATCGTGGTTGTCTTGACCTTGGTGCCAGTAACATCGATGATCCTTGTCCCGTCTATCACCAGGGTCACATTGCTGAGCTCCACATTGTCCTGGACCTCCCATCTGAACTCCACCTGGGGATCGTTTAGGAATTGGCCGTCGGACGGAGCGATCATTTCAATCTCCGGCGATATGGTATCAATGAATATGACGATCTCGATCTGCCCGGTATTTCCGGCTCTGTCCGTGGCCTTCAAACCGAGCCTGTGTTCACCATCGATGATCATAAGGATCTTCCCAGTCCTGTTTCCCTGGTCCTCCCATGGGCCGCCGTCGATCCTGAGCTCGTAGGATACAACTGGAAAACCGGATCCGTCCAGAGCTCTCCATCTCAGATCAACGGTTCCGCTGTTCAATATCTGGCCATCCTCGAGGTCAACGAAATTGACAAGAGGGGGTCTTATGTCGCGGTATATCGTTATCCCCGTTTCAAGATAATTCTCGTAAATGTCCTCGAGCCTCAGTATTATGGGGTATTCTCCCTCCGAGGGCAGATTGATCTGCCATTCCTTGGCACCAAATATGTCCTCGAAGATCCCCGTTCTGCCCACCTTGAGAATGGACCTCTCCCACTGAAAGGTCCCATTGTAATCCCAAGAAAAGGCGACCGATGAATCCTTTGTCACCAGGCCGTTCAGGGGTGTGATTATTTCCAGACCCGTATCTCCCCCCAGCCGGAATTGAAGGGTCCTGTTGGTCACTAGTCCGGCGGCATCCGTGGCTTTGATGAAAACCGTGTTCAATCCGGAGGAGAGCAGCTCCGAGAACTCGGTGAAACCTGTCTTGTCTATCCAGCCCGCTCCGTTGTTGAAATTGAATTCCACATTCTGAAGTTCGAAATTATCCGTGACCTCGAAGTCGAAGCGGATGTAATCGTTGGAATAGACGGCCCCGTCAAGTGGAGAGTGGACAATTATCTCGGGGGGTGATATGTCCACGATGATGTCCAATCCCTTTGCGAACTCAAGATCGTCATCGTCCCTGACGATTATATCAACATGATGCTCCCCTTCCTCCAGATCCTTTGTGAGCACTCTGGCGGCAGTGGACAGGTATGTGGCGTTCCCGTCAATCCTCAGGGTCTGATTCACAGGCAGGAAATATTCCTTGACCGACCATTCGAACCTGATGGTCGAGCGGGAATAATACTCCCCGTCCTCCGGCTCCTCCCAGAAGAGAAGATCCCTTGTCTCGTTCACCATTACTTCCCTTGAGGTGATATTATACAACCCTGCCTTATCCTTCGCTTTCATGGAAATGGTATGCAGGCCTTTCTTCAGGAAAAGGCTGTGGTGCGTCTTGTGAGTGACATCGACCCACTCACCCTCATCGAGGGAGAGCTCCAAGCTGTCCAATCCGGAGTTCCTGTCGCCTGCTTCCCACCGGGATCTCACGTAGGATATTGCTGAATAAGGACCTGACGGATTTAGGATCTTAACATCTGGCCGCTCCGTATCGAAGTAGGGATTTGTGAATGGCCTCGTGTCCAAACCGCCGGATGATATGGTATAATTCACGTCAACGAAACCGTCATTGTTTCTGTCGGGTGTCCTGTGGTTCGCCCAGAAATTGCCCTTGCCGTCCACGGTCCATTTGTTCTCGTATACCGCTGCCACTGCGTTCTGTTGGACCTGGGAGCCGCCTCCAGAGTCCCCCGTTCCGGCGTTGTTGTAGAATATGTTCATCCAAGCTCTATTATAATAAGCCCAGTTCAGCTCAATTGCATAATCAGTGCAGTTGCTGAAATAATTGTGGTGGAAGTCCGTATACGTTATCCTTGTGAAGTAGTCGTTCTTCGCCCTTATCCCCCATTTGCAGGATTCGAAAATGTTGTACGCTATCCATCCCCTGTTGCTATTCGACTGCCAAGCCATAGTATCATAGTATATTCCACTCTCCATGGGCGCTTCGAAATAGTTCCTCTCTATGGTGAGCCTGTAGCTTGTGGTGATCTCAAGATTGTTCCCCGTGGAATGGATGAATGTGTTGTCGCTGATGGAGCCACCTAGATTCCCGTCAACAATCTCAACGGTGGCATTGACGAAGGTATTGTTGTTGATATCGCCCGTATCGGCAAAACGCCCGTCGGTATAATCGACCTTTTCCAGCCGGCATCTTCTGATGACGTGACCGGACCCTTGGTTGTTGAAATCTATTGGTGCCCCATACGAGCTTGGATTTCCGATGAATTGCGTATCCTGGATAGTCACGCTGATACCGTTAACGACCTCCACGCAGTTCCCGGAGGAGCCGATGTTCGAGATATCAGAATCCGCCACTAGGATATTCCTGCAATTATAGGAATAGAGGAAACTGCTCCTTGAGCTACAGGAGATGTTGTCCAGAATAACGTTCCTGGAGTTATAGAGATAGATCGCCCAGGAACCTGCCTGGGAGAATGTTACGTTCCGGACAATGACATAGGAGGTAGTGTTCTTTATCTGGATATCATAGGCTGTCATGTCGTAATCCGAGATGATGTACGGGTCTCCCTGGGTTCCCAGCCCTGATCTGACGTAGGGTGAAGTTGTAAGAGATGCCTCACCGTCGATTATGATGCTCCCTGAGGGTGAGTCCTGCCCCGCTGTCATCGCAGGAAACGATCCACCGGCAATGAGGAAAATGAGCGTGACTAACTGGAGAATCAGGGGTCGGGAGATTTTCATCGTTATTAAGTGGGGAGGTCATTATTTAAACTTATGTTCCCTGGCTACGGTCGAGGCGATTAATAGCGGCCCCTCCGGTTCGTCCGCTCCCTGATTAGGGACACCAGCCGGTCGATGTCCGTTGTTCTCCGGACCTCCTTCAGGCCAAGAACCGGCACACCGTCGATGTTTCTCCTTCTCGCATTATCCGCCATGATGAAGACCGATTCCCCGCCGGTTATCCTTCCCATGCTTGCCAGGTCGACAGCTTTTTCCTTCAACCCCCGATCTTTGCCGCTTATTGAAGTGATGATCAGGTCGTCCTTTCCTTTTGCCAGGGCATCGAAAGGGCAGCTCTCCGTCGGTATGACCTCCATACCAAGGGAGTCAAGGTGCTGTATCACCTCCTTCTTCATTCCCTCCATGAGCTGATATCCGTCCCTGATGTTCTGAAGCTCGTCGCTGTAGGAGAAGGGATCAAGAGACCGAATCAATTTGGTATGGAGTACGGATTCGATATCGATTGCCGTTTCTATATCGGCACCCATCCCCGATTCGTACATCTGGATCGCTTTGCGGGACACATGCACCTTGTCCGCAAGGGCTCCCAATGATATCTTCAACTCCTCCCTCCTGGCCCTCAGCCGATCCCCGTCGATGGAAACGAAGAATCCACCGTGGCCTTCGTAGACCATAGGGGGGATCTCCTCGATCATGTGATCGAACAGCGTATTGAAAGTCATCAACGGAATTCCAAGTCTGATATATAGCACTCCATCGTGGAACTGGGCTACCTCGTTGCGTGAGGGGATTATGATCAGGGGTGAAGCTTTTAACACTCTGGAAAGAGCCAACATCTCATTGGCCATCACAGATGATAGATCATTGCGGTCCATGATTAGCTTCATCACCAGCAGTCTTTCCTCCCTTCTGGAGACCATGTCGAAGCTCTGGCCTGTCCCCGCTCTTACGCCGAAATATTCGAATCCGGCCTTTCCCATTACCTTCTGAACATCCTTCAGGAGATCCTCTATGCGGGCCATTCTCTCGGAAATGCCATGGTGTAAAGACTATATATTGTTAGTACAAAAAGGAGTGTTGCAGGGGTCTCGGAAGAGAGGATTGTTCAGCATATTGGAGTGATACACCTAAGAAACAGCTACTCCCCTGCAACGTAGTTCGTATAGCGAGTTGTATGGGGCGATGATCCATACAACATATGGTAAGAGTTCTCAATCTAAATATATTTATTGGGCTGAAACCGTCAGAATGAGCAAATCTATATAACCGAGTTGTTTCTTGGTGCGCCGAATCCCATGGAGTTGGTTCCTTGAAAAAAGATCTGATTTCCATCCTAGACATCAAGGACGAGCTAAAAAACATCATCGAACTCGCCATAGTTATGAAAGGGGAGCACAGCGACGGGCTTGAGCAGAACGCATTCCAGGGAAAAACGCTGGCTATGATATTCGAGAAGCCAAGCCTGAGGACAAGGGTAAGCTTCGAGGTAGGCTTCAACCAGATGGGCGGAACCTCCCTTTACCTCTCCCCGACAGAGATACAGATAGGGAAGAGGGAATCGGTCCACGACGTTGCAAAGGTCCTCTCACGCTTCGCGGACATAATAATGTACCGGGCCTTCGACAACAGGAACGTCCAGGAACTGGCCAGGCATTCCGATGTGCCCGTCATCAATGGATTGGACGATATAGAGCACCCCTGCCAGGCCGTTGCGGACTTCATGACCATGACCGAGGTAATGGGAGACCTGAAGGGTAAGACCCTGGCCTGGGTCGGCGACGGCAACAATGTCCTTCACTCCCTTATGCTGGGTGGAGCTGTTCTGGGAATGAACGTCAAGGCCGCCGTTCCCAAGGGTTACGATCCAGACGGTGAGATACTCGAGAGAGCCCGGGCCATAGGGAGTCAGAACGGTGTGGTGATCTCCGTTGCCAGGGATCCTGCGGAGGCCGTGGAGAACGCAGATGCCGTCTATACCGATACCTGGGTTTCCATGGGAGACGAGGCCGAAAAGGAGGAAAGGAGCAGGGTATTCTCTCCCTACCAGGTGAACTGGGAGCTCTTCTCCAAAGCAAAACCTGAGGCCGTTTTCATGCACTGCCTGCCTGCCCACAGGGGTCAGGAGGTAACCGACGAGGTTATGGATTCTACAAGGTCAGTAGTATTCCAGGAAGCGGAGAACCGGATGCACGCGCAGAAAGCGATAATGATCAAGCTCGCCGGCCTCAGGTGAGCTCCCACCGGTGCATCGAGTTCGGAAGGTCCAGTTCCACGACGGCCATCTTCGCGGGCTGGGGTTTGAAGTTCATCATCTTCTGGAAATCCGTCTGGGTTTGCCATGTCCCCGCCTGGACCATGCACACCCCCCTGTGGTCCGAGACGCCGAATCTATGTACATGTCCCGTCACCAGTATATCGGGCACCTCCCGGAGGATGAGCATGTCCCTCTCCTC
>JBLIRK010000040.1:0-28551 GCA_048569615.1 Thermoplasmatota archaeon | reverse complement strand
GCTAGGGTCCTGTACCTGGGTATCCTGATCTCCTTGGTACCCCAGAAGAAGGTGTAATATCCGGTTCCTGTGGGGGTGATGTAGGCCGCCACGCTGGGTTGGTCTCTCTGGCAGAGGTAATCGAAATCCAGCATCCTCTGGACCGCTCTGGTCTGCATGTTGAAGACTATGGCCCTGGAATCCCTTGAGAAAAGAATATACGGCTCCACTATTTCACCCCCCTTTCATCGGTCTTCAATGCCATTGGGATGATCGAGGTCATGTGCATCTCCGGACCGTAGACCTTGATGGGTATTCCGATCTCATTACCGAGCTCCTTCATCTTCTCCAGGCCGGCCTTGTAATTCGGACCACCCCTCCTGACGTAGATCTTGACGCCGATCTCCTTCATCTGGTCAGCGTATTCTCTAAGGGCCTGGATTATTCCGGTGAAGGTGTTGGCTACATCGGTGAAATTTGCTATGCCGCCTCCGATTATGAGTATCTTGTCCTTTCCGGATTTATGCTTGGACTTCGTCATGAGCGACAGGATGGTCTTCGCATAGAGATATGTGAGCTCCGTGGAGGGATCGCCCGAATACTCCCCGTAGTTGGAGAGTTCCTTGCTGAATCCAATGTCAACGATGGTGTCAGCATATACCACTGATGCCCCGCCTCCGGCGACCATTGTCCATACGCGTCCCTCGGGATTGAGGATCGTGAGCTTCAGCGATGCTCCCGTCTTCTCGTCCAGGGACTTGATGTAGGCTTCTTCCGGTGTGGGATCCTTTCCGAAGGGCTCGGGGAACTCGCCGAAATCCCAGACACCGACATTCTGGAACGCTGCGGTATCGTCCACCTTTGCAACCATGTCCAGGACCTTGATCTTGTCGTCAACTATAGTGAAGGGATTTATCTCGAAGTAAACGAAATCGTGATTGAAGAAGAATTTGTAGATACCCTGGATGAAGGGACCAATGAGCTTCTTCTCATTATCGGATAGGTCCTTGATCAGCGGCTCCACATTGAGCTCTGGCTCCTCGAGGGGGCCTATTGAAGCCTCCTTCACGGTATCCCATACGGATTCTATATCAACTCCACCCTGCGTTGAGAAATACACATGGTCCCCGTCTGATTCCATCTTCACGGCGACGTAATATTCACTGTCGTGGGGAATGAAGGGCTCGATCAGGAAATGGGTCAAACTTCCCCTGACCTGTCCTATCTTGGCGCTCTTTCCCATCTTCTGTTTGATGAAGTTCTTTGCCTCATCGAAGGACGCATCGAGCAGGACGAGTCCGGATTTGCCCCTCTTCCCGAAGAGCTGGTCCGGTTTGACCACAAGACGCATGTTCTCGAGCCACGG
This sequence comes from Thermoplasmatota archaeon, assembly GCA_048569615.1. GTDB lineage: Archaea > Thermoplasmatota > Penumbrarchaeia > Penumbrarchaeales > Penumbrarchaeaceae > JAYEPK01. Next base: position 27,206 of record JBLIRK010000040.1, on the reverse strand, counting down.
GGCATCGTCCGTCAAACGCTCCATATCCGTGTCGGGACCGACAAGTATGGGCATGATATCGAACTTTATCTTTTCCCCGGTGTATTCGGGCATTTTTCTGTAAAAGATCCTCTTGGCATCGTATTCTCGGATTCCACGTCTAGCCATTGCAAGACCACCCAGAGGGTGAATGCGCTGTTTTGATATAAATCCTAGGGCGGAAACGGGAATAATGTGAATTAACGAGTTTGAAATTGCTCGGTAATCCGAAATTTTTAGCTTATGTTCAACTATCTGTCAAATGAACCGGGGTGGAGATCTGATACAATATCACAGGCTGTTCAGACCTTCTTCATGAAACCCCATTTCCCGCAGAACCAGTGATGTGTAAGCGGTATTATTGAGACCGTGAAGTTGAAGTAGAGGTCAAGCTGGTGGAACCATCCGCCGTGTTCATGGAAGATCCCAATGTCTTCCCTCATCAGATCGGGCGATATGAAGTTAGGGATCAGGTAGGGCTCGGCTATGATCAGATGAAATGCGAAATACAACAGAAATATCACGGGCACCAGGATGGCAATCCTTTTAACTACCCTCATTCCAGCGGTTTTTGTTCCGACGAAATTGGTGGTGTAAGTACCCATGAGAATGGCCGGTGTAAGCGGGAAAGTCCCGAAGTAGAGGATCCTGTGCCATCTCTCCGCGGATGTCAGCGGATCTTCCTCGATCAGGGGGAAGAAAACGTAGTAGCTGAAATACGCGATGGCGGCTCCTATGACGCCGGCGGCGACTAGCAGGAACAGGCCGTACGCGATGTCGTTCTTGATCCCCATCTTCTTCTGGAGCTCGGGGATCCAGTCCCTGAACACGAGTGCATAGAGAAGGGACATTATGATGATCCATTGGCTAACGGCAAGGAGATTATCCAGCCTCTCCTTGTCGAACTTCTCTGCGGAGTACCCCCCACCGATCAGCCAGTAGAACAGAACTAGCCATACACCCCATATGAAAAAGTACCAGAAAACTGCCTTGAGGAGGTCGTTCTTCATCCAACCCACAAGCTTGCCCTTGAACATGAAATCATCGAAGCCGTAGATGAAGAAGCCGAAGACTATGAAGCTGAAATGCCCCGCCATGACGATCCCGCCGTTGAAGAGAACGGGATGGGGTGTCTGCGGTACGGCGAAGATGGAAATCATTATCCATTGGTTCACGAAGAATATCACAATGGCACCGAAGATGGAGGCGAATTGCCTGAACAGGCCTCCCATGTCCGGTCTAGGCTCCCTTCTGAAATAGTGGCTCTGGCAGATGGATATCAGCACATAATACCCCAACATGGGAGAGTAGTAGTTCCAGAAAGCCGCGGGTCCGAGCATCTCCTTGAAGAGCAGCAGGATCGCAAGTCCGAATCCAAGACCCAGGGCTGCCCCGTAGAGCCAGGTCCTGTTCCCCCATCTCAGCTGGTAGTCCATTTGAAAACACCCCGTGTCATCCACTGGTCCGTTAGAGGATCAAAGAGTCAGAGGACTCATCCACCCCATGAGGGCGGAGTTGTCCCTTTGGCGGAAAAGAGCAATTCCAATAATAATGTTTCTGAGGATGCGGAAGGTTATTACGAAAAGATAATTTAAGAAATCATCGTTAAGGCACCTGCTTATCCCTTTCTCGCCGGTCCGCTGCCATCCAGCATGTCAAGGACCGGTCCCAGGGTTAGATCCATGCAAAGGTGATGATAGATGTTCCAGGAGAAAGAGCAGTTCATGTCCAAGGAAGAGATCGAGGACCTCCAGCTCGAGAGGCTGAAAGCACAGGTCAAGCATGCCTACGAGAACGTGCCCATGTACAAGAGGAAGTTCGAAGTGATCGGCCTGAAACCCGAGGATATCAAAACACTTCATGATGTGTCCCGGATACCCTTTACCGTGAAGAACGATCTCAGGGACCACTACCCCTACGGGATCATAGCCGTTCCCATCGAAGAGGTCCACAGGATGCATGCTTCCTCCGGAACAACCGGCGTTCCGACCGTGGTCACCTACACCAAGCAGGACCTGGATACATGGTCGAACCTAATGGCGAGGTGCTATTCATGCGCCGGAGTAACACCAGTTGATATCGTCCAGAATGCCTACGGATACGGGCTGTTCACCGGCGGGCTCGGATTCCACATGGGAGCCGAGAGGTTGGGGACGCTGGTCATCCCCACGGCCACCGGCAATACGAAGAGGCAGATCAGGATGATGAAGGACATGAAGAGCACCGTGCTCTGCTGCACACCTTCATACGCGGTCTATCTCATCGAGGCTTTAAAGGAAGAGGGAGTTGATCCCTCGGAACTGAGCGTCAGGATAGGCATGTTCGGTGCCGAACCCTGGTCCGATGAGACAAGGAGGCATATAGAAAGAAGCCTCAATATCAAGGCACAGGACCTCTACGGAATGTCGGAACTCTACGGACCCGGGGTGGCAGTGGAATGTCCGGAGCAGAACGGGCTCCACATCTGGTCCGATGAATTCCTGGTCGAGACCATAGATCCAGATACGGGAGAGGTTCTGCCTCCCGGTCAGAAGGGAGAGATCGTATTCACCATGCTGACAAGGCAGGCAATGCCTCTTCTAAGATACCGAACCAGGGACCTGGCGGTGATCAACTGGGAGAAGTGCACCTGCGGCAGGTCCCACCCAAGGATAATGAGGATAGGCGGCAGGTCCGACGACATGCTGATCATCGGCGGCGTCAATGTCTTCCCTTCCCAGATCGAGGACGTACTTGTATCCATTCCCGAGCTGGGGGAGCAGTTCCAGATCCTTCTGGAAACCGCTAAGCTCGACCATCTTTACGTCCAGGTCGAGGTAAGCCCAGAATATTGGGGAAAGGTGGACCTCAAAGGTCTTTCCGACAAGGTCGGCGCCACTCTGCAAGAATCTTTGACGCTCAGAGCAAAGGTGGAGCTCCTCGAGCCCGGCACAATTCCCAGGACCCAGGGAAAGGCAAAGAGGGTCATTGACAACCGGAAGAAGATATGATACGGGTCCGGACCGATAATTCACTTGCTGTGAGAATGCACCAGTTAATCATATAAAAGACCAATAAGCATATTAATGGATATCAGGTTCGGCGAGATGTGGCCGGAGGAAACATTGTGAAGGCTCAACCAGCGATCATTTCCATACTTCTCATATTATCCGGCATCATCATTCTAGGTCCTGCCGACGAGCTATCCGTTAGCTCCCTACTCAACCGGGCCGGTTCCATCGAACCCCCGGAGATGACCGTTGACCTCCAACTCACCTTCGATCCATCCGGCATGAGGATCTTGAGGAGCGATCAGGGATACTACATCGAGAAGGAAGGGATGGACCTCTCCCTCCACGAGGGTGAGCCGGTAGTTCCCATGGAAATTATCTCAGCCGTCATCGATCCCTATGCCTTCGACATCGACCTGGAGATCGTGGGCTCAGAACACTTCCATGCCGCGATCCCCGGACCTCTCGCACGCATCCCGTCATTCCTTCCGATAGGGCTCCCCGAAGAGGATCCGCCGATCCCCGAGATCGAAAAAATCGAAGGCCCGGTCAAGCCCCTCGACAGCGGATTCATCAGGGGTTATCGGATCCAGGACCTCTCCTTCACGCCCGTGGTCCCTGTCTCGGATACAGAAATTACGGTCTATACCGATGTCAAGGTCTCGATCAGGTTCAAGGTCCCGGTCAATGGCGACCTGCCGAGGGTTCACGGCTTCAAGCGTCCTACCTCCGTATTCGAGGCCTATATGAACGGACTTCTGGAGAACCCGGCGGACCTCGGCAGATTCATGGCAAGACCCCTCTCGTCGGGCAGCTCCCATCTTCAGGCGGATGATGTTCAGTACGTCATCATAACCGATTCCCCCAAGATCGGAAGCTACCTCGAGACGCTCAGGGACTGGAAGATCGCGAAGGGAGTGCCCGCGAGGATAGTGGAGATGTCCTTCATCAAGGCCAATTACACCGGAAAGGACAACCAGGAGAAGGTGAGGAACTTCATCAGGGATGCAGTGACATCATGGGATACCGAGTTCGTTCTGCTCGGGGGCGACGTGTCAGTCGTCCCCTACCGCTCGACGTACGTCGCCGCAAACGGATACACCTCAACGGATTGCGCCGCAGACCTCTATTACTCGGACCTGGACAGGACCTTCAACGAGGACAATGACACTACCTACGGCGAAACCACCGACAACGTGGACCTTAGACCCGATGTGATCGTGGGAAGGGCCCCGGCGGACACTCCATCCCAGATGGAAACCTTCGTCTCCAAGACCCTGACCTATGAGAAGGACCCGCCATCGGGTTATCTTGACAACGTAACGCTCGCAGGCGAGTACCTGGACGACAACACCAACTCTTCCCTGGGCATGGACCTCATAAAGAAACAGCTCCTTACCGCCAATGTCAATGCCACATCTCTCTACGACAGCGCCAAAGGTGTCTTCGGGAACCTCAACAGACCCGCGTTCATGGGAAAGGTTGACCAGGGGGCATCATACGTTTTCCACGCAGGCCACAGCAACTCCAACGTAATGAGCGTGGGAACGGCTGCAAACGGAATGATGTACAACTCCCATATATACCTGTACAACGGGGGAGACAAGATCGGGGTCATGAACTCCGTCGGATGCATCGCCAACAGGTTCTCCGTCAATGACTGCATCGGAGAGCTCCATGTCATGGAGGCGGATGGTGGCTCAGTTTCCTACATCGGCAACAGCCGCTACGGCTGGTATGCCTACGGCGCCCCGGGCTGGGGTCCCTCGGAGAAATATCAGTTCAGGATGGCCCAGGAGCTATATATGAGGGGAAATACAAGGATGGGAGAGCACTTCGCATTCGCCAAGGATTTCTACACTTCAAATTCGGGCAGTTACAATTCTTACAGGTGGATACAGATGTGCCTGAACCTGATGGGTGATCCGGAACCCTTCGTCCGGACCGCAGAGCCCCAGGATTTCAACATCACACTGCCTCCGGGGATAAGCAGGAACAATTCGAATTTCAATCTAACCGTAAAGGACATGAACGGTTCTGCGGTCAGAAATGCCCTTGTGTGCCTCCAGCAGTCCGGTTACTATGGCTACAATATCACCGACAGGAACGGGAAGGCCCAATTCGATTTCCATACGGAGGGTTTCGAACCTGTAAACATCACGGTGACCGGGTACAACTTCCTCCCCTTCACTGCCAACCTTTCCGTTGACCTGAAACCCCCGAAGATCGAACTTCTCTCCCCGAAGGAAGCCACAACAGGGGATACATACGACCTCAGATGCCTTGTGGATGACGAAGCCGGCGTGGACAGTGTCCAGGCGGAGGTCCTTTTCAAAGGTCAGGAAGTGAGAAATGCCACAACGACCGCTCTCACTACATATGAAAAGAACTGGACGGCAGCCATAGAGGTTCCGGCGAACTACTCCGGAAACTTCTCACTGCGGATCGGTGCGAGGGATACTCCCGGGAACTGGAACACCACAGGGTGGTTCGAAATAGAGGTCCTGGACAACGACGAGCCAGCCGTGATCGGAGACCTGACGCCCGGAACGGCAACGACGGGAGAGACGTTGACATTCTCGATCTGGGCCACGGACAACATCGGAATGGAGGATGTTTCCATAACCTACGGCTGGGAAGGGATCGCGGAAATGGAAAAAGAGCCGATGATCCGGTCCGGAGAGGACCTTTGGAATTATGCGCTTCCCATGCCCGAGGACAGGATCGGCACGATCGGTTACAGGATCATCGCTTCGGACCTCAGCAGGAACATCAACGGCTCCCACTCAGGCTCAGTTCTCGTACTGGACAACGACAGACCGCGGTTCGGGACCGAAACATCGGATGTTTTCGGCTCCACATCGGATGCAATGACCTTCTCCATCTCGGCCACCGACAACATCGGGGTCGATACAGTCCACGTCGAGTACTGGAGGGAGAGCGAGCTGGAGCATCACAACCAAACAATGGTCAAGGAGAGCGGGACCTGGAAATATTCCACCCTGCTCGATCCATCGGACCTGACATCCTTTTCGTACATCTTCCGCGCAGTGGACACTTCAGGCAACTGGAACCAGACACCAGGAGGTTCGATACCCGTCCTCGATGACGATCCACCCGTGTTCAAGGAAGACCTGACCGCCGGACCCGGCAGAACCGGAAACGAACAGGAGTTCAGGGTTTCCGTGTCAGACAACATAAAGGTGGCGGATGTCTATCTCATGTCTTCCGCTCTCTTCCCGGAATCCATGGAGCTGAAGGAGCAGAAGGAAGGGGAGTGGGCGGTAACAACCGTTCTTCCTCTGAACTCGACGGATCCGGTAACCTACTCCTTCAAGGCGGTGGACCAAGCCGGCAACATCGTTTCATCACCCGGATGGAAGCTCGAAATGAAAGACGATGATGTGCCGTCTTTCGGAATACCCGACTATATCCTCAGCGTAAATGCCGGAGAAGAATTCAGGGTCTCCATCGAGGTCAACGACAACATTGGGATCGCCCGGGTATTTCTGATCTGGTGGATAGGAGGAACCCTCAGAGAGACCAATTCCACTATGCAGGCAGACGGATCCGGTTTGTGGATCGGTGGCGGGGCGATATCAAGGGAAGCATTCGGCTCGGTCTATTTCAACGTAAAGGCCTTCGACGGGGAGGGTAATGTTGCTTTGTCCGACAGGTTCGAGATCTCGATAATAGAATATGTCGAGGACTCAGCCGATGACGATGATGACGACGATAACATCCGGGAGCCTCCGGTTTCCGGAGCGGACAGCGACGGGGACGGCATGGAGGACCTCTGGGAATTCTTGCACGGTCTTAATCCTCTCCTCGACGATTCCGGGGAGGACCTCGATTCCGACGGATTCACCAACCTGGAAGAGTTCCTTGCCGGAACGGATCCAGGTGACAAGGACAGCATGCCTGAGGAAGAGGATGCAATGAAGGACGGATGGATCGACAAGAACCTTCTCTTGGTCATAATGATAGCATCCGCGATAGTCATACTGGCCGCAGCAGCCGTTGCGGGAGCGCTCCTGCATGTCAAGAGAGAAACCAACTACGACCATGACGAGGAGATGGTCCTGGAAGAGGAAAAGAAAGCACCCCATCTGGACCATCAGCACGAACCGCACCACCAGCATCACCATCCGCATCCCGTGGAGCACAAACCCCACAGGTGAGAGATGGAGATCACAGCATGGACCTCAGTTCATTCCATTCGATCCTTTTTCCCCAGTAGATGAAAGGGATAGAGGTCAGGAATCCCTCCTTCTCCTCGAGGGAACCCGAGCTCAAATCGGTGGCTTCGATAAGAACCCTTACATCGTAACCTCTGAAGGATAGCTCCTGGACCGTGCAGAGCACGCATCGGTCCAGAGTCAGACCGAAAACCACAACGATACCGGCTTCGTCAGGACCTCCGACGGCCCCTTCAAGCCATTCCTCGAATCCGCCCGGGTCCGGATAGGGCTCCCCCGGAATAGTTTCCGGATCGCCGATGCCCTTCCTCGTCCAGACGGGGGAGTTCATGCACTTCAACCAGAGATCCCCCTTCCTCAACCCGACCGGGACCAGTGATCGGTAACCCCACTCCCCCGGCCTGCAGCAGTCCCTCGGATCCCCCTTTCGTGGCTGTCTGTAATCGGAGATGATCTCCGATATCAGTATCTCCCTCTCCTCTAAGAACGGGAAAAGCTCATCGAGAACGAAACCTAAACTCTCCTTCGGGGAATAGTAGACACCCCCTGGTGAAGCGAAATCATTTTGAAGATCAACGCATAGTAATTCCATTCCTTTCAATCGGACACCAAGGCATGAACCGTCAGATATGTATAAAAACCTTTTAAACGACCAGGTAAATTACCTTGTGATAGACCTTGTCCCGGAGCAGAACATCGATCCAGTTGGCATTCCTAGCTGTCCTTCTCATCGCATCCGTCACAGCGATAGCTGAGCAGATACCCACAAGGGACATCGGCTCTCCCGAGCTTCTGAAGGCCATTCCCGGGAATGGTTTAGTAATTCTTGAGTGGCAGCCTCCACAGATAGGAGGAGCCACCGTTACTGGATACAATATCTACAGGGCCGAGAAGCCGGGGGAAGAGGAGTTGATATTCACCACGGACAGGGATATCACGAACTTCAGGGACACACAGGTCATCAATCTCATTACCTATACATACTTCGTGACCGCCCTCAGCGGTCCGATCGAAAGCGATCCGAGCTCCTCGGTGACCGCTCTGCCGGAAGGAGAGCCACCCTATGTTCGGATAGACAAACCCTCCGACAATACATCCACCAATGAGGACATGATAGTGGTCGCATGGTACGGCCTCGATGTGATCTCCGGGATCGAGAAATATTTCATCCACTTGAACGATGATACCTGGATAGACAAGATGCTGGAGACCACACACACTTTCACCGAAATAGAGCAGGGGCATCACAGGATAGAGGTAAGGGCCGTGGACAAAGCGTCCAACTGGAACACGACCTCTATCGATATCACAATTGACTCGGATGCCCCGGACCTGCGCATCAGTTCCCCTGCCGAGGGTGCTTTCCTTACCGATCCCGAGCTGACGGTTTCTTGGGAGGGAGAGGATCAGGTCAGCGGCATCTCGAAATACATGGTGAAGATCAACAGCGGAGGATGGGTGGACAACGGGCTCGAGGAGCAGTATGTTACCGCCTTGCCCAAAGGCGGACCGGGCGTCGCCGAGGTCATGGTCTTCGACAATGCGGGGAATACAGCTTCCAGGGTCGTGAACTTCACCATCGACCTTCAGGACCCTTTCGTCATGATCGACTCCCCTGCGGATGGGATCTACCTGAACAGCTCCTCCGCACTCGTCAAATGGAGGGGGAGCGACCCGGAAGGTGACCTGAAAAAATTCTCCATACGCTGGGACAGAGGGGGATGGCTGGAACTGGGAGACAGGAAAGATTTCAACTTGATGGACCTGGATGAGGGTGTTCATGAGGTCCACGTGCGAGCCGAGGACCAGGCGGGGAGAACCTTCGAGGCCTCCTCGACCTTTACCGTGGACCTATCCGACCCGGTCCTGGAATTGCAGGAGCCGATCAACGGCACATACACGAACAAGAACAGGATCGATATCTCCTGGAAAGCGGATGACCTTGTATCCGGTATCTTGAAGTTCATTTATTCCGTGGATGGAAACCGCTCGTCAAGGCTTGAGAGCGACATTGAAAGGATCACGGTCGGCATGAGCTCGGGCCACCACAGGATCACCATCACCGCCTACGACCTGGCATACAATGAAAGGACCGTGGATGTTTACATCACCGTGGACAATTCCCCGCCATTGGCGATAGATTGGTTTCCCCTGGGCGCCGGACAGGATGATGATGCGGTCATAGGGATCATTTTCAACGAGGATATGGACCCCGGAGGAATATCAATGGAGGTGGAGAACGCCTCAGGTTCCGTAAGGCAGGAAGGAAATGGATTCATATTCGAAACCGACGAGAGGATGGAGCCGGGAAGGACATACATCGTTTCCGCCATCGGTACCGACCTTGCGGGGAATCCCTCGGTGATGAAGTTATGGCAGTTCACCGTAAGGGATACCGTGAACCTGATCGGGAAGGTGTACGGCGAGGGGGGTGTTCCGTTGAAGGGCGCTGTAATAGTCCTGGGAACCGGAAAATCCACCACAACCGACGGAGAGGGCTCGTATAACATTCAAGCGAGATTATCCGAGACGATAATCATCGCCTCGATGGAAGGCTACAGAGACCAAAAGATAGAGCTGAACCTCACATCCCTTGATGACAGGAAGATCCCAAACATATATCTGGAAAAGGTTGGGGGAGGTGGGAGTTTCAAAGTCCCGTCCTTTCTGATGGATCCGTTCACATACATAGTTCTGGTGCTGGTTCTCGTTATATTGGTCCTTGCGGGATATCTCATGAAGGACAAGATCGAAGATGTAATGGAAAAGCTCCGGTCCCGGAGAAAGAACGGATGATCACATACCGAAGAGGTGCTGGACAAGCACTCTAAGTCCCAGACCAATGAGAACGAGTCCCGCGAATATCTCAGCCAACTTGTCGTACTTTCCGGTAAGTCCGTCGCCTATCTTCACACCCAAATAGGAGAGCATGAAGGTGACTATTCCGATTATTACCATCGAGAGGATTATGGATATATCGAGAACGGCAAAAGTGATCCCGACGGCAAAAGCATCGATGGAGGTCGCGACGGAAAGGACCACAAGTGTCCTGAACCCTATCATCCTGCACTCCCTCTCTTTCTTCCATCCCCTGATGGATGAGAATATCATCCTTCCTCCGACGAAGGAGAGGAGGGCAAATGCAATGTAATGGTCCAGGCTGGATATCAGCCATTCGATCCCGGCCCCCAGCAGGAATCCGAGTCCGAAAAGGAGAGCCTGCATGGATCCGAAAAGGAGGGAAAGCCTGGTGCAGAACCTGAAGTCCGGTCTGCTATGGGAGATCCCGCAGGAGATGGAGACCACAAAGGCATCTATGGCCAGAACTCCGGCAACGAGGAAGATGTAGACAAGATCCATCCGGGCACCTTTCAGGTGGGAAAAATACCATTGCTATTAAAGTTAATTATTTAATCGAGGGATAAGCTCTCCGGGTGGTTCCCATGAGGATAGCACACATCTCCGATATCCACGTCTCCTCAGACAACTACGTTCCGGAATGGGGGGATAATGTGATACGAACAATGAACCAACCCGATATGGACCTAGTCATATTGACCGGGGACTTGACCATGAACGGCCACCCCCACGAATACGATAAGGCCAAAGAATTCATGGACAGGATAGATCCAAGGTGCCTGGTGGTCCCCGGAAACCACGATTCATATAACGGCGGCTACGTTCTATTCGAGGAGCTGTTCGGCACCCGGAAACCCCATTTCGAGAACGATATTGTAGTGGTTCAGGGAATGGATTCCAGCGAGCCTGACCTGGACGATGGGAAGATCGGACGTCATAACTATCCCTTGATCGAGCGCGCCCTTTCAAAGGACAAGGTCCGGATCCTGGCCCTTCATCACCATATAATTCCCGTTCCCATGACGGGCAGGGAATGGAACATACTCTCGGATGCCGGGGACGTCCTGGCAGTATGCATCGATCTGAAGCTCGATCTGGTCCTTTCGGGACACAGACATCTGCCCTGGATCTGGAACCTTCAGGGGACCCATTTCGTAACGGCGGGGACCGCCTGCACGAGAAGGCTGAAGGGAAGAACGTACCCGTCCTTCAATATCATCGAGATGGACGGGGACCGTTTGATCCTCGAGAGGGTCAATGTGAGGACCGGAGAACGGACCAGGCTCATTGACCGCCTGGGCGGCCCTACGGGCCGAGCAGAAGATAGAGGTCAGCAATGATCAGGAAGGCGAACATGGAACCCATCGATATTGTTACCAGCTTGACGGCTGGCTCCTTTCTGCGGGGCCTCAGTACCAACGAAGGGATCGAGGCAAGCAGAGGCACCAGAGATATCACAGCCATTATACCCATTATGTCCCAGACAGGTCCGATCCTGAAGAGCCAAACGGAAGAATATATCAATGTCGCAAAGGCGGCAGTCAGGAACTGTATTATGAATGAGAAGCGTCTGCCGTAGAGGACGACCATGGTCGTCTTCCCGCCCTTCCTGTCGGCCTCCATATCGGGTATCTGAACATTCATGATGAACTGGACACCGTACAGGAGCTGTGGGAGAAGGAAGAACAGGATCACGGAAGGGGAATCCCCCGTCATCACGAAGAAACCCATGAAAAGCACGACCAGGCCCACCGCAGTCACGGTAGCCACTTCCCCCATCCTCCTGTAGGCCAATCTCAAGGGCGGGCCGGTATAGGACCAGCCGAGGAAGCACCCGAAGACAACCAGAAGCGGAAATACCACGCTCCTCCCGTATACGAACATGAAGATCAGCGAAAGGATAAAGGAAACCCCCATCAATCCGATGGAGATGCCCTTGGCCCAAGGTGCAAGCTCGGGCCTCCTGAGCAGCACGCCGCTGCCACCTGAGAACGGGGAGGGCGTATTATATCTGTCCGCTTCCATGTCGTACAGGTCGTTGCTGTAGGATACGGAAAGATGGGCGGGGAAGAATACAACATAACCGAAGATGAACTTCATCAGGTCGCCCTCCGCTCCGGTCTCAACTGCCAGGAGGGCTCCTAGGGAGTATATCAGGAATCCGCCGAATAGGAAATGGAGCCTCCCCAGTTTCAGAACGTCGATCGCATCTTCCAACAAGGACACATGGACGGATACAACTTGGACAAATAGAATACTTTCCCAATGACCTTCAGTCTTTTCCGTCAGAGCGGGCCTTCCTCGCAGCCTCCCTCACGCTCTGGGCTCCCTTTTCGGAGCAGACCAGGATGGAATCTCCGGTCTCCACAACAATGATCCCGTCCACCCCTACGACAGCGACCTTCCTCGGGCTTTCCTTGTGCACCAGGACATTCTTCGAATCGACAAGTATCAAATCCGGGCTTTCCTCGGAACCGCCGCGGAACTCCAGGATCGAGCCCCAGGAGCCCACATCGGACCATGGGAATTTACCCTCCACCATGTTAACAGCATCGGAGAGCTCCATCACTCCATAATCAACGCTCCTCGAAGGGAGTTTGTCATATGCCCTATCCATTTCCCCGCGGTCCCGCGGGTCCAGGTCCCTGAAGTGTCCGAAAATGTCGGGAGAACATCTCTCGAGCTCCCTCAGGAAGGTCCCCGCCTTCCAGAGGAACATACCCGAATTCCAGAACATCCTACCGTTCCGGATGAACTCCTCGGCCTTCTCCCTGTCGGGCTTCTCCAGGAACCTCGTTACACGAAATATACCGGGCAGGACCTCCTCTCCGGCCTGGATATAACCGTATCCGGTCTCAGGCCGAGAAGGAGGGATCCCGAAGGTGAAGAGACCATCCACACTCCCAAGTCCCTCAAGGGCAGTATCAAAGCTATCGAAAAAGGATCCCGTGTCGAGTATCATGTGGTCCGCCGGAACGGTGAAGAGAACCTCATCCGGGCCGCAGGATACGGCTGCGAGTGCGCAGGCCGGAGCCGTATTCCGCCTTTTGGGCTCCCCGAGGATGTTCTCCGCCGGGATCTCCGGGAGCTCCCTGGAGGTCCTTTCCACCTGGTCCCTTGAAGTAACTACGAGGACCTCACTCGGTGCGAACCTGACCAGCAATCGGTCAAGTGTCTGCCTTATCAGAGAGCTTTCTCCGAAGAGCTTGAGGAACTGCTTCGGCGTCTCAGGGGTTGAAAGGGGCCAGAACCGCTCTCCCGAGCCTCCCGCAAGAATTACTGCCTTCATTCCGACACCTTGCACCGTGCTTGATCGTAAGACTCCGTATCTAATCCAGCCTTGACATCAGCTTGTTGGCAAGGAGCTTCGTCTCCTTGTCTCCCTTGGCTATCAGTTCAAGTAGCATGGGTTTCGCCTCTTGATGGGACCTGATGAGGAAGGATGCAAGCAGCGATTCCACCTCCTTCTTAACCTGGCTCTGTCCCTTCATTCCGGCCATCATTCCTATGAAATTCTTCATGTCATCCATATCCAGGGACCTGTCGGAGAGCAGAAGTCCGTATATGGCGAGGGTTCGTACCTCCTCATCGGTGTCCTCGAGGGCCTTATGAAGGTGATCCTTGTACTCGGATGCCCTCCGCTGGAATATCATCTTTATGACCTCCCGCCTTATCTCGGGCTCCGAATCCAGCAGAAGGGACAGAAGGGCATCCAGGGACTGGGGATCGTTCAGTGTCGAGATCATGTTCAGAATCTGGAGCCTAAGTCTCTTGTCCCTCTCCGACGAAAGCAAGGAAAGAAGGGATGACTGGACCTTCGGTATGGTCTCGTCACCCTGAACTGCATCCAGATTCCTCATGAATCTGTCCTCGAAGGTCTCGAAGGGTGAATCAGACAGTTCACCGTCCTCCGTCTCCAATAGTGCCTTTACGGAAGCCGGCTCCCCGATGCGGATGAGTGCCCTGAAGATCTCGTCGTTCAACTGCCGGTCCAGAGGATCCGCTTCCCTGCAGATGAACTGTATCACGGTCCTTGTGCAGGAAGCATCCCTTATGATTCCCATGGCCCTGATGGAATTAATTATCAGATGCCTGTCCCTGCGCTCATCCAGGGAACGGTCCGATAATCTGCTGCAGATAAATGGCACGGCATCCTTTCCAAGGGCTGCTGTCTGTAGTACACCTGATGCTGCGGTTTCCCTGTGGTCCGACGACAGCATCTCGTCCATTAGGATCTCAACGCTGTCCCTGACGATCTCCCTGCTGGTTATACTTAACCCTCCTCACGGGATACATGATTCGACAGATATTAAATATTGGTCCGGTCAGGTTTCCCCAAAAAAAGATCAAGGGGGAAGGAACACTCGCGTGTATCCAATCCCCCTTCCTACCCCACTCTGCGTTCTTTAATCCAATTATAATATTTAATTGACACTAAAGCGGGCGGAAGTTATTATGTTGTTTATTTAAATATATGCTTTGCATTGTCGCATTGCACGAAAGACCGGGGGCTAGAGGAATGAGATCGCGGGAGCATTCCATCAATTCCATACTGCAGACCCTGAGATCCCATCAGAAGGGTATGTCCATAACCGAGATCAGCAGGGCCACATCGATGAACCGAAACTCCTGCGCCAAGTATCTGGACATACTCCTGGTCAACGGCCAGATCGAGATGAAGGCGATTGGCAAGGCAAAAATGTACTACCTGTCCCAGAGAGTTCCCATCTCTGCACTGCTTGATTTCTCCTCAGACCACATAATGGTTCTGGATTCGGACCTTAAGATCGTTGAGGTGAACGACAATCTTCTGAAGCTGCTGAAGGTCAAGAAGGAGATGCTGTTGGACACGAAGATCACATCGTCCAGCCTCCCTTTGCTCAGCCTGAAGGAGGATACGAAGAGGATCAGAGAGGCCATAAGGGGTATCGAGTCCTCCTGGGATGCGGACTTCAACCTGTGGGAGCAGGACTATTCCTTCAGGATGAAACTACTCCGTTCGACGCTCGGCGACGGAAGCAAGGGCGTCACCATAATTATGGAGGACATCACCCAGAGGAAGAAGGCACAGCGTGAAGTCCAGGCCAACGAGGCAAGGTTGAGGAACATCATGCTCTCCCTGTACAATTCCTTCATCGGGTTGATCAACAAGAACCTAGTGTTCGAGGAATTCTGGGGAACCAAGGACCTGGACGAGAAATACGGTTTTCCACACGGGAAAATTAAGAGAATGTCCATTCTGGATTTTACACCAAGACATAAGAAACTGGAAATAAGGAGGCAGTTAGAGGAATGTTTCGACACTGGAACCCCCTTCAGGACTGAGCACCAGGTGGACCTGCCCAACGGCAGATTCTGGCAGGAATGGTCCTTCTCACCATACAGGACCGACGAGGGAAAGATAGAATTCATAGTCATGTACGGTACGGATATCCAGGACCGAAAGGAGATGACGGAGAGCGTGAAGGACAAGGAGAGAAGGATAAGGAATATCCTCTCCTCCCTTTACGGGTCCTTCATCGGAGTCATCAACAGGGATATGGTCTACGAGAGCTTCTACGGCTCAAAGGAGCTGGATTCCAGGTACGGGCTCAAGAGCAAGGAGGTAACGGGCAGACGGATCACGGATTTCACACCTCCCGGTCATGAGAAGGAAATGGAAAATATTGTCAGGACCGTCTTCGAAACCAAGCAGCCTGTTACAATAGAGGTCCCGGGAGACCTTCCGAAGGGGAGATTCTGGCAGGTCATGACGTTCACTCCCTACCGCTCCAAGGACGACGAGGCTCAGTTCGTGGTCCAGTTCGGATCTGATACCACCGACAAGCACGAGGTATTCGAGAAGCTAAAGGAGGTGGAGGCGAGGTACAAGCTCCTTGACGAGAACAGCTCGGATGTCATTTGGATGACCGATGCCGACCTCAAATACACATATCTGAGCTCATCGACAAAGAAGCTCACGGGATATGAACCCAGCGAACTCATGGGAAAAAGCGTTCTTGACCGGATATCAGGTACATCAAGGGAGAATTTGATGAGCAGCCGGTCCGTGGACCTTGAGGATTTCTTCAGGGGCGCCCGGAAGGAATATCCGAACCAGACCCTTCAGATGGAATTGGTCAGAAAGGACGGAACCCCCATCCTGTCCGAGATCAATATATCTATCACTGTGGATGAGGAGGGACGTCCCCAGGGCTTGGTCGGCATAACCAGGGACATAACGGAAAGGAAGCTGCAGCAGGAAAGGCTGGAGATGCTCTCCTCGGCCTTCCGCATCACCCTGGATCCCATCGTCATTGTCGGCATGGACCTCAGGATAATAGACGTGAACGATGCTTTCCTTAAGTTCTTCAAGATCAAGGATAGAGAATCCGTCACAGGAGAGGATGCAACGATATTCCTCAATCCCCTGGAGATGGAAACGGCTATGTCCAACATAGAGAAGCTGCTGACTGAAGGATCCTTCGGACCCACAAGATACCGCTCAATGGATTCGGAGGGTAATGAGTTCATCATGATGGCAACTGCAACGATCCTCTGGGACGGTGAGGGAAATCCAAAGGGATTCGTCGTCATCGGCAGACCCGAAGGCTCATTTTAAACCTATTTTTTCGGATTTCGTCCTTCAATTGTGATTGGCCAGAAAGATAGGAGCAGGAGGCCATCTTGGGAAGAGAGGAGAATAGATGAGTTAAAATTAATTTACCCCAACGCTTGGGGCACCTCCTGCTCCATAAAAGCGATTGGACTAATCCTTCTTAAAAGTATTCCCGACAATACCAAAAGTGTAAAACTTTCACACATTTGGTCACATGCCAAATTCTGACCTATACAGGCCATTTCCAGATTTTATTCCGTTCACATCCTTCTTGAAGGAGCAGAACCTCGTTATCCTAACCCCCACCTTCATCCTCCTCTTTATCCCGGCCATCATGAACCTTTCCCTCGAGATCAGCGAGGTGATATCGTCTCCGTTGTCCAGCTGGACGGTGACATCGATGACGGGCCCCAGATAGTTGTAGCTCATCACAGTTCCCGATATCCCGGCCCCAGAAAACGGATCTATCCTGACATCCTCGGGCCTGATCATCACAGTAACAGGCTCTGCTCCTCCTGAGGCGGGGAGCTCTATTACATTTACCGATCCTATGAAACCCGCAACGAAATCTGTTCCCGGACGCTCGTAAAGGTCCCTGGGTCTTCCTACCTGCTCGATCCTTCCGTCATGCATGACGGCAATGGAATCCCCGAGCTCGAAGGCTTCCTCCTGATCATGCGTGACGAACACTGCGGTGAAGCCGAGATCGTCCTGGATCCTCTTGAGGTCCCTTCTTATCCTCTTCCTGATCCGAGCATCAAGTGCGCCGAAGGGCTCGTCCAGGAGCAATAATTCGGGCTCCACGGCCAGAGCCCTGGCGAGGGCTACCCTCTGCTGCTGGCCGCCGGAGAGCTGAAACGGCTTCCTGGTTTCCAGACCTGATAGGCCGGTAAGTTCCAGAAGCTGCTCCAACCTCTCTTTTCGGTCCCTTCTGGGAACCTTGTTCACCTTCATCCCGTACTGGATGTTGGAGCTTACCGACATTGATGGGAACAGCGAGTAGTCCTGAAAAACGAACCCCACTTTCCTCCTGGAAACTGGAACCTTCGTCATCTCCTTTCCGTTGATGATGACCTCACCCCTGTCCTGCGGAACGAGTCCCGATATGATCCTCAGCATCGTGGATTTGCCGCATCCGCTGGGACCGAGTACAGCCAGGATCGAATCCCTCTCGACGCTCAGATCTATCCCTTTCAGGACCTTCTCCGGGCCGAATGACTTTCTAATGTTTCGGAGCTCAAGGTATGCGCTCATCATCTTCCCTCCATCCTGTCAACCAGGTAGTTGAGCGCGATCAGAACAAGAAAGGGAAAGACCATCAATACTATGGAAATGGAGCACGCTTCCTGGAACTTGATGTCCTCGTTAAGCACGGCGATATACAGCGGACCGGTCGACAGGACCCCCCCGGCGACAAAAAGAGTTGCCCCGAACTCACCCAGGGACCTAGTGAAGGTCAGTGCTCCACCGGCTATCATCCCGCTTCTGATGGAGGGCAGGATAACGCTGAAGAAGGTCCTTAATCCGCCTGCGCCCAGTATCCTCGATGAGTCCACCAGGTTCGGGTCCAGTTTCTCCATGACCACCATTGTTGACCTCACCATGAAAGGGAAGGTAACGAATACATGGGCAAGCACGACCCCTGGCATATCAAGAACGACCTGAATCCCCCTTTCCTGCAAGAACGGGCCCAGAAGACCCATGGGTCCGTAAAGCATCATCAGGGACAGGCCCACAACAGCAGTCGGTATCGCTATGGGAAGGTCTATGAGCCCCCTGAGGATGGTCCGTCCCGGAAATCTGTACTTGGTGAGTATGTAGGCGATCAAGGTGCCCGATACCAGATTTATCAGAGTGCAGAGGACAGCAATGAGCAGCGAGTTGCAGAATGCGTTGAGGGCCTCCTCGCTGGTGACAGCCGACCAGAAACCGCTCCAGCCATCCTCCGCCGCGAACTTGAATATGGATGTCAGCGGGAGGATTATTAGGAAGAAGAAGATAGCAAAACCGAGCGAGATCATGACCGTCCTGATTAGCCTGGATGTAGTCCCTTTCTCCGAATTCCTCCCTGAAAGGATTCCCGAGAACACCACATAGAACAACGCCACGGAGGCCATCCCTATTGAGAGCAGTGATACCTTGCTTGATATTCCCGCGTCATAAAATGCGAGGGAGTACAACTCCACAAGAATGGAAGCTGCAAGCATAAAAATGACCGATGCCAATATCCAGAACAGCGGACCGGTCCTCGAAGGATTCCCCATTTCGGACTACCCCCTGATATCCGAATATGCACCTTCTATGATCTCCTCGTGGGCCTGCTCCCAGCCTCCGAGATACTCGACAGTGAAAGGATCAGATATGATCGGGAAATCAGAATTCAGGTCCGGATATATCGATCTGAAACCGTATTCCACCATATATGCCTGGACCTCATCCGTATATAGGAATTCGATAAAAGCTTCCATCAACTCCCTTTCCCTGTCATTGATGTTCCTGTCCACAATTACGGCCTTGTGTTCCGAGAATATGGTGCAGGAGGGATAGACTATCTCGATATCATTTCCCTCTCCAATGGAGAAGAGAGCATCGTTCTCGTATGTGAGCAGAGCATCACCGAAACCCAGGGTGAACTGGGAGAGCGCCTTTCTAGCGGAGGGCTGCCAGCTGATCACGTTGTCGAGCACACCTTCCAGAAGGGCCGTCGCATTTTCATCATTTCCAGTTCTCCTGAGCTCCGAGCCGTAAACCGCGAACACGGCCCAGCAGGCCCCTCCGGATGTCTTGGGATCCGCCCATACAAGCTCCGTTCCGCTTTTTGAGAGATCGGGTATGTCTCTTATCGACCTCGGATTCCCATCCCGTGTCATTATTACGAACGGACTAATGGAAATGGTCCCGTTGTTCTGGAAACCATGCCAGTCCGTTGATACGAGACCCTCGCTCTCCAGTTTCATGGCATCCCACTCGGTGGAGAGGATCATTACCTCTGCAGGAGCCCCGGTTATGACCTGGTTCGTGATCGTTCCGCTTCCTGCGTAGTTGGTGACGAATTCCACCTTCTCTCCGAATGTCTCCCTCCAGTATTCCTTGAAGGCTGGGATTATCTTGTTGTCGAAGACCTCTCCCTTGACCGAGAACCCGTACAGTACTATCTCGAGCTCATCATCCGTTCGGGGCCCCCCCAGACAGCCGCATAGCGGATGTATGATCAGCAGTGCGAGCATAGGGACCGGAAGAAGCCTGTTTCCATTCATAATGATATGTAATTAAATTGCATTATAAATAATTGGTTTCAATCCAATATCCATTGGCGTCAATACACACACCGGCCGCCAGTGTCCCATTGCTTGTATCAAAAAATTCTAGGATTGGTCGATATTTGATGAAGGGCCTTCCTCCATGACCTTGCGGATCATTATGGAGCCGTCCTTGAAAAGTATCCACCGCAGTCTGGAGCCGTTCTTCAGCTGGAGCCTGTCCGAGATATCCTTTGGTACGGTTGTCCTCCGCCTTGTACCCCTTATAGTGACAGAGGTCTCCGTGATGAACCTCACCGAATCTATATCTATTTCCATGATCCCACTCCGCCGCCCCTATGCGGATACCAGTATTTATATTGGTGTGAAACCAAAACGATCAGTGGAGGTCCTTTCTCTGCAGGAAGAATGATCCGACCAAGAGGAATATTAAGGTCAAGACTAGAAGAACGGCGGTGGAATCCCCGGCTCCCATCATTTCCCTGAAAACGGCATCCTCGTTCAGAATATCTGTCACCAACGGGTCCATCATGTAGATGGACCTCATATAGTACATCATGGTCACTTTCCTGATGTTCAAGGGGATATTGACCATGATTACCTCCCAGAAGAAACCGAAAAGGATCCCGACCATCAGCGGATGCTTGAACAGTATTCCCAGCATAGAGAAGAATGCAAGGTAGACAACGGCCCCAATTAAGGTCGCAAGGAGAAGCGACCACAGTGTCGGAAGCTTTCCGGCCAGGTCCGACGCCGGACCGTGTCCCGCAAGCAGGAAGTACATCAGGACCTCGGAGAGCGCAAACATGGCAAAGACCGGTATGAGCGTTCCGATATACCTCCAAAGGTAGACCTCGGTCCGCCTGGCACCCCGCAGGACCAGATACGTCATCGTCCTGGATTCTAGGTCCCTGTGGACGATGGACGTTCCGTAGACCAGACAGTAGAGGAGAAGCAGCAGCTGAAGGTAGAGTATGAGCCCGAAATATATGGACATGCTCCACCATTCTTTCATACCCTCCTGGGGGTCCAGAAGCGTATAAACGGCAATGCCCGGCGGGATAAGCAGGAAGATGGCAGGGAGCATCACCCCCTTCGTCATGAGAATGGACCGCATGGTATACTGGATCACCGTGTAGGCCCTTCCGGGCATTCCCTTGAAATAGGAGATCCTTCTCATCTCATTCCACCAGGTACTTGAATATGGCATCCAGATTGTCGTCGGGGCTGTCTATCGAGCTTATCCTGAGACCGTTCTTTACAACGAGGGACTGGAACTCTCCGTAGAACCTTTCAGGGTCCCTCGTGGTCACGAGCAGTTCGTCCTTCCCTGCAGTGAAGGACAGTGTGGAGACGTCCTTCAGGTCAGCCATCAACCTTGCGAACTTCCTTCTTTGGGGGGTTCTCAGCCTTATCGTAAGGGGAAAGCGGTCCATGGAATCCCTTATGTCGTGGATATTCCCCTTGGCGACCAGCTTTCCCTTGTTGATTATTATGACCTCCTCCGTCAGCCTCTCGATCTCGTAAAGAACATGGGAGGAGACAATGATATCCTTGCCCTCCTTCTTCAGGTCGAAGAGCAGGTCCATGATCTTCACCCTACCGATGGGATCGGTTCCGGCCAGGGGCTCGTCAAGGACAAGAACCCTGGGATCGTGTACCAGACCCTGCGCTATCTTTATCCTCTGCCTCATCCCCTTGGAATACCCGTCGATGCTTCGGTTCATATCCCTCTCCATCTCCACCTTCCTAATAGCCTTCCTTGCCGCCCTAGTCGCTTCCCTTCCGGTTATCCCGAAGAGCCTGGCTCCCAGGGTGACGAACTCCAGACCGGTGGTATTCGGAAAGAATGAATCCTGCTCCGGGCAGTATCCTATGTCCCAATAGAGAGACGGATTGTCCCACACCCTGCTCCCCAGTACCCTCACCTTGCCCTTTGATGGTCTGATCTGACCGGTGATCAGCTTCATCATCGTGGATTTCCCGGCCCCGTTGGGTCCCAGCAGGCCAGTCATTCCCCGGTCCACAGTCACAGAGATATCGTTCAGGCCCATGACCTTGCCGTAGAATTTCGATACCTGGTCCAGTGTGATCACGGGCTCCGTCATTTGACGACCTCCCTTCCCCTGAACCGGAAAGTGATCACAGTCCAGCATCCCATTATTATCAGTGAGAGGACAAGGATGTTCAAGATGTAGGAATATCCAGCGGAATCTGTGTTATATTCCAGACCGAAGAGCGGTCGGAAACTGTAGCGCATCACCATGTAGATATTGATGAGGGTGAAGTGCTTATTGTCGAAAAGGGAGCCCAGTAGGTCGCTGACGACGGGGGTCACCATGAAAACGGAGAAGATGCCAACTCCTGCCACTATCCACCTCTTGGACAAGGAGGAGAGAGCGAGGGAGACCGATGTGAAAAGCAATAGGGCGATGGTGTAGGCAAGGAAAGCACCTCCCAGAAGCCAAAGATGCTCCAGCATGTAAAGGATCGAAACGGACTTGAAGGCCATGAGAGTTGTATACATGATGACCGCGGGAAGGGCGGTTATCAACGAAAGTACTACAAAAAGTGAAAGTGACTTCCCGAGCATGTAATCCAGCCACAGAACGGGCCTGGAGAAATAGAGCGATAGGGTGTTGTTCTTCAGATCGTTCGCCACAAGACCCGATCCTGCCACGGCGGCAAGTAGTATCATCCATAGGAACCTGTTGTAGCTGAATCCTCCTCCCCAGAAGATATCGTAATACTCCTGCTCCAGGTCCTTGTCGGGTCTGGCTCCCTTCACATCGAGTACTATGTGGACAGACTCCGAGGTCCGGTACTCTTCCCTTGAAGTATCGGTCCCGAGAAGAACAAGGTTGTAGGGGAGCTTGCCCGAGGGACCTGATAGAACCCAGACCTCGAAATCCATATGTTCTCCGGGATATATCAGACCTTCAGGATTCTTCTCAGGATCGTGAAGGGGCCATATCTCCACAGACCATTCCCAATAGAGCGGCATCAGGAGACTCTCGAGCCTGACGTCGACGGGCTTGGTCCCGGTGTTCGTGATCCTTACATTTAACATCCTGTCATCATCGGAATAAATGGATGACCGTATTATCTTGCCCTTTATCTCCAGAACTTCCAGGTCGAATACCTGGTCAAAACCCATCCTCGGGATGGGGGAGTCGGGATCCATGTAAGCTCCCGGTTCGGAAGGATCGAGCCTTATCAGTGTTGCCGTGGAGGTGATCCTTGCATCAAGCAGTCCCTGGAATCCGTAATAATCCCCTTCTTCCACGGATTCCACCGCTTTCTCGATCATGTCACCCGGTATAACATAGACCATCACGAGACGCGAGATCTTGTATTCGTAGATAACGGACGCTCCGAAGTGGGTGTACGGACCTCCCAGCATCTCACGCATGATCGAGACCGGATCCTCGAATCCATCTTCTACCGGAAATTCCTTCCCATCCCTTCCCGGCTCGTAATAGCTTGATAAAAAAGGCTCACCGTCAAGGTCCTTGCTGAAATCCTCCCTGTTGTCAGGTATGGTCAATGTGATGTTAATGACCGCCGAATATCCCGGGGAAAGTTCCGCTTCCCCGATATCCATGGAATATTCCCATTCTTTATTGGGGGGGAAGAAGAGAAGTATGGGTGTATCGGTGCCGTTCCCGATGTTGGTTAACACATAGCTCAGATTCAGGGTCTGGCCGAGCATCACCTCCAACCCTTCTGCCTGGTCATCAACGGGCACGAGGTCATAGACAGCGCTGTCCTCGGGGATCGATGTGAATTCGTTTTCCATCATCTCCGCCGGGGCCGAAAACACAATGCCGAGTATATTGAAGAACAGGAAGAGGAAGGAAACCGAGATAACGGCGATAACGGACTTCTTCTTCAATGTGAGCGCAAGATTGTTCACGACCACCCTGTAGAACCGATACCACCTGCCGAGGTATTCATGTGTATATCTTCTGTAATCGCTCTGCGGGGAAAAGCTCATCTCCGCTCCCCCATGATGTTCGCAACGAAGATCTCCTCAAGGGTCATCCTCGACCTTGTCGCATGCCTTATCTGAATATCCGTCCCCTCAAGTGCCGGATAGAGGTTTTCGAGGAGAGGCTCCCTTGCCTCTACGTGGTAGAATGAGCCTGCCTTTCGGAATTCCAGGTCCATCCCCCTCAGGACCTTCCTGAAATCGGGATCGCTCCCCTTTATCCTTATCTCGTAATGGTCCCTCGGTTTGGTGAGATCCTTTATCTTTCCCTCCATGAGCACACGGCCGAAATTCATGATCACGACATGGTCGCAGATGTACTCCACGTCTGGCAGGAGATGCGATGAGAGCAGTATGTTCTTCCTGTGGTTCAAGGATATGTCCCTTATGAGGTCAAGCATCTCCTTTCTGCCCTTCGGGTCCATCCCGTTTGTGGGCTCATCGAGTATTATCAGCTCCGGATCGTGGACTATGGCCTGGGCGAGCTTGACCTTCTGCTTCATCCCGGTTGAATAGGTTTTGATATCCCTGTACCTCTCGTCGCCGATCCCGACATAGTGAAGGACCTCGTGGGCCCTCTGCATCGCATCCATCTTCGGAAGTCCTGCGAGCTCGCCCATGTACTTTACGAACGTCACGGCATCCATGGATGGCTCCAGGCAGTCGTTCTCAGGAACGTAGCCAACTCTCTCCCTCGCCTTGAGACCCCTTGAAAAAGAGGAAGAGGGCTCGCCGAGGACCGTTGATGAGCCCGATGTCGGCTGGATCAATCCCAGAACGCACTTGATGAAGGTCGACTTGCCCGCGCCGTTAGGACCCAGGAGACCCACAGGCCCACTGGGGACCTTGAGCTGGACCCCGCTGAGGGCCGTCAGTCCGTTATACTGCTTGGTCAGCGCACTGGTCTCGATTATATTGCCGTTTTCCATTCTCTTCAATGGTTGACCAAGGAGGGATTATTAATAATGTACCATCAATGGATAGAAAGAAAAACCGAATGATTTCCCGCATAGGAATAAGTTCTTATATGACCAATCGATGGGCATCCCGGTGCCGGTATGGATGATGATGTTATCACCGTAGTATCGGGTCTTCCAAGGTCCGGGACTTCACTGATGATGAAGATGCTTCAAAAGGGGGGTCTCGAGCCCCTTGCCGATGGTATCAGAAAACCCGACCCCGACAATCCGGAGGGATACTTCGAACTCGAAAAAGTGAAGAAGCTACCTGAGGACACGAGCTGGTTGCCCGATGCCCGGGGAAAGGTCGTAAAGATCCTGGCGGAACTGATCAAGCACCTTCCGGACACCGACCGCTACAGGATCGTCTTCATGATGAGAAATATCGAAGAGATCGTGGCTTCCCAGAGAAAGATGCTGGTCAGGAGGGGAGAGGACCCTGACAAGGTCCCCGACCGGGAAATGGTTGAACTCCTCCGCACCTATCTCAGGAATCTGAAGCTGTTCATCTCGAACCATCCCAACATGAGAATATGCTACATCTCCTACAACGACCTGATAAGGGACCCCGAGTTCTCCCTCGAGGAGCTGAACGAATTCTTTCATGGAGAGCTCGACACCGCAAGGATGAAGGATGTCATAGACCACAGCCTCTATCGGAACAGAACATGATATTTAATTATATTGCATTATGTACATTAATAGTTAATTCTAGTTGTAATTAACTATATTATCGAGGAATATATTTTTATAGTTTTAATGCATGTGCATTAAATAACATTAAATATCATTAAGCCGGAGGAATAAGAATGGCTGAAGAAAGAAAGCACACAACGGTATCAATTCCTCTTCCCCTGTATAGGAAGATAAAGAAGAGGATCGAGGGAACGGGTTTCACATCCGTCTCCGACTACGTCACCTACGTACTCAGGGAAGTCCTAGCTAGCCTAGAGGAGGAGGACAAAGAGGAGGCCTTCTCGGAAGAGGAGGAGGAGAAGGTGAAAGAGAGGCTCAGGGCCCTTGGATATCTTGATTGAAGAAACAAATGGTGATCGCATGGTCAACAAACCCCATGGCGGAAGATTGGTCAGAGGAACGATGAGCGAGAGGGCAAGGGAATCCGTACTCTCTGAGATCGATGAATATCCGAGGATCGATGTCAAGGAGGTCAATGCCGTTGATCTTCATTCCATAGCCACAGGAGTCTATTCTCCCCTGGCCGGATTCATGATGTCAGACGAACTCCAGTCCGTACTCGTCGATATGAGACTGCCCGATGACCTCCCGTGGACCATTCCCATAGTCCTTGACATCGAAGAGAGACCGAAGGACCTGCTTGAAGGGGATCCCGTATTACTCTTCCACAACGGCTCCCCCATGGCCCGGATGTACATCGAGGATATCTTCAGATATGACAAGGAGGAGTTCTCTTCCTCGGTCTTCGGGACAAAGGACATGGAGCATCCCGGTGTAAAAAGGGTCCACGAGATGGGGGATGCACTGCTGGGAGGCGAGATCGAACTTTTGAGGGATCTGGATGATCCCTACAAGGATTACACACTATCACCGGCAGAGACCAGGATCCTCTTCAGGGAGAAAGGATGGGAGACGATAGTGGCCTTCCAGACAAGGAACGTAGCCCATGTCGGTCATGAGTTCCTTCAGAAGACCGCAGCCACATTCGTGGACGGCCTCTTCATCAATCCGGTGATCGGCAAGAAGAAGGAAGGCGACTTCAAGGACGAGGTCATTTTGAAGGCCTACGATGAGCTCATCAAGCATTACTACCCCAAGGAGATCACCCACATGTCCATCCTCAGGTACGAGATGAAGTATGCGGGCCCCAAGGAAGCTATCCATCATGCCATAATGAGGAAGAATTTCGGATGTACCCATATCATAATTGGAAGGGACCATGCCGGGGTGGGCAATTATTACGGCCCCTTCGACGCTCAGGAGATATTCAAGGAATTCCCGGACCTTGGAATGGAGCCCATGTCATTTCCCGCATTCTTCTATTGCCACAAATGCGGCAATGTGGTGAATTCCAAGATCTGCCCCCATGATAAGGAGTTCCATGATTTCCTTTCGGGAACAAGGATGAGGGAGATGTTGAAGACCGGTGAATCACCGGAACCTTATCAGATGAGAAAAGAAGTGTTCGAGGCCATCAGAGGTTTTGAAAGACCGTTTCTGGAATGATTGCATGCTGATTATTCATCATTGGGATACGGACGGCATCAGTTCCGCCGCACTGATCGCAAAGCAATATTCATCGGAGGAATGCGAGAACATCTCACCGAGGATCGGGGATTTCTCCTTCGATGAGAGG
>JBLIRK010000039.1:0-30255 GCA_048569615.1 Thermoplasmatota archaeon | reverse complement strand
CGGACTCGTCGAAGACCACGGCCTGGAGGAATCCGGAAATAGCCGTCAGCAGGAACAGGACTGCACCGGCCCAACCCGCGTACTTGTGTATGGTCCGGGACGGCTTCTTGTGCTTCATGTTCTTGGTATATCTGAAATAGAATCCGACCCCAAGGGCGAACAAAGACATCCCCAACGTCAGGAGACCCAACCATGAATGGGGCACCCTGAGGTGGACCCCTGTCGTTTCCTCCACCATGTAGAAGCCCGTTATCAGTCCGATCGCCCCGGCAGCCGTGGCGGCTGTCATGACCCACATGTGGAACTTGAAGAAGAACTTCCACTTCCTCCTATAAAGGACCAACGTGGCGGCTATCATGCCTCCGGTTCCCAGGGTCATGAAGATCGCATGGATGGGCCACAGGGCCAGGGGCTTGCTGCTTGTTGTCTTCCCGGTGTGTATCTCTATGGTGCCCACCCCTCGATCCTCGTGCATGGAATCGAATGAATCCGATCTGCTGTATGCCCAGATGACATCGATCGTACCCTCTCTGGGGATCACCTTGTCCTTGTCATCGCCCGTATCGAGCTTCCTCACGAACTCTATGGTCGTTACATCTCCCACCTGCTTCCCACCGAAGGCAAGTATGTCATCGGTTCCTCCCTGGGATGTATCCGGCGGATGCGACCTGGATCCTTTGGGTCCGTAGGTGTCCCAGACCTTTACCGTTCCATCGCTCTCGACGCAGCCTATTATCATATCGGAGCCGCTCATCACGTCTCCGAAACCTATCGACACCCATCCGGGGGTATTGGCAACGATGGCCATGGTGAAATTATCACCCCGGATCTTCCAATGAAGGTCGATCAATCCCTTGACGAATTCGTCATGGAAGTCATATTCACCTTCGCTGATGATCCCGTCCAGTTCCGGAAGCGGCTCCTCCCCTCCGGGCCCTATGGTCAACGTGGCAAAACCCCTCTGTGAGTGAGTCTCTCCGAAATCGTCGTGCTCGCCGTAGGCCCACATTATCTCGAGTGTCCCGGAGGTCGGGATGTCCTTGTCGTATTCGTCTCCCGTTATCAACCTCCGAACGAACTCGATGGTGGTGGAACCATCCTTTTCCGTACCATTGTAGGCCAGGATATCGGTGGTCCCGCCCAGATGAGTATCGGGGGGATGCGGCCCGTACTGCTCCATGGAATAAGCATCTATGATATGCACGACCCCGCCCTCGACCCATCCCAGGATCACATCGGAATCCTTCATTACGTCCTCCGGATCGAAACCTATGGATACCCATCCTGTCGTCCTGGCGGATATCGCCATGCGAAGGTCCTCTCCCTCGATGGTCCAGGATACCTTGAAGTTCTCAAAGTCGAAGGTGGCCGAATCGCGGTACTCACCCTGGGATATAATCCCATCCAGCCCCGTCGAAGGCTCGGGTGCGTCCATGTAGAGCAACAACGTCCCCGTTCCCCGTTGAGCGTGTGTGCTGGTCGGATCGTCGTCACCCCCGATGGCCCATATTATGTTTAGGGAGCCGTTGGAAGGTATGACCCTGTCGTAAGCATCCCCGGTATCCAGCTCCCTGATGAACTCGATCGTCGTGACGCCTCCGGACTCCGTGCCATTGAAAGAGAACAGGTCGTAGCTGCCGCCGAGCTCCTCGTCCCTGGCGTGCGTGGTCATACCGGTCCCCCAGTGGTCCTCCGTCTTGGCAAGATCCGCCTCGACCCATCCGAACACCATATCCGCGTCCTTCATGGCAACACTCGGCTCGAATCCTATGGATACCCATCCCGTGGTCTGTGCAACTAGGGCCATCCATATCCTCGAGCCGTTCACCGTCCAGTGAACCTCGAAGGACCCCCCGCCGAAGGATGCGGAGTCGTCGTACTCGTCGGAAGAGACGATCCCGTCCAGAGTTGTGTTCCTGGGTGGAGGTGGCGGAGGCGGGGGAGTTGTCGCATTGAGGCTCCATGTTCCGGAGAGCGTCCTTGTGTGCTTTGCGGTCGGATCATCCGAATCAGAATACGCCCAAATAACGGTCATCGTTCCGTTTGTCCTCACCTCATTGTCGTAGGCGTCGGAGGCGCTCAGGTTCCTCCTGTATTCGAGAGTGGTCCATCCGCCCTGCTGCGTGGAATTGTAATCGAGTATGTCGTCCGTCCCGCCCAGGTCGATGTCCCGGGCATGGTTCTGGACCGTGTTCCCGTAATGGTCCTCGGCATAAGGAGTGGTCCCGTCGATGCCTCCGATCACGTAATCCGCACCTTCCATCATATTGGTTGGATCGATGCCGAGGGAGATCCATCCGGTCGTCTGTGCCCTTATACCCATTACGATCTCCGCCCCTGAGATGTTCCAGTGGAGCTCTATCCTGTCGGAATCATACATCTTCGAACCTTTGTATTCGCCTTCCGAGATGATCCCATCCAGATCGGACACGTGCAGGGGGGGAGGCGGCGGTGGTCCGGTTTCGTTGGAAAGGTTCCACATGATCGTTCCCCTCCGGGAATGGGTCGCAGTGGGATCGTCCGTATCCGCCACTGCCCATATCAATGGGAAGGCCTCATCGGTCCTTATTGCCCTGTCATAGATGTCCGGGGTCGTCAGGTTCCTGCGGAACTCGAAGGTGGTCCATCCACCGGCCTCCGTTCCGTTGTAGCTTATGATGTCGTAGGTGCCCCCGAGGTCCTCGTCCCTCATATGGGTCGTGAAGCCGCTCCCGAAATGGTCCTCGGATCCCGCCTTCCCGCCGGTCACCCATCCGAAGATCATGTCAGCATCCTTCATCTGGACCGTCGGATCGATGCCTATGGAAACATAACCCGTGGCCTGGGCCCGGATCGCGACGTCAATGCTGGAGCCGTTGACCTTCCAATGGACCTCGAACCTGTCGCTGTCGGTCTTCGTGACATTCCCGTATTCCCCTGACGATATTATTCCATCGAAGTCAGACTTGGGGGGCGGCGGAGGGGGCGGCGGAGGTGCCGCATCCACCCTCCAGGTTCCGTATCCCACCTTCGTGTGCTTGGCCGCGATGTTGTCGGAGGTGCTGTAACCCCAGATGATGTTCATCGTCCCGATGATGATATCCTTGTCGTTCGGGTCGCCGGTGACGAGAGCACGCCTAAGCTCCAGGTGGGTCCATCCGCCGGATTCCGTGGCGTTGAAGGCATCTATGTCGTCGGTCCCGCCGGCAAGGTCCGTATCCAGGACATGGGCCGTTGTCGTCGTGGCGTAATGGTCCTCGGCATAGGCCATCGAGCCGTCAAATCCCCCCATGAGGAAGTCTGCGCCGAGCATCATGGAAGTTGGCGAGATCCCCAGCGATACCCAACCGGTGGCGAGGACCTTCATACCGATGGTGATGTTGGTTTCATTTACCTTCCAGAAGAGCTGGAAATTCCCCCCGTCGAAGGTCGTGCTGTTCGAGTATTCGCCGTCTGTGATCACTCCGTCGAACTCGCTGGAGACCGGAGGAGGAGGGGGTGGAGTACCGTCCATGGTGATGGTCGAGTAACCGGCGTCGTCATGCTCGTCGGTCCAGTCATCGCTGTCATTATGGGTGGCCCACATTATCTTTATCGAGGTGCCGTTGACGAATTTCTTATCGTATGGATCGCCCGTGGACATGGCACGTCTGAACTCCACAGTGGTCGAGCCCGCGGACTCCGTGGCATCGTACTCGTCGATGTCGAAGGAACCCCCTGTGAATGTGGTATCCTCGGGATGGTTCCCGACATCGTTGGTGCACCAAGCATCGTAGATATAAGGCGTCCCGGCGTCAACGCCGCCGAATATCATGTCCGAGTTTGTCATGACATTCACCGGGTCCAGGCCCAGGGATATCCATCCGGTCACTTCCGCTCTCATTCCGATGAATATTGTGGACCCGGTGGTCGTCCAGAACAGTTCGAACTTCCCTTCGTCGATGTTTATCGAATCTTCGTATTCCGAAAGGCCGATTGTCCCGTCGATGGTCGGGTCCGCCCTTGTTGGAAGATCCTTCCCATCAATGCTTTTAAAAGGCACCTTAATATGGACGGATAGTAGGATAGCTATCAATATCGACATGAACAGCAGCGTACGACGAAACGACATGGATGCACCCCTGGAATCTGCGGCTATTGAATTTACAGCGATTTAATATCTTTTATCGGTTGTGGCTTGACATCCTTTATGTTCAATACGTGCCTATTCACCTTTCCCGGTGCTTGCAGATAGCCACCTGGTCGTGCTTTCCTATATCCATCCGATGGATGTCTCCATGGCTTAGGAAAACCGTCTCGTGATCATCATGCTCGAAACGCATAGGATAGGCTCTCAGCGTGCATTTCTTGTCCAGGTGGAACAGGTCCAGCTTCTCTCCCCTTCGCATATCGAGATAATCCATTAGGAAATCCGAAAGCAGGGCGTTCCCCTCGACCTCCATGGTATCGCTCCTGACATGTACCTTCTTCGTCATGTAGAACCTGTCGGCGATGGCTGGGTCCAACTTGTCCAGCATTTCGAACAACTTGGATTTGATCTCGTGCTCCGATATTCCATGATGTTCATGGATCTCCTTGGCCATCTTCTTGGCGGTCTTGTGGTCGACCCCGACGGCAACAAGGGATTCCACGATCTTGGACCTGTCGAACTTCTGGTAGCTTCCATCCTCCTTGTTGACTATGATGGTCATTGGTATGCCTCCTTCCGTTAGCTCCCGCTGTAAGGGAATATTCAGCATGGGAGCCGGGTATATATTGCCGGGAAACATATTTCATATTTTCCAAAGGTAGCCTGAAGAATGCAGCAAGAAAGCCGTTTGGAAGCGAAAAAATCAATTTCCTATGACCTTGCACATCAATTCCCTGTAACTCTCGAACGCTCTCCTTCCCTTCTTGGTAATACCAAGCATGGTGTGGGGTTTTCTTCCGACGAAATCCTTCTTCACCCTTATGTAACCAGCTTCCTCGAGCTTGGTCATGTGGGAGCTCAGGTTGCCTTTAGTGAGACCTGTCTGCGCCATCAGGAACTGAAAATCACCGCTGTCAACGACATAGAGGACAGACAGTATCCTGAAGCGCGCCGGCTCATGGACTATCTTGTCGATGTCCTCTACGGACCAATCGAGTACCCCGTCGGACCTTTTAGCCATTCATCGGCACCCCCTTCTCCCCAGGGTACTTTCTGAGAAATGCAATGAAATAAGCGATACCCACGAGCACTGCCGTCGACCCAAAGCCGAGGAAGAGATAGGAGCCCATCTCCATTCCAAATACCTCGGTTGCTATCACAGCGAGTGTGAAAAGCGCCCCCCATATGAAGAATCTGAAAAAATCCAGGAAATAGGCCACTGCGGAGAAGCTGAGGAAAACAAGACCCCCGATCACAGCAACCCTGACGCTGACCGATGGATCCACTCCGAACATGCCCACGATCAGAAGTGCCAGCGTGATGACATTGGCGGATAAAATGACCAGGAACATGGCTATGCGCTTTCTTCTTCTCCTTTTCGAGAACTTCACGTAGCCAAGCCTCCGCGCCGTAACGAATCTTTTAACTAAGATCATTCCTACCACAAGGGGAAAGAAAGCTATTGAAACGATCCAGTGGTCCACGAACGTCCTCAGGGCCATTGTGAGCATCATGGCACCCAGAAAAATGTCCCAGACGCCGTCCTGGAAGTATGATGTCCAAATCCTTGCTTCGAGCCTGTCGAGGTTCTTGTCCGGCATTTCTCTCACCTCGGTATGCAATGCGCGTCTGCAATATAAATAGGTTTGCATTACAAACTTGTTTATGGGGGTTTTCGATTTGAGCTTTGGTTCGGCTAAGGCCAATTACCGGGTCTCCAATTCCTCTATGATCTCCCTGACCGCCTTCTCCAGGGACTCCTTTGAATTGAAATTGTAATTCCATCCCGTCTTGAGGATCTTGTCCACCGCCAGGGACATGTACTTGACATCGCCCTTCCAGCCTGCCCCCCTGTGGCCACCGGTATAGTGGTACCTCACTCCCTTGAGCCCCATCGCTTTCGTTACTATGTCGGGTATCTCGTTGATGACCACGAAATCGGGGGTGCCCAGATTGTAATACTCGAAGGATGTCTCCTGGGCCTCGGAAGCGTGGATCACTCCCTCGACGCAGTCGGATACATGGATGTAGGACTTCCTCTGAAGGCCGTCCCCGAGTATCTCCAGGTTTTTTGGGTCCTTTTTCAGTTTGTGATAGAAATCGAAGAGGATGCCGTGGGTGGACCTGGATCCCACGACGTTTGCGAACCTGAAGACAGAGGCCTTGATCCCGAAATTGTCGGAAAAGGCAGAAACCAGAGCCTCGGCCGCCAGCTTGCTCGCCCCGTACTGCGATATCGGCATGAGGGGGCCGTAATCCTCCGGTGTCGGCAGGACAGCGGCATTGCCGTAGACCGTCGAGGTGGAGGTGAAGGAGATCGGTGCCGGTCCTTCGGGCCTCGCCCTTCTCATCGACTCCAGAAGGTTGTACGTGGCGATGATGTTCTGCTCCACGGAAATCCATGTATCATCGGCACCCACCCTCACATCCGGATTCGCCGCTATGTGATAGACATGGTCGATATCCCTCAGCAAGTCCACCATCCCCCGGTCCGAGACAAGGTCCCTCTCCTCGAACTGGATGTCATCCATGCAGTGGGATAGAAAATCCCTGCTCCCCGATGAAAGATCGTCGTACACCACGACCTCGTGGCCCCTTTCAAGCAGCGCATCAACCGCATGGCTCCCTATGAAACCGGCTCCGCCGGTGACAAGAATCCTCTTGGTCTCCATGGCGGTTCCATGGGAACATTGCATAAATATCTATTCCAAGCAAGCCTAAAAAGTGATGAAACGGTTGAATTCGGCTCCTTAGGGACCTTCATCCTCCTTCCTGTTCTTCTTCACGACCTTTTCCAGCTGCTCCCCTCCCTTCAGGATGACCTTGCCGGCCTCGTTCCAACCTTTTCTGGTGTGTCCGATACCTTCCATCGTCAATTTCTTAGCGGTCCTGAATGTCACATCACTGGCCTGCTCTCCCGCGTCCAGGGTCATGTCTATGGCCGATCCGGCTGCCTTGTGGGCATCATCAACCGTTTTCTTGGTGGCCTCCCTTGTGGACCTTGCCATTTTCTTTCCCTCTTCTCCCATGAGGTACATGGGGGCGGTGGCGACCTCCATATTTATGTCCGCAAGGGTCCGGTTGACCTTACCCACAGTCCTTATGGTGGTCTTGGTGCCTTTGATGGTTGCCCTGGTAACGTTCTTCCTCTGCTTCTCGGCCTCCTCGAGCGCCTTCTCGGATATATCAAGCGCCTGGCTCACGACCTTTGTGGTCCTTATTGCGGCCATTTTCGGATTCCTGACAGTGTAGACAAGGAAACCCACGACGAGGATGACCACCACAACTTGAAGCATGTTGAGGTTCGATATGAAGGATATCACCGGATTGTTACTGCCCAGAACGTCCTGCAGCCTCTCCGCAGCAATCGCGAAGGCGGTCGAACCCATCGTGGAGCCGATGACAACGGCAAGAAGGACCCTGTAAGGCTTCATCCCCACTATCCTTCCAAAAACCGTACCTCCCACCCCTCCGGACCCGCTGAACGGAACGAAAACAAAGAATGTGGTCATTATGAAGGTCGATCTCCTGAACCACTTGGACTTCGCCACCTTCTGACTGCCCTTCGCCTCCGTCTTCTCCAGGGCCGGACCCAGGACAGGCAGTCTCTTGACCCAATCGTAGTTCCATATCAGGAACAGTGAGACTACGCTGTCAATTATTGAAGTGGAGATACCGGCGAGCCAACCGGGTACGGGATAATGAATATCAAGAACTACCTTTGGTATGATGGTTTCCTTCCCCGCAGGCGGGAGCGTGTAGAATATCCACACATCCAAAAGGTTCTTTCCGTAATCCCAGCTCTTCCACATGGTCAGTATTCCGACGGTAAGGACCATGGCCACGGTGAATATGACCCAGGGGAAGAAGAACTGGAAGACCTTCGTGGTCCTGTCCTTCTTATCCAGGTCCGTCTCGAAGAGACGATGAAGGAGGGATCTTTCCCCTTCTTCGGGACGGGAATCCATACCGATCCCCCGACCTGCCCCTTCCTCGGCCATGCTGTAACAAAAAAATCGATGTATTAATACGTTGCCGATGGTGCGTAAGAACTAACCCTTCGGGCACCTCTTGAAACCCTTCAGGTCTCCCTTCTCGTTCTTCGGGTCCTGTGCCACTCTCCTGTAAAGCTCTTCGGTCCTTTCCGCAACATGGGACCAGGAGAAGTTCCTGATGATATGGTCCCTCCCCCTGAGACCCATCTCATCCAGGTTCTCCGTGGAGAGCAGTTCCAGGACAGCTTCCGCCTGGCCCTTGACATCACCAACTCTTACGAGCCTGCCGCAGTCCTCGGGCACCATTTCCGGAGCTCCCCCCACGGAAGTGCAGACTATTGGAGTACCCGATGAAAGGGCTTCGCCCACTGTCAATCCGAATCCCTCCCAGTACGAATGCAGCATGGCCACATCGGCGGTGGCCACCAGAGCCTGCATCTCGGGGAACGGAAGGGAACGGAGTACCTTGACCTTCTTCCCGAAGGCTCCCTTCTTCAGCCTGTTGTTGATCTCTCTCTCCATTGGACCCCAACCGACAAGGGCCATGGTCACGTCCTTGCATTCCCTGCATATCATCTCGAAAGCGGAGACGACCTCCCTTATTCCCTTCCTTGCGGCCCATCTTCCGACGCTGACTATCAGCCGGTCGCTCTCAGGGATGCCGTATTTCCGGCAGAGACCATTATCTCTCTTTTCGGGGGAGAACTCATCGACATCTATGCCGGGGGGCAGCCTTATCATCCTGTCGAAACGGTTCTTGACCCCCCTCCCCGAGATGTCCTTGCATTCGGAAAGGGATTCCACGATTACGGCGTTGGACCTTTCCAGGGCCAGGTCCTCGTACCTGTCCATTCGCGGACCTATGTACTGGATTGCAAGGTCGTTGACGGATGACAGTGAGAATGTGAGGTCCTTGAGGGATATCGTGGAGCGCTCCCCTTTCCAGGTCCCATGCATGGTGGAAACCAGCGGGATATCGATCCGATCGTATTGCTCCTTCCTCAATAAGGCCATGTTCGAGTGGACATGAACAAGGTCGAAATCGATCCCCGAACCTTTCATCCACCTGACCGCATTTTTACCGAATGAGAGGGTGAACAGCATCGGAGCCCTGAGCCAGGGGACAGGATGTATGCTGATATTGTCATGGGAGGAATTGTATCCGATACCCTGCTTCCTGGTAACAACATGGACCTCGTGGCCCCTCTTTGCCATCCAGGTGGAGAGATAATAGGCGCATACGCCCACTCCTCCCCATTTCGGAGGGTATTCCGACGATATCATGCATATCTTCGTTTGTTCCACCTCCGGGCAAGATAAGGAGGATCGGTATAATTCATTTCTCCTAGGCGTAACCATGGAGGCTCTCAACAACATATGGGATGACTATGGTGATGAACATCAATCCCATGAGGATAGTACCCAGCGCCATCATTCTTCTCCTTGAATAATTGCGAATGGAAGCATACAATAAACAGCTCAATGTCATGAAAAAGAGAAGCGTCGATGTCTCCTTAGGATCCCATGACCAATAGCTCCCCCATGCGATCTGCGCCCAGACCATTCCGGCGACAAGACCAAAAAGGGAGAGAAGCCAAGTTGCCAGGGCGATCCTTTTTACAACCGTCCTGTAGGACCTTCTGGTCTGATACATGATAAGAGAAAAGAAAAGTGAGGTTGCGAGAAGAAATCCCAATATTGCTAAAGGAGGATGTATGAAGAGCAGCCATGAATCCAGATAATGCGGCACTTCACCACCACCTTAAAAAGGCCAGGTCGGTCCCTTCCTTCACTGCGTGGATTACGAAGATCATAATCACGGCTATTGAGAGCCAGAAATGGAACCTCCTCCACTTCTTCTCCCCGAACCTGCTTATCAGCTTCCGCCTGAACATGCCCGAGACACCTATGAGGAACATGAATATGGTGGCGGTCATTCCCAATCCCAATCCCTTGTAGGTATTGCTGTAGATGCCCGAGTACAGGATGATCATGTGGACAATTGCCGATATAACGGTCGTGAAGGCAATGACGCAGTGCCATTCCTTCCTCCTTTTCATCCTCCTGTCCAGCCATTGCTTCACTGAATTGATCGAACCTCCTGTGAAAAAGGAAAGGAAGAAGAGGGCGGCAGTGAGAAATCCGAGGACCCTTCCCGTTACCCACATCATCTCACTGGCGGACATCTTGTCCTTCGGAGGGTGATAAATAAGCTCGTCACCGACCACTATCTCATAGCTCATCTCCTCTGTATACATCTCTGACCTCATGCCGTCCCTATGGTCGTAGCTCACCTCGCTCTCGATATAGACTTTCAATGAGCCCTTCGACAATTCGGTTGATATCAATGAGACAGCCAGTTCGCCTTTCTCTCCTGGGCTGATCGATGAGATGGAATCGAATATCATCGCCCCGGTTTCCCGATAAACAGCGCTTAAGGATAAAGTGTAGGAGATCGTTCCCCTTCCCATTACGTGTATGATCTTTACCGTATAGGAACCCGAGATCCCTCCGTCTTCAATTACGATTTCCTCGTCTGCATCAGGCCCGTCCGATGTCCATATATTCCCGGTTGAATCCTCAATTTCCATGTCCAGGTTATTGAAACCAAACAGACCGTCATCGCCTTCGAGTGACACAGTAAGTTTATCCGGTGAGATGGGGCCCCCATCGAACGGGTGCTCTTGGGTTTGAAAACGGTTGACGCTACCAGTGAAGCTGGATTCCATGAAGCCAGGGATCTCCTCAACGGGAGAGATACCCGGATGGTTGGAGTCGTCCACCCACATAACTATCGAATCGATATCATGCTTCCAGTTGTTCTCCACTCTGATCCTGAACTCGAACTCGTGGTCTACGGGAACCTCCTCGGGTGAATCTATCGTCAGCTCGTATGGTTCGAAACCGTTGTGGCATTCGTCGCATTCCCCTTCATCAAGCGGTTTGACGAACTTCGATATGACAGGTGAGAGAAGCATCGATCCGAAGGCGGACAGGACCATCACAGCTGTCAGGAGGGCGACTATTCTAGAGAACCATATGCCTTTTTTCACCAATGCTGATTCTCCCCCGGGATTTAATTCGTTCCGTCTTTTTCGAATATCAGCTCGTCCGTGGACCTCTTCGGTACGTGATGAACACCCTCCTCGTCCCTGTAATATCTGATATTGCCTTCCTTCACGTTCTCGACGACGATCCTTTCCTTCGGCTCGCCCAGGGCGACAACGAGCAGGATCTCATATCTGTCCGGGATGGATAGGTCTTCTCTCAGTTCCGGCCTGTCTATGGAGGCGATCATGCAGCCTCCGAGCCCTTTTTCCACCGCCCTGAGTAGAATCGTCTGGGCGGCGATCCCGTGATCGAGAAAAGCGTTCGATGCGATTTCCTTGTCCAGCAGTATCACTATGTATCCGGTCGGGCGCTCGTCCTCCTCCGGACCGTTCCAATCCTTTAGATATCCCGCCCAGTGAAGGCGCTCGAATATCAATTCGTTGGTGCTCTTGGTCCAGGACAGCATGTACTTCAGGGGCTGGATATTTGCCCCGGAGGCGCAGAAACGCGTGAGGTCGACCAGGTCCAACAGGTCATCCCTGGAAAGCGTATGATTCCCGTAGAACCTCCTGCAGCTTCTATTCTTCTTGACTAGTTCCCTGAGCATGCGGGGTAAAAGGTGTGATATAACTTAACGGCTTTGAACCGATGGTGAGAAAATGGACCTTACAGGCAGTGATTTCCTCAAGGCCACCCCTCCGATGCCCGTGGTGCTCCTCTCAACACTCCATGGAGAAGTGAAGAACGCGGCTCCCTACGCATGGCACATGCCCATTTCCATGGCTCCTCCACTACTTGGAGTGGCGATCCGCAAGACCAGGGACACATTCAAGAACATCATGGACACCGGGGAATTCGTGGTCTGCATCCCCCCTCCGTCCCTGAAAGACAAGGTCATCCTCACAGCAAAGGCCCTTCCTAGGGACAGGAGCGAGTTCGAACTTGCTGGACTTACTCCCATCAGGAGCAGGAAAGTAGCCCCATTCGGAATAGGAGAATGTCCAGCGAACCTTGAATGCAGGCTCGTCTGGAGCAAGGAGGCCGGTGACCACCACGTTGTCGTCGGAGAGGTGCTACATGCTTCCGTTTCCGAGGAGCTCGGGGACGCTGATGGAATCCGCTGGCCGGAGCCCCTTCTTCACATCGGAGGGGGAAGGAACCTCTATGCCGGCATCGGGGATCTGCTGTGAACATCCATCACTTGTCCCCAAAAGTTAGAAATATACAGGGTCAAATTGCAAGCCGTGACTGAGGAAAAGGGAAAAAGGAGCACGGAATCCCTGCTTCTGGCCATCGGGCTGGCATTTCTGGTGATCGTAATCCTGATCATCGTTGTTTTCCCCCGGGACACGAGCAACAACGGCGGCGATGAGGAAAAGGGTCCCTGGAGGGATCTTACCAATTTCAAGGCCACCGTTTCCGGATATGAGTATTTCGACTACAAGGAGGTCAAGGGAACGGGGGAATTGGATGACGTATCGAATCCAGAGAAGACCGTTTACATCCTCATAGGGATCCAGAGGGAGATGAACTCATCGGAACTGGTGGATATGGGCAAGTTCCTCGACAGGGGCGGCCACATAATAATCGCCGATGACGGGACCAATGCCAACAGGATAACCGAATACCTCTACGGGAGGACGGGAGGCAATGTGGAGTTCACGGGGAACAGGTACCTTGTTGACAAATTGTTCTCCGAATCCGAGGGCTCCGACAGGGGATACGAATACAATCTCAGTTTTATAAAGGGAGATACTAAATCCATTTTCGGCACCCGCTACTCCCTTCTAGTCCATTCCCCGAACGGACTCATGTCCGACGGCCCCGGACGGCCGGTCATCTGGACGACAAAGTACCTCACCGTAGAGGATGTGAACGGCAACTGGCAGATGGACAACGATCCGCCGGACAGGTTCCTTCCCTACGGCAACATCTCCGTGGAATACGACGCAGGGGATGGCTCGGTAACATACATCTCCTCTACGGGTCTCTTCACGGATAATGTCTTCAACAGATATCAGAACGGGGACTTCGTAATTTCCTACATATACAGCCTCATACCCCAGGGAGGGGACGTCCTCGT
The DNA here is from genome assembly GCA_048569615.1 of Thermoplasmatota archaeon. Classification (GTDB taxonomy): domain Archaea; phylum Thermoplasmatota; class Penumbrarchaeia; order Penumbrarchaeales; family Penumbrarchaeaceae; genus JAYEPK01. Next base: position 17,018 of record JBLIRK010000039.1, on the reverse strand, counting down.
GGACCTCTCGAAACAGAATACATCAACATCCCCGCATAACGTGAAAATACCCTACTGAGGTTTGATAAATGGACCTTATAGAGAGAATGGAGAGGCTCAGGATCAGCGACGAGCCCGATGATGGTACCAGGAGAGCCCCGCCAATGAGCGATGGAAGGAACAGGGCTGTTTTCGTTGACCGCGACGGAGTGATCAACCATGATACGATCCACCTGTGGAAGATCGAGGAGCTGTCCATCATAGAGGGAGTCAAGGAGGCAATGGAGGGATTCAGGGACATGGGTTTCCTGCTGGTCGTTACAACTAACCAGGCAGGGATAGGGAAGGGATTGTACGGCAAAGAGGAATTCATTGCCCTCATGGAGGAGATCGTCAAAAGGCTCGGGGGGGAGCCTCCCTGGGACCGTGTCTATTTCTCCCCCTATCATTCCGAGGCCGTCATCGAACGGTACAGGACAATGCATGTGGACAGGAAACCCGAACCCGGAATGCTGTTGAGAGGGGCACGGGACCTGGACATAGACCTGAAGCGGTCCTACATGGTGGGAGACCATATCAAGGACGTCCAGGCCGCACATCGGGCCGGATGCTCGGCAGTTCTGGTTCTCACGGGCAGGGGGAAGAATGAGCTGAAGAGGATCGTTGATGAGGGGGTGCGGCCGGGAGACGAGCGGTATCCGGACATGGTCGTACAGGACATCATGTATGCCTATCTTGCAATAAGGCAGAAGGAGGATCCGAATTGAAAGGGATCATCCTCGACATCGACGGGGTCCTTCTAAGGGGGAAGGAGGTGGTGCCGGGTTCACTTGAAGCCGCCGGGATGCTCCATGAAGCTGGTATCGGGATCTGCTACCTCACAAACAATTCGACGAGGAGGAAAGATGTGCTTCTTGACCGGCTTGTGGGACTCGGATTCCCACCGGGTCTCGTTGTCACATCCGCCCTGGCAGCCTCCAAGTGGATATTGGCAAGGAACGGTATGTCCAAATGCCTGGTCGTCGGAGAGCGGGGTCTTTCGGAAGAATTGATAGGGGACGGCCATGATGTCGTCGGGGCCGGCACAGGGGCCGGTATCGATGACCTAGACTTCCTGGTCGCAGGTCTGGACAGGGAATTTAACTATGCCAAGCTCGAGGATGCTCTTGCCGCGGTCAGGAACGGTGCGGTCTTCGTTGCGACGAACAGGGACCCGACGCTTCCAACGGAAGGGGGCGGAGTTCTGCCGGGAGCCGGAGCCATCATCTCGGCCATCGAGACCTGCACCGGGGTGGAGCCCGTGGTCGTCGGAAAACCCGAAAGCTTCTCCACTGAGCTCGCCCTCAATGAGATGGAGCTAGAACCTGGTGATGTCCTGATGGTGGGTGACAGGCCCGACACGGACATGGAAGCGGGTCTCAGGGCCGGCTGCCGTGCGGCAATGGTCCTGACGGGCGACACCGCCGATCCGGAGGACGGACGGTTCGAGGTCCATGCCGATCTTCTGACCCTCGTCAAGGCCCTGCTCCGGTGATTCATCCCTGGATGAGGGGATCGACCTTTTCCATGACCGATCTCTTGACGTTCTCCTCGGTGAAGACCTCGAGGTTGCCCTCAACGGTAACAACAGGTATCCCGGCCTCCTCAATGATGGTCAGCATCGGGATCACCTTGTCGTAGTACTCCGCGAGCCTCATCTGGATCTTCTCGGCAGTATCGTCGGCCCTCTGGATCAGCTCCGATCCGCAGTCGTCGCAGTGGACATTGTCCCTGGATGGTTTGAACTCGATATGATAGACCTTCTTGCATGAAGAACATATCCGCCTTCCCATGGTCCTCTCTATGATCAGCTTGTCCGAGTTATTGACGAGGACCACCATGTCTATTTTTGTCCCCTTCTCATTGACCAGATCCAGGAGGAATCTGGCCTGGTCCGGGGTCCTCGGATAACCGTCCAGAACGAAGCCTCTGTAGTCCCCCTTCGAGAAGTATTCGCTGAAGAGCTCGTTGGTGGACCGGTTTGGGACGAAACGTCCCGTGTTCATGAAGTACTTTGCCTTCAGCCCGAGCATGACCGGCCTTGCGTCTTCCAGGTCGGGGAGCTGCTCCTTTATGGCAGCGGTTATCTCGCTGTCAGGGATGAATGTGTCCTTCTCCGGATCGTAGAACCTGTCGAGGCTCCCCTTGAAACCGCTCCTGTCGAAGGCTCCCACATACTCCCTGAATATGTTCCCCGTCGATAGCTGCGCAAATCCGAACTCATTGACGAGCACGTCGATCCTTGGCTGCTTCCCCGCCCCGGACTTTCCCGCGACGATGATGTTTTGGATGTCTTCCCTCTTGACCATTTGGTCCACCTTTTGGGGGTCTAACGGGGCATCATTTATAACATTTATCTCGATGGACTCTCTTGGGGCCAGCCGTCTCATTTCCAAGAGCGTCCTGTTCCTGGCCCTCCCCGTGTCCCTTCCTCGATCGCCCTTGTCATGAAGGGGCATTCAGAAGGACGGTTTCAAAGGTGAACCTCGCGTGGCATGATACCGGAAACGATTAAGTCCATTGTCGGGTTTTACCCGGTGAGAAGTGAGGTAGATGATCGACAGGACCAAGGCAAGGACCGTAGCCGCCCTTTTCTTAACGCTTCTCGCCCTGACGCTCTTCGTTTCCGCCTTTCTGACCGACGAATATGTGAGGTCGGACATCAAGAAGGGGGATCCATCGGATGCCGATAGCGACTGGTGGCAGGTGGAGATCACCTACGGTGCCAGGGAAGCGCGGATGTACATAGGGCTCTGGGACCCCTACGTTCCCGTGGCTTTGGAAAAATACAACTCGACCACCGCCACATACGCCGACGACCTCGAGAGGGGAGGGGAAGCGCTCACATACGGCATGGCCTTCGGCATAGCCTCGCTTGTTCTTGCCCTGATCGCGGGTATCGGCGTCTACATCAGGTTCGTTCCGGGATACATCCAGGGCACACTGGCCATAATTCCCCTCGTGATCATCTTCATCGGGCTGCTGATGTACATAAATGCGCTCCCCCCCGACCCTTCGGGAGCCTTAATGGCCGAGGACGGATTTACCCAGGAATATCTTTCCGCTGATCAGCGGACCGAGGTGAGCGAGGCGCAGGATTATGGGCTTTCGCTATACCTCACCATCGCCGGTCTGATTATCCTCCTCCCGGCCCCCATCCTGGTCTACTCGATCAGAAGGCAGATCAAACCCTCCAAGGGCATGATGATGGAGGGGTTCTTCAGGGAGGAGAAGGAGAGTGCCGATATACCAGGGAAGAACCTTCCTACAAAGGAAGAGGAGCGAGTGGAAAGATCCCGTAAGAAATGGTTCGCAAAACGGGAGACGGTTGAGGAGGAAGAGGAGCCGCAGGAGGAGACGACCTGGATGAAGGAGCCTCCGGGCGTGAGGAGTGGAAAATTGTGATCCCGGGGGTCCCCCCAGACCAAGTCAGGGTTTTTATACCTTCAAACGGATATTGAAACAATGAGGGAATACAGGGGCTCCTGTAAGAATCTGCCGCCGCTTCACAGGACGGGGGTGGTCATACTTGCCTTCGTTCTGCCGGCTGTTATCGGCATCCTGTTCCTCATATCGCTCACTCACGTTTCCTGGTGGGGTTTCCTCCTTGTCCTCTTTCTGCTCTCGCTCCTGATATCCATCTCTGTCCTTGCCACCTTCAAGGGTCATAGGATATCCATCGACGGAGCCAGCATTCAATACAAGAAGGGATTCGCAAAGGGCCGCATACCGCTGAAGGATATCACGATCGCCTACAGGGTGAAGGCCGCTGACAGGATATCGATCCTGATAATATTCCACGACAGGCCATCCCCGACAAGCCCGTACCGCTGTCTGGCCTTGGAGCAGACATTCTCGGAGGCGGACATGGAGGCCATTTTCTCGGAGCTCAGACGCCATTCGGGAAGGAACAGGTTCAAGACCTATTCGGAAGCCACGCTCACCCAGATCAGGAATGACAAGGAGATCCTGAAATGGACACCGGTCTGAGGTTCAGTTGACCGTATATATTCTGTTCTTGCTAAGGAATTCATAGACGAGTGATCGTTTTTCCTCGCTCCCCATATGGATATTGAGCAGGAGCTCGCCCCTGCTCACCCTTGAGCCAGATTTCTTGTAGAGGTCTATCCCGGCTCCCTGATTGCCCGGGGCCCCCGAAAGACGGGCGACCTTTGCCAGAACCCTGTTGTCGTAATCGGTGAGGATGCCCTCCTCGGATGATCTGATCTCGATCGTGTGCGGGGAGATCTTGAAATCCTCCGGCTTGATCTCAGGATCCCCTCCCTGGGCGGAGATGATCTCCATGAACTTCGTGAGTGCCTTTCCGGAATCCAACGCTTCCTTGGCCATCTGAAGGCCGTCTCCAGAGCTGTGGCTCCCCCCGAAGTGGTCGGGCCCCACAAGATCGATGAGCTTGCCGGAGAGCCAAAGCGCCTTTTCCCTGAGGTCCTCGGGGGCGTCAGGCCTCTTCATGAGTACCTTCAGAACATCCCTTGCCTCCAATGCGGGACCTATTCCGTTTCCTATCGGCTCGTCCCCGAAGGTTATCTCCACTTCGGATCTCATTCCCAGTCTTGCAGCTATCTTCTTGAGTTTCTGGGCCATGTGCCGGACCTCTCCCAGGGAATGGTACCGGGTCTCGAGACCCACGGGCATGTCGATAAGTACATACTTCGATCCCATGGCCTTCTTCTTGGAGAGTATGGAGGAGATGAGGAGCCCCTCCGGATTGGAATTTATGGGTTTCCTCACCTTTATCAGCCTGGAATCAGCGGGGGCAATGTTGAGGCCACCCCCCCAGATGAGGCAGCCGTTCGTTCTCTTCACTATCTGGGATATCTCCTTCATGGAGAAGGCGACCTTCGTCATGGTCTCCATAACATCTGCGGTCCCTGCCGGAGAGGTGATGGCCCTGGAGGAAGCCTTGGGTATCTTTATTCCCAGGGAGGAGACGATGGAAACCACTATCGGCGAGGTCCTGTTTCCGGGCACCCCTCCGGTGCAGTGCTTGTCTGCTACTATCTCGTCATCCCATTCAATGACATCGCCGGATTCCGCAAGATATCTCGTCAGATTGTAGAGCTCCGCCATGGAGAGGTCCTGCATGGTGCACGATGTGACGAAGCAGGAGAGCTCGACCTCGGAGAGCGAATCGTCCACTATATCGCCCACGATCTCCATTATCTGGGGGCCGGTGAGCTCGCTCCCGTTCATCCTCTCTATGATGTGGGATACCGAAGGGGGCTTTTGAATGGGTTTGACAACGATGAAGCCTTCTTGATGAATGCCCATGGCATCGGAGAGCTCCCTGCAGAGGCCGACGCTGTCCTTGAGGGAGGACCAGAACTGGACCATGGCGGTGTGCTTCGTTCCTATGTCCTTGACGCTGAGGAGCTCTACCCTATCCATGGGGAGCAGGTCGAGTGATCTCGCCATGTTGTCTGGGAAGAATGCTACCTTCTCTCCACCGGTCGAGATATCGACCCTCTCGCATCTTATCTGCATGAATGATCCCATTCAATGATATCATTCGCCTTACTAATCTCTTGTCAATGTACTCCCAACATTTACTGCAGGATGCCTCGCTCCCTTACTCCCTCATGGGATAAAGCATGTTCGTTTCCTTCGGACCGAGCTCTCTACTGATAGAGGGGCCATGTCAATTCGTCTACTCACTGACGTCTTTTTTCAATCCGTTCATGAGAGCTCTGTAGATCGCCTCGCGGGCCTTCGATGTCGGTACTACTTCGCTCGCGATCCCGATGGCTCCCATGCGCTCAGCTGTATTGTGCAATCTGAATATCTTGGTCCATTTCTTTACGTATTTCGGCCAGATCTCCCGCTCCCGCTCCTCTATCTGCTTATCGATTTTCTTGATCCGATCCATCTGTGTTGCGAACTTTGTACGGTTTCCGTATAATTCCGAAAGTACGGGATCCTGCTGTATCATGTCACGCTGGATCTGTCTCTGGATAAGGGGAACCGACTCCATTCCGGAGGGCTCAAGGATCGAACCGGTGGCGTGCTCATCGGCAATAAGGACGATCCTGTCGGGATTGATCTGTGAATCGATGACCACCCAGGCCCCTCCTCGAAGCTCGGCGAAAGGAGGGAAATACAGGATGACAGGCAGGTCAAAGCAGACAAGTTCATCAACTATCGTGGCGCCGAACTTGATTATCTCTTCGTAAAGATCGATCTTGCCACCGGCAAATCCGCGCCAGTTGGGCAGGATAATGATCGGTCTCCGCTCATACTTCATGAACTGTATCCACTGTGAGGTCTTGTAAGCGGAATCGGGATACCATACCTGTCCGAATTGGTTGATCCGAACCGGTGCCGATCCCTCGATCGAAGGGTCGGCCGGAACGACCTTCTCCACCGTTCTTGTCTCGACGGAGATGAATCCTACGGGATGGCCACCGATGGTAGCACGACCCACATGAACCGTGCCGCCCCACTCCTCCATGGCCTCCTCAACGGAGCCTTTATCGAAAATGATGCGAACAAGCTCCATCGAATCATAAGGCACGGGTCGTTCAGCCTCTGGTCGGGGCGGTTCGATAAGGCCGCCCGGTCCGATGAGCGCACCGGAGATGTCCCGATCCACGGGATCCGTTGTCCGCAGTATCGGAGAGGGATATCCCCGTTTGACCGGAACTCCGGCAAGCCATGAAAGGACGGTCTTGCAGGCCTGGCTCTCATCTTTCACGATATGGTGGGATACGCCATTCGGGCCCATTATGTGCGGGCCTCCAAGCTCACGATTGCTGGAATACACATCGTCCCCCCCGTAAAGGGAGTTCAGAGCCCTGTATCCCGTCAATATGATCTCTGAGTTCCGGGTTTGAACTATACGCTTCAACAGACGGACATTGTATGCTATGATCCCCGTGCACGTATCGGTGACCACAGCCATGGTGGGAACGCTGTGATAGGTAAGCGAACACGCCCTCGCCATCATTGCCGAACCGGACAGGTTCTCGAAATTGATAAGAGGGAACTGTTTTTCGATGGAGTCGATCACCCATCGTGTCTTTTCCTTTGAGCCCACGGTGACCGTTGTCGGATGCGCGGTCATCCTATCCTTGAACCGGTTGTAGGTTGCCTCGGAAATGTAGAGATATTCATCTTCCTCTGCCACATTGATGTCCGGCAGACCCCCGAGAATGGAGGTAATGATATATCGCGATCCGTTCACCGGATCCCGGTGCCCTACAACCAGCGGTTCCAGAAGTGAATATGTCCTCTCATCAACAAAGAACACATCTTCCCTGTCATCATATGATAACCGCTGGGTCACTATCGTCGCCAGACCTATCCGGGCACCGCTGCCCTCCGCGAAATATACGAACGGAATACCCTCGTCCCGGGCGATCTTGGCAGCTCCCGCAAAGAGAACGTCCTCCTCCGTTGAAACCGAACCACCCTTGAGCGTCATATCTCCGGAAACCACGATCAACTCCCGGCCGGATTCTGCCTCGGGTGACCTTATATGGACACGCCAAGCAACGATCGAAAGATCGTTCACACCGGGCGGTCTGTCGATCGGCACCACCTCTCCATCCGGTTCGGTTATCAGCTCCTTCGCGGTCAATATCCCCTCGGGTCTCTCCTTTCCCGAGTTGGCCCACACGCATGCAAGCTCGTTGCGGAGCAGAGAGAGCCTGTCATATACGTATGCCTTCCCTTTCTGACGACATGTAACGCGCTTCTTGTCAACCGCGTTCATCGGTTTGATCAGTTCGCTGAAAGGCATCCATAGACTTCCCGAAGGTGTATACTCCGGCTCTTTATGCTGCTTGACAAACTCATTGTAGGGCAGGAGCATTTGTACCTTTTTGCCATCGTTAACATCAGAGGTTATCACGTACTCTTTCATCTCCGTTAGCAATCCCGTTGGATTCTCGACCACAAGGAGCATATCGATACTCCTGCCGGTCGCCTGCCATGAATCGAGACGGCCGCGTATCTCCGTTTTTGTCAGGTCAACGTCACTATACTCACCCATATGCTGGTTCATTCGTTTGACGATCTTCTGATACTCCTCGAAGGACAGTGTGATCGGTTTTGCGAAAGCCAGATAGATCTGATTGTTATGGGACCGTGCCCCTGTCGCAGCATATGACACACGCAGATGCCGCAGAGAAGTTGCAAAAGCCTCCTCCGCCGCCGGGAAGGATGGACCTTCGGGACCCATTGTTATCTCGGAGTTCCTTATGACGGTCCTCACGAAGATCCTGTTCTCGATATCCGGCAGCTCCGATCCGCGAGGATTCGGTATGCGATGATGGAAGATATGTATCAAAGGATCGGCAGATGGTAGCTTGACAATGTTCGATTTGAGGGATTCAAGCTGTTTCAGGTTAAGCAGGTATGTCAGGGAAGGATGAAGGTTCCTGCACAGCGTATCCTCACGATACGAGAAGCCACCCTCCTCATCGGGCCGGAATGTGAAGAATCCAGGCATCTGGTCCTGCGGGATCTGAACAACGAATGTGATCCGTCTGAGATGGTCATCCGACACCACGTTATTCACGATATCCTCCAAATGCTGCGCCAGGTCTTCGCTGCTGGTGATATCCGGGGGCCACTGGATGAGCATTTCGAGAACATCTCCCGTATGATCGGCCCGCTCCGGTGATTCCTCCCATAGCTGCCTAAGGCGCTCATACATACGGGACAGGCTTTGTTCGATGCCCTCCCCTGGCTCGACCAGGCTGACCAGGCCCATGCGGTCCTTATCCGTATCGGCATCATTGAAACGCCAGATGTACAGACGTTTTCCATCCTCGATATGCTCATATTCGCACGTCAGTCCCTTATGACGCCTATAGGCACGCAGGATGATCAGCTTGCCTGCTATCTTTCGGGCAAATCCCGAGCCGCTTACGAGATACCTGATGAGCTCGGAAACCATTGATTCCGTTGCAGCCATGATATTTTTCATCAGATCGTTCTGAAGGGAGATGTCCCCCGCCTCGTGTGCCTCGACAATATCTTCCATAACCCGATGAAGGTCGATCGGTTTCTCGTGGAGAGGATGAATTAGATGGATGAGCTCTTCCGCGCGGGTGGATAGGTCGCGGTAGTTATCGGAATAGCCAAGGTCCGTCAGCTTCTCAAGGTCCGGTACAATGGATTGGAAATCCATGGAAGAAATGGGCTCAAGCAGTTTTAAAAGAACGGTCTTCTTGGAACTCAGATTGCCGTGGGACCTGGCCAGAGCGTATTTCTCCTCACCAATTATTCCATCCTCTTTTTCCGCGATCGAGAGTCCTTCCGAAAGGGATATGAAACCTTTGAAATACTGCTCATCTTTGTAGAATGCCACTATGGTATCCCGGACAAGGGCGATCCATTGCCCTTCATTGAGTCGCTTTTTCATATCCGTGAGCTCTTTTAACAGCAGGTCCAAAAAAATGTTCGAGAACTGATAACCACGCATGATACTGCCGATGACAGTTCTGATATCATTGCTATTGACCGGAATGTCGGGATTACCATCCTCGGCCCACTTTCTCTCAAGCCTGGAAGACAGGTCGTTCACGTCATGCTTGAAATGCAGACGGGCTCCCTCTTCCTCCAGTTGAGTTAGTGAAGGGACAGATCCTTTTCCGGTATCTTCCTCTTCCGCAAATTTGAGAAGCGGTGTTCCTACTTCAACGATGGAACCGGGATCTGTATATACCTCTGCGATGACCGCATGCCGCGGAGAAGCAAGGGATGAGATCATTTTCATGGCTTCCATGGTGAACAACGTGTCATTCGCTCCAACCGTCTGCCCCGGTTTGACATCGACAGAGGAAATAATGCCCGCCATCGGGGCCCGAAAAGTATGCGGATCGAGGTTTCGCTCGAAAGTGATGGTCTGCCCGCCCACCTCTATGTGGGTTATGGATGTCTCATCTATCCGGTGAACCTGGTACACGATCCCTTCATATTCCATCATGAAACGAGATGGTCCCAACCGTTCCCAGAACCTGACCACGATCCTGTCATTGTCAAGCAGCAATTCATAAAGCTCGTCTGCGATCTCACGCACGATAACCGTATGATGAAGCTTGCCGTATTTGACACGGGTCATGCCGGTATTCGCAAGAAGCCTGGGAGCGATAGATCTTGACGATATGAGATTCGCATGGAACTTATCCTGTGATTCCGCCTTCTGGAAGAGATAATCGAATATTGCGATCGCTGCGAGACCCATCTCCGGCTGTACCTTGGAGCCTCCAAGGGAGGCACCTCTATTCGATTGTGCGTCTTCGAGCCGCTGCTTTAGCCAGCTAACGTGGATGCCCTTGCCATCAATGTATTCTGCATCCTGCATTATCGCGGATGAGAATAGGAGGTTAGTCAGGATGCCTTTTATTCTCAATTTGTTCAGAAATGCTACCATATGCTGTCTTGCTGACTCTCGGGTAGGCGCACTGACCACCACATGTCCGATTTGACTGTCCGCAAATGAGTGGACGGTTCCTCCCTGGGAGAAGCTGAAATAAGCACGTGGTGTGTTCGGTCCCAGATTGGGGATGTCGAGTGTTTCTATCGTGCCGGTTTGAGAGCTGAAGCCCGCATTTGGATTTTCTGCGGTTATTCGAACGGAAATGGCGTGCCTTCCGGTGGTGAGCGACTCGCTTATCGATATCAATTCCTGATCAAGTGGAATACCCATGGCTATCTTCAGCTGCTCTACCACGAGATCGAGTCCGGGAAACACCGCCTCAGTGGCAATATGCTCCACCTGAAGTCGGGTGTTCATCTCCATGAAATAGGGATTGCCACCCCTGTCCACAAGGAATTCCACGGTTCCGGCATTGACATAATTGGCAGCCTTTGCTGCGGCAACCGCTGCCTCTCTAAGGGTCCGCCTTGTAGTATCGCTTATGGGAATGTCATCGCCGCTTTCCTCGATAAGCTTCTGATTATGGCGCTGGATGGAGCATTCACGCTCGCCGAGAGCTATCACCGTCCCCGCAGTATCCGCCAGGATCTGGACCTCCACATGGCGCGAGCCGGGATCGGCGGCCTTCTCGATGAATACAGTACCGTTCCCAAACGCCGCGGAAGCCTCGGATATGGCGGCCTGGAGGCCGGATTCGAGATCCTTTTCATTGGTGATGAAACGAATGCCCCTTCCCCCGCCGCCTGCGGTGGCCTTGATCACCACGGGAAGTGAGATCGAGTCAACGACGGACCGTGCATATTCGATGGAATTGACTCCAACCCGTTCATATGCCTGATCGAATAACTTTCGATACCGGTCCGTTTCGGAAGATATGCCCTCCTTTTGCTCGCCACCCGTTTTCGGGTCCTCCGCCTCTTTTCTAATCTCGGACAGAGATATGTTGGAGCCGTTCCAGGGAAGCATGGGGACCTTCGCCTCATCCATGATGAGCTTTGACATGATCTTGTCGCCCATCAGGCTCATTGCCTTCGCATCAGGTCCGATGAATATGAGCCCCTCTTTTTCCACCCGTGAGGCAAAGGATATATTTTCGGCCAGATGACCCCAACCCACAGCTATTGCATCACACTTGTAATTCCGAGCGAGTAAAATGACCTCTTCCTGGTTTTGATAGGTGTCCTTTGGCCGCATCCCCGGTATGCGGGCAATGATTATATCTGGTTCCTTCAGATAGTTGGGACGCTGCTGTGCATCTTCCAGGCAGTCTCCGACCCAATCTGCGTCGGAGGCGATGGCCACGGCCTGAATAAGGTTGGGATTCTTGCCTCCGGAGATCAGGTTCGATAGAGATGTTAATCCCTGGATTATCCGCAATGCCGAAAGGCCGTTATTTACGATCAGAACCCGGACAAAGGCCTTTTTGGGATCCCCGCCTGATCGCTCAACCCAATCTGCAACGGCGGCCAGACTCTGGTTGTATAATTCCTGTGAGAAGTGTGTATCATTTGAATTTCGCAGTATATCAGACTCGGCCGGCTCAAGTTCGCAGGTTTTTGGGTCATCGGGTTCCATGTGTGCCATAAAGTATCACACTTCCGCATCGAACATGAAATTGCATGATCGGTTCTTCATGAGGACCTCATCGTGTTGTGATCGTTTTTCGTTCATTGATGATCACTTCCGTTCTTTTCACCTTTCTTCATACGCTGACAGTAAGCACGTAAGCAGAGGGGATGTGTGCTCTTACCCTTGCCTCAAATTCTCCGTGTATTATCAGTACCTCGAAGGAAAGACCTCCCTTCTGGGGGAGCCTTATCACCTCGGAGCAGACCACGGACCTGAGGTCCGCTCCCATTCCCAGACCCGTCTTCTTGAGGTAGGCCTCCTTGGCCGAGAACATCAGGGTCTGGATCATGTTCTCGCCGATGTCCAGCTCCTTCTGGAGCTTCTCGATGAGCTGTGCCTCCTCCATTGAAAAGGCCTCGTCCACGAAGGAGAGGTCTCTGTGCTCGGAGAGTTCAATGTCGACCCCGTGGACCGGCCCGCCCACGGAGCAAACAGCCCACCTGTGGGAGTGGGATAGCGATATCTCCACCCTTTCCCCCCCAACGATGGCGAACGGCTTGCCGCTCTCTTCCGTTTTGATCTTGACCTCCCTCACCGGAACGACCCTGCCCCTCTCTGTAGAGAGATACCAGGAAACCGCAAGCTTTGCAATCACCCGGCCCATTGTATGCTCCCTTCTCCTCTTCTGGGTCATCTTTTCCCTTACCATGTCCTTCCATTCGTCCTCATCGAAGTACCTGACGTATTCCTCCAGGTCCTCCGGTACGTTGTCAAGGTCAATCCTGAAGACCCTGATCTCGTCCACGGGGGAGATCACTTCCTCGAAGGGAACGGAATGATCGTCCTTGAGCTCCTCGCTGGTTGTCATCAGGGTCTTGAGCTGGTAGTCCCTGTACGAGAAGCGGACCTTGCCCTCCCGATCGATGAAATCCACATCGAACTTGAAGGTGTTGTCCTCCCTGCCCTCGTAGCGAACCCAGGCCGCGCCGTTGTCGCTGACCCCCGTATGGTCGTGATAGATGATGGAGCCCACCTTCACCGGAAGGGCCATCATCTTGAACCGGTCCATCACGTAGGCCCCCGCTGCCTGGAATCCGCACTCCGTCTGCATGGGAGCGGTCACCATGGAGTTGTTGCCCCAGCCTGTGGAAGCATGCATCAGCTGACCCGGGGATCTGTAGATACCCAGGAGCTCACCGTCCTTGAGGACCTCGAGACCCTCAAGGACCTGGAAGAGCGGGCCGTGGAACAGGTGCTGGTACAGCTCTCCTTTTACCACCCGGGCCATCACGTTCATTGGTCTTATCGGATGATCCGGGACCTCCTGGCAGGACCTGGACCTCCCCCCCATTAAAACCCGGCCTGTGTAATGCTCCACCTGGACCTCCTTCTTGGTCTTCTTGGACACAAGCTTGGAAAACACCTTCAGCTCCACAAGACTGGTATCGTCATCCCGGGAGACTATTCCTCCCTCGACGAAGATCTCCATCCCTTCCTTCACGTTGACCGCTTTCTTGAACCGGACATCCCTCAGCTCCACAACCTCCTTACCCGGACACAGAAGGGACGCCGTCTCGCCGAAGATCTCCAGTCCCATTACCCCCGGGAGCACCATCGTACCCATGATGGAATGGTCCGGAAGGAAGCTTTCCCTGACGCCGTCCAGGGATCTCCTGACTAGTATTTTATCATCGGTCCTCTCAACAATTTCATCTATCAGGGGAGCGGGTCCTTTATTCGGAGCTTCGAAGACCTTTTTCACCTCAACCTCTCTCGGAGGATGAACTCCCTCGGACCATTTCAGCACACCTCCCTTGTCCATGGGTCCGAGGGACCCGGAATAATATACCTCCCTCTCCGAGCCGTGGAGTATCTCGGAGATAGCATACTCTATGCCATCATCAACGGGAATGAAAGTTATTCCACCCATCTCGAGCAGTGTCTTCACCGCTCCCTTGCTAGCCATTCCAACTCCTGCCCAGGCCGACCACCCCACCGCCTTGAAGGTGCAGTCAGGGTGATATTTCAACAGGGCTCCCCTCAGTTTCGCCAGGAGGTCGTTCGCGGAGCTGTAGTCCACCTGGCCGGCGTTACCGAACCTCCCCGCAACGGATGTGAACGTCAGGAAGAACCTGATCGGGTGCTCCCTTGTTGCATCCAGGACCGCCTTTGCCCCCTTTACCTTGATATCGAAGACCCTGTCGAAATCCTCCTGCATCTTCGAGATGATGGACTTGGACTGCTCGATGCCCGCGGCATGGATGATACCGTCGAAGGGACCGTTCTCATCCGCGATCTTCTTCAGGGCCCCACCGTCCCTGATGTCGGAGCGGTGGTAGTATGGTTCCGCTCCCAAGGACCTCAACTCATTGAGCAGATTGTGGAGGCCTATGGACCTGGTGATCCTGCCGAACTCCCGGTCGATCATCACGGGGGTGAGCTTCTTTCCCTCGGCGACCAGGCCATCCCTTATCTCCTCCTTCTTCCTGGCGAGACCCTCCTCGTCGAGCTTGGAGAGCTCCTCAGAATCGGGAAGGAGCTCGGCGATGTCAACGATATGGAGCTTGACCTTGGCCCTCTTTGCTATGCCTTTTATGATCTCGGCCGTGATCCCGCCACCCCCTCCCGATACCAGTATGGACATGCCGTCTTCAAACTTGAGATTGAAGTCCTGGGGCTGCATTATAACCCTCATCGCTGGTAGGTACCTCTTACCTCCGGAGTAGCCCACCTCCAGCGGGTGGTCCCCGCGGGACACCTCTGCTTTGAGAAGCTCCACTGCATCCTCGAGACCCATGGAGGGATCGACGTCCAGGGCTATGACGTCAGCATCTGGGTACTCCCTGCCTACGGCCTTGGTGAATCCGGATACCGCCCCGTTGAACGGATTCACTGACCTGTCCAGTGCGAACCTTCCCCCCATCGCCGTTATCGAATACAAGAAGCCTCCGTCCTTGAGCCTCTTGTCCATGGCCTTGCAGGAAGCAAAGAGCAGCTTGGACGTGGATGCCCCGAGACCATCCCAGTTCTCAGGGTCCGGATCGTCCTCCAGGAAAAGGGGAGCGATGCAGATTATACCCTCGATGTCCTTGACGGCCTCCTCATCGAAGGAAGTCTCTCCCTGAGGGAGATGAACGGTTTCAACACCCAGCTTCTCCCTAACAGCGGATAGCACGCCCTCGTCGCCTCCAATGACTAACGCCTTCCTCCCGTCGGCCGGATTCTTCTCCGTTCTTTCGACCGCCGGAGCCTCGTCGGCTTCGAGGACCCACCGGTTTATCCTCTCCCTCAACTGCTCCTCGGTGAGCTTCGGGACCTCCGCCGCACTCTCATCCTCTTTCTTGTCCTCCTTCGGTCCACCCTCCGGGACCTTCCCCTTGGAATCCACGTAATCGACGATCTTCCTCAGGGTGTTAAGTTCCTGCAGATTGATCGAATCATCCCTGGGAAGGTCAAAGCTCTCCCTGGCCATTGCAAAGAGCTCCACCTGCTTCACCGTGTCTATGCCAAGGTCCGCTTCAAGGTCGAGGTCCAGCTCAAGCATGTCCTCGGGATAGCCTGTCTTCTCGGCAACTATGGAAACAACCTTGCTCCTGATCGTGTCCCACTTATCTCCGGTCTCGGGAGCTGGCGCCTCCTTCGATCCCTCCGCAGGGGGCAGAGTCTCCTTCTCGGCCATCTTTTCCGGGGGAGCGGCCTCTTCCTTTGTCGGGACCTTCTCAACCGAAGCCTCGACACCGGATTTCTGTGCAACGTACTCTATGATCTTCCTCAGGGTGTTCAGATCCTGCAGGTTGATGGAATCATCCCTCGGGAGGTCGAAGCTCTCCCTTGCCAGGGCAAATAGCTCAACCTGCTTCACCGTGTCTATGCCAAGGTCCGCTTCAAGGTCGAGGTCCAGCTCAAGCATGTCCTCGGGATAGCCTGTCTTCTCGGCAACTATGGAAACAACCTTGCTCCTGATCGTGTCCCACTTATCTCCGGTCTGGGGAGCTGGCGCCTCCTTCGATCCCTCCGCAGGAGCTAAAGTGTCCTTCTCGGCCATCTTCTCCGGGGCAGCGGCCTCTTCCTTTGTCGGAACCTTCTCGACCGAAGCCTCGACACCGGACTTCTGCGCGACGTACTCTATGATCTTCCTCAGGGTGTTCAGATCCTGCAGGTTGATGGAATCATCCCTCGGGAGGTCGAAGCTCTCCCTTGCCAGGGCAAATAGCTCAACCTGCTTCACCGTGTCTATGCCAAGGTCCGCTTCAAGGTCGAGGTCCAGCTCAAGCATGTCCTCGGGATAGCCTGTCTTCTCGGCAACTATGGAAACAACCTTGCTCCTGATCGTGTCCCACTTATCTCCGGTCTGGGGAGCTGGCGCCTCCTTCGATCCCTCCGCAGGAGCTAAAGTGTCCTTCTCGGCCATCTTCTCCGGGGCAGCGGCCTCTTCCTTTGTCGGAACCTTCTCGACCGAAGCCTCGACACCGGACTTCTGCGCGACGTACTCTATGATCTTCCTCAGGGTGTTCAGATCCTGCAGGTTGATGGAATCATCCCTCGGGAGGTCGAAGCTCTCCCTTGCCAGGGCAAATAGCTCAACCTGCTTCACCGTGTCTATGCCAAGGTCCGCTTCAAGGTCGAGGTCCAGCTCAAGCATGTCCTCGGGATAGCCTGTCTTCTCGGCAACTATGGAAACAACCTTGCTCCTGATCGTGTCCCACTTATCTCCGGTCTGGGGAGCTGGCGCCTCCTTCGATCCCTCCGCAGGAGCTAAAGTGTCCTTCTCGGCCATCTTCTCCGGGGCAGCGGCCTCTTCCTTTGTCGGAACCTTCTCGACCGAAGCCTCGACACCGGACTTCTGCGCGACGTACTCTATGATCTTCCTCAGGGTGTTCAGATCCTGCAGGTTGATGGAATCATCCCTCGGGAGGTCGAAGCTCTCCCTTGCCAGGGCAAATAGCTCAACCTGCTTCACCGTGTCTATGCCAAGGTCCGCTTCAAGGTCGAGGTCCAGCTCAAGCATGTCCTCGGGATAGCCTGT